>DWYP01000016.1 GCA_019118605.1 Candidatus Alistipes faecavium | reverse complement strand
AGATGTTCGTCGGTGTGGGCGCCTCGCGCGTGCGCGACCTCTTCGAGCAGGCCAAGCAGAAGGCCCCGTGCATCGTCTTCATCGACGAGATCGACGCCATCGGGCGTGCGCGCGGCAAGAACGCCGGGTTCTCCGGGAACGACGAGCGTGAAAATACGCTGAACCAGCTCCTCACGGAGATGGACGGCTTCCAGACCAACGCCGGGGTGATCGTGCTGGCGGCGACGAACCGCGCCGACATCCTCGACAAGGCGCTGATGCGCGCCGGACGTTTCGACCGCCAGATCGAGGTGGGCCTTCCCGACGTGAAGGAGCGCGAGGAGATCTTCGAGGTGCACCTGCGGCCGCTGAAGCTCGA
Organism: Candidatus Alistipes faecavium; assembly: GCA_019118605.1. GTDB lineage: Bacteria > Bacteroidota > Bacteroidia > Bacteroidales > Rikenellaceae > Alistipes > Alistipes faecavium. Next base: position 124,314 of record DWYP01000016.1, on the reverse strand, counting down.
TCCGCAGCTCGACCGCTCGTTCCTTGCGCGCCAGACCCCGGGCTTCTCGGGAGCAGACATCGCCAACGTCTGCAACGAGGCCGCGCTGATCGCCGCACGGCACAACAAGAAATACATCGCCAAGGAGGACTTCCTGGCAGCCATCGACCGCATTATCGGCGGCCTGGAGCGCAAGAACAAAATCATCACCGACGAGGAGAAGCGCGTGATCGCCTACCACGAGGCCGGACATGCCACCGTGAGCTGGATCCTCGAGAACGCCAACCCGCTGATCAAGGTGACGATCATCCCGCGGGGCAAGGCGCTGGGTGCCGCCTGGTACCTTCCCGAGGAGCGGCAGATCACCACGCGCGAGCAGCTGATGGACGAACTTGCCGCGACGCTCGGAGGGCGGGTTTCGGAGCAGCTGACCTTCGGACACGTCTCGACCGGGGCGCTGAACGACCTGGAGCGCGTGACCAAACAGGCCTACGCGATGGTGGCCTACTACGGCATGAGCCCGAAGGTGGGCACGCTGTCGTACTACGACTCGACGGGCCAGAGCGACATGTCCTTCACGAAGCCCTATTCGGAGCAAACGGCGCAGCAGATCGACACCGAGGCCCGTGCGGTGATCGACGAGGCGTACCGCATGGCGGAGCAGGTGCTGCGCGAACATGCTGCCGGGCTGAAGGAGCTGGCGGAGCTTCTTCTGCAGCGCGAGGTGGTCTTCACGGAGGACGTGGAGCGGATCTTCGGCAAGCGGAAGAAGGACATCGAGCGGGAGCGCCGCGAGGCGGAGGCGAAGGCCCGGTCCGAAGGCGACAAGACGGCCGATGCTCCTGCCGCCGATGCTCCTGCCGCCGCAACTCCTGTGGCTGCAACTTCTGCGGCAGACGCTCCTGTTGCGGCCGCTGAAACTCCCGCTGCCGCCGAAACTCCCGCTGCCGCCGAAACCGCCGCGCCGGCCGCCGATGCCCCTTCAAATCCGAAGAAGCGATAGCGGCCCCAATTCCTAACGCCCTAAGACCGAAAGAACTATGAGCGAAAAAATGAAGAACTTCTGGATCCGGACACTGAGCGGCGCGGTGCTGGCCGTGGTGGTGCTGGGCGCCGTGGCGTGGTGCCAATGGAGCTTCGGCGCCCTGCTGGCGCTGCTGCTGGTAGGGGGTATGAGGGAGTTTTACGCCCTTGCCGAGGCGCAGGGGAGCCGTCCCCAGCGTTTCATCGGGCTGGTGGCCGGGCTGTTGCTCCTGGCGCTCAACTTCGCATTCGTTTCGGACGACATCCAGGTGCTGGGCAGCGCCCGCGAGGCCTTCGGATTCGGACTTGCGCTGCTGTTGCTGCTCCTTCCGACGATGATTGTCTGCGAACTCTACCGCGCGAAGTCGAATCCCGTGGCGAACATCGGCACGACGCTGCTGGGCGTGATCTACGTGGCCCTTCCGCTGTCGCTGATGTGCTACATTCCGATTCTGGGGAGTGAGACGTGGGATCCCGCGCCGATGCTCTTCTACATCTTCATCATTTGGGCCAACGACGTCTTCGCCTACCTGGTGGGCATGACGCTCGGACGTCACCGGCTTTTCGAGCGGCTCTCCCCGAAGAAGTCGTGGGAGGGATTTTTCGGCGGGATTGTCGGGGCGGTGGCCCTGGGGCTTGTCGCCGCGCGGGTGCTCGACGGAAGCTATGTCGCCTGGGGCGGTCTGGCGCTTGTCGCCGCCGCGACGGGCGTGCTGGGCGACCTCGCGGAGTCGATGTTCAAGCGTGCCGCGGGCGTCAAGGACTCGGGGTCGCTGATCCCCGGCCACGGAGGGGTGCTGGATCGTTTCGACGCCATGCTGCTCTCGGCGCCCTTCGTCTTCGTTTATATGTTTTACGTGATGTAACCAATCTGGAGCCATGAGAATCAATAAGGAAGGATACAAGATCATCTTCATTTCGGGTGCGGTCTGCGTCCTCATCTGGTGGCTGTTCCGCCACCTGCTGATCCACGACGCCAACATCACGCTGATGTGGGTTTCGGCCCTTTTCCTGCTGCTGTTCTGGTTCTTCATCGTGGCCTTTTTCCGCGAGCCCCGGCGGGTTCGTATCCACGATGCCGACCTGGTTTTCGCGCCGTGCGACGGACGCGTGGTGGTGACCGAGGTCGTTTCCGAGAACGAGTACCTCCGGGAGGAGATGCTGCAGATCTCGATCTTCATGTCGATCACCAACGTCCACATGAACTGGGTTCCCGTGGGCGGGGAGGTCGAATACTTCAAATACCATCCGGGCCGCTTCCTGGTCGCATGGCATCCGAAGTCGTCTACCGAGAACGAGCGCACGACGACCGTCGTACGGATGCCTTCGGGCCAGAAGGTGCTGTTCCGCCAGGTGGCGGGGCTGATCGCGCGGCGCATCATCTCCTACATGAAGGTGGGGCACGCCGTGGAGCAGAACAGCGTCTGCGGGTTCATCAAGTTCGGCTCGCGGGTCGACATCCTCGTTCCGAAGGACAGCGAGCTGCTCGTGGAGATCGGAGATCCCACGGTAGGTTCGCAAACCCCCATCGCACGGCTTCGCAAGGCTTCCGACGGGAACACGGCACCGAAAACCAATTGATCCGGCATACCATGAAAGCGACGCCTCAGACCGTTCTGAAGTTCATCGTGGGCGCGGCCGTTGCCGCGGCCATTCTTTTCCTGGTCTGGTACTTCTCGTCGATCGTGGTCTACATCCTCGTGTCGGCGGTCCTGGCCGTCATGGGGCGGCCGTTGGTCAAGCTGCTGTGCGGATTTCGCATCCGGGGCTGGCAGGTGCCGCGCTGGTTGGGGGCCCTGGTCACGCTGGTGGTCATCTGGGTGGTTGCCGCGACCCTTTTCTCGCTCTTCATCCCGCTGGTCTTCAACAAGGTCTACCAACTCTCGACGGTAGACTTCACCTCGGTACTGGCCTCCGTGCAGGAGCCGCTGGCACGCGCGCAGCACTACCTGCAGAACCTCTTCGCGCAGCCCGAGAGCACCTTCTCGCTCTCCGAGGCGCTGGATTCCACGCTGCGCCAGATCATCGACTTCGACTCGCTCAACGCGGTCTTCTCGTCGATCGTCAACGTGGTCATCTCTTCGGTGATCGCGATCTTCTCCATTTCGTTCATCACCTTCTTCTTCCTCAAGGACGACGGGCTGTTCTACGCCATGGTGACGGCGATGTTCCCCGAGCGGTACCACGACAACATCACCCGGGCGCTGGATTCGGTGACTTACCTGCTCTCGCGCTACTTCACGGGCATCCTCACGGAGAGCCTGCTGCTGATGATCGCCGTGATGCTGGTGATGATCGCCTTCGGGATGCCGACCTCCGACGCAGCCTTCATCGGGCTGACGATGGGCGTGATGAACGTCGTGCCGTACGCCGGGCCGCTGATCGGCGGCATCGTTTCGGTCTTCGTGGGCATCATCTCGCCGATCGAGGGCATGACGGTCGGGCATACGGTCTTCGTCATCGCGGGGTCGCTGCTGATCCTCAAGGGTATGGATGATTTCGTCCTGCAGCCCACGCTCTATTCGGAACGCGTCAAGGCGCATCCGCTGGAGGTTTTTCTCGTGATCCTGATCGCGGGGTCGCTTGCGGGAATCCTCGGGATGCTGCTGGCCATTCCCTCCTATACGGTGCTCCGGGTCTTTGCCAAGGAGTTCTTCTCGCAGTTCAGCCTTGTGCGGAAGCTGACCGAAAAAATCTGATCGTGTCATGGGGCAGGTGATCGAAGGAGAGGTGGAACACGGCCGCCGTCTGGGTCGCCGCCTGGGCTTCCCGACGGCGAATCTTCCGGTTCCGGAGGATCTGGAGATCCTCGACGGAGTCTACCGTTCGCGCGTTGAGATCGAAGGTCGGAGCTACGCCGCGATGTCGAACCTGGGCCGGAATCCTTCGGTCGGGGGCGTTGCGCGGCGCCTGGAGACACACCTTTTCGGCTTCCGCGGCGAACTGTACGGACGCCGGCTGCGCGTGGAGCTGCTCGAACGGATCCGCGGGGAGCAGACCTTCGCCACGACGGAGGAGCTCCGCGCACAGATCCTCCGCGACGAGGCGCAGATCCTCTCCCTGGAGCGACAGGAGGCCGGCCGCACTCCGGAGGAATGCCCGACACCCGGGCCGCACGGGGAATCTCCGACGCCCGGGCCCCAAACAGAAAAATCCTAAAAATTCCGAAACATATGTTTATTGACAACACGCTTCCCTACAAAGTGGCCGACCTTTCGCTGGCCGAGTGGGGCCGCAAGGAGATCGAGATCTCCGAACACGAAATGCCGGGCCTGATGGCCGTGCGCCGCAAATACGGACCCCGGAAACCGCTGAAGGGCGTCCGGATCATGGGCTCGCTGCACATGACCATCCAGACGGCCGTGCTGATCGAGACGCTTGTGGAGCTGGGCGCCGACGTGCGCTGGTGCTCGTGCAACATCTTCTCGACGCAGGACCATGCCGCCGCGGCAATCGCCAAGGCCGGGGTCCCGGTCTTCGCATGGAAGGGCGAGACGCTGCCCGAGTACTGGTGGTGCACGGCGATGGCCATGTCGTTCCCCGGGGGGAAGGGCCCGCAGCTGATCGTCGACGACGGCGGCGACGCCACGCTGCTGATCCACAAGGGATACAAGGCCGAGAACGACGCCTCGACGCTCGACTACGCCCCCTCGTCGTATGAGGAGGAGGTGATCCTCGGCACCTTGAAACAGATCCTCGCCGAAGACCCGCAGAAGTGGCACCGCACGGTGTCCGAATGGCGGGGCGTGAGCGAGGAGACCACCACGGGCGTACACCGTCTCTACCAAATGCAGGCCGCGGGCGAGCTGCTCGTCCCGGCGATCAACGTCAACGACTCCTGCACGAAGTCGAAGTTCGACAACCTCTACGGCTGCCGCGAGTCGCTGGCCGACGGCATCAAGCGTGCGACGGACGTGATGATCGCCGGGAAGGTGGTCGTCGTGTGCGGCTACGGCGACGTGGGCAAGGGCTGTGCGCGTTCGATGCGTTCGTACGGCGCGCGGGTGATCGTCACGGAGATCGACCCGATCTGCGCGCTGCAGGCCGCAATGGAGGGCTTCGAGGTGAAGACCGTCGAAAGCGCGCTGCCCGAGGGCAACATCTACGTCACCTGCACGGGCAACTGCGACATCATCACCCTCGAGCACATGGAGCGCATGCGCGACCAGGCGATCGTCTGCAACATCGGGCATTTCGACAACGAGATCCAGATGGCGCGCCTCGAGCAATCCGGCGCCGTGAAGACGACGATCAAGCCGCAGGTCGACAAGTACACCTTCCCCGACGGGCATTCGATCTTCATCCTTGCCGAGGGGCGTCTGGTGAACCTGGGCTGCGCCACGGGTCACCCGTCGTTCGTCATGTCGAACTCCTTCACGAATCAGTGCCTTGCGCAGATGGAGCTTTGGGAGCAGGATCTCAAGGTGGATGTCTACCGGCTTCCGAAACACCTCGACGAGGAGGTGGCGCGTCTGCACCTCGACAACCTGGGTGTGGAGCTCACGCACCTGACGAAGAAGCAGGCCGACTACATCGGCGTGCCGGAGGAGGGGCCCTACAAGGCCGAGCATTACCGCTATTAGTCTCGGGCGGCGCGGAGGCGGGCCATTTGTCCGGATTCTTGCCCGAAGCGTTTCGTCCGACCTGCAGCATGTATGCAAAAGAGCCCGGAGGCTATTGCCTCCGGGCTCTTTTGCGTTCGATTCGCTCTCCGGATCAATATCCGAAGATCTCCTCCTGCGAGACGGTGCGGATCGGGCCGAGGGTCTTGAGGAAGTTGAGGTCGAGGTTCTTGATGTCTCCGAGGATTCCGTAGACGTAGGTGCGTCCCTTCACCCACTTCTGCTGCGTGGCCTTCACGTCCTCGAGCGTCATCGACTGCACCTTCTCGAAGATCTGTCGGTCGCGGTCTTCCGAGAGCCCGAGACGCCGCAGCGAGAGGTAGGAGTTGAGCACCTCCTTCCCCGTGGTGCGGGCGGTGCGCAGGCGGGTGAGAATGGCCTCCTTGGCGATCTGGAAGGCTGCCTCCGATTCGGGCATCTGGTTGATGATCTCGTCGAAAGCCTCGACGGCGGTCTGCATCTTGTCGTTCTGCGTGGCGATGAAGGCGGTGTACCCGTAGCTCTCGTCCGCATAGGAGGGGGCTCCGAGCCATGCCTGGGCGGTATATGCCAGGCCGCGGGCCTCGCGCATCTCCTGGAAGCAGATGGAGTTCATGCTGCCGCCGAAATACTCGTTATAGAGCGTGATCTCGGGATCGTTCTTTACGTCGAATGCCTCTCCGCGGTTCGAGAACTGCAGGTAATAGAGCTGGTTGGCGTCGTACTGTGCCAGGATGACGCTGCTTTCGTCCGTGCGCAGCAGTTTCGGGTGGCTCTCCTCAAGCGGCGCGAGTTCCTCGGCGGCACGGTGGTAGTCGGAGATGTACTTCCGAACCTGGTTCTCGGCCATCGGGCCGTAGTAGAGCACCTCGTGCTGCTTGTTGAGGAGTTCCTGCACGGCGGCGATGAGCTCCTGCGAGCCGAGCGCCAGGAGGTCTTCGTTCTTCAGGGTCGTGCGGCGGATATAGTCCTCGCCGTAGAGCATGTACAGCTGCAGGGCCCCGAAGTTGCGGGCCTGGCTGAGCTTGGCATCGGCGCGCGACTTGAGGATATCCTGCTTGAGGTTCCCGAGGATCGCCTCGTCGGGCACCGCTCCGGCGATGAGCCCCTCGACGATCTCCATGGCCTTGGGCATGTTCTCGCTCAGTCCCGAGATCGAGATCGTGCACTGGTTGCCTCCGGCGCGCATCGAGAAGGAGCAGGCGATGTCGTACATCTCGGATGCGATCTGCTCGGCCGACATGGCCTCGGTACCGAGGTAGCTCAGGTAGTCGAAGGCCAGCCCGAGGGTGGGATCGTTCTCGGTGCCGGTGTCGAAGACGTAGTTCAGCGAGAAGGTGTCGTTGATCTCGTTCTTCTTGTAGAGGACGTGGATGCCGTCGCGGACGTCGAACTGCGACATGTCGGTCTGGTAGTTGACGAACACCGGCTCGATGGGCTTCACTTCCGACTGCTGGATCTGGGTCAGGAAGTCGCTCTGCATGTCGCGGTTCGTGACGATGGGGGTGATCTTCGGCGCGGCGATCTTCTGGACGTTCCGATCCTCGCCCTGACGCTTGAAGACGATGGCGCAGGCGTTCTCTCCGAGGTACTTGTCGGCCCAGTCCACGACGTCCTGCTTGGTTACCTTGGCCATGCGGTCGATCTGTGCCACCTCGTCGGCCCAGTCCGTTCCGTTGATGAACGACTGCACGTACATGTCGGCGCGGGTTTCATTGTCCTCGAGGTAGCGCATCATGTTGAGCTTGGCGTTGTTGACCGAGGCCTCGATAAGCTTCTCGTCGAAGTCCCCGGCGCGGAGCCTTGCCACCTCGCCGAGCAGCAGGTCGCGGACCTCCTCGAGCGACTGCCCGGCCTTGGGGATGCCGCCGGCGACGAACGAGCAATAGTCGGGCTGTCCGGAGAAGCCGCCGTAAGCTTCGAGCACCTTCTGCTGCTGGTTGAGGTCGAGGTCGATGAGTCCGGCCTGCCCGTTGTGGAGGATGTCGCTGGCGATGCGAGCGACGTCGTTCGGGTCGTTCGAGAGTCCCGGCAGGCGCCAGCCGATCATCACGTTGGCGGCCTCCAGCCCGTATACTTCGCGCACGACGGGCTCGGTGATGGGCTCCTCGGGCGTGATCTCGAGCTTCGGGAGGTTCTCGTTGGGCTCCATGTCGCCGAAATACTTGTCGATGGTGGCGATCACCTCGTCGGGATTGAGGTCGCCCGAGAGGCAGATGGCCATGTTGTTCGGGACGTAGTAGGTCTTGTGGTAGTTGCGCACGTTGGTGATCGAGGGGTTCTTCAGATGCTCCTGGGTGCCGAGCACGGTCTGCGTGCCGTAGGGGTGGTTGGGGAAGAGTGCGGCGTCGAGGGTCTCCCAGACCTTGCGGCTGTCGCGCGTGAGCGACATGTTCTTCTCCTCGTAGATGGTCTCCAGCTCGGTGTGGAAGCCGCGGATCACGGGGTTGCGGAAGCGGTCGGCCTCGATCTTCGCCCAGTTCTCGACCTCGTTCGAGGGGATGTCCTCGACGTATACGGTCATGTCCTGCGAGGTGTAGGCATTGGTTCCGTTGGCGCCGATGGCGGCCATGAGCTTGTCGTACTCGTTCGGGATTGCGATCTTCGAGGCCTCGTAGCTGATCGAATCGATGCGGCGGTAGATGGCCGCGCGCTCGGCCTCGTCCGAAGTCTGGCGGTATACTTCGAAGAGCTGCTCGATCTCGTCGAGCAGGGGTTTCTCGGCGGCGAAGTCCGAGGTTCCGAAGTTGGGCGTGCCCTTGAACATCAGGTGTTCGAAATAGTGGGCCAGTCCGGTGGTTTCGGCGGGGTCGTTCTTGCCGCCGACGCGCACGGCGATGTAGGTCTGGATGCGTGGCGTCTCCTTGTTGACGCTCATGTAGACCTTCAGTCCGTTCTCCAGGGTGTAGATCCGCGTGTTCATCGGATCGCCCTTGACCGTTTCGTAGCGGTATTTGCTGCACGCGGATGCCAGCAGCGCCGTTGCGACGGCCACGAGGTAAAAGAGTCTTTTCATGGATTATTTGATTTTTGAGGAAATATAGTCTGCCGGTCTGTCAAACGGCCGCGATCGTATCTGCGACCCACTCCCTGACGGCAGGGAACGTGTCGGCGATGACATGGACGAGGATCCCGATCGAGACGATGAGCTTGATGCCCGTTCCCACGATGAACGAGAGGAACGATCCGAATCCCACGCGCAGGGCCCTGGCGCGGTCGGTGTTGTCGTGGAGGAGCTCCCCGATGACCGCACCGAGGAAGGGCCCGAGGATGATGCCCACGGGCGGGAGGAAGAAGAACCCCACGAAGACGCCTACGGTGGCGCCGATCGACCCGGCGCGGGATCCTCCGAATCGTTTGGTCATCCATGCGGGGAGGATGTAGTCGGCGATGCTGACCAGGATGCAGGCCGCGAGCCAGATCCAGAGCGCCGCAGGGGACATGTGCGAATAGGATGTGAAGTATGCGCAGAGCAGTCCTCCGTAGCTGAGCAGCGTGCCGGGGAGAGCCGGGACGATGCACCCGGCGATGCCGAGCAGGGCGAGCAGGAAGGCGCCTGTCGAGAGCAGAATGTCCATAGGAATCGGAGTTGCGCCGTCGGGCGAATTTGGACAAAGGTATGTAAAATATCAAAAAAATATCCCTTTGGGAGGGATATTTTTGAGTTTTTGAAGGATCTGCGGGCCTTCGGGGACTACTCGACGAGGCGGTTTGTCGCCGTGTCGGGGAAGATGACCCAGGGCCGGAACTGCTTGGCATCTTCGAAATCCATCAGGGCGTAGGAGGCGATGATGATGACGTCTCCGACCTGCACCTTGCGGGCGGCGGCGCCGTTCAGGCAGATGCAGCCGCTGTTTCGCTCGCCCTTGATGATGTAGGTTTCGAACCGTTCGCCGTTGTTGATGTCCATGATCTGGACCTTTTCACCCTCGATCATGTTGGCGGCGTCGAGCAGCGCTTCGTCGATGGTGATGCTCCCCACGTAGTTGAGGTCGGCCTGAGTGACCGTCACGCGGTGGATCTTCGATTTGATGACTTCGATCTGGAATTTCATTATCGGATACGGATGTTGTCGATTAGACGGATGTCCCCGGCCTGCACGGCGATGCAGCCCTGAATGCGGTCGGAGTCGTTCCAGGAGGCTACCTCCTGCATCGTGCGGGCGTCGACCGACTGGTAGTAGATGACCTTGAGCAGGGGGTTGCTCTCGACCTCGCGCACGACCCACTCTTTGAGAGCCTCGGGATCGAGCGACTGCGACATTTCGGCGGCGCGGCGCAGCGTGGCGTAGATGTGGGGCGCGGCGGCGCGGTGGGGAGCGTCGAGCAGCTGGTTGCGCGAGGAGAGGGCGAGTCCGTCCTCCCCGCGGACGATCGGACACTCGACGATCTCGACGGGCAGCTGCAGCTGTGCGACCATGGCGCGGATGACGGCGATCTGCTGGAAATCCTTCTCCCCGAAGTAGGCGCGTGCGGGCCGCACGATGTCGAACAGGCGGCTGACGACCTGCGCCACGCCGTTGAAGTGTCCGGGGCGCGTGGCGCCCTCCATGACCTTGTCGATCGGTCCGAAGTCGAAGACCCGGGTGTCGGGCTCGGGGTAGATCTCCTCGACCGGGGGCATGAGGACGAAGTCCGCTCCGGCCTCTTCGAGTACCCGGGCATCGGCCTCCGGGGTGCGGGGGTAGTGCTTCAGGTCGTTCTTGTCGTTGAACTGGGTGGGGTTCACGAAGACGCTCACCACGACGGTGTCGTTTTCGCGGCGTGCGCGCTCCACGAGCGAACGGTGCCCGGCATGCAGGGCGCCCATCGTGGGGACGAAACCGATTCCCGATTGTTCCGTGCGGTCGAGTGCGGCGCGGAGCTCCTTGACGCTTGTAAATACTTTCATTACCGTGTTCGAGTAGCGATTGCGGGGCAAAGGTATGAATTCCCCGAGACATAAAGAAGGAAAAAATCAAAAAAAGCGCCCGAGGCGCCGAAACGGCCTTCCGAGGGGGCCTCCGGGGAGGCGGAAAGTGCCGTTACGGAACTTTCGGCGCGGCACGGAGGCTCCGGAATTTGGCAGAGACGTCAAGTTGCACTATCTTTGGAGACAAAATCCCGAAAAACCATGAAACACACATTTACGATTCTGTCCATGACACTCCTCATTCCCGCGTTGAGCGCATGCGGCGACGGCCCGAAGAGCAGTACGCCGTGGATCGTCGACCGTTTCGACGACATCAAGGTGATCCGTTACGAGGTTCCGGGCTTCGAGCGGCTGCCTCTCGAGCAGAAGGAGCTGGTCTACTACCTTGCGCAGGCCGCCAAGTGCGGGCGCGACATTCTCTACGACCAGAACTGCGCCGTGAACCTCCCGGTGCGGCGGATGCTGGAGACCGTGTATGAGAACTACGCGGGCGACCGCACGACGGCCGAATGGAAGGCGCTGGAGAAGTACCTCAAGAAGGTGTGGTTCGCCAACGGCATCCACCACCACTATTCGAACGACAAGTTCACGCCGGAATTTTCGCAGGGCTACCTGCTCGATGTCATCGAGACGATTCCCGAGGAGCAGTTCGGCGATCTGAACCCCCTGCGGGAGACGGTCTTCACGGCGATCTTCGATCCCGCGAAGTACCCCACGCGACTGAACCAGAAGGCCGGGGACGATCTGCTTCTCACCTCTTCGAGCAACTACTACCGGGGTGTTACGCAGACCGAGGCCGAGAGCTTCTACGCCGGCATGGCGGCCGCCGACGCGGGGAATCCCGAGCCGGTCTCCTACGGACTGAACTCGCAGCTGACGAAGGACGACGCCGGGCGCCTTGTCGAGCGCACGTGGAAGGTCGGAGGCATGTACTCCGCAGCCATCGAGCGCATCGTCTACTGGCTCGAGAAGGCCGAGTCGGTGGCCCGGGAGCCGCAGAAAACGAACATCGCCGCGCTGATCTCCTACTACCGGAGCGGCGACCTGAAGGAGTTCGACCGCTATAACATCGGCTGGGTGCGCGACACGGTTTCGAACGTCGACTTCGTGAACGGCTTCATCGAGGACTACGGCGACCCGCTGGGGCGCAAGGCTTCGTGGGAGGCCATCGTGAACTTCGTCGACTCGGCGGCCTGCCACCGTACGGAGGTGATCTCGTCGAACGCGCAGTGGTTCGAGGATCACTCGCCCGTCGACCCGCGCTACCGCAAGGAGAAGGTTCGGGGCGTCTCCGCGAAGGTCATCACCGTGGCGATGCTCGGAGGCGACTGCTATCCCGCAACGCCGATCGGCATCAACCTTCCGAACGCCGACTGGATCCGCAAGGAGCACGGCTCGAAGTCGGTGACCATCGACAATATCACCTACGCCTACGACCAGGCGGCGCACGGCAACGGCTTCAATGAGGAATTCGTGCTGCGCGCCGAGGATCGGGAGCGGATGGACAAGTACGGGAAGCTTGCCGACGACCTGCATACCGACCTGCACGAATGCCTGGGCCACGGTTCGGGCCAGCTGGCCCCGGGCGTGAAGGGCGGGGAGCTGCGCAGCTACGGCTCGACGCTCGAGGAGGCGCGCGCCGACCTCTTCGGGCTCTACTACCTCGGCGACCCGAAACTCGTCGAACTGGGTCTCGTGCCGTCGTCCGACGTGGCGAAGGCCGGCTACGCCAAATACATCCTCAACGGACTGATGACGCAGCTTGCGCGCATCGAACCGGGGAAGAACGTCGAGGAGTCGCACATGCGCAACCGCAAGCTGATCGCCGAGTGGTGCTATGAGCGGGGCGCCGCCGACAAGGTGATCGAGTGGGTGAAGGAGAACGGCAAGACGTACGTCGTGGTCAACGACTTCGAGAAACTCCGGGCGCTGTTCGGCGAGCTGCTGCACGAGGTGCAGCGTATCAAGTCGGAGGGCGACTACGAGGCGGGGCGCGAGTTGGTGGAACGCTATGCGGTGAAGGTTGATCCGACGCTGCACGAGGAGGTTCTCGCGCGCTACTCGGCCCTCGGCATCGAACCCTACGGGGGCTTCGTGAACCCCGAATACGAACTTGTGGAGCAGGACGGCAAGGTTGTCGACGTGAAGATCACCTATCCGGCCGACTACGTGAAGCAGATGCTGGACTACTCGAAGAACTACTCCTGGCTTCCGAACGTCAACTGACGCGGCGGTCAGGTCGTTTCCCTCCCGTTCCGCGGGAACGCCCCGCCGCGAAACGGGCGGCGGAAGGAACGGACGAGGCGCATCCCTTTGCAGGGGTGCGCCTCGTTGCTTTTCGCGGTCGGGGCCGAATTATTCGGCCACTTCCTCGAACTGGTCCTTGCCGACTCCGCAGAGCGGGCATACCCAATCTTCGGGAATCTCCTCAAACGGGGTTCCGGGGGCGATGCCTCCTTCGGGATCGCCGACTGCGGGATCATAGATCCAGTCGCAAACCGTACAACGGTACTTTTTCATGGTGTTTTCGAATTTAAGTGAAATGACGTGGTTGTATAAAGTATTGACAGAATGTATTGCGTAGCAAAATAACTGCCGGATCGGGCGATTTTGTACTTCAGGAGCCCTGTTTTCTGCGTTTTTGGGCCTTTCTTCCGGCCCGGCCCCCGGTCCCGGGCTTTGCGGTGTCCCCTCCGGCCCCGGGTTTTGCGGTGTCCCCTCCGGCCCCGGCGGATGCCGCCCCGGACGCCGCCCCGGCAACCTCTCCTGCGGCTCCGGCAGCTTCTCCGGCCTTCTCCCGCACCTCCTCAATGCCTTCCGCCGTTTCCGCCGCATTCACTGCCTCCGCCGCATTCACCGTTTCCGCCGCTTTTGCCGCATTCACCGCATTCACCGCTTCCGCCGTTTTTGACGCTTCCTCCTCGGCCTCTTCCTCGGCCTCCTCGTCGGGACGGTTCCCGCCGGGGGGCGTCAACTCGGCGACCAGCCGGTCGGCCTCGTCGCACGAGACGTAGAGCCGGTCTTCGTAGATGTCGGTTATTTCCACGAAATCGCTCCATTTCGAAGCGTAGATCCGCACGCGATCCAGTCTCCGCAGGTCGATGAAGTGCCCGTAGTATCCGAAGAATCCGTACCCTCCGAAAATGGGGATGAACCCCTTCATCCGGCGGGTGTCGACGCGGCGCACCGAGGCGATCTCGTCGCGGCGGATTTCGGTGATGTCGAGCAGGCAGCGCACCTGGAGGGTCTGCTCCGTGACGACGATCTTGCGGGGAATCGAGAGGGCCATCAGGGCGATCAGGGCGCCGACGAACGAGGTGAACCACGCCGAGAGATAGCCCCCTTCGTAAAGGACATAAAGCGATACTCCCAGCAGTACGAAGACCCCGAGGTGAACCAGCGACCAGTAGATCGTGCGGCGGTCGAAACGGTATTTATAGGTGCTTTGTATCATCCGGGCATTCGTTTTCCGCCTCCTCGCGGGCGGCGATGAGCGCTTCGGCAATGACGAAGTCTGCAGGGGTGGTGAGCTTGATGTTCTCGCGCTCTCCGGGGGCCAGCCAAATGACGTGCCTGGCGGCTTCGACCACCGAGGCGTCGTCGGTAAAGGTTTCGCGGTAGGGGAGCGCATAGGCTTCGCGCAGCCACTCCGCGCGGAACACCTGGGGGGTCTGGACGATGCGCAGCCGACGTCGGTCGACGATGTGCGAGCCTGCGGCAGCCGACGCCGCATCGTCTCCGGCGCCGGAGCCATTCCCGTTTCCGTCCTCTCCTTCCTTTCCGGCCGCCGCCTCCGTCTCGCGGAACGAGTCGACGGGCTCCACGACCGGAATGGCCGCTCCGTAAAGTTCCGCGCAACGCACGACGCCGCGGATCATCTCCGGCGTTGCGAGCGGGCGCACGCCGTCCTGCACGGCGATCAGTTCGGGATCGCTCTTCAGGGCGTCGATTCCGTGCTTCACCGAATGGAAGCGCTCGCTGCCTCCGGCCGCCACCGAATGCTTCGCGACGTCGAAGCGCGCCGCGAGGTCGCGCCAGAAGGCGATGTGCTCCCCGGGCAGTACGACGACGATCTCCGCCCCGGGCAGAGCCTCCGCGAAGCGGTTGATCGTGCGGGCCAGCACGGGCATCCCGCCGAGCAGCCGGAACTGCTTGGGAATGGACCCTCCGACGCGTCGGCCGCTGCCCCCGGCCACGATGATGACTCCCGTGTGCATGGTGCGGTTATTTTTTTTCCTCTTTGGCCCGGGGCTCCCCGGCGGGCTGTTGGGCCGGAGCCGTTACGTCGATCGAGTCGAGCTGGGTGATGCGCAGCTCGGGGGCGACGTCGCCGTTCAGCTCGGCCATGATGCGGTCGCGCACGAACTCGAAGGCCGTGCGGTTCTCCTTCGAGATGGGCTCGGCGGGCTCCGAAGGGATCTTCAGCGGGTCGATGGGTGTTCCGTTCTTCCAGACGCGGTAGTCGAGGTGCGGCCCGGTCGATGCGCCTGTCGACCCGACGTATCCGATCAGCTGCCCCTGCGAGACGCGCGTGCCCTGGGCAATTCCCTTGGCATATCCGCTCAGGTGGAGGTATCCGGTCATCAGGCCTCCGGCGTGTTTGATCTTCAGGGTGTTGCCACCGCCGCCGCCCCAGCCCTTGAAGGTCACCACGCCGTCGGCCACGGCGTGCACGGGCGTACCCTTCGGCGCGGCGTAGTCCACGCCCGTATGGGGACGGTATACCTTGTATATCGGGTGCCTGCGGGCGTAGGAGAAGCGCGAGCTGATGCGCGTGTACTTGAGAGGCGCCTTGAGCATCTGCTTGCGCAGGCTGGCCCCGTCGGCCTCCCAATACTGGATCTTCCCGCCCTGACGGAAGGGGATGGCGTAATACTCCTTCCCGCCCTGCGAGAACTTCGCGCCCCAGATGCGCCCGATGCCCACCGACACCGAGTCGTCGATGAAGCGCTCGTCGTAGATCACCGTGAAGCTGTCGCCCTTCTGTATTCCGAAGAAATCGACCGTCCACTGGTAGATCTCCTCCATTTCGGCGGCGAGCGAGTAGGGGAGGTTCTGCTCCATGATGGCTCCCCAGAGCGAGGAGTTGATCACGGCGCTTTTTTTCCTGCGCTCGAGGGTGAACGACTTGGCATCCTTGCGGATGGTCACCGAATCGTTCTGGAACCCGAAGACCACGTAGTCGGTCATCGATATTTCGTATGCCAGGAAGTCGAGATGGGGCGTGTAGAGCGAGTCCTCGTGGATGAAGGCGGTGTACTTTTGCCCGGCGCGGATGTTGCGCAGGGGGAATACCTCCGCGGCGATCTTGTCGAGGCGGTCTACCGCCTGTGCGGAGATTCCGTATCGGTTGAGAATCTTCCCGAGGGTTTCGCCGCTGGCTATTTCGGATGTTTCGAGACGGTAGAGGTCGGCGTCGATGCCGTATACGAGGTTTACGGGCCCGGCGTTTTCGTCGTTGTCGCCGGTTTGCTCCGGGGTTCGGCTGCAGGCTCCCGCCGCCACGAGCAGCAGGGAGCATAGGATCGTTTTCCAGGTTTTCATACTCGGACAAAGGTACTATTTGTCTGCCTGAATCCCAAAATTTCGGGACGGAAAGTTCGGTGATATTTTCGATGCCGTGCGGGGGCGGCGTCTTCGGGGCATGAGCCGTGCGCGCCGCCGCGGGGGGGGCGGCATTCCGGATGCCGGGACAAGTTTTGGCCGATTAGTTTGGCGGAGCCGGAAAAAAACTTTATCTTTGAACACTGTCCGTTCAAACCGTTGCCAAGATGCTGAAATGCCTGCTCGCGCCTGCGGCGCTCCTCTACCGGGCGGGGGTGACTTTCCGTCACCGCCTCTTCGACTGGGGCATCCTCAAGAGCGAGAAGTTCGACATTCCGATCATCTGCATCGGGAACATCACCGTGGGCGGCACGGGCAAGACCCCGATGGCCGAGATGCTCATCGCCTACATGTCGCAGATGCACCGTGTGGCGCTTCTCTCGCGCGGCTACGGGCGCCGCACGCGGGGCTACCTCGAGGTGCGCGGCGACTCGCACTACCGCGACGTGGGCGACGAACCCCTGCAGATCAAGCTGAAATTCCCCGGGACGGTGGTCGTGGTGTGCGAGAAGCGCGCCGAGGGCATCCGCCGCATCCGCGCCGAACACCCCGAAGTGGACCTGATCATCATGGACGACGGATTCCAGCACCGCTACGTCGATCCGAAGATCAATATCGTGATGATCGACGCGACGCGTCCGGTGCAGCACGACAAGATGCTTCCGCAGGGCACGCTGCGCGACATCCCCGAACAGTTGCACCGTGCACACTATTTCGTGGTTACGAAGTGCCCCGAGCGCATGGCGCCCATTGACCGGAGGATCCTGCGCAAGGTGCTGATCCAGGTGGCTTACCAGCGGGTCTATTTCACGCGTTTCGAGAGCTTCATGCCGCAGCCGCTCTACGCCGGGGAGGCTGTCGGCGAACACCTTGCGCCCGGGAGCCGCGTGATCGCCCTCTCGGGCATCGGGAACCCGGCCCCGTTCCTTCAGACGCTGCGCAGCCGCTACGACGTGGTGGAGGAGGTGACGCTCGACGACCACCACGTCTACAAGGTGCGGGACATGAACCTGCTCCGGGATCTTCTCGCGCGGCATCCCGGCTCGGTTGTTGTGACCACGGAGAAGGATGCCGTAAAGATGACCAACCGGGCGAAGATTCCCGCCGCGGTGCGCGCCGCCTTGTACTACATGCCGATAAACATATCATTCATAGAGGATTCGGCGACGGATTTTCTGCAAAAAGTCGAAGAAGATGTTAGAGGAAATTAAACGCACGGCGGCCTTCGTCAGGGAGCGCACCGCCGACTATGCCCCCGAGGTGGGTATCATCCTCGGTACGGGCCTCGGCGATTTCGCCGACCGCATCGAGGCGGACTATACGCTCGAATACAAGGATATCCCGGGCTTTCCGGTTTCGACGGTCGAGGGCCACAAGGGGCGCCTGATCTTCGGACGCATCGAGGGCCGCAAGGTCGTTGCCATGCAGGGTCGCTTCCACTATTACGAGGGCTACACGATGCAGCAGGTGACCTTCCCGGTGCGCGTCATGCAGCAGCTGGGCATCCGTTACCTTTTCGTGTCGAACGCCTCGGGAGGCATCAACCCGACATTCCGCGTCGGCGACCTGATGGTCATCACCGACCACATCAACCTGATGCCCAACCCGCTGATCGGCCCGAACCTCGCGGAACTCGGGCCCCGCTTTCCGGACATGCACAACTGCTACGACAAGACGCTGATCGCCGCGGCGACGCGGATCGCCGAGGAGGAGCACCTCAAGCTCCAGTACGGAGTCTATGTCGGCGGCACGGGCCCGACGTTCGAGACGCAGGCCGAGTACCGCTACTTCAAGGCGATCGGAGGCGATGCCGCGGGCATGTCGACGGTTCCGGAGGTGATCGTTGCGCGGCACATGTCGATCCCCGTGTTCGGAGTTTCGGTGATTACCAACTGCGGGCTCTCGGAGGAGATCGGCGACCACGAGGACGTGCAGCTCCAGGGCCGCAGGGCCGGAGTGCGCATGCAGACGCTGTTCCGGAAGATGATCCAAAACCTGAAGTAACTTTGAGATAACGATAATATGGTAAACAAGGTAATTCTGATCGGCAACGTGGGCCTCGATCCCGAGGTGCGGACGCTCGAAGGGGGCGCGAAGGTGGCGCGCGTGCGCCTTGCCACGACCGAACGGCTGTTCGACCGCACGACGAACGAAACGAAGGAGCACACCGAATGGCATACGATCACGCTGTGGCGGGGTCTTGCCGACGTGGTGGACCGCTACGTGCGCAAGGGAACGCAGCTCTATATCGAGGGGCGGCTCCGCACGCGCGAGTGGATGGACAAGGACAACAACAAACGCTATACGACGGAGATTCTTGCCGATACGATGAACCTGCTGGGCCGCCGCTCGGACAACCCGGCGTCGGAAGCGGCGCAGCAGGGCGGCAGCTCCTACGCTCCGCAAACACCGGGCTACGGCGCCGCGCCGCAGGGCGGCTATGCACAGCCTTCGGCACGTCCTGCCGCGGCCCCGCAGCCGCAGGCGGCCCCGCAGCCCGCCGTCCCGGCCGACGATCCCGACGACCTTCCGTTCTGACCCGCGCAGCGGAACCCCGGTCCGGCGGCGAACAGGAAGACGACCCGGCTCTTTCGAAAGAGCCGGGTCGTCCTTTTTTTGATGATGCGCCTCCGGGGGGCCGTTTGCCGGGCCTTCGGCCGCTACCTTTTGCGGATGGCGAGCCTCTCCCACAGCCATGCGGGAATCAGCTTCCAGAGGAAAACCAGTACGGCGAAACGTCCATCGATCACCACACGCCGCCGTCCGCGGACAATGGCCCGGAAGATGCGCCGCGCCACCTTGTCGGCGGGCATCAGCATCGGATAGCCGCCGTCGGAGGCCAGCAGGGGCGTGTCGACGAATCCCGGGCGGATGTCCGTAAAGCGGATCCGGGCGCGCTGCATGCGTGCGAGCTGCGCCAGGGCGTCGATGTAGGTGTTCTGCAGGCGTTTTGTGGCCGAGTAGGCGGGTGCCGCCCCGAGGCCCTTCGTTCCGGCAATCGAACTGATGACGGCGATCTGCCCGCCTCCGTGGGAGCGGAAGTAGGTGTAGGCCGCCGTCACCATGCGGATGAATCCCTCGGCGTTCGTGCGCGCCGTGGCGAGCTCTATGGCAGGGTCGAGGGCTTCGTTGCGGGTCCCGATCCCCGACGAGTGGAGGTAGACGTCCATGCCCCCGAGTCGTTCGATCAGGGTCGCAAGCTGCTCCGGCGCCGCGGGATCCGTGACATCCATCTGCCGGATCTCCACCTGCTCCGGGGCCTCGGCGCGCAGGGCCTCGAGCCGATCCGTGCGGCGTCCCGCCGCACCCACGCGCCACCCGGCACGGAGGGCCAGACGCGCGACTTCGAGCCCCATGCCGGAGGTAGCCCCGACGATGACGATGCGCTTCATGGCCTCCCTACGCCTGCTTGTCGAGCCGATACTGCACGCACTCGATGCCTACGCGGCGCAGGAGGTTGAGCCCCTCCTCCGAGCGGTAGTCGTCGGAGTATACCACGCGGCGGATACCGGCCTGGATGATGAGCTTCGAGCACTCGATGCAGGGTGCCGCGGTGATGTAGAGGGTCGATCCGTCGCAGTTGTTCGCCGACTTTGCGACCTTCGTGATGGCGTTTGCCTCGGCGTGGAGGACATAGGGTTTAGTGAGGCCGTTTTCGTCCTCGCAGATGTTCTCGAACCCCGAGGGGGTTCCGTTGTAGCCGTCGGAGATAATCATCTTGTCCTTGACGATCAGCGCCCCGACCTTGCGGCGCACGCAGTAGGAGTTTTCGGCCCAGATGGCAGCCATGCGCAGGTAGCGCAGATCGAGCTGACGCTGTTTTTCTTCCTGATAACCCATAGGATGAAGGATTGCGGTTGGTCTGTTTTATAAACGGAAGCGGAATGCCGCTTTGGGACGGCATTCCGATCCGGGATTGTTCGGCCCGGGAGCTGCGTGCACCCTTCCCTTGCAAGGGTGCGCGGACGTCCCCTTGTACGGGTGCACGGACGCCGCTGTGGCCCGGTGCTCCCTTACGGGCGTGCAGAAGGGCTCCCCGGGCCTTCCGGGACTCTGTGCCCCTTTATAATAAGGGATCTGTCAGAGTCCTTTTCCGTGGCAGTTCTTGTACTTCTTGCCGCTGCCGCACGGACAGGGGTCGTTGCGTCCCACACGCTTCTCGGCGTGCATGGGCATGGGCTTCTGCCGCTCCTGCTGCCCGGCCTGGGCCGCCGCCTGCATGCGCGAAGCCTGCAGCTTGTTGACGTCGACCTTCGCGCGCTCCTGCTGCTGACGCTGCATGGCTTCGGCATTCTGGTCGCGCACGGGGATGAAGGCCTTGTTGAGGATGGCAAGCACCTCGCGGTTGACCTTGATGAGCATCTTCGAGAAGAGCCCGAAGGATTCGAACTTGTAGATCAGCAGCGGGTCCTTCTGCTCGTAGGTGGCGTTCTGGACGCTCTGGCGCAGGTCGTCCATTTCGCGCAGGTGCTCCCTCCAGGCGTCGTCGATGGAGGTGAACATCACGACCTTGGAGAATACGCGGAAGATCTCCGCGCCGTCGGTCTCCTTGCACTTGCGCAGGTTGACCGGGACGTTGTATCCGAGGTGCCCGTCGGTGATCGGGAAGTAGATGTTCGAGTCGAGCTGGTCCTTGCGGTCCTCGTACACGCGCTGCATGACGGGGCGCACGGTGTCGGCCACGGCTTTGGCGCGGCGTGCATAGGACTCCTTCAGTGCCCGGACGATGGCCTCGACCAGTTCGGCGGGCTTGGCGTTCTCGTATGCTGCGGCGTCGATGTCGGGCTCCACGGCGACCTCGCGGATCAGCTCCATGCGGAACTCGTCGTATTCGACCCCGCGGGTCTCCTCGACGAAGTTGTCGGCGAAGTCGTACATGATGTTGTTGAGGTCGATCTCGATGCGTTCGCCGTAGAGTGCGTGGCGGCGGCGGGTGTAGATCACCTCGCGCTGGGAGTTCATCACGTCGTCGTATTCGAGCAGGCGCTTGCGGATTCCGAAGTTGTTCTCCTCGACCTTCTTCTGTGCGCGCTCGATGGCCTTGGTCATCATGCTTGCCTGGATCACCTCGCCCTCCTTGAGGCCCATGCGGTCCATCATCGTGGCGATGCGGCCCGAGCCGAACAGACGCATGAGGTCATCCTCGAGCGATACGAAGAACTGCGACGATCCGGGGTCGCCCTGACGCCCCGAACGACCGCGGAGCTGGCGGTCGACGCGGCGGCTTTCGTGGCGCTCGGTGCCGATGATCGCCAGACCTCCGGCCTCCTTGACCTCGGGAGTGAGCTTGATGTCGGTACCGCGTCCGGCCATGTTGGTGGCGATGGTCACCTGCCCCGAACGTCCGGCCTCGGCGACGACCTGTGCTTCGAGGGCGTGCTGCTTGGCGTTGAGGACGTTGTGCTTGATTCCCCGGAGCTTGAGCATGCGGCTCAGCAGCTCGGAGATCTCCACGGAGGTGGTACCCACGAGCACCGGGCGTCCTTCGCCCACGAGCCGCACGATCTCCTCGATCACGGCGTTGTACTTCTCGCGCTTGGTCTTGTAGATGAGATCCTGGCGGTCTTCGCGGATGACGGGGCGGTTCGTGGGGATGACCACGACGTCGAGTTTGTAGATGCTCCAGAACTCCGAGGCCTCGGTCTCGGCCGTACCGGTCATACCCGCCAACTTGTGGTACATGCGGAAGTAGTTCTGCAGGGTGATGGTGGCGAAGGTCTGCGTCGCGGCCTCGACCTTCACGTGCTCCTTGGCCTCGATGGCCTGGTGGAGTCCGTCCGAATAGCGGCGCCCCTCGAGGATACGCCCGGTCTGCTCGTCGACGATCTTGACCTTGTTGTCCATCACGACGTACTCGATGTCCTTCTCGAACATCGAGTAGGCCTTGAGCAGCTGGTTTACCGTGTGCACGCGCTCCGACTTCACGGAGTAGTCGTTGATCACCTCGTCGCGCTTGGCGGCCTTCTCCTCGGGCGAGAGGTTCGACTTCTCGAGCTCGGCGACCTCGGCGCCGATGTCGGGCAGCACGAAGAATCCGTCCTCGTTGAAGTATTTCGAGAGCGCCTCATGCCCCTTGTCGGTGAGCTCCACGGAGTTGAGCTTCTCGTCGATGACGAAGTAGAGGTCGTCGGTGATTTCGGGCATGCGGCGGTTGTTGTCCTGCATGTAGATGTTCTCGGTCTTCTGCATCAGCGCCTTGACACCCTGTTCCGAGAGGTACTTGATCAGGGGCTTGTACTTCGGCAGACCCTTGTGCGAACGGTAGAGCTTGATGCCACCCTCCTCGGTCTTTCCGTCGGAGATCAGCTGGCGGGCCTCGGCGAGCAGCTGCGTGACGAGCCCCTTCTGGAGGTTGTAGAGGTTCTCGATGGCCGGGCGGTACTGCTCGAACATCTGGTCGTCGCCCTTGGGCACGGGGCCGGAGATGATCAGAGGCGTCCGGGCGTCGTCGATCAGCACGGAGTCGACCTCGTCGACGATGGCGTAGTGGTGCTTGCGCTGCACGAGATCCTTGGGCGAGGATGCCATGTTGTCGCGCAGGTAGTCGAAACCGTATTCGTTGTTCGTGCCGAAGGTGATGTCGGCCATGTAGGCCTTGCGCCGTGCGTCGGAGTTGGGCTGCGTGTCGTCGATGCAGGCCACCGAGAGTCCGTGGAACTCGTACATCGGGCCCATCCACTCGGAGTCACGCTTTGCCAGGTAGTTGTTGACCGTCACCACGTGCACGCCCTTGCGGGCCAGGGCGTTGAGGAACACGGGGAGCGTTGCCACGAGGGTCTTACCCTCACCCGTAGCCATCTCGGCGATCTTTCCCTGGTGGAGCACCACGCCGCCGAAGAGCTGCACGTCGTAGTGGATCATGTCCCACTTGATGTCGTTTCCTCCGGCCATCCAGTGGTTGGCGTACACGGCCTTGTCGCCCTCGATGGTGACGAAATCCTTCGATGCCGCGAGCTCGCGGTCGAAGTCGTTGGCCGTGACGACGACAGTGTCGTTCTGCGCGAAGCGCCGTGCGGTGTCCTTCATGATGGCGAACGCCTCGGGGAGGATCTGGTCGAGCTTCTCCTCGATCTTCTCGTCGATGCGCTTGGTGGTGTCGTCGATCTCCTTGGAGACCTTCTCCTTCTCCTCGAGCGAGGTCTCGGGCTTCTCGAGAATGGCCTTGAGTTCGACGATCCGGGCCTCGTCCGGGGCGATGAAGTCGGCGATCTGCTTCTTGAGCCCCTCGCTGCGGGCGCGGAGCTCGTCGTTCGAGAGCGCCTCGATCGAGGGGTACACGGCCTTGATCTTTTCGAGATAGGGCTCGATGAGTTTTCGGTCCTTGTCGGCCTTCGAGCCGAAGAGGGCTTTGATTACGCTTGCTAAAATATCCATATCGGTGTTAGAATTTTTTTCGTTCCTGGATGCTGAATCCCACAAAGGTAATAATATTTTTCGGAAATCCATGCCACGGCGGGGCGCGGAATCGCTTTCCGAAGGATATTTTTTCCGTGCGGGAGGCATCCGCGAAAGGCTTGTCGGCGGAGGATCATGGGGTTCGGCAGCCTTCTCCGTCCGCGCCCGCAGACTATTTTTCGCCTTCGGCGGCCGCCTCTGCGGCCTTGCGCAGGATCCTCCGCCCGACGGGACACTCCGCACAGCGGCCCCGGGCGCAGTACTCTGTGGCCAGCTGCAGCAGGGCCTGCGAGTCGAACGCGCTGCGGATGCGCACGCCGTGGGCCTGCCAGGCCCGGGTGTATCGGTTGTCCTCGGCGCGCAGGTGCTCGAGCAGCGACAGGGCGTTGTCGCGCAGGGCCTCGTTCTCGGTGCAGGCGGCATAGGCGAACTGCAGGACCGCGACCAGATTGATCCCGATGATGTTGGCCTTGAACGACCCGATGCGCTTGGGCATCTCGTCGCTTGCGGCGCCCGGGACGTGGTGCGTGCGCCAGTAGGGCGAGGCCTCGATGCAGAAGAGCTCGCGGACGGACTGCTCGTTGCGGCATCCCATCGTGCGCCCCATGACGAACTCGTCGCGCGTGAAGAACTCCGCGGCCTGGGCGATCCGCAGCACGGGGTGGTTGGCCGGGCGGATCTCCGCGAGCACCCACTCCGAGGCGTTCATCGGGCGGATTGCGTATTTCGCCGCGAGGTGCCCGAACCGGTCGCGCAGCGCGAGCGTGTGCTCGTCGTCGCCGTAGAGCTCCAGCAGCCCCGAGGCGCCGAAGAGCATCGCCTCGACGGCCAGGGGCGCGAGCCTTTCGCGCAACACGGCCTTGTAGGGCACGCGGCGTGCGAGCTCGAGGTATGCGGGCTGGTTCTGGCGGTCTCCGAGCGTGCGGAAGTAGAGCAGGTAGAAGGTCTGGTTCCAGTTGTCGTCGGCCTCGATGCGCAGGCGGTCGACCATCTCCATCTTGCGCTTCAGGCGGTCGAAGATCAGCGCGGTGTATATCTCGCTGCGCTGCAGGTCGTCGAGCGCGGCCAGATAGCCTCCGCAGGCATACGTCGCGGAGCCGTTGCGCAGCCGTTCGAGGATCCGGTCGGGGGCGTCCATTTCAGAACATGTTGAGTTCGAGCATCGCCTCCTCCGACATCATGCTCTTGTCCCATACGGGATCGAACGTGAGGATGACGTTGACCGACTTCACGCCCTTGACCTTCCCGACCTGGATGTTGACATCCTCGACGAGCATGTCGGCCATCGGGCAGTTGGGGGCCGTCAGGGTCATGCGGATGGTGGCCACGCCGTCGGGCGTGTAGTCTATTTCGTAGATGAGCCCCAGGTCGTAGACGTTGACCGGGATTTCGGGGTCGTATATGTTCTTGAGTGTGGCGACGATGTCCTTTTCGACCTGCAGAATTTCCTCCGGTGACATAATCCGAGTGCTTGGTTGACCGATCGTTGTTGTCAGTTGGTTTTGGCCTCGAAGGCCAGGGCGTAGAGCCTCATCTGTTTGACCATGGCGGCCAGGCCGTTTGCACGCGTGGGTGAGAGGTTGGCGCTCAGGCCGATGGCGTCGATGAAGTAGAGTTCCGTGTCGAGGATCTCGCGGGGCGTGCGTCCGTTGAGCACGCGGATCAGCAGCGAGATGATGCCCTTGGTGATGATGGCGTCGCTGTCGGCCGAAAAGAAGACCTTCCCGTCCTGCAGGCGTGCGTCGATCCACACCCTCGACTGGCATCCCTCGATCAGATACTTTTCGGTGCGGTGCTCCGCCTCGATGGCCGGGAGCGACTCGCTCAGGCCGATCAGGTAGTCGTACTTGTCGAGCCAGTCGTCGAATACGGCGAACTCCTCGATGATCTCATCCTGTATCTTGTCCATTGCGGTAAGTGGTTTGTTGCGGTTTGCGGCCTACAGATCGACGATCTCCTCGAGGGGCGAGCCCTCCGATGCGGCGGGTTCGCGCACCCCGGCCAGCCGGGCGAGCGTCGGGGCGACGGCGGTCATGTCGATGCGGCGGTTCACGCGCATCGCGCCGGCGTCCTTTCCGTAGAAGACGAGCGGCACCTCGGTGTCGTATCCGTACATCGAGCCGGAGGCCGCGCGGCAGCGGTCCTCCTCCTCGATCCATCCGGGCATGAGGTTGAGGATCACGTCTCCCGAACGCCTGGGGTAGAAGCTGTTCTGCATGCGCCGGGCATAGCCGCTTCCGAAGTAGCTTGCACGCATGGCCGAGGCGGCCAGGGCATGCGAGACGCCTCCGAACTGCATGGCGAAGATGGCCACTTCGTTCTGCACCTCGGCGAGGTTGAGCCCCCGCTCGTAGATGAGGTTGTGGTTGAGCCACAGGCACAGGTCGTTGTACGCCACGACCCAGTCCCCGATGCCGTATCGGACGTTGAGGAACCCGTTGACGATCACTTCGAACTGCCGGGCGTTGAACCGCTCGGCCGGCAACTCCCCGAGGTCGAACGACGAACTGGTCCCGTGGTCGGAGGTGAGCACGACCATGGCGTTTTGGTCCTTGACATAGGCGAAGACGAAGGTCAGGAAGTCCGCGAGGTCGCGGTCGAGGCGGTAGTACATGTCCTCAACCTCGATCGACTCGGGTCCGTACGCCTCGCTGATGCGCCGGGGCGTGTCGAGGCAGATGTTCAGCAGGTCGGGGGTCTCGTCGCTCCCGAGGCGGTATTGGGCGATGACCTGCTTGGCCAGCCCCAGGACGGCGGTGTTCCCTGCCGGGGTGTAGAGCATGCGGTCGTAGTCGTCGGCATACTCGATGCACCGTTTCTTTCCCTCCTTTGCCTCTTTGCGGCTGCGCTCGGAGAGCGCGATGTCGAAGTGGCGTGTGTTGAGGTAGCGGTTGCGGTCGAGCAGCGTGCGCCACTCGGTGGCGATGTACGAGAGGTTGTACCCTTCGCGGTTGCTCGAGGCGATCCACTCGGGAACGCCTGCGGCGGCATAGTAGGGCGAGGTCGCCCAGTCGCACCGCCGGGGTTCGAGCCAGTATGCGGCGCCTCCGTGTCCGGCCAGCGTGACGGCCGAGGCGGCCTCCGCGGCGATGGTCACGGTCTGGCTCCCGGGGGCGAAGCGCCGCATGGTCTCGCCGAGCGTCGGGGCGATCAGGTGATAGGCTCCGGGACCTTCGCGGCCGTCCGTGAGGGAGACGATCTCGTTCGAGGTGTAGTCCACCCAGCGGGGGCCGATCACGCCGTGGGTCGAGGGCATGGCCCCCGACGAGAGCGTGGCCAGCGCCACGGGGGTCGTGGTCTGCTGGAAGTCGTAGCGGCAGTCGGTGTAGACCGTGCCGCCGCGTGTCATGCGCAGGAACCCGTCGTCGCCGAAGTTCCCGGCGTACCGGTCGAGGTCTTCGGCGCGCATGGACCCCACGACGATCTGGACGATCAGCCGGGGCCGTGCGGCGAGGTGCGGGGCGGCGGCGAGCGCCGCTATGGCGAGCAGAAGCAGTTTTCGTGTCATGGTGCGGATTCGATTGGCCGCAAATTTACGAATTTATTTCGATACATCGGCGGAAATATTCCGCTTCGGATCGAAAATCCAGCTCCGGAAATGCCGCAATGCGCTGCAACTGCTGCCGGCAGAAGGCGCGATGCTCCTCGCCGTGCGGATGGCGGGGACGGTGCGCCGCCGCCGCGACGAGGGCTTCGACCTCGGGAAGCATCCTCCGGGCCTCCTCCGAGAGGAGGTCTGCGGCGACGCGCTCCCAGATGTACTCCACGGCCTGCGGGGCGGGGTGCACGAGATCCTCGGCATAGAAACGGTAGTCGCGCAGGTCGTCGGTGAGGATCTCGAAGGCGGGGTAGTAGCTCACTGTCTCGAAGCGTTCGGAGAGCTCCCCGGCGGCCACGCGCAGCGTCGCCTTGCTCAGGGAGTTGCCCGCCAGCCCGTCCGCGAGGTGCCGCACGGGACTCACCGTCAGGAGGATCTCCTTCCCGGCCAGGGGCCCTTCGATCAGCTGCGCGAACGCTTCGACGATCTCCCCGACGCGGAGCCTGCGCCGGACGAACTCCGCCGCGGGTTGGCGGTGGCAGTTTGCGACGACCTCCCCGTCGTGTTCGAAGACCCATGCCGTGCCGAAGGTCAGGATCACGCGGTCGGCCCCGCGGAGCGCTTCGGCGCCCGCCTGCCGTGCGGCGTTCATCCGGCGCAGGGCCTCGTCGGGATCCGGATCGGAGAAGTCGCCGTGGAAGGCGTAGTGGCGCCAGCATTCGCCGTCGGAGAAGAGCTCCTCGCGGCACACGGGCCCGGCGTCGGCATAGCTGCGGATCGCCCGTGCGATCGACAGGGGGTTGAAAAGCACCCCCGAGGGGTTTGCCGAGATATGGAATTTGGCCCGGGAGAGCCTTTCGGAGAGGGTCGCGGCGAAACAGGAGCCGAGGGCGAGGATGCGGTTGCCGTATCCGATCGCCGCCCGGGCGGGCGCGGGTTCGATTTCGGTGCGGAATTTCATACGGCAAAAATAGAAAATTTCCTATCTTTGTTCCATGATTCTGAAAGCAAACTGCAAAATAAATCTGGGCCTGGACATCCTGCGGCGCCGGGCGGACGGCTACCACGACCTCGAAACCGTCATGTTCCCCGTGGCGGGGCTCTATGACGAGGTGGAGGTGACGCGCACGGCGGGTTCCGGGACGACCTTCACCCAGCAGGGCATCGCGGTCGACTGCCCCGCGGAGCAGAACATCTGCCTGCGGGCCTGCGCCCTGATGCGCGCACGCTACGGCATCGGGGGCGTGCACATCCGCCTCGACAAGCGCGTGCCTTTCGGCGCGGGGCTGGGCGGCGGCTCGGCGGACGGCACGGCGGTCATACTGGCGCTCGACGAACTCTTCGCGCTGCACCTTCCGGAGGAGGAGCTCATCGCCCGGGCTGCGGAGCTGGGCAGCGACACGGCCTTTTTCGTGCGCAACACCCCGCAGCTCTGCACGGGGCGCGGGGAGCGGATGACACCCTTCGCCCTCGACCTCGGGGGGCTGACGCTCGTGGTCGTGAAACCCTCCGAAGGGGTTTCGACGCGCGAGGCCTATGCCGGAGTCCGGCCGCGGGTTCCCGCGGAGCCGCTTGCCGAACGGCTGCGGCGGCCGCTTGCGGAGTGGCAGGCGTCGGTGACCAACGACTTCGAGGCGTCGGTCTTCGCCGCGCACCCCGCGATCCGCGCGGTGAAGCACCGCCTGCTGGAGGCCGGGGCGCTTTATGCCTCGATGTCGGGCAGCGGCTCCGCGGTCTTCGGGCTCTTCGAGGGCCCGGCCGATGCCTTTGTACCGCTCGAGGGGGAGTTCCTCCACCGGGAGACGATCCGCTGACCGCCCCGCGCTTCAATAAGTTGCAAAAAGCCGTCCTGCTGTTAAGGACGGCTTTTTTCTTGCGGAAAATCTCTTTCGGCCTCTTTCGGCGCTGCGAGGCGGTTCCATCTCCCCTCCCCGGGTGCTGCGAGGCAGTTACATCACCCTCCCCCGGCACTGCGAGGCAGTTTCATTACCCCTCCCCGCTTGTTTCCGGAACATGTTTCCGGAACGGTCTATTCGGCCTTCGGAACGGGGATCTTGGCGATCCGGCGGTCGTGGCGTCCGCCCTCGTATTCGGCGGCGAAGTAGGCGTCGAGCATCCGGATGGCCTCGTCGTTGGTGATGAAGCGGGCCGGGAAGACGATGATGTTGGCGTTGTTGTGCTGGCGGATGAGCGCGGCGATCTCGGGATCCCAGCAGAGTCCCGCACGGATGCCCTGATGCTTGTTGAGCGTCATCGACATTCCCTCGCCCGAGCCGCACAGGGCCACGCCTGCGTCGACCTCGCCCTTCTCGACCGCCTCGGCCAGCGGGTGGGCGTAATCGGGATAGTCGACGCTCTCGGGCGAATGTGCCCCGAAGTCGAGCACTTCGTATCCCATGGCCTGGAGGTATCCCACCAGAAACTCTTTCATCTCGTAGCCGGCGTGGTCGCTGGCGATACCGATTTTCTTCATGTCGTTGTCTGTTTAAGAGTCCTTCTTTGTCTTCGGACGCCTCGCGTGCGACCACTCCGGCCGTGCGCGGAAGACGCGCAAATATACATAAAATAACGGCTTGTCCTCCGCGAAGCGCGAAAATGTGCTATTTTTGTGCCGTGAGAACGTTTCTGGTCATTTTGGGCGGCCTGTCGCTCGTGTTGGGACTCCTCGGCATCTTCGTGCCGCTGCTCCCGACCACGCCGTTCCTGCTGCTTGCCGCGGCCCTGTGGGTGCGCTCCTCGCCGCGGCTCTATGCCTGGCTGCTGTCGCACCGCCGGCTCGGGCCCTACATCCGCAACTTCCGCGAAAACCGCGCCATACCCCTTCGGGCCAAGGTGTTTTCGGTGACCCTGCTCTGGGCCACGCTGCTCTACTGCATCGTGGCGGTGGTCGACGCGTGGTGGTGGGCGCAGCTTGTGCTGCTGTGCGTGGCCGTGGGTGTCACGTGGCACATCCTCTCGTTTGCCACCCTGCGCAAATAACCCCTCCCGGCGCGGGCTACACCTCCTCGGGCAGCCCCTCGGAATCCTTCTCCTCGCAGGATATCAGCTCCTTGAGGTCGTACCGCACCGTCCACGAATCCTGGTCGATGAGGTTGTCCAGCAGGCGGTTGTATTCGGCCACGGGCTGGATGCGCAGGCGGTATTCGTATCCGGGCGTGAAGTCGAAGCCGCGGATCTCCCACGGGAAGGCGGCCCATTGCGGATCGTTCGCGCGCAGATCCTTGATCCAGTAGGCGTTCATGTTCGTGACCGCGGTCTGCTCCGAGGCGACGAGCACCTCGTATTCGGGACTGAACTTCAACGGGTCGACGGGCATCTCGGCCGGGACATGCCGGAGCATCTCCTCCATCGTGTAGCGATGGCTCGGGCCGTCGGCCGGAGGATTCGAGATGACGTCGATGCGCACGCGCAGGATCGACTCGTAACCCTTTTCGAACGTAAAGCCTTCGATTACGCTCGGGAAGATCTCCCAGTCGGCCTCCGTACCCCGTTTTACGATGTAGGCCGGGATATGGCCGAATCCCATGGTGATGCCTGCGACCCCTTTTTCGGGTGCGACGGTCCATGTTTCGACGCGCGATTCGTCTTTTTCGCAGCCGCCCAGCAGCATCGGCAGCAGGAGCAGCAAAAGGATTCTTTTCATGTCGGGCAGAGTTTTCGGATACGGAAGGGTTTCTGTGCGCCGCGTCAGCCCAGGTAGCGCTCGGCCAGCGAAATCAGGAAGCCGAAAAGCAGGGCGTTGAAGAGGATGAGCGGGATGGATTTCTGCTCCTTTCCCGAGGCGGCGAAGAGCATCGGGAGGGTCAGCATCACCGTGACGCCCATTCCGTCGGCCCACCAGGGCAGATAGGGCAGGTCGCCGTAGAAGACGATGACGGACGCGAAGAAGTAAATCAGGAACGACGCGATGCAGGCTCTTGCCGAGAACTTCTGGAAGATCATCGGGATGACGACCAGCGCCCCGGCAACCGCCCCGGCGGCCAGCGAAAGGGTGAAGTGTGTCATGGCGTTCCGCTATTTGGCCGCACGCTTGCGGTCGTTCTCGTTGAGCAGGATCTTGCGCAGGCGCATGGCGTGGGGCGTCACCTCGACGTATTCGTCCTCCTGGATGTATTCGAGGGCCTCCTCGAGGGTGAAGACCTTCGGGGGTACGATGACGGCCTTGTCGTCGGATCCCGAAGCGCGCATGTTGGTCAGCTGCTTCGACTTGGTGACGTTCACCGTGATGTCGTTCTGGCGCGTGTGCTCGCCGATGACCTGCCCCTCGTATACCTGATCCATGGGGCTGATGAAGAACCGCCCGCGATCCTGGAGCTTGTCGATCGAATAGGCGTAGGCCGTCCCGGTCTCTCCGGAGATGATCGAACCGTTGGTGCGCATCTCGATGTCGCCCGCCCAGGGTTCGAAATCCTTCAGGCGGTGGGTCATGATCGCCTCCCCGGCCGTGGCGGTGAGCATGTTCGAGCGCAGTCCGATGATGCCGCGCGAGGGGATCACGAACTCCAGGCGCACGCGTTCGCCGTCGGAGTCCATGTTGACGAGCGTGCCCTTGCGGCGGGTGGTCATGTCGATCACCGTGCCGGAGTACTCCTCGGGGCAGTCGACGGTCATCTCCTCGACAGGCTCGCACTTCCTGCCGTCGATCTCCTTGATGATTACCCGGGGCTGTCCGACCTGCAGCTCGTATCCTTCGCGGCGCATGGTCTCGATGAGCACCGAGAGGTGCAGCACGCCGCGCCCGAAGACGTTGAACGAGTCGGCCGACGGCCCGGGCGTCACGCGCAGGGCGAGGTTCTTCTCCAGCTCGCGGTCGAGGCGCTCCTTGATGTGGCGCGAGGTGACGTATTTGCCGTCCTTTCCGAAGAAGGGCGAGTTGTTGATCGTGAAGAGCATCGACATCGTCGGCTCGTCGATGGCGATCGGGGGCAGCGGCTCGGGGTTCTCGTAGTCGCAGACCGTGTCTCCGATCTCGAATCCGTCGATGCCCATGATGGCGCATATTTCGCCGCACGTGACCTCCTCGACCTTCTTTTTCCCGAGGCCCTCGAAGACCATCAGCTCCTTGATCCTGCACTTCTGCTGCGTGACGCCGTCCCGTTTTGCCAGGGTGACGTTCTGCCCGGCGCGGAGCGTTCCGCGCGTGAGCTTCCCGACGGCGATGCGGCCCGTGTAGGAGGAGTATTCGAGCGAGGTGACGAGCAGCTGGGGCGTACCCTCGACGACCTCCGGCTCGGGAATCTCGTCGATGATGGCGTCGAGCAGCGGAACGATCGAGTCGGTGCGCTCGTTCCACTTGTGGGACATCCATCCCTGCTTGGCCGATCCGTATATGGTCTTGTAGTCGAGTTGTTCCTCGGTGGCGTTGAGCGAGAACATCAGGTCGAAGACCTGCTCGTTGACCACCTCGGGGCGGCAGTTGGGCTTGTCGACCTTGTTGATCACCACGATGGGCTTCTTTCCCAGGGCCAGGGCCTTCTGGAGCACGAAGCGCGTCTGGGGCATCGTGCCTTCGAATGCGTCGACGAGCAGCAGCACGCCGTCGCACATGTTGAGCACGCGCTCGACCTCACCTCCGAAGTCGGCGTGGCCCGGGGTGTCGATGATGTTGATCTTGTAGTCCTTGTAGATGACCGAGACGTTCTTCGAGAGGATCGTGATGCCCCGTTCGCGTTCGAGGTCGTTGTTGTCGAGAATGAGTTCTCCCGCCGGTTTGGCGTTGTCGCGCAGGATGTGACCCGCCAGAATCATCTTGTCGACGAGCGTCGTCTTGCCGTGGTCCACGTGAGCGATAATCGCTATGTTGCGCAATTTTTGCATAGGTATGTATTTTGTGGGGCAAAGGTAACAAATTCTCGGGAATAATCGTTACATTTGCTCACTTCTTAAAAAAGTTGAATAATGAAAGCTGCATTCAATGTCCGGGAGCAGAGCGAGGTTTTCATCGGCCCGGTGGGAGACATATTGCCGGGGGTACTTCCCGAAGGGCGTGTCGTCGTGGTCTCCGACGCGACGATCGACCGCCTCTACCACCCGCTCCTGGCGCCCTACGACAGCGTGCTGATCGGCACGGGCGAGAGCATCAAGACCCTGCAGACGGTCGAGACGCTCTACCGGCGCTTCCTCGAGCTGGGCGTCGACCGCAAGACCTTCATCCTGGGCGTCGGCGGGGGCATCGTCACCGACGTCGCGGGCTTCGCCGCTTCGACCTACATGCGGGGCGTGCGCTTCGGGTTCGTCTCGACGACGCTGCTCGGGCAGGTCGACGCCTCGGTCGGGGGCAAGAACGGCGTGAACGTCGACGGATACAAGAACATGGCCGGAACCTTCACGCAGCCGCAGTTCGTCATCTGCGACCCGGCGATGCTGCGCACGCTTCCCGACCGGGAGTTCCGCGCCGGGCTTGCCGAAGCGGTCAAGGCGGCGGTCATTGCCGACGGAGACCTCTTCGCACGCCTCGAGGGTGCGTCGTTCGAGGCGCTGCGCACCGATACCGACCTGCTTTCCGACGTCGTTTCGGCAGCCATCCGCGTGAAGGCCGACATCGTCGAGCACGACGAGAAGGAGTCGGGCGAACGGCGCAAGCTCAACCTCGGACATACGCTGGCCCACGCCATCGAGAAGTGCTCGAACCGCATGATCCACGGCGAAGCGGTCGCCGTGGGCACGGCGCTGATCGCCTCGGCGGCCGTGCGCCTCGGGGTGCTGAAGGAGGAGGATCGGCAGCGGATCGTCTCCGTGCTGACGCGCCTGGGCTTCGACCTCACGCCTCCCGTGGAGCTGAAACGCCTGCTGAAGGAGGTGGGCAAGGACAAGAAGAGCGAGGACGGCCTGCTGCGCATCGTCCTTCCGGTGGGCATCGGCGACTGCGAGGTGCGGCCGATGACGCGCGAGGCGTTCGCGGCGCTCTTCGCCTGAGACGGGACACCGGCGTTTTACGGCTCTTTCCGTCTTTCGCACACTCATACGGAACGGGGCGGCGATCCAGTGAATCGGATCGCCGCCCCGTTTGTCGTTGCAGCCCGGAGGCCCTGCGCGGAATCCCTGGCTTTTACATCCCGGCCGTCTCGCGGAGCAGCCGCTCCGAATAGGCCTTCCAGTCGGTGATCGGCTTGCGGGCGACTCCCGACGCCATGGCGGCCTTCGCCACGGCGGTCGATACGGCGCTCATCAGCCGCGGGTCGTAGGGCTTGGGGATCAGGTAGTCGCGGCCGAATTCGAGCCGCTCGAGGCCGTAGATGCGCAGCACCGATTCGGGCACGGGCTTGCGCGTCAGCTCCGCCAGGGCGTGTGCCGCGGCGAGTTTCATCGGCTCGTTGATCTTCGTGGCCCCGACATCGAGCGCTCCGCGGAAGATGTAGGGGAATCCGAGTACGTTGTTCACCTGGTTGGGGTAGTCCGAGCGGCCCGTTGCGAAGATGATGTCGGGGCGCGAGGCGACGGCCGTCTCGTAGGCGATCTCCGGGTCGGGGTTCGCCAGGGCCATGACGATCGGGTTGGAGGCCATCGTGCGGAGCATGTCGGGGGTCAGCACGTCGGCCTTCGAGACGCCGAGGAAGACATCGGCCCCGCGGATCGCCTCCCCGAGGGTCGAAATATGGCGGTCGGTGGCGAACTCCCGCTTCATGGGGTTGAGATCCTCACGGTAGACGGTGACGGCCCCGCGGCTGTCGCAGAGGACGATGTGCTCGCGGCGGATGCCGAGCGAAACGAAGAGCCGTGCACAGGCGATGGCGGCGGCTCCTGCGCCGTTGACCACCACGCGCATCGCTTCGAGCGATTTCCCGGCGATCTGTGCGCCGTTGAGCAGTGCGGCCGACGAGATGATGGCCGTACCGTGCTGGTCGTCGTGCATGACGGGGATGTCGAGCTCCTCACGCAGGCGCGCCTCGATCTCGAAACACTCCGGGGCCTTGATGTCCTCGAGGTTGATGCCCCCGAACGTCGGGGCGATGGCCTTCACCGTGCGGACGAAGGCTTCGGGATCGGTCTCCGCGACCTCGATGTCGAAGGAGTCGATGCCGGCGAAGATCTTGAAGAGCATGCTCTTGCCCTCCATGACGGGTTTTGCGGCCAGGGGGCCGATGTTTCCGAGTCCGAGGACGGCGGTGCCGTTCGAGATGACGGCCACGAGGTTTCCGCGTCCGGTGTATTCGTAGACCTTTTCGGCATCGGCGGCGATGGCGCGCGAGGGGGCCGCCACGCCGGGCGAATAGGCGAGTGCGAGATCCTGCTGCGAGCGGTGGGGTTTTGTGGCAGCGATCTCTATTTTTCCGGGCTTTCCTTCGCTGTGGTAGCGCAGGGCGGCTTCGTCGAGTTTCGTTTTGGTATCCATATCTGTTTGCCGTGTTTTCGAAGTCTTTTTTATTTCAGTATGCTTAACGGCAAATATACGACAATTATCGTGCGGATGCTAAATTTTTTTAGTTTTTTTTACAAAAAATTTATAAACAGACTGCCTGCCTTCTTTCCTCTTTTGCGGAAAGAGCCGGACAACTCGTCTGATAGGCCGAGCCTTGTCATGGGCGGAGGCAGTTGCGGCCTGACCGAAACACCGGAAACACCGGAAATGCCGAAGTGTCGGAAGTGTCGGAAGTGTCAGAAGAGGGTGTTCCCCTCCTCGCGCGAGGAGGCGATGCCGAGGTGCTCCCAGGCCAGCGGCGTGGCCTCGCGGCCCCGGGGCGTGCGCTTGAGGAACCCCTCCTTGATGAGAAACGGCTCGTAGACCTCCTCGATCGTCCCGGCCTCCTCGCCCACGGCCGTGGCCACGGTGTTCAGCCCCACGGGCCCGCCGTTGAACTTCTCGATGATCGTGCCGAGGATCTTGTTGTCCATCTGGTCGAGGCCCCGGGAGTCGATGTTCAGCGCCGTGAGGGCGAATCGGGTGATCTCCAGGTCGATATGCCCTTCGCCCTTGACCATTGCGAAGTCCCTCACGCGGCGCAGCAGGGCGTTGGCGATACGGGGTGTTCCGCGCGAGCGCAGGGCGACCTCGTGCGCCGCGTCGTCGTCGATCGAGACGTCGAGGATGCGGGCCGAACGGCGCACGATGCCGGCCAGCACCGGGGCGTCGTAATATTCCAGGTGGCACTGGATGCCGAAGCGTGCGCGCAGGGGCGAGGTGAGCAGTCCGCTGCGCGTCGTGGCGCCGATGAGCGTGAAGGGTGCCAGTTCAATCTGGATCGACCGGGCCGAGGGGCCCTTGTCGAGCACGATGTCGATCTTGAAGTCCTCCATGGCCGAGTAGAGGTACTCCTCGACGATGGGGCTCAGGCGGTGGATCTCGTCGATGAAGAGCACGTCGCCGGGGTTGAGGTTCGTGAGCAGTCCGGCCAGGTCGCCGGGCTTGTCGAGCACCGGGCCCGAAGTCACGCGCAGCTGGGCGCCCATCTCGTTGGCGATGATGTTCGCCAGGGTGGTCTTGCCCAGTCCCGGGGGGCCGTGGAGCAGCACGTGGTCGAGCGAGTCGCCGCGCATGAGCGCCGCCTTGATGAAGATGCGGAGGTTCTCGACGATCTTGTCCTGCCCGGAGAAGTTTTCCAACTCCTGGGGGCGGATCCTGTTCTCGAATTCGAGGTCGCTTTCTGGATTGCGTACGATGGACATGATGCAAAGATACGTTTTTTCGCGGAATATCGTTCCTGCTTTCGGGAAAAAGAGCCGTCCGGGCGGGATGTTTGCCCGGGGCGCAAAAAAATCCGGCCCGCATGCATGCGGGCCGGAGTCTCTGCCTCGGAGGGAGTGGCTACTTCTCCCCCGGCAGATCGAACTTCAGGTATTTGGTGCCGTTCTGCTGGGTGAGGATCCGCAGCGAGATGCCCTTCTTGTCCTTGAGCAGCTCGGCCAGGGGCGTCACATCGAGCGAGATGTAGTACCAGTAGGTGTATCCGTGGATGTCGCCGTCGGCATTGTGGCGGAGTTCGACGTCGAGATACCCCTCCTCGCTCTGCTCGGGCTCCTCGACGTTGTTGACGATCAGCGTGAAGGAGTGCTTCGAGTTGTCCGTCACGGGATAGCCGACGTAGAGCGTGAGCCACTCGTCGGTGAAGTTGCTGTAGGAGAGGTAGTCGACCATGAAGCTCGTGGGGTTGTTGGCCAGCTGGTCGAGCTCCTCCTGGGTGTTGACCACCTGCGACGTCCCGGCGTAGATGTAGTCCACGCCGTAGAGCGCGATGTTGTAGTCGTAGCCGCTGACCGGTTCGTCGAGCAGGTTGAACCATACGATCGCCCGCTTTTGCTCGTCGTCGGGCGTGAAGTGGGGCATGCGCGACCTGTCGCCCGGATAGAGCGTCTGGCCGTTGTCGCGCACGAAATAGAACGATCCGTCGTCGAGCGTGCGGATGCTCGTGATGAGCGAATATCCGGGGTAGTCGCCCTTGTCGTCGTTGCAGGAGGGAGCGAGTGCCGCGGTGATTGCGGCGAGAAGGATAAAACCGAATTTTTTCATTGTATAATGTCGTATTTTTGTGTTACCTTTCGCACTTTAAACGCCCGGGAGGGTGAAATACTGCACGACGCAAAAAAATTTTTCTTCGCGTGCAGTCTTTTTGCGGCGGGAGCATTTATATAGTGGTTTTGGAGATGCAAATGGAGGAACAGATACTGGCCGAAGGGTGCAGCGCAGGGAGCGCTGCGGCCCGCAAGGAGCTGTACGACCGTTATGCGGGTCGTCTGCTGGCCATTTGCATGCGTTATGCCGGGGATCGTGCGACGGCCGAGGATCTGATGCACGACGCCTTTCTGAAGATCTACGGGGCGATCGGGCGCTTCACCTACCGCGGGCCGGGGTCGCTCAGGGCGTGGATCGAGCGCATCACGGTGAACGTGGCGCTCGAATGGCTGCGCAGCCGCAACCGCCTGGGCAGCGTGCCTCTCGACGAGGGGCGCACCGCCGCGGGGGTCGCCGAACCGGAACCCGCCGCGGAGGAGATCGGCCGGGTGCCGCGGGAGGTGCTGCTGCGCTTCGTCGGCGAACTGCCCGACGGATACCGCACGGTCTTCAACCTTTACTGTATGGAGGAGTACTCCCACCGGGAGATCGCCGAATTGCTGGGCATCAACGAGAAGAGCTCCTCCTCGCAGCTTTCGAGGGCCCGGAGCATTCTCTCGCGCAAGGTCCGGGAGTATTTGAAAACGCATTGATCGGAAGATATGAAACAAGATCGGAATAACGATTGGATCGAAGCCATGCGGCACTCGCTGCGCGACGCCGAACTTCCGCCTCCGGCGGAGGGGTGGGCGCGGCTGCAGCGCGAGCTCGGGGAGCAGACACCGGCACCCGAGACTCCGGCCCGGCCGCGCTGGCGGATCCTATGGCCGCAGGTTGCAGCTGCTGCCGCTGCCGTGCTGGTCTGTGTCGTGGCGGGAGGCCTCCTGCTGCGACAGGGCCGGGACTTGGTACGAGAGGGGGATGTTATCGCATCGGCAGCCGACACGCAGACAACCGCGGCACCCATGCCGCAGCAATCCGATGATACGAAGTCTCTGTCGAAGACGCTGGCCGAGGCTGTCGGATTGTCGCAGGAGCCCTCTGACGCGCCGTCCTCCTCCATGCGGCCGCAGGGGCTCCTTGCCGCGGCAACTCCTGCCGGGCGGGATGCAGAGCCCCTCCCGGCCCGCACTTCGCCCGAACCCCTCCAATCCGCCGGAGAACGTGGCGGAACGGCCTCCGCGAAACTTCTCGCGGCCGCCCCGCCACACGACGCTCTGCGCGACGCGGCTGCCGATCCGGCACGCGTGACGGCCCAATCCGCCCGGAGCGACGCCCGGAACGATGCCCCGGCTGCCGAAGGCGCCGACGCCGCAATGCGCCGCGCCGTGGCTGCAGCCGCATCCTCCGCGCAGCGCCCTGCCCGCAGCCGCGGCGCCTTCGACGAGGCGCCGTCCGACGCACGCACGCGATCCCTGCGCCGCACCTCCTTCGCGCTGCACGCCGGGGGCAGCCTCTCGGGGGGCGCGGCCGGCAACTCCTCCCTCCCGAGCCTGCTGATGTCGGCGCCGAACGCCATTTCGGAGAGCATCGGAACGGGCGACAACATGACCTTCGTCCAGCGGTACAATGCCGGGGACAACACCTACCGCCACCACCAGCCGCTGAGTTTCGGTTTCTCGGTGGCCCGGGATTTCTCCCACGGCCTTTCGCTCGAGAGCGGTGTGATCTATACGCTGGTGCGTTCCGACGTGCAGACGCGCTATTCGTCGGAGGATGTGAGCCAGAAACTCCATTTCATCGGCATTCCGCTGCGTGTGAACTGGCGGTTCCTCGAGCGGGGACGTTTCTCCCTCTACGTGGGGGCGGGGGGCATGGCCGAGAAGTGCGTGTCGGCGAAATTCGGCTCCACCGCGGTGAACGAACCGTCGCTGCAGTGGTCGGCCCTGGCCGCCGTGGGCGCACAGTACCGCCTGGGCGACTTCGTGGGGCTGTATTTCGAACCCGAAGGATCCTACTATTTCACGGAGACGCGCCTGCGCAGCGTGCGCACGGATTCTCCGTTGACCCTTTCGCTGCGGCTGGGCGTGCGTCTGAGCTTCTGACATGATTTGAGCACGCCGCAGTGCGCCGCAGCAAGTCCGTATGCCCGTACGGACTTTTTTTATGCCCTCGACGCAGGGCCTGCGGACGTGATATCGCGCATCCGGAGAGCTAAAAATATCATTTTATTATTGCGGGGCTGAATTTTGTTATTATTTTTGTTGCCGGAAGCGAATTGCCGGCCCGGGCCGTTTCGGGCGAAGACGAAAAAAAACACAAGCGCAGATCGCTCCGCACTTGTGTCGTGGTAGTCCCGACGGGAATCGAACCCATATCGTAAGAACCGGAATCTTATATTCTATCCATTGAACTACGGGACCGGGGCTGCAAAGATGCAAAAAAAATTTTAATTGTACAAAAAAATGCGGGAAAAGAGGAGTAATTGGCAGAGAGTCGAGGCCGTGATCAAGTGGGCGAACATGACGACCAACTATTTTGCACGGTACATCGGACTTGCGAGGGGAGAGAACCTGTATCAGATTAAAAGAGGCAATAACGGCATTTCGCTCGACGTGGCCAACCGGATCGTGGCCAAGTTCCCCCAGGTGGACAAGCTGTGGCTGCTGACCGGGGAGGGCCAGATGTTTTCCGACGCCCGGCTGCGGGGCGCGCAGATTCCCTGCTACCATACCGACGTCGAGCGGGGAATCGCCGAGCTCGGGCACCTCGAGCCGGACAGCTACCTGGTGGTTCCGCAGGCCGGGGATTGCGACTTCGCGATGTGCTATACGGGGCGGGCGATGGGGCCCTCGATTCCTTCGGGAACGATCCTGCTGCTCAAGGCCATCGACCGGGATGCAATAATTCCGGGGTCGGAGTATGTGATTGTCGGCCGAAAAATTGTAACTTTGCGTACGGTGCGCACCTCTCCGGAGGACGAGCGGGTGCGCCTGGTTGCCGGAGATCGTGAGAATTACGATGATATCGTGTTGAACATCAACGATATAGTCGCAGTGTACAAGATCAAGGGCAAATTGACAGTAACCAACTGATTTGATACGAAGCATATGTTTTCAGGCATCGTCGAAGGCATGGCGGAGGTCGTTTCGATCCGCACCGACCGCCAGAACAAGGATTTCACGCTCCGGGCCCCTTTTACCCGGGAGTTGAAGATCGACCAGAGCATCGCCCACAACGGCGTGTGCCTGACGGTGGTCGACATCGTCGGGGACACCTACACCGTCACGGCGATGAAGGAGACGCTCGACCGCAGCAACCTCGGGCTGCTCGGGGTGGGGGATCTTGTCAACGTCGAGCGTTCGATGAAACCCGACGCCCTGCTCGACGGCCACATCGTCCAGGGGCACGTCGACCAGACGGCCGTCTGCACGCGCAAGGAGGATGCCGACGGGAGCTGGTACTTCACCTTCGAGTACGAACCCCGTGGCGGGGGTCTCTGTACCGTGGAGAAGGGCTCGGTGACGGTCAACGGCGTGAGCCTGACGGTCTGCGACCCCACGGAGCGGAGTTTCCGCGTGGCGATCATCCCCTATACGTTCGAGCACACGAACTTCTGCCGCATCGGCGTGGGCTCGGTCGTGAACCTCGAATTCGACATCGTCGGGAAGTACATCGCCCGGCTGATGCAGAACTATATGAAATAGCCAAGCCATGATACACATCAAGACCAAAGAGGCTGCGTCGGCCTGGATCGGCCTGCTCGCCACGGCAATCGTCGCCGGGGTGCTGTTCGGGCTGCAGGCGCGGGGTGTGACGATCCGGTGGATCGCTGCTGCCGGCGTGCTGCTCGGCACCTTCTCGATAGTGGCGTTCGTCGCGCTGTTCATCATCCGCAAGTATGTGGCCTACAAGCTCAAGCCGATCTATTCGATCGTTCTTTCGCGTGACGTGCACACGAAGGAGATCTTCTCGGAACTCAAGGACAAGAAGGTCGAGAACATCGGCGAGGAACTCACGGCGTGGGCCGATACCAACGACAAGGAGATTGCCCGGCTGCAGGAGGCCGAACGGTTCCGCAAGCAGTACCTCGGCAACGTGGCCCACGAGCTGAAGACGCCGATCTTCAACGTCCAGGGCTACATCTCGACGCTGCTGGACGGCGGACTGGAGGACGAGCTCATCAACCGCAAATACCTCGAGCGGGCCGAGAAGAGCATCGACCGGCTGATCAACATCGTCAACGACCTCGACACGATTTCGAAGCTCGAGAGCAGCATGAACAAGCTCGATCTGGAGCGTTTCGACATCGTGGCGCTGGCCAGGGAGATCGCCGAGCAGACCGAGATGGAGGCCGACAGGAAGCAGATCAAGATCTCGGTCAAGGGGGCCGAGAACCTGCCGTCGCCCTTCTGGGTGGTGGCCGACAAGCATTACGTCGGACAGGTCTTCGTCAACCTGATCGTCAACTCGATCCGCTACGGCAAGGAGGGCGGCACGACGCGCATCCGTTTCCGCGACATGCTCGACAAGATCCTCGTCGAGGTCGAGGACAACGGACTGGGCATCGGCAAGGAGGATCTTCCGCGGGTTTTCGAGCGCTTCTACCGCACCGACAAGGGGCGTTCGCGCGAACAGGGCGGCACGGGCCTGGGCCTTGCCATCGTCAAACACATCATCGAGGCCCACGGCGAGCGTATCACCGTGCGCAGCGAGCTGGGTGTGGGAAGCACCTTCTCCTTCACGCTGCGCAAGGCGAACCTCCAGGAGATGAAATAACCGTCGGGCCCGGACGCCGCACGGCATGCGGCCCCGGGTCCGGCAGATTCCGCTCCGGGGCGGCGTTCCGCATGTCCGGGCGTCCGCTGCGGAGCGCATGCGGCAGGCTGCGGCCTGTCGGAAACCGAAAAACGACGAATTTATGATACACGCATTGAGCATCGTATGGGATTTCGACCCGGTCTTCATCAGCATCGGGTCGTTCGAAATCCGCTACTACGGGGTGATGTGGGCGCTGGCGATCCTGATTGCCGCGTGGTTCTTCGACAACTTCTGCAAGCGCGAAGGACTTCCGCAGGAGGTCTCGGGCTCGGCCTTCGTCTACGGAACGATCGCCACGATCCTGGGCGCACGCCTCGGCCACTGCCTTTTCTACGACCCCGTGGGCTACCTTT
This sequence comes from Candidatus Alistipes faecavium, assembly GCA_019118605.1. Lineage (GTDB taxonomy): Bacteria > Bacteroidota > Bacteroidia > Bacteroidales > Rikenellaceae > Alistipes > Alistipes faecavium. The sequence continues at coordinate 81,663 of DWYP01000016.1, read as the reverse complement.
CGGAGCCGTGGACGATCATCACGGGATTCCGCGACGGCGGCATGGCGAGCCACGGCGCAGCCATCGGACTGCTGATCGGTCTGTGGCTCTTCTCGCGCAAGAACCGCCTCCCGTATATCTGGTCGCTGGACCGCATCATGATTGCCGTGGGCATCGGCGGCGCGATCGTCCGCATGGGCAACCTCTTCAACTCGGAGATCTTCGGCGAGGCGACGACCCTGCCGTGGGGCTTCGAGTTCGTGCGGTCGCACAAGTGGCTGGCCGAATACGCCCCTGCGGCGGTGCATCCCACGCAGATCTACGAGGCCCTGTGCTACCTGCTGACCTTCGGCATCCTCTGCTGGCTCTATTACGGGAAGGACCTGGCGCGCCGCCGTCCGGGCATCCTGTTCGGCGTCGGGCTGATCGGCATCTTCCTCACGCGCTTCATCATCGAGTTCATCAAGACCGAGCAGGAGGCGTTCGAGGTGGGCTGGACGCTCGACATGGGACAGTGGCTGAGCATCCCGTTCATCGTGCTGGGCATCTTTATGATTTGGTGGGGAGCCTCGCGCCCGGCCGTCGACCCGGCCCCGATGACGAAGGCCCCCTCCGCGAAGACGGCTGCGGCCGGAGGCAAGAAAAATAAAAAGAGGATAAAATGAGTGCAAACCCGATGATGGAACAGGTAGGCCGCCTGATCGGGGGCCTGCTGGCCGGCGGGGGCGAGGTATTCCTGCCCGGCGTCGGATCGCTGTATACCGAGCGGCAGCCCGCCCGGCGGATCAACCGCCGCGAGGTGCTGCCCCCTCAGCGCCGCGTGACGTTCACCTCGCAGCAGCGAGGGACGTCGCTTGTCGATGAGATCGCCCGCGTGCTGCAGACCAACGGCGCCGAAACGGACAACCTCCCGACAATGGCTCAGTCGGTCTATGACCGCTGGATTGCCCGGGCGCTCGAAGGCGAGACGCTGACCGTCGACGGGGTGGGTGTGCTGAAGCACAAACACTTCACGCCCGACGAGGCGTTCGACCGGCGCCTGAATCCGCAGGGCTCGAAACCTGTGCGTCTTCCCCGTCCGCGGCGGCGTTTCGACTGGGCCTGCTGGATCGGGGTCGTGGCGATTGTCTGCGCCGCAGGAATCGGCCTCTATGCCTGGCAGATGTTCCGCATCGACGCTTCCGAGACGATTCCGGCGACGCGTCTCACTCCGGCCCGGACGACCGACAGCCTTTCCGTGAACGCCCGCCCGGATTCGGTTGCGGCACAAACCCCCGCGACCCCCGCAACTCCTTCGACCCCTTCGGCCGCCGGAACTCCGGCCGCTCCGGCAACCCCGGCAACCCCGGCTGCTCCTGCGGCCCCGAAACCCGCTCCCGCCGCCGCAGCTTCGGCTCCTGCCGCGCTGATTTCGGGCCACCATTACGTGGTGCTGGGCGTTTTCAGCACCGCGGAGAATGCCGCGCGGGCCGCATCCGCCGCCTCGTCGCAGGAGGTGGCCATCACGTGCGGCGTCTACCGCTTCGGCGCGAAGTTCATGGTTTCGCCCTTCGAGTCGGATGATGCGGAGGCGTGCCGGCTCTTCATCCGTGCGCACGCCGAGCGTATTCCCGACATGTGGGTCTATTCGGCGCGTTGATGCGTGTGGCGGAATTCATAGCGGCGCTGATCGACCGGTTCTACATCCGTCCCGTCGCCGCCGTCATACCCCGACAGGTGTTCCGCTACGCCGCATGCGGCGGGGCGAACGTCCTGTTCGGATGGGTGTGCTACTTCCTGATCTACAACTACGCGCTCGGACAGCGGCTGGTCGACCTGGGCTTCGTGGCCGTTTCGGCGCACGTGGCGGCTATGCTGCTGACCTTCCCGCTGACCTTTTTCGCGGGGTTCTGGCTCAACCGCAACGTGGCCTTCCGCCGCTCGCCGCTGCCCTCGGGCACGCAGCTGTTCCGTTACCTGCTTTCGGTTCTCGGGTCGATCGGGGTGAACTATGTGAGTCTGAAATTCTTTGTCGAGACGTGCCATGTCTGGGCCACGCCCTCGCAGATGCTGGCCACGTGCGTGACGACTGCGTACAGCTTCTTTGCGGCCAAATACTTTACCTTCCGCCACGCCGAACGGGACTGACCCGTGGGCGGAGGCTGCCGCGGCGTTCTTCCTGCCGGGTGCCGCGGGTCTCTTTTTCCGAATGCTATTTGTACACCGGTTTGCGGGCCGAGGTTCGCAGCCCCGCCTTTTCGCGGTTCTCCTCGCGGAGCTTCTGCAACTCGTACATCCGGTCGCGGAATTTCGCCGCGGCGAGGAAGTCCAGTGACTTTGCCGCGCGCTCCATCTCCTCGCGGGCGCGGTCGATCAGCGTGTCGAGATCTTCTCCGGCCGTGGCCGTGTAATCGTGCTGGACGTCGGCCGCCGCGGCGTAATGCTCCTCGGCAAGGGGGTATGCCGTGAGGTCGATCTTCGGCGTCTCGGGCTGCGCGGCGAGCAGCGTGCTGGGGCCCGTTCCGCTGCGCTGCGCCCGGCGCGGCAGCATTTCGTGCTCCATGTTGAAACGCACCTGCTTTTCGCGGCGGCGGTTGCTCTGCTCGATGGTCCGGCGCATCGACTCCGTGCAGGTGTCGGCGTAGAGGATCACGTTTCCCTGGGCGTGGCGGGCGGCACGTCCGGCGATCTGCGTCAGCGAGCGGACATTGCGCAGGAATCCCTCCTTGTCGGCGTCGAGGATCGCCACGAGGGCCACCTCCGGGAGATCGAGCCCCTCGCGCAGGAGGTTCACGCCGACCAGCACGTCGAACAGCCCCGCGCGCAGGTCCTCGAGGATCTGGATGCGTTCGAGGGTGTCGACGTCCGAGTGGATGTAGCGGTTGCGCACGCCCACGCGGTCGAAATATTTCGAGAGCTCCTCGGCCATGCGCTTGGTGATGGTCGTGACGAGGATCTTGTCGTCGTTCTTCACCCGGCGGTCGATCTCCTCGATCAGGTCGTCGATCTGGTTCAGGGTCACGCGCACCTCCAGCGGCGGGTCTACGAGTCCCGTGGGGCGTATGAGCTGCTCGACGACAACCCCTTCGCTCTTCATGAGCTCCCAGTCCGCGGGCGTTGCGCTGACGTAGATCGAGGTGCCCTGCAGCTGTTCGAACTCCGAGAAGGTGACCGGGCGGTTGTCCTTGGCCGCGGGGAGGCGGAACCCGTACTCCACGAGGTTCTCCTTGCGGGCGCGGTCTCCGCCGAACATGGCGTGTACCTGCGGGAGGGTGACGTGGCTCTCGTCTACGACCATCAGGTAATCCTTCGGGAAGTAGTCGATCAGGCAGAAGGGGCGCGTTCCGGCGGCGCGGCCGTCGAAATAGCGCGAATAGTTCTCGATGCCGGGGCAGTATCCGAGCTCCTTGATCATCTCCAGGTCGTACTCCACGCGCTGCTTGATGCGCTGTGCCTCGACCATGCGCCCGGCCTTTTCGAAGAACTCGATCTGTTTTCCGAGGTCGAGGTAGATCTGCTGCACGGCGGTGTTGATGCGCTCCTTGGTTGTCACGAAGAGGCTCGTGGGGTAGAGCGTCAGGGCGTCGAGCGAGTGGATGCGCTGTCCCGTGACGGGGTCGATGGTCTGGATGCTTTCGATCTCGTTGTCGAAGAACATCACCCGGAAGCACTGGTTTCCGAACTCCCCGAATGCGGCCATGATATCCACCGTGTCGCCGTTGACGCGGAACGTCGCGGGCGCAAGGTCGCGCTCCGTGCGGGTGTAGAGCGCCTCGACGAGCTTGTAGAGGAAGTGCTTGTAGCTTACGACCTGCCCGACCTCGATGTGGATGGCCGTGGCGTGGAAATCCGCGGGGTTGCCGCATCCGTAGAGGCACGAGACGCTCGAGACGACGATCACGTCGCGGCGCCCGGAGAGGAGCGTCGCGGTGGTGCTCAGTCGGAGTTTCTCGATCTCGGCATTGATCGAGAGATCCTTTTCGATGTAGGTATCCGTCGAGGGGAGATACGCCTCGGGCTGGTAGTAGTCGTAGTAGGATACGAAGTACTCTACGGCGTTCTCGGGGAAGAAGTTGCGGAACTCCCCGTAGAGCTGTGCCGCGAGGGTTTTGTTGTGGCTCAACACGAGGGTCGGACGGTTCAGCTGCGCGATGACGTTCGCCACCGTGAAGGTTTTTCCCGAGCCGGTGACTCCGAGCAGGACGTTGTGCTTCGATCCGTGGCGGATCGAGCCGACGAGCTGTTCGATGGCCTCCGGCTGGTCGCCCATCGGGGCGTAGTCCGATACGAGTTTGAAATCCATAGGGACAAAGATACGAAAAGCCGAGCGCAGAGACAAACGAAAACGGAGTTTTCTGATTTGGCTATGCCGAGGCGCATCCTGTCTAAGACGAAGTCAAAGATAGGGAATTTTTGCGTGATGTGAAATCTATTTCGAGGGGTGTGCGCGGAGCCGACACCATTGTCGGGATTTTTGCGTATCTTTGCGCGTATGATCGACAGGGAAACGGTGGACCGCATCTACGCTGCCGCCAATATCGTGGATATTGTCGGCGACTACGTCACGCTCCGACGCAAGGGCGTGAACTACGTGGCGTGCTGTCCGTTCCACAACGAGAAGACGCCGTCGTTCGTCGTTTCGCCCTCGAAGGGGGTCTACAAGTGCTTCGGATGCGGAAAGGGCGGGAATGCCGTGACCTTCCTGATGGAGCACGAGAGCCTGACGTACCCCGAGGCGCTGAAGATGGTGGCCAAACGCTACGGCATCGAGGTGCACGAGAAGGAGCTTTCGGAGGAGGAGGTGCGCCGCAACGACGACCGGGAGTCGATGTTCGCCCTGAACGGCTGGGCCGCGGAGTACTTCGCCAACTACCTGCGGCGCGAAAGCGAGGGCATCAGCATCGGGATGAGCTACTTCCGCCAGAAGCGCGGCCTGACGGACGCCACGATCGCGAAGTTCGGACTCGGGTTCTGCCCCTCGAAGGGCGACCGGATGACGAAGGACGCCCTGGCCGCGGGCTACAAGCAGGAATTCCTCCTCTCGACGGGCCTGTCGCTGGTCAGCGACCGCAACGGATCGCTCTACGACCGTTTCCGTGAGCGGGTGATCTTCCCGGTGCACAACATCTCGGGACGCATCGTAGCCTTCGGAGGCCGCACGCTGCGCACCGACAAGCAGGTGGCCAAGTACCAGAACTCCCCGGAGAGCGAGATCTACAGCAAGAAACGCGAACTCTACGGGCTTTATTTCGCCAAGAAGGCGATCCAGCAGCAGGACTATGCGATCCTTGTCGAGGGGTACCTCGACGTGATTTCGATGCACCAGGCGGGGATCGAGAATGTCGTGGCGTCGTCCGGGACGTCGCTCACCACGGAGCAGATCCGCCTGCTGGGACGCTTCACGAAGAACATCACCGTCATATACGACGGCGACCCCGCGGGCATCCACGCCTCGCTGCGGGGCATCGACATGATCCTCCACGAGGGCATGAACGTGCGCGTGGTGCTGCTCCCGGAGCCCGAAGACCCCGACTCCTTCGCCCAGAGCCATTCGGCCGCCGAGGTGCGGGACTACATCGCCGACAACGAGCAGGACTTCCTCGAGTTCAAGGCGCGGCTGCTGCTGAAGGACGCCCAGGGCGACCCGATCCGCAAGGCGGCGCTCATCGGCGACATGGTGCAGTCGATCGCGCAGATCCCCGATCCGATCCAGCGCTCGGTCTACATCAAGGAGTGCGCGCGGATCATGGACATCGACGAGCGGATCCTCATCGGCGAGGTGGCGCGCAAGCGTCTCACGACCTCCGGAGACCGCGAGACGGACGAGTTCCTGCGCCGGCAGACGGCGCTGCAGCGACAGGAGGAGTCCCGGCCCGAGGCGGACTACAAGTCGCGTGTCGAGGCGGGGAGCAGCGTCGAGGCCCTGGAGCGCGAGATCGTCAAGTACCTGCTCAAGTACGGGCACTGCTCGTTCGACTTCAAGGAGGGCCGGACGATGGTCCCCTGCAACGTCGCGGAGGTGATCTTCTCGGAACTGAGCGAGGACAACATCGAATTCCGCAATCCGGTCTACGCCAAGATCATGGCGTTGTACCGCGAGCAGTGGACGCAGCTCGGCACGGGGGTGGAGGTCCCCGCGCACCTTTTCCTGAACCACCTCGATCCGGAGGTTTGCAACGCCTCGGTGGACATCCTCACCTCGGACGACAACTATGTGCCGAGCGAGCTGTGGCGCCGCAAGGAGGTGCATGTCGAGAGCGAGGCGGAGATTCTGGCCGTGGGGGTTCCCAAGGCCGTGACGCTCTACAAGTCGAAGGTCGTCGAGGGGCTGATCCGCGACCTGCAGACGCAGCTCGCGGGAGAGCTCACCGAGCAGCAGGAGTCCGAGATCATGCAGCGCCTGGCGGGCTACAACCGCGTGAAGGTCTCCATCGCGCGGAAACTGCAGCGCCTGATTCTGTAGGGTATGTGCCGGAAGAAAAAAGAGGGGGCGGGTTTCGGACCGTACGCGCATCACTGCGCATACCGTGTGCAAACAGAAAATAAACAGAAAGATGTGTAAAACATATCAAAGATAAGAATAGTTACCTTGACCGATTCCCACCCCCGGGGTAAACATTCGCAATTTGTGTGCCGATACGAAAATATGAGTGAACAAAAGAAGATAAATATCCGGAACAAGCGCGCGACGTTCGACTACGAGATTCTCGAAGAGTACGTTGCGGGGATCGTGCTTTTCGGCACGGAGATCAAGTCGATCCGTGCGGGCAAGGCGTCGATGGTCGACACGTTTTGCTACTTCGACAAGGGCGAGCTGTGGGTGCGGGGCATCAACATCGCCGAATACGCCTGGGGGACGTGCAACAACCACGTGCCGCGGCGTGACCGGAAGCTGCTGCTCACGGCGCGGGAGCTGGAGAAGCTGCAGCGCGCCTCGCAGGATCGGGGCCTCACGATCGTGGGGCTGCGGATGTTCCTCAACGAGCGGGGTCTTGCGAAGGTGGTCATCGGGCTGGCCCGGGGCCGGAAGTCGTACGACAAGCGCGAGTACCTCAAGGAGAACGACGCCCGCCGCGAGATGGACAAGGCGATGAAACACTACGCACGATGACCGGAGGAATCTTTCTCGACGTCGACGGAACGCTCCTGAGCTTCCGCACGCACGAAATCCCCGCCTCGGCGCTCGACGCCCTGACGCGCGCACACCGGCGGGGCGTGCGGCTCTTCATCGCCACGGGGCGCGCCGTGGGCGACCTCCTCCCGCTGGAGGCCATTCCCTACGACGGGGTCGTGGGGCTCAACGGCGCGGACTGCCGCCTGCGCGACGGACGCGTCGTCGTGAAACACCCCGTTCCGCGGGAGGATTTCGAACGCGCGCTGGCGTTGTCCGACGAGCTGGACTTCCCGGTGGGCGTGGAACTCGACGAGGGAATCTTCGTCAACCGCGTGACGCCCGTTGTCCGGGAGCTGGCGGAACTTGTCGCCCACCCGGTGCCCGAAGTGACGGACCTGCGGGCCCTGTTCGGACGCACGACCTGCTGCCAGATCTGCTTCTACCTCGACCCGGAGCTCGAACGCCGCGTCATGGCGCAGCTCCCGGCCCTTGTGTCGAGCCGCTGGTGCCCGCTCTTCGTCGACGTCAACCTCCGCGGGATCGACAAGGCCACGGGTCTGCGGGAGATGGCCGCCCATTTCGGCCTGGAGGTCTCCGAAACGATGGCCTTCGGCGACGGGGGCAACGACGCCCCGATGCTGCGCGCCGCGGGCATCGGCGTGGCAATGGGCAACGGCTGCGAGGAGGCGCTGCAGGCCGCGGATTATGTCACGTCGTCGGTCGATGACGACGGCATCCTCCGGGCGCTGGAACACTTCGGGGTGATCTGACGCCGGGCGGCGGACAAAGAGTGAAAAACAGAAAAAACTGGTAAGATATGTCATTGATTCTCTGTATTGAAACCGGCACGGACATCTGCTCCGTCGGAATTGCCAAGGAGGGTGAGTTGCTGTCGCTGCGCGAGAGCGACGAGGGGCGCGACCACGCCCGCAAGGTCGCGGTGTTCGTCGACGAGCTGCTGCGCGAAACGGGCATTGCGCCCGACGAGCTCGACGCCGTGGCCGTGGGCAAGGGCCCCGGATCCTATACCGGGCTGCGCATCGGCGTGTCGTTCGCCAAGGGGCTCTGCTACGGACTGCGCAAGCCGCTGGTCGCCGTGGGGTCGCTCGACGCCCTGACCGAGGTGGCCCGCGAGGACTACGAGGCGGGCATCGTCGCGGTCGACGACTGGGAGCGCGCCTGGCTCTGCCCGATGGTCGACGCCCGGCGCATGGAGGTCTACGCGCAGATCTTCGACACCGCGGGTGTTGCCCGGAGCGAGGTTTCGGCCGAGATTGTCGATGCGGAGAGCTTCGCCGCCTTCCGCCGCGGGGATCGGCCCTTCGTGATCTTCGGAAGCGGGGCGCGCAAGTGCGCCGGCGTGCTGCCCGACGCGCAGCTGATCGAGGTAACCCCCTCGGCCCGCGGACTGGCGCGCCTGGCCCAGGAGGCCTTTGACGAGGGCCGCACGGAGGACATCGCCTATTTCGAGCCCTTCTACCTGAAGGATTTCGTCGTCACAACCACGCGCAAGTCGCTCTTCTGAGCCGCGGCGCACCGATTCCCGGAACCATGACCGAAGAGGAGCTCCTCGACCTGCTGCAGGCTCGTTTCTGCGACCGCTTTGCCGACATCGTTGCCGGGCGGGTGCTTGCAGCCGATGCCGTCGGCGTGTTGTACCGCGTGGCGACCGCGCCGCACGTGACGCTGCCTGCGGCCGTGCGGCACCGGGTGCTCTTTCGGAGCGCCTATGTGCTGGAGCGGACCTATTTCACGGCCCGGAGCCGGTTCCTGCCCTATGCGGAGGATTTCTGCCGCCGTGCCTTCCCGGAGTGCCGGGACGCGAGCGCGAAGCGGTGCTTCGGGAAGATCATGTCCGACCTGCTCGGGACGGCGCACCCCGATGCGCCGACGCTCGAGCGGATCGCTGAAACGGCCGCCGACTGGGCCGTTGACCCGGCCTCGAAGGTGGCCGTGCGGGTCTGGGCCGTGGAGGTGCTGAAGCGGTGCCGCGGGCGTGTAGCGTGGGTCGCCGAGGTGTGGGACGACGTGGTGGAGGCGCAGACGCGGGGTGCCACGCCGGGTATCGCGAGCCGCCTGCGCCGAAGCTGGCTGGCGTGATGTGGAGGGCGTCCCCGCGACGTTCCTCATCGGCCGGGCCCCTGCATGCGAAAACCCCCGCGACAGTCATGTCGCGGGGGTTTTCGTATGCAGGTTCACGATCGGAACCCTTGTCGGAGCGCTCCTGCGGATCCGACTCCCGGGTCAGAGCGTGAAGGTGAACTCCCGGGTGGCGGGCGGCATGCAGACGTGGTCGTCGCAGCACTGCCACGTCACGCTGCACTTCACCTCACCCTCCCCCGATCCGGAGAGCGGAAGGCTGAAGGTCTTCTCGCCCTCGTAGATCGTCGTGCCGGCGCTTCCGAACGGCTGGGCCGTCGGCATCACCGGCTCGGCGGCCGTCACGCCCTGCGGGAGCTGCGAGGCGGCGATCTTTACCGGAATGTAGGGGTCCGAGGCGGCGACGTTCCCGTAGATGTGGAATCCCGCGTGGATGCGGACCTTCACCTCGATGCTGCATCCGCCCTCCTCGCGGACCAGACGCGCCGCAACGCTGACGGGCTCCTGCTGGCTCGTGGCCTTGAGTGTTGCCTGCGAGGCCTCGGCTTTCCCTGCGGCCTCGTTCTCCTTCGCCTCCCGGGCGTGGTAGTCGTTGCCGGGCAGCGTCGCGGGGCCGTCGATCATGAAGACCCATCCGCCCGACTCGGTGAAGAAGATCTTCTTCTGGTAGGTGTCGTACCACGTACGCCACTCCTCGGGCGTCTCGAACGTGCACATCGTATAGCGGTCGAGGATGCGCTGCGCGCGGTCGGTCTCCTCACCCTTCTCGAGGCACGAGATGGCCTTCTCCAGAAGCCTCTTGTCGTTGTTCGGAATGCCCCAGGCCTTGCAGTCCTCGTCCACGGTCAGCACATAGGAGCCCTTGCCGCCGTAGAAGTAGTCGCGGTTCTCGCTGTAGTATTTCGGATAGGCCCCGAGGTCCTCGCCCAGAATCTCATACGCCTCTTTCTCGTACCGCTGGAGGTATTGTCCCAGCGTCATCGGCTTCTGGGGCTTGAAATTCAGGTAGTATTTGTCCTCGTTCGTGAGCTTCTCGCCGCGGGCCTTCCTGGCACGCGCCTCGGCCTGCTTCTTCACCCCTTCGGCGTTGGCCTCCTCGGCCCACCTCACGCGCTCCTCATAGGGCTCCATGGTCGCCAGATAGGTCAGCTCCTTGATGTATTCGCGCGTGGCGATGCGGTCGTTGTACTTGCGCACGAGCATGCCCTTGCCCTTGAATTGGGCGATGTAGCAGATCGCGTTGGCAAATACGGCCTTTGCCTCTTCGGTCATGTAGGCCGGCGATGCGGCGAATCCCCAGGTGAGGAAATTCCCGTGGCGCCCGATGGCTACGGCATCGAGGGTTTTGGCGCAGACGCCGCTGGAGATGTACTCGGCATCCGGGGAGTCGGTGTACCCCCACGGACGCGACACCATGCCGACGGGGAATCCCTCATCGGTCTTGTAGCCCTTGGTCTGCACGCGCCACATCAGGATCGAGTCGGGAATGGGCTCGTCGCTGAAGTAGGCATAGTGGAAGGCATCCTCGGGCGTGGGTCTCATCTCGAGCGTCAGCTCGGTCTTGAAGGGGCCGTGGAAAATCGGATGCTCCTTGACGAAATGGTGTGCGTGTGCGTCGAGGCAGAGGCAGTACCAGTCGTTTTTCGATCCGATGGCGCGTCCGACGTCCTCGCCGACGGAGCCGATGGTGACGGCCGCGCAGTCAAAATCCTCCGGCAGGAGCTGTGCGCGGACATAGCGCGTGATGTTGCCCTGGGCGTCGGTTTCGCGGATGGCCGGCTTGATGGCCGGGATCGCTCCGTCGAAAACCGTGACATCATACGATTCGGACAACTCGGGAGTGTAGTCCTTTCCGTTGATGACGGCCACGGAGTCGAAATAGTCGCGGAGCATGTCGCCGAAGGCCTGCATGCGGCTTTCGACCGAAGCTTCGTGCTCTTCGGACGAGCGTTTTTCCATGAAGGACTCATAGTCGGCATTGCCTCCGACGTAGAGCACTTTCAGATTGGCCTTGCCGTCAGCATTCAGCTGGCCGGATGTGCATCCGGCCAGCATGAAGCAGCATAATGAAACGATCAGTGATCTCATAATCTCAGATTTTCCCGTATCAATAGGTGTTCTGAACGATCTCGCCCTTCGCCAGGTCGATCTCGGTGTTCGGAATCGGGAGTGCGTAGTGGCGCGAACCGGGTTCGAGCGTGTAGGTCTGTACGGGGTCGTTGTTCATCACGGCCGAGGAGTTGTAGGGATAGAACACGCGGGTGATGGTCACGTCGTCCGAAGGATCGTCGTTGGCGTTCAGACGCTTCAGGTCGTACCAGCGGATCGTGAAGGGCATCTCGCGGCGGCGCTCCTGGAGGATCTTCCGGATGGCGTCGGCCTGCGACGAGGCGGTGAGCTTCGTATAGGCCGAAGCCTTGATGCGAGCCTGGCGCAGCGGGTCGATCGTCTCCATGGCCTCCTGCCATTTGCCCTGGCGGGCCTGGATCTCGGCCTTTATCAGCAGCATCTCGGCAACCGTGGGCCCGGAGATGATGTTGTCATAGTAGAACTGGCAGAAGCCCGGGTAGCGGAAGGCGGGATCCTTGTCGCAGTAGCGCAGCGAGAAATCCTCGATGATGAAGTATTCGTAGCGCAGGTCGTTCATCGGGTCTCCGTCGGGGGCGTCGATGGCGTATGTGTCGAGCAGGTCCTGGCTGGGGATGTACCACCACGATGCATAGTAGCAGGTGCGCGCGAAGAGCAGATCCTCCCACTCGAAAAGTTCGGGATATCCGTCCGATCCGTAGAACTGGAGCTTCGTGTAGGGGAACTTCACGTACACGACCTCCTCCTTGGTTGAGGAGTTGATCGTGTAGACGTCGTCGTTCTGGCTGTAGTACATCGTGGTGTTGAAATCCTTCAGGGTGCTGTACTCCTTGAGTACGGCCTCGACCTGAGTCAGGGCGTTTTCGAAGTCTCCGCGATAGAGGTAGTAGCGGGCGGCGAAGGCGTGGATCGCGGCGGTTGTGCCGCGCCATACGCGGCGCTTTCCGTTCGATACGAGCGGCATGGTGCTCTTGAGCGCCTCCTGGAGGTCGGCGTCGATGAAGTCCCATGTAGCCTTGAGCGAGGCGCGTGCGATGCCCTCCTCGAAGGAGATGGTCTGCTTGAGCGTCAGACCCGGCTCATCGCCGTTCGTGCCGTCATAATAGAGGGTATAGGCTACTGCGAGCTGGAACATCGAGTAGGCGCGCAGGAAGTGTGCCTCGGCCTTGAGGTTCGCCTTCTGCTCGGCGGTTCCCGAGACCTCGTCGATGTATGCGAGCACCAGGTTGGCGTAGTATATTTTCGAATACTCGTTGCCCCACAGCAGACGGCTTGCCGTGGTACATTCGTCGTTCCAGAGGATGTATTCCAGGTTGCTGGGGCTCATGCCTCCGCTCTGGTTGTCATGGATGTCGGTCGTCAGGCCGAAGTCGTCACACGCAAGAGCCGTATGGTTGTATTCGGAGTAGAAGCGCGAGAAGGTTCCGAGGAGCGCATCGAGCTGATCGGCCGTTTCGATGGTCCGCTGCGTGCTTTTCGAAGGGTCCTTTTCCAGGAACTCGTTGCAGGAGCTCAACACGGAGACTGCGGCGACGAGGAGCGCTGAAAATGCTATATTTTTGATTTTCATTGATGTGATGTTTTAGAATTTACACTTTATGCCGAACGTGTACGAAGCCTGCAGGCGGATCGAACCGCGGGGGTATTCCGGATCCTCGTTGTACTTGTTGAAGTACACGTTGAAGGGGTTGTTACACTGGGCATAGACCTGCAGCGAGCGGAGCCCGATCTTGCGCACGGCCTTCTGGGGCACGTTGTAGGTCACGTTGAACTCTTGCAGACGCATGTGCGAAGCGCTTTCGACCAGATAGGACATGTAGGGGAAGAAGCGGTTCCAGAAGTAATACCGGGTCTCGGTCTCGGTCTGGGGCAGCGGAACGATCTCGTTCGGATCGCAGTTCACGACCTCGGAGTACTTGCTGTTGGGGATCGAGCGTCCGGAGATTCCGGGATAGTTGAAGCTTTCGCGCTTGAACTTGTGCCCGAACTTTCCGGTGATGATGAGCGAGATGTCGAAGTCGTAGACGCGGAACGATGTCGAGATGGCCATGTTCCAGGGCGCCACGAGCGTGCCCATGTCGTAGGCGTGGTCCAGCGGATCGCCTGCGGGCCAGGAGTCGAAGGTCTTGTATTCTCCGCCCTTCGTTACGAGCGTGGGCTTCATTACGGGCGAGGTGGCCGATCCGACGTTCTGCAGGCCTCCGTACTTGTAGCACCAGAGGGTGTTGATGTCGTAACCCTCCATCCATCCGTCGCTCGAGCCGTCGCTCATGGCCAGCGTGTTGGCGCCGGAGGGTTCTACGGCGAGGCTCTTGATGCGGTTCTTGTTGTAGGAGAGGGTGAGGGTTCCGGTCCAGGATACGTTCGGGGAGATCCGCAGCGAGGATCCCACCTCCATCTCGATACCCTTGTTGAGCAGCTCGCCGTTGTTGAGCTTCATGGTCGAGGTACCCTGTACGGAGGGCAGCGAGACGCTGGCGATCAGGTCTTCGGAGTGCTTGTTGTAGACGTCGACCTTACCGAAGAGCTTTCCGCGCAGCAGCGAGAAGTCTACGCCGATGTTCCACGTTCCGGTGCGCTCCCAGCGCAGGGTGGGGTTTCCGTAGCTGGACATCGAGCCGGTGTATTCGCCCGTTACGACGTTGGGCGAGGTGTTGATGTTGACCAGCGGCTTGAAGGTGGTCGACTTGTCGACGTTACCGTTGTATCCGTACGTGGCGCGCAGGGTCAGGGCGTCGACCCATGCGACATCCTGCATGAACTTCTCCTTGCCGATCTGCCAGCTGGCGCCTACCGACCAGAAGGGCGCGTAACGGTATTTCGGGTCGTCGGTAATCAGGTTCGAGGCGTCGGTGCGGACGCTGCCCGAGACGGTGTATCGGTCGTCGAAGGTGTAGGAGAGGTTTCCGAAGGCCGAGAAGTAGCGGTCCGTGGTGTAGGAGAAGCTGTTCTGATACATGGCCGACAGGGTGTTCGAGGAGCGCTCGGTCGCGATATTGACGGAGACGTTCTCCTGGTGCACGATCGGGTTCTGGAGGAGGTATTTCTTGATCTGATCGTGGTTGTTGTATTTGCGGTACTGGTCGATCTGGGCATTCATGTCGGCCTCGGACAGGTGTCCCAGACGGTTTTGGGTCAGCAGCTCGTAGACACGGCTCATGCCGCCGCTGTAATCGCTCTCCTCGTGGTACCAGATCGAGGAGTCCATGCTTGTGAAACCTTTGATTTCGTAGTCGATAACGTCGTTCACCGGAGCCTGCGAAAGGGTATAGTCGAGGTCGAGTTTGGGCGAGACCTTCAGGAATCCGGAGTAGTCCACCGTAACCGACGTTCCCCCCCCCTCGGGTCGGGCGTTCTTCGTGGTGATGACGATCACGCCGTTTGCGGACTTGGCGCCCCAGATCGAGGCAGCCGCGGCGTCCTTAAGGATCGAGATGCTCTCCACGTCGTTGGGGTTGATCGACTCGAAGCCACCCTCGATGGCGAAGCCGTCGACGACCAGCAGGGGCTGCGTGGCCGAAGAGGAGAGGCTCGAACGTCCGCGGATCTCGAATACGGGGTTTCCGTATGCATCCTGCGTGCTGGTGAGACCTGCCACGGTACCGATGAGTCGGCTGGCGATGTTGCTCGAGGGTTTTTCGATCTGCGCCTTGTTAACGATGTCAAACGAACCTGTCGCGCGTTCCTTGGAGATGGTCTGGTATCCGGTCACCACGACATCCTCGAGGTGCTCGATGGATTCCAGGAGTTCGATGTCCATGGAGGTTTTCTGCCCGATTTTCATCTCCTGGGCGTTGTATCCCAGGCTTTGGAACAGGAGAATGTCCTCGGCAGATCCCTGAATGCGGTAATTTCCGTTCGGATCGGTTGTCGTACCGGTGGTCGATCCCTTGATGGTGACAGTGACGCCGACTATGGGGGCTCCTGTTTGGTCGGTAACCTGTCCTGTGATCCAATGGTTCTGCGCGAAGGCAGGCAACGAAAGGAAACAGACCGCAAGTACCGTTGTTACGAAAAGTTTCTTCATACGAAATTAAGGATTAAGTTGCTGTGATTTTACATGACGCCTACCCTGAATCAGGGCGGGATACCGGAATCCTCTCAGGATTGCGATACCCCATTTTTTTGTGAAAGATGAATGAAAAAGATTTTTTTTTGATCTATTTTGGCGAAATAGATGTAATTTTATCGGGTATTTCAAGCACTTTTTCAGAGGTGAAATGTAATTCGGATAATTTGATACAGTCTTTAACCAAAATCAATAAAAAATGAAAAAAACAATTCTCTATGTTGCGATTGCAACGATGTTTGCTGCGTGTGGCAACGGGGCAAAGAATTACACGTTGACGGGTAAGGTCGACACCCTCTACAACGGCTCCTATGCCCATCTCTCGTACGGAGAGGTGAACGACAGTGTTCAGGTTGTCGACGGGTCGTTCGTCTTCGAGGGCCGCATCGACACGCCGGTTCTTGCGCGCGTGATGGTCACGAAGGAGAAGGAGCGTGCCGGCGGCATGGTCGTACTGGAGGCCGGAGCCCCGGAGATATCGCTTGTCGGCGACGAGGTGATTTGCGGAGGCAGCCCGCTGAACGACGCCTACAACACCTATAATAAAAAGATGGAGGAGGTCTACAACGTCTACCGCGACGCCTACATGTCGCTCCGCGGGAACAAGGAGCTCAGCGACGAGGAGCGCGATGCCGAGATGGAGAAGCGCGGCGAGGAGTTCAGCGCAGGCCGCCGGGCTCTGAATACGGAGCTTTTTGCCGCCAACACGAACAATGCGCTGGGTGCGGTGGCGCTGCTGCAGCTGGCGCGCGACAACGAGCAGTTCGACTCGCTGTACAATGCTGCCGGGGAGATCGTCCGCGCCGACTCGCGCGTGGTGAAGGAGAAGCAGCGCTACGAGAACCTTGCGAAGACGGCTGCCGGGAAGATGTTCACCGACTTCACGATCGAGCACGGTGCCGCGGACGGTTCGTCGGTGTCGCTCTCGGACTATGTGGGACGGGGCAAGTACGTGCTGGTGGACTTCTGGGCTTCGTGGTGCGGCCCCTGCCGGGGTGAGATGCCCAACCTTGCGGAGGTCTACAAGAAGTACAAGGGCGAGAAGTTCGAGATCGTGGGCGTAGCCGTGTGGGACGAGCGTGCCGACACGGAGAAGGCCATGAAGGAGCTTCCGATCACGTGGCCGGTGATCTACGACGCCCAGGAGCTTCCGACCGACATCTACGGCATCAACGGCATTCCTCAGATCATCCTCTTCGGCCCCGACGGCACGATCGTGGCGCGTGACCTGCGCGGCGAGAAGATCGGCGAAAAGGTCGGCGAGTGCCTGTCGAAATAACCTTGGCGGGAACCCGGAAAGAGTTCCCGCATTTGTAATGCCTGTATGTTGCAACCGACTTCACACACCTCCGAATCCGCGCCGGAAAGCCGGAAGCGGGTCGTATTTCTCGACTACCTGCGGATCTTCGCATGCTTTCTGGTGATTGTCGTCCATGCGAGCGAGAACTTTTACGGTGCGGCGGGCGCCGGGGAGATGGCCGGGCCGCAGTCGTTCCTCGCCAACGAGTCCGACCGCCTCTGGGTGTCGCTCTACGACGGCTTTTCGCGCATGTCCGTTCCGCTGTTCATCATGATCTCGGCCTACCTGCTCGTACCCGTGGGGGCGGGCCAAAGCATGGGGCAGTTCTACCGCCGGCGCTTCAAGCGCGTCGTGCCGCCGTTCGTCGTCTTCATGGTGCTTTACAGCACGCTCCCCGTGCTGTGGGGCCAGCTCGACACCGCGGCCATGTGGCGCGACCTTTCGCGCATCCCGCTGAACTTCCCCTCGCTGGCCGGGCATCTGTGGTTCATGTACCCGCTTCTGAGCCTCTACCTCTTCATGCCGATTATCTCTCCGTGGCTGGAGCGCGCCTCGGCCCGCGGGGAGCGCTTCTTCCTGCTGCTGTTCCTGCTCTCGACCTGCATGCCCTACCTGCACCGCTGGTTCGGGGAGCTCTGGGGGGAGTGCTTCTGGAACGAATACCACCTGCTGTGGTACTTCTCGGGATACCTCGGCTACCTGGTCCTGGCGCATTATATCCGGTTCCGCCTCGCCTGGGGCCGTCGCACGCGCCTCGCGGCCGGAACGGCGATGACGCTCGCCGGGGCCGCGGCCACGATCTGGTCGTTCTACGTGCAGGCGGTTCCGGGGGTGATCCACTCCACGCCGGAGATCGAGCTCGGCTGGGCGATGTGCACGATCAACTGCGTGGTCCTTACCGCGGGGATGTTCCTGCTCTTCTCGTGCATCCGGCGCACGAAGGCCCCGGCGCTGGTCACCGCGCTGTCGAAACTCAGCTTCGGGGTCTACCTCGTGCACATCTTCTGGCTCGGGGTCTGGGTCGTGCTCTTCAAGGGCACGCTGGCCCTGCCCACCTGGGCGGCCATCCCGGCCATTGCGGTCGCGACGTTCCTGAGCTCGTACGCGACGGTGAAGCTCGTCTCCTGCATCCCCGGAAGCAAGTGGGTGATCGGGTAGGGCGGAGTGCCGAAAACCCTGTAAACGCGCGCGTCCCGGAAAGGAAACTTTCCGGGACGCATGCTGTTCTGCCGCTCTGACCGAAGGCCCTTCCCTGCTGCGGAATTACCTTCCGGCCGCTTCGGAATTATTTTTTCGGAATTATTTTCCGGCCGCAGCGCAATTACTCTCCGGCCGCTTCAGGGGCTCCGGAGGTCTCGACAGTTTCGGATGTTTCGGGGGCTCCGGTTGTTTCGGGCGCGGATTCCGCCTGCTGCGGAAGCTCCCCGGGCAGCGGCTCGTCATCGCTCCCGGCCTCCTCGAGTGTGCGGGCGGCATGCCGGCGCTTGGTCTGCAGCCGCGCGGTGCGGCGCAGGCGCTCCCCGACGCGGATGATGTTGTCGTTCCCTGTGCAGAGCCGCTTGTGGGCATCCTCGTAGGCGTCGCGGGCCTTGTCGAGGGCCGTGCCGACGCCCTCCAGCGAGGCGGTGAATGCCACCAGCTGCTCGTAGAGCTTCAGCCCGCAGGCGGCAATCTCCTTCGTATTCTTGTCCTGGTCGTTGTACTTCCACAGGTCGGCCACGAGCTTGAGCAGCGCGAAGAGGTTCGTCGGCGAGGAGATGATGACCTTGCGGTCGTAGGCGTCGGCCCAGAGCCCGGCGTCCTGCTGCAGGGCCGCGAGGAATGCCGGTTCGTTGGGTATGAACATGATGACGAAGTCCGGGGAGTTCAGCAGCCGCTGATACTCCTTGCGCCCGAGCTCCGCGACGTGCTGCCGGACGGAGGCGACGTGCGCGGCGAGATACTGGCGGCGTTCTTCCTCGCTCTCGGCCGAGGTATATCCGACGAATGCCGTCAGCGAGACCTTCGAGTCGATGACGATCTCCTTCTTCTCGGGGAGGTGCAGCACCACGTCGGGCCTCAGGTTGCGCCCTTCGCTGTCCTTGATGTTGTACTGCGTGTCGTAGTGGATCCCCTTCGTGAGGGCCGAGTTGTCGAGAATCGTCTCGAGGAGCATCTCGCCCCAGTCACCCTGGACCTTCGAGTTTCCCTTGAGCGCGTCGGTGAGGTTGCGTGCCTCGGTGGAAATGTGCTGGTTGAGCTCCATGAGGTGCTTCAGTTCGGCGCGCAATTCCCCGCGCTGGGAGGTCTGCGTGGTGTAGATCTCCTCAACGCGGCGCCGGAAGTCGGTGATGTTGTCGCGGAAGGGTTTGAGCAGCAGGTCGATCTGTTCGCTGCTGTTTTTCCGGAAGTGCTGCGACTGCTCGCCGAGGATCTCCGTCGCGAGGTTGCGGAACTGCTCGCGGAAGCGCGCCTCGAGCTTCTCGCGCTCGGTGCGTTCGGCTTCGCGTTCCTCGTCGCGCTTTTGCCTCAAAGCCGCGATTTCGGTCTCCGACGAGGCGCGCAGGGCCGCGAGTTCCGCCTCCGTGCGGCGGCGCTGTTCGGTGAGGGTCTGCACCTGCTCCTCGAAGCGCTGGCGGAACTCCCGCTCGGCGGCCGCCGACTGCTCGGCCGCCGCCGTGCGGGTTTCGGCTCCGAGGAGCCGCGCGGCCGTGTCGCGCTCGCGGGCTTCGGCTTCGGCGGCCGCCGCGCGCAGGCGTCGCGCGTCGCGGAGCCAGAGGATCAGCACCAGAATGACTGCCGCAAGGGCGGCTGCGAGAAGGAGAAGCATGGGGAGTGGCATGACGCGGATGTTTTTTGCTGCATTTTCCACAAATGTACGATTTTTCCCGAAAAACACTCCCTCCCGGGGGGCCGAAAAGCGCCGCAGAAAGGAGGAAAAACTTTTTTCAGCGAATTTGTTCCGCGGGGTCGAGGCAATCCGGCGAAATTTTATACCTTTGTTTTCAAGATTGAAAACCTTTAAAAAGCCTCGAATCATGAAACACCTGTTGCGATCGTGGAAACTGGCCTGCTGTGCGGCTGTTTCGATGATGTTCGTTGCCTGCGGCGGCGGTTCCGACTACCGGGACGTGCTGCCTGCCGATTCGTTCTTCACGCTGTCGGTCGACGTTGCCTCGCTCTACGACAAGAGCGGCGCGGGTCCTCTTGAGCAGCATCCGCTTTATGCGCGCCTGGAGTCGGAGCTTTCGGCCGTCGACGTGCTGACCCCGGAGGAGAAGGAGTACCTGCTCACGCTGCTGAAGACCCCGGCGGAATCGGGCCTCGACACAGGGAAGGCGCTGTTCCTCTTCATGTCGCTCGGTGCTCCCGACGGCGCAGCGGTCTCGATGTCGGTGGCGTCCTCTCAGCAGATCGGCCTGCTGCTGCCGCTGAGCGACCGTGCGAAGTTCGAGGCGCTGCTCGACCGCATCTGCCAGAAGAGCGGCCTGGCCCGTAAGACGCAGGACGGTGTGACCTGCCTGCCTTTCGGGGATTCGGATCCCTACAGCGGGCTGTGCGCCTGCGACGACCGTGCGGCGCTGCTCTATTTCGCCACGGGCGACCTCGACGCGGTGTGCGCCGATGCCGCGGCGCTCTTTGCCCAGAAACGCAGCGAGAGCCTGATGGGCAACGCGGAGATCGCCGCCGCGCTCTCGGGCCGGAACGATGTCAATATGGTCGTCTCGTATGCCGGATTCACGTCGCTGATGAACAACCCGATGCTCTCCTCGCTGCCGATGGTCGACGCCCTGAAGGCGATCACGGTCATCGGCTCGACGAACTTCGAGCAGGGTGAGATCGTCAGCGACTTCGAGGTCATCTATCCCGATGCCGAGAGCCGCCGCAAGGTCGAGGAGTTCTACGCCTACGTCCGTCCCATGTCGGGCGACCTCGTGCGCTATGTCGGCGACGCTCCGACCGCCGTGATGGGCTGCGGCCTCGACGGGGAGAAGCTCCTGTCGCTCCTTGCCTCGATGCCGGGCGGCGCGGCACTGACCTCGAGCCCCCAGGTGGCACAGGTCATGAAGGCGTTTGCCGGGGACCTGCTCGTGGAGTTCGAGGGTATGACGCCCGACGGCCGCTATCCGATTGCGACGCTGCTGGCGCAGGTCAACGATCCTTCGGCGCTCGACGTCATTGTGGCGAACCTGGCCGGTATGCCGGTGCAGGCGAGCGGCGAGGGCGCCTACACGCTGAATCTGGGCGATGTGACGGTGTGGTTCGGCGTCAAGGACAACGTGCTCTACGTGACGAACAGCACGGCCTCGAAATGGGCTGTCGACGGTTCGCCGATCGAGCAGAACAAGGCTGTGGCGAAGCTCTTCGACGGCCAGGTGTCGGCCTTCTACCTCCGTTTCGGTGCGGTGAACGACCTGCTGTTGCGCTTCGGCGGCTCGGGCCCCGAGTTGGAGGCTGCACGGTCGGTGCTGTCGCTCTTCGACGTGATGGAGGTGAACAGCACGACCGAACACGGCCGGATGATCGTGCGCATGACCGACCGGGATCAGAACTCCTTCAAGAGCCTCTGCGACGGTGTCGGGTCGCTGATAGCCGGACTGCTTGCGCAGTCGGGCATGTAATCCGCACGCAGTGTAACGACACAGAGGGCGGCCGCTCCACGGGAACGGCCGCCCTTCTGAATGACAAAGACGTTTTCGATATGATCGAGACCATCACGTTGCAGGGGGTGCTTCCCGCGGTCTTCGCCGGGCAGCCGCACTCCGCCGCCTCGCAGGTGTGGCGGCAGGAGATTGTCCTGCGGAGGGGCGAATATTGCCTTGTCGAGGCGGCGTCGGGCGCCGGGAAGTCGTCGCTCTGCGCCTTCCTCTACGGCACGCGACACGACTACGAGGGCCGCATCCTCTTCGACGGACGCGACACGCGGACGTACGCCCCCGCGGAGTGGGAGGCGCTGCGGCGCCGGTCGCTGAGCTGCCTGTTCCAGGACCTGCGCCTCTTCGGGGAGCTGACCGTGGCGGAGAACGTGCAGCTGAAAAACGCCCTGACGGGCTTCCGCCGCGCGGAGGAGATCGACGCGCTGCTCGCCGCGGCGGGCCTCGCCGACAAACGCGACACCCCCGTGGCGCACCTCTCGGTCGGGCAGCAGCAACGCGTGGCCTTCGTGCGTGCGCTGTGCCAGCCCTTCGACTTCATCCTGCTCGACGAACCGGTCAGCCACCTCGACCCTGCGAACGGGGAGATCCTCGCGCGCATGCTCGTCGACGAGGCCCGGCGCCAGGGTGCGGGAATCCTCGTCACCTCGGTCGGCAACCGCCTGCCCCTGCCGTACAATAAAATCCTTACGCTATGAAGCTGCTCTGGAAACTCCTGCGCTGCCACCTGAGCGCCGCGCAGATCGCGGGCTTCTCGCTGGCCGGGATGGTCGGCATGGCGATCCTGCTCTCTTCGGTGCAGGCCTACCGCGACATCCGCCCGCTCTTCACGCAGCCCGACTCGTTCCTGCGGGGCGACTTCCTGGTTCTCTCGAAGCGTGTCAGCGCGCTGCAGACGCTCGGCGTGGGATCCACGGACTTCACCCCCGCGGAGATGGACGACCTTGCCGCGCAGCCCTTCACGGCGGCCGTCGGGCCCTTCACGGCCGCCGACTACCGCATCTCGGGAAGCGTCGGCGCCGGGGGCATGCGCTTCTCGACATACCTCTTCTTCGAGTCGGTTCCCGACCGGTTCCTCGATGTCGCCGCCGGGGAGTGGGGCTACGAGCCCGGTTCGCGGGAGGTGCCCATCATCATCCCTCGCAACTACGTGAACCTCTACAACTACGGATTCGCGCGCTCGCAGGGGCTTCCGCAGCTCTCCGAGGGGATCTTCCGCAGCGTGGGCATCGACCTCACGCTCTCGGGAAACGGCCTCCGCGAGACGTTCCGCGGGCGGATCGTCGGATTGTCGAACCGCCTGAACACCATCCTCGTTCCGGAGGCGTTCATCTGCTGGTCGAACGACCGCTTCGGCCGCGGCGGCGTCCGAAACCCCTCGCGGGTGATCGTCGAGACGTCGCACCCGGTCGACGAGACGGTCACGGAGTACCTCGCCCGCAAGGGGTACGAGACGGAGGGCGACGTGCGCGACGAGGGCCGGGCCGCGCGGATGCTGCGCCTGGCGGCGGGCAGCGCGGCCGGTATCGGACTGCTGTTCAGTGTCATGGCCTTCTATATCCTGATCCTGAGCATCTTCCTCATGCTCCAGAAGAGCCGCGACAAACTCTCCGACCTGTTGCTGCTGGGCTACGCGCCCCGGCAGGCGGCGCGACCCTACGTGCGCCTCGCCGTGGCGATGAACCTCGGGGTGACGCTCGTCGCCCTGGCTGCGACGTGGGGCGTGCGCGCGGCCTACCTTCCGGTGCTCGAAACGCTGCAGGAGGATTATGCGCCCGCCGGAACGGGCCTCACGGCACTGTGCGCCGGGGTGGTGTGCCTCCTCATGTCGCTGCTCGACGCCGCGGCCATCCGCCGCACGATCGCGCGCCTGCGTCCCGGCGCCGGGGGAGTCAAAAAAGCCCGCTGAACGGATGCCGAACGGTGAAAAAATCCTATCTTTGTAGAAGAAACATTCCCGACCCTGCCATGAACAGAACCGTAGCCCCTTCGATGCTCTCGGCCGATTTCGGACACCTGGAGCGCGATACCCGGATGGTCGACGCGAGCGCCGCCCAATGGGTTCATATCGACGTGATGGACGGCGTTTTCGTCCCCAACATCTCGTTCGGATTCCCCGTGCTGAAGCCGATCCGGCGTGCGACGTCGAAACTGCTCGACGTGCACCTGATGATTGTCGAGCCGGAGCGGTACGTCGAACGCTTCGTCGAGGCCGGGGCCGACCTTGTGACCTTCCACTACGAGGCGACGGCCGATCCCGCGGGGTGCATCGGGCGCATCCGACGCGCCGGGGCGAAGGCCGGCATCTCGATCAAGCCGGGAACCCCGGCCGAGGTGCTGCACGACCTGCTTGCGAAGGTCGACCTGGTGCTGGTGATGAGCGTCGAACCGGGGTTCGGCGGGCAGTCGTTCATCGAGGGGTCGCTCGCCAAGATCGCACAGCTGCGTGCGATGGCCCGCGAGCAGGGTCTGGAGACGATCCTCGAGGTCGACGGCGGCATCTCGGCGCGCAACGCCCGTGCGGTCTACGACGCCGGGGCCGACGTGCTGGTGGCCGGGAGCGCCGTCTTCGGCGCGGCGGATCCCGCGGCGGAGATCGTGCGCATCCTCGAGGCGTAGAGGCCCCCGGCGGGCAGATGACCGAAGCGCTCCGGACTCTCCGGGGCGCTTTTCCCTTCCCGGGCGTCGAAATGTTCCGAAAAATAGCGCCGCCCCGGGATCCGATGGCGGAATTTCGCGCAGAAATCGCTACCTTTGCGGTGCGGTTCCGGCGGCGTGGCGACGTCGCGCTCCCGGAGCCTGAAGCGCAACGGACATCCATATGATTTCACTCGATAACCTGACGGTAAGCTACGGGGGCTGGACCCTCTTCGACAACATCTCCTTTCTGATCAACCCCAAGGACCGGATCGGCCTTGTGGGGCGGAACGGCGCGGGGAAGACGACGCTGCTGCGCCTGATTACCGGGGAGCAGCAGCCCACTTCGGGCGCCGTGACGATCAACGGCGAATGCACGATCGGCTACCTTCCGCAGACGATGCGCGTGGCCGATACGACGACGCTTGTCGAGGAGACGGCGAAGGCCTTCGAGGAGGTGCTGCGCCTGGAGGCGGAGGTCGCGCGGCTGACGCGCGAGATCGCCGAGCGTACGGACTACGAGTCTGCGGAGTACGAACAGCTCCTGCACCGGCTCAACGACGCGCAGGACCGCTACCACATCCTCGGCGGCGAGACGCGCGACGCCGACATCGAGAAGACGCTGCTCGGACTGGGCTTCCGGCGCGAGGACTTCTCGCGTGCGACGAGCGAGTTTTCGGGCGGCTGGCGCATGCGCATCGAGCTGGCGAAGCTGCTCCTGCGGCGTCCGTCGATCTTCCTGCTGGACGAGCCCACGAACCACCTCGACTTCGAGTCGATCCAGTGGCTGGAGGAGTACCTGAGGAATTACAGCGGCGCGGTGCTGCTGATCTCCCACGACCGGGCGTTCCTCGACAACGTGACCACGCGGACGATCGAGCTTTCGCTGGGCAAGGTCACCGACTACAAGGTTCCCTATTCGAAATACGTCGTGCTGCGCGCCGAGCGGCGGGCCCAGCAGCTGGCGGCCTACGAGAACCAGCAGCGGATGATCGAGAAGACCGAGGAGTTCATCGAGAAGTTCCGCTACAAACCCACGAAGTCGAACCAGGTGCAATCGCGCATCAAGCAGCTGGAGCGCCTCGAGCGGCTGGAGGTCGAGGAGGAAGACCTCGCGACGCTGAACATCAAGTTTCCGCCCGCGCCGCGTTCGGGGCAGATCGTCGCCGAGATTCAGGATGCGGGGATGTCGTTCGGCTCGAAGCATGTCTTCAGCGGAGCGAACTTCACGATCGGGAAGGGCGACCGCATCGCCCTGGTGGGTCGCAACGGCGAGGGCAAGACGACCCTTGCGCGGATGCTCGTGGGGCAGCTTACGCCCACCGAGGGTTCGATCCGCCTCGGGGCGAACGTCAACATCGGCTACTACGCGCAGAATCAAGACGACCTGATGGACGGCGAATTCACGGTCTACGACACGCTGGATCGCGTGGCCGTGGGCGACATCCGCACGCGCCTGCGGGACATCCTCGGGGCGTTTCTCTTCCGCGGGGAGGACATCGACAAGAAGGTCAAGGTGCTCTCGGGCGGCGAGCGTGCGCGCCTGGCCATGGCGCGCATGATGCTCGAGCCGCGCAACCTGCTGGTGCTGGACGAGCCCACGAACCACATGGACATGCGCTCGAAGGACATCCTCAAGAACGCCATCCTGAAGTACGACGGCACGGTGGTCGTCGTCTCGCACGACCGCGAATTCCTCGACGGCATGGTCGACAAGGTCTACGAGTTCCGCGACGGGGGCGTGAAGGAGTACCTCGGGGGCATCTACTACTTCCTGGAGAAGCGCAAGCTGGAGTCGCTGCAGGAGATCGAGCGGCGCGACACCCCGGCGGCGAAGACGGCGAAGGCCGAGGAGCCGAAGGCTGCGACCTCGGGACGCCTGAGCTACGAGCAGAAGAAGGAGCAGGAGAAGCAGCTGCGCAAGCTGCGGCGCGCGGTGGAGGGCATCGAGGCCGAGCTTGCCGACGTGGAGCGGCAGATCGCGGAGTACGATGCGAGGTTCGCCGCGGCGACCGCCTACGACGAGGCCGGCTACGCGGCCTACAACACCCTCAAGACGCGTTACGACCACCTGATGCACGAATGGGAGAAAGCCTCCTACGAACTGGAACTCACCGAGGAACAATACAATGGATAACAGTCTGATTTTCGGGATACGTCCCGTTGCCGAGGCCGTCGAGTCGGGCCGGCAGATCGAAAAACTCTACATCCGCAAGGGTGCCGAAGGACAGCTGATGCAGGAGCTGAAGGATCTTTGCATCCGCCACCGGCTGCGCTGGCAGGAGGTGCCCGTGGAGAAGTTGAACCGCCTCACGCGGGGAAACCATCAGGGCGTCGTGGCGCAGACCGCGGCCATCTCCTATGTCGAACTGACCGACATCCTCGAGCGCGTTCCCGAAGACGAGCCGCCCCTTGTAGTGGTCTTCGACGGGGTGACCGACGTGCGCAACTTCGGGGCCATCGCCCGCTCGGCCGAGTGTGCCGGGGCCCACGGGCTCATCACGCCGCTGAAGAACTCCGCGCCGGTGAATGCCGAGGCGATCCGTTCGTCGGCCGGGGCGCTCACGACGATCCCCGTCTGCCGCGTGGGCTCGGTGCGCAACACGCTCAAGCAGCTGCAGACGGAGGGCTTCCAGGTCGTCGCGGCTACCGAGAAGAGCCGCAAACTCCTCTACGACGCCGATTTCCGCCGCCCGACGGCGCTGGTGATGGGCTCCGAGGATACGGGCATCTCGAAGGAGGTCTTGAAGCTGTGCGACGAGCAGCTGGCCATCCCGATGATCGGCCATGTCGAGTCGCTGAACGTCT
Organism: Candidatus Alistipes faecavium; assembly: GCA_019118605.1. Classification (GTDB taxonomy): domain Bacteria; phylum Bacteroidota; class Bacteroidia; order Bacteroidales; family Rikenellaceae; genus Alistipes; species Alistipes faecavium. The sequence continues at coordinate 54,955 of DWYP01000016.1, read as the reverse complement.
CGGCCGCCGCTGCCGTGATGCTCTTCGAGGTCGTGCGCCAGCGCATCGGCGAGTAATCCGACAACACCCGACAACACCCGAAATACCCGGTACCCTTCGACAACCCGTTGGCCCCCGACGAACCCCGATGGTTCCCGACCGCCCGGGCGATTTTTCCCCAACCACCTGAAAAAGACCGAAACCATGAAGTGGAATCTCCGCGAACGCCTTGCCGACCTCCGTGCGGGGCTGCTGAGCGTCCTGCGCCGCCATCCGCTGGAACTGGCGCTGCTGCTGGCGCTGAGCGTGACGCTGATCGTCAGCCTGGAAACCGACCGCGAACCCAACGGCCCGCGGCTGCTGGTGATGGGCTGGGTCGCCCTGTTGCTGCTCGTCGTCAACCTCCTTGCGGGCCGTGGGCCGTGGCGCCGCATCTACTGGGTGACGTGGGCGCCGTTCGTGCCGCTGTTCCTCTGGCCGGGCCTTTCCGAATGGGTCGGATCGGCGCAGGCGGTCATCACGATGCTGATCCTCACGCCGCTGGCGCTGCTTGCCTGCCGGAGGGCCTCGTCGAACGAACGCTTCGTCGCCGACGTCGTTGTCTACCTGCGCTCGGCGGTGCTGGCCCTGCTTTTCGCCTATGTCGCCTACGGGCTCTTCGAGGCGATCCTCTGGTCTGCGGCCTACATCTTCGGGTTCACCGAGGCCCGCTGGGTCGCGCACCTCACGGCCGACCTCTTTGTCGTGACGCAGTTCCTCGCCGTGCCGACGCTCTTCCTGCTGATGCTCGACCGCTGGGCGGAAGCCCGCGTGAAGGGTTCGCGGATTCTCGAGATCCTGCTGAACTGGGTCTTCACCCCGGCCGTCGCCGCCTATGCCGCGGTGCTGTACCTCTACCTGCTGAAAATCCTCTTCACGTGGACGCTCCCCGAAGGGGGTGTGGCCTACCTGGTCTTCGGCTTCACGATGACGGCCCTTGCGGTCAAGGCCCTGCGCCTGCTTCTCGAAAAGCGCACCCTCGACTGGTTCTACGACCGCTTCAGCCTTCTGTCGCTGCCGCTCGCGGCCCTGTTCTGGGTCGGCGTCGCACGGCGTGTCGGTGAATACGGGCTCACCGTTCCGCGCATCTACCTGCTTCTCTGCGGAGGGGTGATGACCCTCTGCATCGGGCTCTTCCTTTCGCGCCGTACGGGCCGTTACCTGTGGGTTGTGCTGGGCGCGATCGCGGCCTTTGCCGCCGTGGCCTACATCCCGGCTCTGGAGCCCGAGCAGGCCGCCCTGCGGTCGCAGACGCGCCGCGCCGAACGCCTTGCCGCGCGCCTCGGGCGTCTCGATGCCGCGACCGGACGCCTCTCGCTCGCTCCCGCCTCGCTGGCCGATACGGCTTGCCGGAAGGAGTACCGCGAACTGTACGAGGCCCTGGAATATGTCGAACGCGACAGCGCTGCGCTTGCCCGCTTCGGAGTGGAGGGGCCGAACGACCTGGTGGAGATCCTCCCCACCGTCATGCACGACTATGTGCGGTGGGGCTGGGAGCCGGCTGCCGGGGAGGAGATCGAGGCGAATCCCTTCGTCGAGGTCAATTTGCCTTACAATGCCGGATTTGAGGTCGACGGCCGTTATTCCCGCTGCCATGTCAATCTGACGGTATGGGACCCCGAGGCCTATGCCTTCGAAAACGATACGCTGCGTTTTTACCTCGGCGGGAAGCGCCCCGAGCTCGAAATCGCGGGCGCGGAGGTGCTGAAAAAACAGCTCCAACGGAGCGGTTTCGACCCCTCGTCGGGCGTCGAACCCTCCGCCGAAGAGGCCCTGCAGCTGTTGGACTACCGCGACGACCGCTGCCGGATTCTTTTCGACCATATTTCGTTCGAGCGCCGCGATTCGGTCGGCGTGATTACCTCCCTGACGGTGCATTCCCTGTGGTTGCGATGAGGGAACAAACCGTGGTGCAGCATCCCGTGGCGGGGGAGGTGACGCTCTCGCCGAGCCTCCGGGCCCGTCGCGTCTCGATCAACGTGCGTCCTTCGGGCGAGGTGCGCCTTGTGTACCCCTGCCGGATGCCGGCGCGGCGTGCGCTGGCTTTCCTGGACGAGAAGTCCGAATGGGTGCTCGCGGCACGCGAACGCATGGCGCGCAAACGTGCGGCCCTTCCGCCGCCGCTCCCGCCCGGGGAGCAGCAGGCGCGCCTCGAGGAGCTGCGGCGCGCGGCGAAGGAGGATCTTCCGCCGCGTATCGCCCGCCTGTCGGCGGCAACGGGCCTGCGCTGTGCGAAACTCTCGATCCGCGCCTCGCGCACGAAGTGGGGGAGCTGTTCGGGGGCGAACCACATCTCGCTGAGTCTCTATCTGATGATCCTTCCCGAGTCGCTGCGCGATTTTGTGATCCTCCACGAACTCTGCCATACGGTGCACCACGACCATTCGCCGCGTTTCCACGCGCTGCTCGACCGTTTGACCGGCGGCCGGGAGAAGGAGCTGAGCCGCGAATTGCGCCGCTATACCATCCTCTGATTTCCCGATCCGTATCCGGCACCCTGCGGTGCTGCACTGACACACGCCAAAAGAAGAACGCCCGGCCGAAGAGCCGGGCGTTCGAAGCATTGCAGCGTGCTGCTATTCGTAGATAAGGGTGTACGAGGTGTTGTTGTTCATGTCGAAGATTCCCATCAGCATGTCCTTGCCTCCTGCTGCCGACCACTCGATCTTGGTGACATAGCCGTCGTTGTCGAGCGTGTAGGTGAGGTTCGACTTCGTTTCGTACATGTCCGTAATGGTCGAAGGCAGTGTCAGCGAGGGCTGTCCGGCGAGGTTCAGGCAGATGGCTGCCAGGTGGTCGGCCTCGATGAAGTTGATCGCCTCGAAGCTGAAAAGGAACTTGGCGATGTCGATGCCGAAGATGGCGTTCTGCTGCGGTGCGGCATCGTAGGCGAACATGGTCTGCCATTCGCTGCCGAGGAACTTCCCGTTGTCGTAGGCCATGTTCATGTAGGGGCTGTTGCTGCTGTAGTTTACGCCGGTCCACATGCCCAGGTCATCGTAAACCCATACATACTCGGTTTCACGCTTTTCGTAGGCGATGGCCGTCTGGTCGACGCGCCCATTGTACATCGTCCATTCAAACGAACGCATGCCGTCGGTTCCCTCCTCGAAGCTGTTGTTGATACCCGAGATCTTGTCTCCGTCCACCGTGAAGGAGAACCATTCGCTGGCCTGCTCGGCGCCCATTCCTTTTGTGGTGGAGCTCTTCGGGTTGCCGTTTTCGTCGTAGGTGAAGGAGTATTCGACCGTCATTTCGCTGTCCTCGAACATCGGCAAATACGCTTCTGCATAGAGCAGAGCCTCTTCCTCGGAAGCAGCAAAACTCATATCAATGAATGCTTTGGCAAGTGCCTCGAGCGTGACGCCCTCGTATTGCGTGGCAAGCGTCCGGGAGAACCCTGCCAGCCGCTTGTAGATTGCGGCGGGGATGTTCTCGCCGAGGGTCCACTCGTAGATGCCCTGCGTGAGGATCACGTTGTAGTTCCCGGCGCTCATGCCCACCGGAATTTCGCACGACACGCCGCTGCTCGAAAGGGTGACGGACAGCTCTCTGCGCGACTCGTCGGCGGTGTTCTCCAGCACGATACCCATTCCTTCGGCGAATCCGAGACCTGCGATCTCCAGCGTCTGGTTCAGCCGGATGGCCTCCGGCAGCACTACGCTCATCACGGGATTTTCCTTGTCGGCCGCAGCCTTCAGCTCAATGAATCCTCCGAGAGGCCAAACTCCCTCCTGATAGAGCGTGAGGCCGTAGGATCCGGGCGTCATCGTGACGGGAACGGTTCCCGAGTAGCCCGACGCGGTGATCTCGGGGTTCTCGAGTTCGGTCTCGATGCTCGTGGTTTCATCCACCAGGACAATCTTGGCCGCGGCGTCGAATCCTTCACCGGCGATGGTCAGCACGCCGCCGATCTCGGCCGTTGGCGGAACGGTGCATACGACCGGACAACCCGGTCCGTCCTTCGTTTCCTTGTCGCAGGACGGTGCGAGCGTCATCGCACCTCCGGCCAGCAGTAAGATCCAAAATTTTTTCATGGTTGTAAATTTTTGGGGGTTAAACATTATATGAGTGATTTTGGGTTTTCAGAGATTCTTGAGTTTTTCGAGATAGGCTCCGACCCCTTCGGACGAGGGGCGCAGCATGTCCGCCTGGACGATATGCCCCTCCTTGTCGAGGAGGATGAAGCGCGGGATGCTCTCCACGCCGTAATCTTCGGCGAAGCTGCTCGAGGGGTCGAGCCACAGCTGCAGCCCCGGGAGCTGCTCCTCGTCGAGCGCCTTTTCCCAGGCTGCGCGGTCGGTGTCCACCGAGACTCCCACGAAGAGGATGTCACGCCCGGCAAACCGCTCGGCCAGCCGTTTCAGATGGGGCGCCTCGCGTCGGCAGGGGCCGCACCACGAGGCCCAGAGGTCGATGTAGAGGTATTTCCCGCGCAGGTCCGCGAGGGTGTAGCTGCGCCCTTCGCGGTCCGAGGCCGTGAAGTCCGGCGAGGGGCGCCCTGCGGCCGTCAGGTCGTGGCGGGCGATCTCCGCGCGGTAGTCGGCGAGCATCTGCGGATCGGTCAGGTAGGCGTTGGCCAGGTTCTGGAGCTCTTCGGTGCCGCGCACCCCCGACGTCTGGAGGTACTCGAGGGCCAGCGAGCGGAGCATGGTCTGCCGGATGAGCCCCTCGGGAAACTCCTCCCCGAGGTAGCGCATCGTGGCCACGGTGCGCTCGTAGGAATTGCCGAACGTCGCCCCTTCGTCCTGCAGCAGCAGCGGAATGCCGAAGCGGAGGAAATCGCGGTATTCGGCCGCACAGGCCAGTTCGTCGTGCGCCTCGATGAGCCCGCGTACGGAATCCGTGAGCGCCTGCCCGGCGCGGAACGTCGTGTCGCCGGTCATCATCCGGTGCCCCATTTCGTAGACCAGCATCGGCTGTGCGTAGGCGTAGCGCAGACGCAGGCGCTCGATGCGCGCGAAATCCGGACACAGGGTGTCGAGACCCCGGGCCTCGAGGAGCCGGACGATGCCGTCGGCCTTCTCCCGGAGTCCCTGTGCGAACTCCTCCCACGCAAGCTCGTAGGAGGGGCCTTCGGGCAGTACCGTGGTGCGCAGGTAGTCGTTCGCGGCGCGGTTCGCCCCGTCGATCTCGAGGCTCTCGGCGAAGTGCAGTCCGTCGAAACGCGCCGTCGCGCCGTCCCCGCGCTGCAGGAAGACCGGAACCGTCTGCCCGCCGTATACGAGTTGCCCGTAGAGGTATTCGACGCCGGGCAGCGTGAACGTGGCGCGTCCGTGCCGGTCGAGTTCCACCGTGTATCCTGTCGTGCGGTCCACGAGCAGTCCGACGTTCGAAAGCGTGGGATTCGTGACCTCGATGCGGAGGGTTGTTCCCGCGGGCTGCTGCGGCGCGCAGGCGACGCCCAGCAGCGCCAGCAATGCAATGAATTTCAATTTCTTCATGATTCGTATCGCATTTATTCGTCATATATCGTTTCGAGCTCGGCCCCGAGCCATCCGCCCCGGGCGTCGAGTTTCAGAATCCTCCCCTGCCCGTCGACGAGCAGCGATGTCGGGACCGATCCGGTTTCGAAGGCTTCGAAACATGCCCGCGGGGCGTCGTTGAACTGTCTCCAGGGCATTTTTTCCGTGGCGAGGGCCTGCAGCCATGCGTCGCGCTGCGTGTCTACCGAGATGCCCACGATGTCGAATCCCCGGGCGTGGTAACGCGCATAGGCCTCTTTCAGATAGGGTATGTCGTCGCGGCACGGCGCACACCACGAGGCCCACACCTCGACGAGCGTCACGGCCCCGGGCCGCAGCAGCTCGCGCAGCGAACGGGATTTCCCCTGCGTGTCGCATACCTGAATCTCGGGAAGGCTTTCGCCGCGCAGCATCCGCTTCTTCCGGATCTGCTCCTCGAGGAACCGCCCGGGTGCCGACTCCCGCAGCGCGGGGCTGAACGATCCGAAGAGCGCCGCGAGGGAGTCGCGCGCCGGAGCCCCGGTGCTTCGGAGCACCTCGCCCAGCAGGTCGAGGCTCACGCCCGATGCCGGGTGGGAGACGATGTAGCCGGTCTTGCGGCCGAGGAGCTGTGCGCCTGTCTGCGAGAGCTCCCGGGCCAGGGCAATGCCTTCCTCACGGGCGGAGCGGTGGTAGAACGCCTCGATGTACCGGTCGAAGAGCTGCCCGTATCGTTCGCTCAGGGGCGCCGTTTCGTTGCGGAATGCCGCGAGGGCCTCCTGCGAGGCGCCTCCCGAGAGGGTGAACTGCGGTTCCCCCTGCCGCGTGTCGCAGCGCGCCACGACCTGCGTGCTGTCGAGCAGCACTTCGAAGGCGACCTGCGTGCCGCGTGCGGTGCGGTCATTGGGGTCGAGGTAGACGACGCCCCGGCAGCGGCGCGGCGCGGGGAGTTCGCCCTGCAGGCGGAAGCGCCCTCCGGCGACGGTCGTGCTGTCGATCGCCTCGGCCCGCCCGGCATCCACGGCGTAGAGCACCACGCTCTTGCCCTCCCAGACCTCGGGCACCTCGCCCAGCAGCTCGTACCCCCGCTGCGGGCTGCAGGCCGCGGCAAGGAGCGCTGTCGCCAGCGGCAGGAGCGACCGATAACGGTTGATATTCCGATTCAAGAGTGTTTTCATGCCTGTCGGTATTCGGTAGTTTTTATTTCAGCATTTCGCGGTACGTGATGTCGACGATCCTTCCGAGCCCCGTGTGGGTCTCGGGCGTCACGTTGCGGAAATCGCCGTCGGAGTCGAATCCTTCGTAGATCCGCAGCGTCCCCTCCTCGCCCTTCACGCTTCCGACCACCAGGTCGTACGTGCGGTCGAGGTTCTCGTTCTGACGGTAGATGTTGAACTTCAGACAGGTGATCTCCTCCCCCGGGAGCGAGAACTGCCGGGTGGCCTGCACGGGCGATTGCGAGAGGTCGACGGCGTAGAGCGTGCCGCCGACGGCGTAATACATCATGCTGCGCAGCGAGCTGAAGGCGAACTGCGAGGCCTGTGCGATCTCGGGGCAGGCTGAGAGGTCGGCCCATGCGGCGCGTCCCAGGGCGAAGGCCGGGCCTCCGAGGCTCACGGCGCTCCACATCTCCCCGAGCTGCGTGCCGTAGAGCGAGTACTCCCCGCCGTCGCGCAGCAGGGTGTAGGTGATTCCCGTTCCCGTGTTGTTGGGGTCGTACTTCGTATTCTCCATCCAAACGAACTCCTTTCCCTGGGGGAACCGTTCGAAGGCCGATCCGATGACCGTTCCGCCGTTGTCCATCTCGCCCAGCAGCGTCACCAGGTCGTTCATCTCGTGCAGGGCCTCGTACCCTCCGACGTCGTCGCTGCGCAGGTTCGGGGCGTATCCCACGAAGCGCTTGTTGTCCAGATCGTAGAGCATGACCGCGGGAACCACGATATTCTGTGTCGAGATGTTCGTGCCGATGACCGGCGCGGCATGGAACGCGGCCCCCGAGACCGGCCCGAAGAGCCCGATGCCCACCAGACACTCGGCATAGTAGACCTTTCCGTCGGCGACCATCATCTTGGCGGCCGTCACGTCGTTGATGGCCTCGGGGGCGGGAATGTCCGAATTGCCCATTTCGTACTGGAGCCGGTACTCCTCCTTCCACTCGAAGCCGCTGCGTCCGAGGCGCGTGGCGCCGTCTCCCGTCAGCAGGTAGTAGGGCGACTCGCTGTCGGCGAAGCGCGACCACTGGATCCGGTAGGGGTTCCGCATCTCGGGCATTCCGTTTCCGGAGAGCACGTCGAGATAGGTCTCCCCGGTGACCTTCGAGACCATGTCGAGGCGCGCGCGGTTTTCCGCACCCTCGGCGCAGAGGATCATCCACCCCTCGGATGTCGACTCGCTCACCTGGAGGTTGTACTCCGCCTGCCAGAATACTCCGGAGGCCCGTTCGATGACGCGGAACAGCAGGAGGTAGCTCCCGGGGAGGAGTTCGACGTCGTACTCCAGGTCGCAGGTCTCGGCCAGCAGGGTCATCGCCGGGTTGTCGTTCTGCGACACGGCGCGCCATTCGAAGGCGTATTTGTCCTCGGGGAATTCGTGTTCTCCGAGGTCGGGTCGTAGCTCCAGGCGCGCGTGCGTGAGCACGGAGATCTCACTGTCGATCCCCGTGATGACGGGTTCGGTGAGCGCGTGGTAGTCGTAGTTCCCGAGGTCGCCGGCACACGAAGCCAGCAGCAGAGCCGCCAGCGCGGCGACAGTCCGTTTTGCGGTATGCATTTTTTTTACGTTTCGAAGGTTAGGTAAATGACAGCGGGGCGCCCGAGTCGTCGAATGCCCGTTCGTCGTACGGCTGCCCGGCGTCGCGCAGGCGCTGCTGGTCTCTGACGTATCCGATCATGGTGCTCTGGATATACATCCATTTTGCCGAAGAGATCTTCCCCTCCTCGTTGAAGTCCGCGCGCGCGATCTCCATCACGTCGCAAATGAGTTCGAACTTCTGCTGCGAGAAAGCCCCGATGAACATCTCCCGCCACCCGGCGGGCGGCGCCGTGAACTGGTCGGAGAAGTAGATCGTGTAGCGGACGGTCGATACGGTGTCGCCTCCCGACTGTATCAGCTCGGTGAAGGGAATGCAGAAACAGTCGTTTGCCGCCAGCTCGACGACGAGGCGTTTCGTCCGGCTCTTGAGCTCTTCGGTGCGGTAGAGCGTGATCTGAAAGTCGAAGTTCGTGGCCTCTGCCGGCAGGAAGGCCTCTTCGCCGACCGTGTAGTCGACCCCTTCCGCGGCGTCGGGCGAGGTGATGCGCAGGCTTACCGGGCGCGGTTCCCGGGCCATGCGTCCCATGTGTTGGATGCGCACCGGTACCTCCATCTGATCGCGGTCTTCGTAGATGAACGTGTACGACGCGGTGTCGATGAGCAGGCCGTTGTTCTGCTGGTTGTTGAAATAGACGCCCTCGATGGCCGCGAAGTGCCCGGGGAGGCTTTCGCGGCACCCTGCCGCGAGGAGCGGCAGGACGAGGAGGCTGATAATCGAACGCGTTTTCATGTCCGTGTGCTTATTGGATGTTGTCGGTTTCGGAGTCGGGCAGGGGCACGACGAATACGTTGCTGCTCGGGAGCGTGTTCAGGCTCCCGGTGGCCGAGCGGATGATCGTCGTGAAGAGCCGCTTGTAGAGGAAGAAGAGCTGCCCTTCGCCATACAGTTCGCGGATGTACTCGTAGATGAGCAGTTCCTGGGTGAGGGACGGCAGCGAGGTGCTGATGCCGCGGTATCGCCGCAGCATGTTGACGTACGAGACGCCGTTTGCGAGCACGTCCGACTGGGCCTCGGCCGCGATGAGGTACATCTCCCCGAGGCGCAGCATCGGGATCATCGTATTCTCGATCGTCCCGGTGTCCTGCATGTCGGCATACTTGTAGAAATAGCGGTTCGCTCCCGAGGTGCTCCATCCCGCGCGGTTGCGGTAGTCGTCCTGGTATCCGCCCGTGACCTGGCCTCCGCCGTAGATCACCTGATTGATGAGCGCTGCCTCCATCTTGAAGACGAACGAGGTGCGCGCGGGGCTGAAGTAATCGAGGAAGATCTGGTTGCGGCTGCTGTGCGAGAGCGCGAAGAGCACTTCGGAGGAGAAGATCCTGTCGGGGTCGTCGGTTCCCACGACCGCGGCCCTTTCGACGAAGGGGAATGTCCCCTTGTCGGCGGCGCGTATCACCTCCATCGCCCGTTCGAACGCCTCGGGCCGGTTCCCGGCGTAGAGCTGTACGCGGGCCTCGAGCGCCGTGACGGCGTAGTAGTTCAGGCGCAGGGCCCGGTAGCGGAGGAACGACGAACCTCCTGCGGGATCGGCGCTCATGAGCGTGCCTTCGGTAATGACCGAATCGTTGGCCAGCGCTGCGCGGGCCTCTGCGAGGTCGTCGAGCACCAGACGGATCACCTCGCGGGCCGCGAGCCGCGGCTCGGGGGTCATCTCCCGGGCGGTGTAGTAGGGGATCGCGGGCGCCTCGGGGTTCTGCGAATAGACGGGCCCGAAGAGGCGCAGCATGTCGAAGTGCAGCATGGCCCGCAGGGCCAGCGCCTCGCCGCGGATAATCGCCTCATGCCCCGGGGCAAAGAGCCCCTCGCGTCCTTCGATGCCTTCGAGCAGCTTGTTGCAGTTCAGGATCAGCGCATAGGCCTTGTTCCATGTGGCGTCGAGTCTGTCGCGCCAGTAGTCGCTGGCGTAGTCGTACCGTTTCAGGTCGGGGTAGTTTCCCCATTTCACGGCGTCGTCGCCGATTTCGTAGGCTCCGCCCATCACCTCGATCATCTCGGGGCCGAGCGAGGCGCCGTAGAGTTCCGAGGCGTTGAGTTCGATGTAGATGCCGTTGAGCAGCTTCTGAAATCCCTCTTCCGAACTGAAGAGCTGTTCTTCGGAGATCTGGTCGTAGGGCTGCACGTCGAGCCAGCTGCCGCATCCGGCGCAAAGGGCCGCGGCGGCGATCATGCAGGACTGTATGAAGTGTTTCATTTTCATCGGATTTAGGCGTGAAAGATCAGAATGTCGCCGACACGGAGAGCGACACCGTGCGTGCGAAGGGGTAGTCGATGCCCCGCTCGTTCTTGACCGTCGAGAGGCGGAACATGTCGTTCATGTAGGCCTGGACGGTCAGGGCCGCCAGCCCGAGCTTCTTGACGAATTTCTGGGTGAATTCGTATCCTACCGAGAAGGATTCGCCCTCGATGTAGTTCTCGTCCATGACGAAGCGCGACGACTTGTCGGTCTTCTGCACGAGGGAGATACCCTTGAAATAGGCTTCGCGGTTGTCGGGCGACCAGCGGTCGTAGAGTGCGCGCTTGTCCTGGTTTTGGTAGACGTCGGCCGTGGAGATGTTCTCGACCTTTTCGAAGAGCGAGGTGTTGAATATCTGCCCTCCGAGGGCATAGCGGAAATACGCCCCGAGCGAGAATCCCTTGTAATAGAACGTCGTGCCGAGGACTCCCTCGACCGTGGGCTCGGTGTCTCCGAGCACCACCTCGTCGGCGGTGTCGTAGGTGAACGAGTAGCTTCCGTCGCGCTTGATGAAGAGCTCCTTGCCCGTCGCGGGGTCGATGCCCGCCGATCGCACGCCCCAGATGGCCGTGGGGCTTCCGCCGTCGTAGTATCGCGTCGTTCCGGAGAGGGAGTTGCGCCCCTGCTCGTTGAGCGACGCGAAGGCGTTCCCGATCTTTGCGTAGCGGGCTTTGGCGTGGGTTCCGTTGAGGCTGATGTTCCAGTTTATGCGCTCCTCGGGACGGTATACGGGCGATACGCGGAGCGTGAGCTCCACGCCGTTTGTCTTCTGTTGCCCGGCGTTCATCGCCAGGGAGGTGATTCCCATCGACCCGGGCGTGGTGATGATCGCCAGCAGGGGGTCTGTGATCTTCACGTAGTAGTCGAAGGTCACGTTGACGCGGTTTCCCCACATCGTGGCGTCAAGCCCGGCGTTGTAGTTTATGGTCTGCTGCCAGGCGAGGTCTTCGTTTCCGAGCTGGTTCAGCACCACGCCCGTTCCGAAAATATTGGTCATCCACCCGTTGAAGATGTATGTCGAGAAGGCCTGGTAGGCGGCGAAGTTCTGGTTTCCGGGATTTCCGGCCGAGGCGCGGATCTTCAGCAGCTGGAAGAAGTCCGTTCCGCGCATGAAGTCCTCGTTGTGGATGTTCCACCCGATACCCGCCGACCATGTTGTCCGGAATCGGTTGTTCGTGCCGAACATCGAGGCTCCGTCGCTGCGGTAGTTTACGTCGAGCAGGTAGCGGTTGTCGTAGGCATACCCGCCGTTGAAGTAGAAGCTCGCCGCACGGGTCTGGGACTGGGTGTATGTCGACTTCCCGCCTTCGGGATAGCCGTTTGCGAACGACGGGGCCCCGAACTGGTCGTCGGTGAATCCGTTCGCGCGGTATCCGTTCGCCACCGACTTGTTCGAACTGAAGTTGAATCCCGCCACGGCGTTTACCATGTGCCTGCCGGCGAAGAGCCGTCCGTATGTTGCCGTGATGTCGCCCTCGTAGCTTGTGCTCTTGGTCAGCGAGTGGGAGTAGAGGCCCTTCTCGGTCTCCTCCATGTCGTCGAAATCGGTGTGCAGCGGGGAGAGGCGGTTTTCGCTCGTGGCGCTCGCGTGGGTGATTCCGAATTTGCCCCGCATGCGGAAATCCTCCGTAACGAACCATTCGAGGATGAAGTTGTTCGTGAACCCGAATTTGTCCCCCGTGTCGTAGTTGTTCAGGTGGGCGTTCCAGAGGGGGTTGCCGATCGCCTCGGTCTCTCCGGTGAGCTCGTTGCGGTAATAATAAAGGTACTTCTCGATCTGCCCCTCGTCGTTGGTCTTCTTGTAATAGGGATTCGCCGCGGCATACTCCGCGAAGGAGACTGTCGGGTCGTTGGTCTTCTGGAAGTCGATGGTGAGCTTGTTGCTGAACTGGAACTTTCCCGTGCGGTATATCAGGTCGATGTTCCCGCCGAGGGTCTCCCTGTCGGAACCCTTCATCACGCCCTGCACGCTGCCGTAGCTCAGGCCGATGCCGTATCGGATCTTCTCCTCGCCGCCCTCGGCGTAGATGTTGTGCTTGTGCGTGAAACCCGTGCGGAGAGGTTCGCTGAGCCAGTAGGTGTCGATCCCCTGGGCGATTCCCTTGAGGCGTTCGTTGCGCAGCTTGTCCAGTCGCAGCTGGTTCGCGAGGTCCGTCTCGTCGGTGTAGACCCCGGCCAGGGTCTCGAACTGCAGCTTTTCGGCGGCGTTCATCAGGTTGTAGTCCGTCAGGTCGGCCGACGTGATGCTGAAGTCCCCCTTGTAGGAGAGCTGCAGCCGCCCCTTTTCGGGCATCTTGGTTTCGATGACCACCACGCCGTTCGAGGCCTTCGAGCCGTAGATGGCCGTCGAGGCGGCATCCTTGAGCAGCGTGACCGAGGCCACGCGGTTCATGTTGAGGTTCATCACCGTTTCGAGCGTCGTCTCGAATCCGTCGAGGATGAAGAGCGGCTGGTTGGGGTCCGTGCCGTACTCCTCCTTGAGCCCCACGACGCTGCTCTTGCCGCGGATCTCGAAATCGGGCATCCGGTTGGGGTCGGACCCGAACTGCACGCTTTCGGTGATCTTGAACGACGGGTCGAGGGTGGCGAGGCTCTGCAGGACGCTCTGCGTGCCGACGGCCATCAGCTCCTTGCTCTTGAAGGCCGTTGCCGACCCGGTGAAACTCTCCTTCTTTCGCTGGTAGACGCCCGTGACGACGACATCCCCGACCTCGACGGCCGACTGCAGGAGCTTCACTTCGCGGAACTCCGCGGCGTTGCGGCCGTCGAAGCGGTGCACGTGGGGTTCGTAGCCCACGAACGAGAAGAGTACGTTGTAGACGCCGCGGGGCAGTGTCAGCGACCAGTTTCCTGCGGCATCCGTGGCGGTTCCGACGGTCGAACCCTCGACGACGACCGTCACGCCGACCATCGGCTGTCGGTTCGCCGCGTCGCGGACGACTCCCTCGAGGGTGACGCGCTGCTCCTCGGGGGCTTCGGCGGCGCGCTCCTGCGCCGGACGGTTGTAGACGACGATCGTGCGCTCCTGAATCCGGGCCGCAAAGGGCGTTGCGTCGAAGATGTCGTCGAGCACCTCCTGCAGGGGTGTATTGTCGTAGGAGGCGTCGATGCGCTTGTCGACGTCGAGCAACTGCCCCGAGTTATAGAAGAACTCGTAGCCTGCGGCATTGCTCACGCGGCGGAGCGCCTCGCCGAGCGAGACGCCCTCGAGCCGGAGCGTAATGCGCGGCGCCTCGGCCCCGGATACGGGCCCTCCTGCCGCGAGCAGCAGGAGCAGCAGCAGGAGATTGCGCAGGAGGGCCCGCAACCCCCCGCCGATACGGTTTTCAGTCCATCTCTTGTCCATATGGAGCACTCTTTTTTTGTGTTCGAATGTGCGTTTCCGGCCCTCTTCGCGGGCCGTTTGTCATCGGAGGTACATTATGCCGTCCTCCACCTCGCAGCGGATTCCGGTCGTCCCGGCCAGCAGGTCGAGGATGTAGTCGATGCCCCTTTCGCGGCGGATCTTGCCCGAGAAGGTGTAGGCGCGCAGGGGCTCCGCCACGACGATCCGGATTCCGTATGCCCGTTCGAACCGTTCGGCAAGCTGCTCGAGGGGCTCGGCCTCGAACCACAGCCACCCTTCGGTCCAGGCGGCATAGGCCGCGGCATCCACCTCGCGGAGCGAGGTTTGTTTCGTGTCGCAGTCGATGCGCACCTGCTGATTGGGATGCAGCTCGAGCTCTTCGGATTCTTCGGCGGCCCGGTAGGCGATACGGCCTTCGACGAGCGTGGTGACATGCTCGCGCTCCCCGGCGTAGGCGTGGACATTGAACCGTGTTCCCAGCACGCGGATGCTCTGGTTGTCGGGCATTTCGATGCAAAAGGGCCGGAGCGAGTCGCGGCGGACGTCGAAGAACGCCTCGCCCGAAAGGGTGACGCGGCGCTCCCCGAGCCCCTCGAACGACGCGGGGTATTCGAATACCGACCCGGCGTTGAGGCAGATCTCGGTACCGTCGGCGAGCGTCAGCCGGAACTCCTTTCCTGCGGGCACCTCGATCTTCATCCGGCGTTCGTCGCGTACGGCGATGCTCCCGTGTCCGGTGCTGAGCTCCATGCCTCCGGCCTGGTTGCGGGCCAGGCGCGCCGCCTGGTCGAGGTTCATGCGCTGCCCGTCGTCGGTGGTCATCACCACCTCCCGGCGGTCGATCTCCACACCCATGCGCGCCAGCTGCTCGAAGGCGTCTCCCGCGGCAGGCTCGGGCCTCCCGGCAATCAGCACGGCCACGGCCGCGGCTGCTGCTGCGGCTCCCGAATAAGCGATTCTGCGGATTCTCTTTGTACGGATGCGGCGCCGAATCCTTCTCTGCAGGTCGGCGTATCCCTCCGTGTCGGGCTGTCGGGGCTCATCTCCGGCAGTTTGCTCCCAGAGTCTGTCGAGCAGCTCCTCCTCTTCGGCGCCGATCATGCGGCGCTCCATGCGGGGTTCGTCCATATCTGTCCGGTAACCATCTTTCTTTACCGAATAAATACGGAAGGAGCGAAAACTACGTACCGGGGATTCAATTTTTTTTGATTTCGCCCCTCAGGCGGCGCACGGCCTTGTAGAGAATGGTCTCGACGGTGCGCAGGGAGATGGAGAGTTCGGAGGCGATGGCGGCGTGTTTCTTGTTTTCGAGGAAATTCATCTCCACGACCCGGCGGCTCTGGCGCGGGAGACGGGCGATGGCGGGCAGGAGGATCTCCTCGGTGCGGGGATTCCCCTCCTCTTCGGGATTCTCCGCGAGGGCGGTCGGGCGCTCGGCCCGGAGCCGCTCTTCATTGCGGCGGCGCACCTCGCGGCGCTGGCACTCGCGCAGAGCGTTGTTGTGTACGGCGCGCAGCAGGTAGTTGCGCAGGGATTTTTCTTCGTCGAGCCGGCGGCGGTTCATCCACAGCGAGACGAAGATCTCCTGCACCACCTCCTGGGCGTCGGCTTCGTTGCGGAGGATCGAGTCGGCGTAGCGGCGCAGCGGGGCGCTCCAGGCCATGTAGATGGCCCTGAAGGCCGCTTCGTCTCCGGATTTCAGGGCACGGACAGTCCGGCGGTTGTCCGATATGTCGAAGAGATCCTCCATTTATCACCTAACCAGCCCTGCAAAGATACGGATTTTGCATGAAAGGGCAAGATTTTGGGCCTGTTTTGTCTTTTGCGGCTCCGAGCGGGGGCACCTGCGCGGCCTGAAAAAACCTGCGCGGCAGCGGGGAATCCTCGGCGGCACCGTGAAAACTCTGCGCGCCCGGAAAACGCCTGCGCGGCCCGGGAAAAACGCGCAGTCCGGAAAAAACGTGCCCCTCCCGCAAACGCAAACGGGAAAAGCCCTCCCTGTTGCCGGGAAGGCTTTTTTCCTATGACATCCAAAGATTCCGGAATGCCGTGCGGGGATCTTTTTTTCGCCTCACCCTCCCCCGGCCCCCGGGGCGGGTTTATCCGCGCTCCTTCTCCTTCTTGTAGGTGAGCCCCATGAAGAGGATCGCCAGCAGACAGGCCGCGATGAGCAGGATGAAGGTCCAGTCCCATCCCGCCGCGTCGGCGACATTTCCCAGGACGATGTTCGCCAGGATGGCCGTGCCGAGGAAGTATCCGAAGAATCCGGTGAGCCCGGCGGCCGTACCTGCGGCATTCTTGGGTGCGAGGTCGAGGGCCTGCACGCCGATGAGCATCACGGGCCCGTAGATGAAGAAGCCGATGGCGATCAGCGACGTGGTGACGATGACGTAGTTCGAGGAGAACTGCCAGTATAGGAAAATGAATACCGCGACGATGGCCATGAAGAGGATCGTGGGCAGGGCGCGCCGTCCGTGGAAGACCTTGTCGCTCAGCCATCCGCAGATCAGCGTGCCGGGGATGGCCGCGAATTCGTATGCGAAGTAAGCCCATCCGGCCTGCTTGATGTCATACCCCTGAGCTTCGCGCAGATAGGTCGGGGCCCAGTCGAGGCATCCGTAGCGCACCATGTAGACGAAGGCGTTGGCGATGGCGATGAACCACAGCAGCTTGTTGTTGAGCACGTACTTGAAGAAGATCTCGCGGGTGGAGAGCACCTCCTCCTGTTTGGCGCTGTAGTTTGCGGGGTAGTCGTTCCGCCACTTCTCCACCGAGGGGAGGCTGCACGACTGCGGGGTGTCGCGGATGAGCACGTATGCGAGTATGGCGATGAAGATCGAGACGACGGCGGGGAATGCGTATGTGCCGATCAGGAAATAGAGTTCGGAGTGTTCGCCGTAGAACCACGAACCGAACCATATGGCGCCGTATACGGCCATGGGGCCGACGAGTGCGCCGCCGACGTTGTGGGCGCAGTTCCAGATCGACATTTTCGTGCCGCGTTCGTTCTGGGAGAACCAGTGTGTCATGACGCGTCCGCACGGGGGCCAACCCATACCGTTGAACCATCCCACGAGGAAGTTCAGCACGGCCATGATGATAATCGAGAGTTGCTTGTGCTCGGGGCCGAGAACCATCACGGGGACGATCATGAACATCATCGAGAGGGATGCCAGGACAAGTCCCAGGGGAAGGAATACGCGGGCGTTGCTGCGGTCGGAGACGCTTCCCATGAGGAATTTCGAGAGCGCATAGGCCACGGCGTTCATCGAGAGGACGATACTCAGCTCGCTGGTGTCGAACCCGAGTCCGGCGAGTTCGGGCATGGCCATCGAGAAGTTTTTGCGCACGAGGTAGAATCCGGCGTATCCGATGAAGATTCCGATGAATACCTGCAGGCGCAATTTCCTGTACTTGGCGTCGACTTTGTCGGCTGCGATTTCCTGCTTATAGGCAGGTGGTTGTAGCAGTTTCCACATAAAATAGCGCAAGGGCCCGATGCAGCGGCCCGGTTCGGTTAGCGATAGGGTTCAAGGGTATTGCCGCCCCCTGCATCGGGGCCGCATGCGGTGCCGGGGCACCGGTATTGTTTTCAAGGGTTTTGTTTCGCAACAAAAATACAAATGGTTTTTTGTATTTCAAAATAAAGGCTTCCGTATTTTGGAATATTCTCTCCCGGGGGACGCCCGGAGGGGGCATTGGGGCGGGTTTTTCCTCTCAAGTTGAATTTTCCGTCGGAAAGCATGGCTGTTTCGAATATATTTCGTATATTGGCTCAAAACGTACATATATGAACAAACCCGGCGAAGATTCCATCCTGAGCCTCCCCGAGCGGCATAACCGGATCCTGATGCTGTTGCAGCAGCGGGGTTCCCTCTCCGTGACGCAGCTCTCCGAGATGTTTCGGGTCTCCGAGGTGACAATCCGCAAGGACCTTTCGTACCTCGAGCAGCAGAAAAAACTATACCGTACGCACGGCAGTGCCATCCTGATCAGTCCCTATATCAGCGACCGCCATGTGAGCGAGAAGGAGAAGAAGAACGTTCCCGAAAAGCGGGCCATCGGCGCTGCGGGCGCCTCGCTGATTTCCCGGGACGACTCGATCATCATCGCCTCGGGAACCACGGTGGCGTTCCTGGCGCGGGAGATCCAGCCCGTGGGGCACCTGACGGTCATCACCTCGTCGGTTCCCGTGACGCAGATCCTCTCGCAGCACGCCGATACGGATGTCATCCAGTTGGGCGGCATCACGCGGCGGAGTTCGATGTCGGTCGTGGGCCCCTTTGCCGAGCAGATGCTGCGGCACTTCAACTGCAGCAAGCTGTTCGTGGGTGTCGACGGCATCGACCTGGAGTTCGGACTCACGACGACGAACATGCTCGAAGCGTCGCTCAACGGCGCGATGATCGATGCGGCGCAGAAAGTCGTGGTGCTGGCCGACAGTTCGAAGTTCGGACGCCGGGGCTTCAGCAAGATCTGCGACCTGGAGGCTGTGGATCTTATTATTACCGACAGCGGGGTGCAGCCCCTCTACCTGGAGCGCCTGCGCGAGCGGGGCATCGAGGTGACGGTGGTCGACAGCCTCTGACCGACGCCCCCGACAAATCCTGACCCAGCTCCGACACGGCTCCGACACGGCTCTGCTCCGGCTCTGACCCAGCCCTGGCACGGCCCCGCGTGCGCCGAACACCTCCCGCCCGGGGGCCGAACACCTCCCGCCCGGGGGCCGAACATCTCCCGCCCGAGAGCCGAACACCTCCCGCCTGAAAGCCGAACACTTCCTGCCCGGGGGGGCGAATACCTCCCGCCCGGGGCATTGAAATCCAAGCGGCGGCATCCCCATCGGGGAAGCCGCCGCTTCGTTCAGTCTGCCGCGCGGGCTATTTCAGCATCGCCTGCAGCTTCTCGGGATAGTTCGTCGTGATGTAGTCGACGCCCAGATCGATGAAATACTTCATCGACTCCTCCTTGTCCACCGTCCAGACATTGACCTCGAGTCCGAGCTCGTGGGCCTGCTTCACCCACTCGGGATGCTTGCGCAGCACCTTCTCGGAGTAGTCGATGCCTGCGAGTCCGAGGCGCTGGATGCTCTTGGGCGTGAGGTCGCCGTTCAGGTAGTAGATATTCGTGTCGGGCAGCAGCTTCTTGAAGGCCAGGCAGGCGTTGAGCGAGAAGCTGATGATGTCCGTGCGCTCCACGAGTCCGTATTTCTTGAGAGCCTTGACGATCTTTTCGGCAGCGAGGTCTTCGCGGTTGTAGTCCGAAAGGGTCTTCATCTCGAGGATGACGCGCGTGGCGGGTTTCTGCGCGGCGAGCTGGAGGTACTGGTCCAGCGTGGGGATGTTCTCGCCGTTCGGCAGGACGATCTGCGTGACCTCCTTGGCCGTCGCCTTCTCCATGTTGATGTCGGTTCCCTTGTAGACCTTGTCGTGGTTGACGATCAGTTTGTCGTCGGCCGTCATCCACACGTCGAACTCCGAACCGAAGGCGCCTATGGCATCGGCCTTTGTGAACGAAGCCAGGGAGTTCTGGGCCGATTCGGGAGCTGTCCAGTATCCGCGGTGGGCGATGACTTTGGGCTGAGCGAGGAGCGATCCGGCTGCCAGCAGCCAGGCCGCGGTGAAGAGAAGTTTCTTTTTCATTGGTATGCGTTTTTTTGAGTTGTCGGGATGGAAGCCGATGAGGTTGTGAAACGAAATCACTGCAAAAGTACGAAACAATTCCGGATTTGCAAATCGAAATCTTCCGCCGACGTTCATTTTCACGGTAAATTCATCTCTGGGCCGTTGCGTTTCGACATCCGGCGTGCCCGTTTGGATGATTTTGCCGGTTCCGGGCGGCATTTTATGCCTCGGGATGCGGGATTTCCGGGAATTTTTGCTATCTTCGTATATTTGGATCCTCGAATCGCATGCAAACCGTATAACTTAAATACCTTTAAAACCATGATGAAAGAGAAAGTCAGCAGCAAATTCCGGGAGATGTTCGGCCCCGATGCCATTCTTTTCGCCTCGCCCGGACGTATCAACCTGATCGGTGAGCACACCGACTACAACGGAGGCTTCGTCTTCCCGGGCGCCGTCGACAAGGGTATCGTTGCGGCCATCCGCCTGAACGGCACCGACAAGGTCCGCGCCTACGCCCTCGATCTGGGCGAGTCGTCGGAATTCGGACTGCGCGAGGAGGACAAGCCCGCCGAGAGCTGGGCCTGCTACATCTTCGGCGTGTGCCGCGAGATCCAGAAGCGCGGCGGCGTGATCGGCGGTTTCGACACCGTTTTCGCCGGAGACGTGCCTCTGGGAGCCGGGATGTCGTCGTCGGCAGCCCTGGAGTCTACCTACGCCTTTGCGCTGAACGACCTCTACCACTGCGGCATCGACAAGTTCGAGCTGGCGAAGATCGGCCAGTCGACCGAGCACAACTATTGCGGCGTGAACTGCGGCATCATGGATCAGTTCGCCTCGGTTTTCGGCAAGAAGGGGTGCCTGATGCGTCTCGACTGCCGTTCGCTGGAGTACGCCTACTTCCCGTTCGATCCGAAGGGTTACAAGCTCGTGCTGGTCGACTCGCGCGTGAAGCATGAGCTCGTAGGCTCGCCCTACAACGACCGCCGCGCCTCGTGCGAGCGGGTGGCGAAGATGCTGGGTCAGGAGTTCCTGCGTGGCGCCACGATGGAGCAGCTCGACGCCATCAAGGATAAGATTTCCGAGGAGGACTACAAGCGTGCGCGCTACGTGATCGGCGAGGAGCGCCGGGTGCTCGACGTGTGCGATGCGCTCGAGAAGGGCGACTACGAGACCGTTGGCAAGCGGATGTACGAGACCCACTGGGGCATGTCGAAGGATTACGAAGTGTCGTGCGAGGAGCTGGACTTCCTGGCCGAGGTGGCTGCGGAGTGCGGCGTGACGGGTTCGCGCATCATGGGCGGCGGCTTCGGAGGCTGCACGATCAACCTGGTGAAGGACAGTCTCTACGACCACTTCATCGCCACGGCGAAGGAGAAGTTCAATGCCAAGTACGGCCACGAGCCGAAGATCTACGACGTGGTGATCTCCGACGGCTCGCGCCGCCTGGAGTAACCCTCCGCGCTGCGGAACGAAGAAGCGGGCTTCCCTTGGAGGGAAGCCCGCTTTTCTTATGCGTTTTTTATGCGTTCCGAAGGGGGAGGCACCTTCGGAAGGCCCTATATGTCGAGGATTTTCTGGAGGAGGATCTCGTCGCGGAATCCTTCGGGCGACCAGAGCCAGTCGCGGCGCACCCCCGTTTCGACGAACCCTGCCTGCCGGAAGAGCGCGAGACTTGCCGCATTTCCGGCCCCGACGGTGCACCAGAGCTGATGCAGTCGGAGCTGCTCGCGGGCGTAGCGGCAGAGGATCTCCAGCGTGTCGGAGGCATAGCCTCTGCGGCGGTTCTCCTCGCCGTAGATCAGGATGCCGAGGCCCGCGCGGCCGTTCAGGGGGTCATACTCGAACAGATCGACGGCCCCGACCGTGCGGAACCCTCCGCCGCCGGATACACCCCCGGACACATTCCCGGACATACTCCCGTTCTCATTCTCCGCTGCTCCGTCCGCCCTGCTCAACCCGTCCGCCTGCCGCACGTCGATCATCAGTCGCAGCTGCCCGGTGCGCAGGAGATCGGCCCCTGCAAGCTGGCGCTCGACGAATTGCTCGATCTGTGCGCGCGAGAAGGGTTCGGTCGTGCCGCTCACGGCCCAAATCTCCACGTCGTTCTCCCACCCGTACAGCAGGTCGACGTCGCGGGGTTCCACGGCGCGCAGCGCGACGATACGGCCCTGAAGCCTCATCGCAGTCCGATGACTTTGTTGCGGATGAGCATCGCCACGCCCCAGGCGTTGGCATTCTCGGTCATCTTCGAGAGGCGGAACTTGGTGTCCTTGTATACGAGGTTGAGCGAATATTTGTTTGTGGCGGACTTGAGGGGCAGCATGATGTAGTCTCCGGCCGCCGCGAGGTTTCCTCCGACGATCACCGTCTCGGGGTTGAAGGTGTTGATGAGGAATGCCACGGCCTTTCCGACCTTTTCCCCGGCCTCCTCGATGAGTTCGATCGAGAGGTTGTCGTCGTTCTTCGCCGCGGCGATGATGTCGTCGATATGGATGGACTTCTGCTTGTCGTATTTCTCCTTGAGGATGGTGTTGACGCCCTTTTCGATCATGCGGCAGATCTTCTCCTCGATGGCGATACCCGAGACTTCGGTTTCGAGGCATCCCTTCTTTCCGCACGAGCAGATGATCTCGTTGTCGAAGAAGGGGATGTGCCCGAACTCCCCGGCGAACCCGCTCTTTCCGTAGTAGAGCTGGCCGTCGACGACGATTCCGATAGCCACGCCGCGTCCCATGTGCAGGTAGAGGACGTTGCTTTCGTCCTTCGATTTTCCGCAGGTGTATTCGGCGTAGCAGCGCGCGCGGGTGTCGTTCTCGAGGAGCACGCGGATGCCGACGCGCGACTCGATGATGTCGCGCAGGGACTGTTCGCTCGAGGTGAAGTATTTGTAGCTTCGTCCGGTATCGGGGTTGACGCGTCCGGTCATGCAGACGCCGAGTCCGAGGATTTTCCCGCGGTCGATGCCGCAGTTTGCGATGAAGTTTTCGATATTTGCGCAGATGCGTTCGATGCACTGGGGGCGATCCTGCAGCTCGAAGGTGAAGTCGTTCTCCTCCTTGATGATGTTGTTCTGCAGGTCGGTGATCAGGAATCGCATGTTGTCGCGGCCGACGTTGACGCCCGCGAAGTAGATGGCCGAATTTGCGAGTCCGAAGATATTCGGGCGTCGTCCTCCGGGGGTTTCGACCTTCCCGAGGTCCGTGACGATGTTTTCGTCGACGAGTTCCTGGACGAGTTTGGTGATGGTCGGGACGCTGATATGGAGTTCTTTGGTCAGTTCCGAGAGGGTACACTCTCCGTTGACTGCCATATGCGCGATGATGTTGCGCTTGATGATGTTGTTTTTGTGCGAAATCCCTTTCAGGGAGTCGTCTTCGTGTTTATTGAAAAATTCGGTGAGTGATGTCATGCTTGCCTGCTCAATTTTTTAACCGACTATACAAATATAATAAGTATCTTTAATAAAAACAATGGATTTTTAATAATATTTAAAAAATTTTGTTCGCAAGTTGCTGGGTTCTGGCCTTATGTTTCTGATTCTCAGCGAAAAAAACCTGTTGCGGGGCCGAAAAAATTTTTTCGGCTTTCGAATCGGATGGCTCCCGAAACGATGGCCGCAAGACAGCCCGTTCTGTCCGTCGTGTCCATCCTTTCGTTTCCGCCGCCGCCTTTTCCGCTGTCCGCAGGAGGGTAGGGGGCTCCATGTCGCTTCCTGCAGGATAAAAAAATCCCCGCCGGATTCCGGCGGGGATTTCGGATGTCGTATTCCCTTTCGGGATGCGGCGGCTTACAGGGTCGACTTCGACTCTACCGTGGCGTTCGCATCGACCTTGCGGATCAGGCCCTGCAGCACCGTGCCGGGGCCGAGTTCGGTGAACTCCGTCACGCCGTCCGCCAACATGTTCTTGACGATGTATGTCCAGCGTACGGGCGCCGTGAGCTGAGCGATGAGGTTGGCCTTGATGGCAGCCGGATCGGTGTAGGGCTTGGCGTCGACGTTCTGGTAGATCGGGCACACGGGCGTCTGGAAGGGTGCCTCGTGGATGGCCTTTTCGAGTTCCTGCCTTGCGGGCTCCATCAGCGGGGAGTGGAACGCTCCGCCGACGGGCAGGCGCAGGGCGCGGCGGGCTCCGGCGGCCTTTGCCTTCTCACAGGCGGCCTCCACGGCCTCCACGGCACCGGATATCACGAGCTGTCCGGGGCAGTTGTAGTTGGCGGCCACGACGACGCCGTCGATCGAGTTGCAGATCTCCTCGACGACCTTGTCCTCCAATCCGAGGATGGCGGCCATCGTTCCGGGCTGGGCCTCGCAGGCGGCCTGCATGGCCATGGCGCGTTTCGATACGAGCTTCAGGCCGTCCTCGAACGAGAGGGCTCCTGCAACCACCAGTGCGGAGAACTCCCCGAGGGAGTGTCCTGCGGCGGCATCGGGCTTCACGCCGAGGGCCTTCGCCATGATGACCGAGTGGAGGAACACGGCGGGCTGGGTGACTTTCGTCTGTTTGAGCTGCTCGTCGGTTCCGGCGAACATGATGTCGGTGATGCGGAACCCGAGGATTTCGTTAGCTTTCTCGAAGAGCTCCTTGGCTTCGGGAACGTTGTCGTAGAGGTCTTTGCCCATACCTACGGCCTGGGCGCCTTGACCCGGGAATACGTATGCGTGCTTCATAATGTCGCAAAATTTGTGTTAACCGGGTGCAAAGATACGAATTTATTTTATAACTTTGCCACCGCATGGTTCACAAAGGGCCGCCGGCCCGGCGTGATCAAATGGGAATGCCGTGAAAATCGGCAGCAGTTCCCGCTGCTGTAAGTCCCGCAATGAGCCGCAATTCGCTGATGCCACTGGGCCCTGAGCCTGGGAAGGCCCTGCGGCTGGGACGAGCCAGAAGACCTGCCATGCGCCTTCCCGAAGGGAAGAGTCTTTTTCGAGCGCATCTGCGGAGAACGGAGCATCGTGACACGGGACGTATCGGTTTTTTCCGGGAGTTTTGAATGTGCGGCGTGCTGCGGTATCGAGAGGTGTCAGCGTGATAAACCATGCCGTGCCGCGGGTGCCGGCCGCTTCGCAAAGCCGGGGCGTACGGCGCCGGAGCGGAGCGAAGGTGCAGGAAGCATCCGTACGGCAGGGGAGCGTGGCCGGGAGTGCAGGAGATGCGATGGAGCGGAGGCTCGGGAAACGACTCTTTCCCGGGAGGTGCAAATCTTTCGGGCGAGGATACTTTTGTGTTTTATTTAAATAATTGGTAAGATGAAAAAATTTTTTACAACCACCCTGCTTCTGTATTTCTCGGCCGCGGCGTTCGTGGCCTGCGACGACAACAAGAACGACGATCCGACGCCGCAGTATGATGTCATCTCGTTCGAGCCTGCCGAACACATGGCGGCCGTCGGCGGCAAGGAGGTGTCGGTGGGCGACGTCACCCTGAATATCTGGAACCTCGGCGGCGACTATACCTACAAGAACGCTTTCTGCGGGGCCTCGTGCCTGACGGAGCTGTTCGACGGCGACCTCTTCACCACGGCCGACGGGACGGTGAAGTTTGCCTCCTATTATGATCCCCAGTACAGCATGTGGGGCGGCATTGCCGTTGCGGCGGCTCCCGACATGACGGTTTCCGAGCAGCCCATCGCACAGCAGTTCTCGGTGTGGGCCGAGGGCGGTGCGAACAACACTGCGACCTATGCCGTATGCTACGATTCGAACACTCCGACGGAGGCCTATCCCGACTACCTGACCGCATCGGGTTATCCGACGATCACCTTCTCCG
The DNA here is from genome assembly GCA_019118605.1 of Candidatus Alistipes faecavium. Classification (GTDB taxonomy): domain Bacteria; phylum Bacteroidota; class Bacteroidia; order Bacteroidales; family Rikenellaceae; genus Alistipes; species Alistipes faecavium. The sequence goes on along the minus strand of DWYP01000016.1, from coordinate 29,704 downwards.
CGGCGCGCACGGTCGACCACCTTTGGATCGCCAACTCCTCGTATGTCTGCAGCTGGTTCTCGGGGAACGACAAGGCGCTGTTCGAGGTGAAGATCACCGGACAGAAGAACGGTGTGGAGACGGGGAGCGTGACCGAGACGCTGATCTCGGGCAGTGACGTGCTTTCCGGCTGGCGCAAGGTGAACCTTCTGTCGCTGGGCGAGATCGACCGCCTGACCTTCAAGGTTTCGGGCATCGACGTTACGGCGGATCCCACCTATTTCTGCATCGACGAGATTACGCTTGTAAAATAGTTGTACCGTATTCCGCATCCCGGGCGGCGGATGGGAATGGAGATTAGTGATCCGCCCGGGGAGAACCCGTAAGGCCTGCCTGCCCTGCGGGTTCTTTTTTGCGGGCGTTTCATCCGCATCCCGTGCGCCGAGTCCCCTTTCACCGGAACCGAAAGCGCCCCGCGGCATGCTGCCGCGGGGCGCTTTGCTTCTGTGTGGCGCACCTTAAATGAGGTTGTTGCGCTCGATGTCCTTGAAGTAGCGGTAGGTTGCCACGCGCAGCTCCTCGGCGGCGGGGTCGTCGCATACGAGGATGCCGTTGGGGTGTACCTGAAGCGCCGAGATGGTCCACTGGTGGTTGTACGAACCCTCGACGCCGTGGCGTACGGCGCGGGCCTTCTTGTGTCCCGTTGCGAGGATCAGCACCTTCTTTGCCGAGAGCACCGTGCCGACTCCCACCGTCAGGGCGGTCTTCGGCACGAGGGTCACGTCGCCTCCGAAGAAGCGGGCGTTGACCTGAATGGTGTCCTGCGTGAGGGTCTTGAGGCGCGTGCGGGAGTTGAGCGACGAGAAGGGCTCGTTGAAGGCGATGTGCCCGTCTTCGCCCACGCCGCCCATGAACAGGTCGATGCCTCCGGCCTCGACGATGCGGGCCTCGTAGTCGGCGCACTCCTTCACGAGGTCTTCGGCATTTCCGTCGAGGATGTTGACGTTCTCGGGCTTGATGTCGATGTGCTTGAAGAAGTTGTTCCACATGAACGAATGATAACTCTCGGGATGCTCCTCCGGAAGTCCCACGTACTCGTCCATGTTGAACGTGATGACGTTCTTGAACGAAACTTCCCCGGTCTTGTGACGGCGGATCAGCTCCTTATAGGTTTCCAGCGGGGTAGATCCCGTCGGCAGACCCAGCACGAAGGGCGATTTGGTGACCTGCTCCTTGGCCTTGATCTGCTGAATGATGTAGTTCGCGGCCCACTGGGCTACCTGCTGCGAGGTGTTTTCGATGATTAAACGCATGATTTCTTATGAATTGATGGTTGTTAGAACATTCTTACGAAAACTTCGATTGCCTGGTACTCGGCCATTCCGAGCTGGTCGTAGAGGCGTGCGGTGTTCTGCGTGCGCTCCTCGGCGCGCTGCCAGAATTCGCGCGGGTCGTCACCCGGGAAGGGCATGATGTCCTTCTGCGAGAGGTGGCGGTAGATGGCGTGACGCTTCATGATAAGCTCGTCGGGCGACAGGGGCACGGCCATGTCGACCATTCCGAGATCCCACTCCATCCATGCTCCTCGGTAGAGCCACAGGTGGCACTCCTTCATCCAGTCGTCCTCCTTGACCACCTCCAGGGCGTTGAGCACGGCCTCCATGCAGGTGCGGTGCGTTCCGTGGGGGTCTGCGAGGTCTCCGGCGGCATAGATCTGATGAGGTTTGATCTTGCGCAGCAGGTCGACGATGATCTGCGTGTCCTTCTCGGAGAGCTGCCCCTTCTTGATGCCGCCCGTTTCGTAGAAGGGCAGGTTCAGGAAGTGTGTGTTGGTGTCGGGGTTGAGTCCGAACGATCGCACGGCGGCACGCGCCTCGGCGCGGCGTATCGAACCCTTCAGGTCGAGCAGGGCGCGCGGTTCGGGCTGCCCCTTCTTCTTGCCGGCGATGATCTTCTCGACCTCGGCGTAGTGGTCTCCGTATCCGAGTTCGCGCGAGGTGTCGATGTTCTGCAGCACGACGTCGTCGTGTACGGCGACGTTGCCCGAGGTTTCGTATGCCACATGCACGTCGTGTCCCTGCTGTACGAGGCGGATGAACGTACCGCCCATCGAGATGACGTCGTCATCGGGGTGGGGCGAGAAGATCACCACGCGCTTCGGGAAGGGCGTCGACGGCACGGGGCGCGTCGAGTCGTCGGCGTTGGGCTTGCCTCCGGGCCATCCGGAGATGGTGTGCTGCAGGTCGTTGAATACGTCGATGTTGATCTGGTCGAACGCGCGTCCCTGCTCGAGGAGCTCGCCGAGCGAATTCTCGATGTAGTCCTTGTACGTAAGCTTCAGGATGGGCTTCTTGACCACACCGCAGAGCCACACGACGGCCTTGCGGACGAATTTCGGCGTCCACTCGCAGGGGCCGACCATCCACGGGGTCTGCTCGCGGGTGAGCAGCTGCGCGGCGTTCTCGTCGATCACCACCTCGATGTTCGGGTGGGCTTGCAGGCACGAGGCCGGCACCTGGTTGGTCACCTCGCCCTCGACGACCTTCTGAATGATCTGGGCCTTGTTTTCGCCCCAGGCCATCAGGATGATCCTGTCGGCGCGCATGATCGTCTCGATGCCCATCGTAATGGCCATCTTGGGGGTGTTCTCCAGGCCGAAGAAGGCCCCCGACTGTACTTTGCGGGTGTTGTACGTGAGCTGCACGAGGCGGGTTTTCGAACGCGCATACGAACCGGGTTCGTTGAATCCGATCTGCCCGTCCTCACCCACGCCGATGATCATCAGGTCGATTTTCCGCACGGCGTGGTCGTACGAGGCGCAGTACTCGGAGACCTTCTTCGAGGAGATGGTACCGTCGGGAATGTGGACGTTCTCGGGGAGGATGTCGATGTGGTTGAGGAACTCCTCATGGATGCGGTAGTTGCGGCTCTGCTGCTCCGAGGGCTTGATGGGATAGAACTCGTCGAGGCTGAATACGGCGACGTTGCGGAAGCTCACGAGCCCCTCCTGGTGTCGCTTGACCAGCTCGCGGTAGAGGCCCAGGGGCGTACGTCCGGTCGTCAGGCCCAGCACGAAGGGCTGTGCCTCGTCGTACACGCCGTTCGAGCAGTGGATCTTGTTGTAGTTGTCGATCGCCCTGACGATGGTGTCGGCGACGTATACGACTCCTGCATATTCGTTTTCATAGACCTGCGTATGAATCTTCTCATAGCGGTGAATGATGTCTCGGGGGGTCGATTCGGCAATCAGCCCGCCGTCTTTCGGAAGTGAATACTTGTTGTTCATGGTGTATGGCGTTTATGTTTTTTTGTCGTCTGGTCGGATTCTGTTTCTTGTCATCGGTCAAAGACCGCTTCGCCGAAATACTCCGGGCGGTGGAAATCGGGCTTCTCGGTGGGAATGGGCCTCCACGAGAGGAAATGGGGGTGCGAGAGGTTGTCTCCGCACTTGTAGAGGTTCATCCGCACGGAATGTCCGCTCCAGTCGTCGATCCCGTGGCGGAAGAGCGCCCGGGGCGGAATGGCGAGCGTCAGCGACCAGCGGTTGTCACCCTCGCGCTCGGGGAATGTTTCGCCGAAGGGGAGCGAGGTGTGGCGGATGATGGACTCCAGGGCTTCGGCCGGGGCCTTTACGCCTTCGTGGCGCGAAGTGTGGCACGCCAGGAGCAGGCGTCCGGCGCAGGTGGTCTCGAAGTTGTAGTAGACGCCCGGCTCGGGGGAGAGGAACAGCTCCACGCACGAATCGGTCCACGAGGCCCCGTTGTCCTGCGCGACGCACGCCATGGTGTACCGCTCGGCCACGTCGAAGCGCACCATCAGATACGCTCCGGTGTGGAACATGCGGAACGTCACCTGCGGGGCGTAGGGGAACTCCGCGCTCCAGTTGCAGCAGGCGACGGGCTGCGGCTCGAGCGCCCCGAATGCCGCCTCCAGGGCCTTCGGGTCCCCGGGCGCGAGGCCCTCGATCTTCGGGATGCGCATCGTGTCGTTTCCCATGCTATCTGTATTTTTCCACCGCCTCGCGGACGATGGCGCACATCGTGTCGTACTGCTCCTCCATGCTCTGCAGCAGTTTGTACTGGGCATGTGTGCGCACGAGGTTGTGCTCGGGGTATTTGATCTTGTAATAGGTGTCCCCGTCGATGTAGTCCATCAGGAAGCGGAGCACCTGTTCGTAGGTGATGTATCGAGCCGAGAAGGCAAGGTTGTCGATCTCCGAGTCGACGAGCTGTGCGGCGCGCTGGGAGAGATACCCTTCGGTGTATGCCCGGAACATGTCGATCGACATGCTCACGCGCGCGAGGTCGCGGTCATCCTCGTCTCCGGTGTTCGTGTAGGAGCGTATGGCGTCCCCGAAGTCGTTGAGCGACGTGGAGTTCATCACCGTATCGAGGTCGATGGCGCAGAGCACCTCGCCGTTCTTGTCGAAGAGGATGTTGTTGATCTTCGTGTCGTTGTGCGTCACGTGCGTGGGGATCGTTCCGTCCTCGACCTTCTCCCAGAAGGCGAGCATCTCCTTGCGGCGCGACTCGATCCATCCGATCTCCTCGGCGAGCTCCTTCACGCGCCCTGCGGCATCCTTTGCGAGGGCCTCGTCCCACTGCACGAAACGGTGGCGGATGTTGTGGAATCCCTTGATCGTTTCGGCCAGGGGTTCGTGGAAATCCGCCAGCTGGGCCTGGAACTTTCCGATTCCCTCGCCGCCCTTGCGTGCGAGCTCGGGCGAATCGGCCTTGTTGTATGCGACGGTGTCGGCGATGAACACCGTGACGGCCCAGAAGTCGCCGTTTGCGTCCTCGAAGCATAGCGCCCCGTCATGAGTCGGAACCACGGTCATCACTTCGCGCAGGGGATCCCCGCCAGCCGCCACGACGCCGCGGCGGATATGCTCGGTGACCTTCCGGATGTTCTCCATCATGGCGGGGACATCGGGGAAGATGTTCTTGTTCTTGCGCTGGAGGATATAGTCCGGCGCATCTCCTTCGGTGCGGACGATGAACGTGTCGTTGATGAATCCGTCTCCCAGGGAGTTGATAGCCGCGATAGGGGCCGCCAGATCGAACTGCGATGCGATGTGGCGGAGTTCGTTTTTCATGTCGTAGGTCGTTTCGTTTTAGAGGTTGATGCATGTTGCAACTTCAAAGATAGCGAAAAGAACGGAGATTTGCAACGGGGCCATCCGAAAAAAGACCTGTTTCCCTTTGCAGGGGAAACAGGTCTCGGAATTCGGCACCTTGCGGTCCGCGGGGACTATTCGATCCAGCTGGTGAGCACTTTCATGCGGCCGTCGGGGATCATCCCCATCGACCACGTGGAGGCGGGCACGAGAACCGTTTCGCCCTGATGGATCGAGACGGAGGATCCGGCGTCGGAGGTCAGCGTTCCGCTGCCTTCGAGGCAGATGACCACCACGAAGGAGTTCAGGCGCGAGAGGTCGACCCCCTGCTGTCGTGTGAGGTCGTAGAGCGAGGTGGTGAAGTAGGGGCAGGAAACCAGCTCCACGCGCTTGTCGTACTCCGGACGGTAGTGCGTGCGGTAGTCGGGGAGCACGGTGTAGTCGATGGCGCCCTTTGCCAGCTCGGTGTGCAGCTCGCGGGGTTTCCCGTCGGCCCCGACGCGCCCGTAGTCGTAGATGCGGTAGGTGATGTTCGAGGTCTGCTGGATCTCGGCGATGAACGATCCGGCGCCGATGGCGTGCACGCGTCCCGCGGGGAGGAAGAAGACATCCCCGGGCTGGATCTTGTAGTCGGTCAGGATGTCGGTGATGGTGTTGTCGGCGACGCTGGCCTCATACTCCTCGGGGGTCACCTCCTTGGCGAATCCCGAGCGGAGGTGGGCCCCCTCGTCGGCGGCCACGACATACCACATCTCGGTCTTACCCTTCGACTTGTGGCGCTCCCACGCCAGCTCGTCGTTGGGGTGCACCTGGATCGAGAGATCCTGCCGCGCGTCGATGAACTTGATCAGCAGCGGGAATTCGGTGCCGAAACGCTCGAAGTTCTCACGCCCGAGGAGCGCCGAGCCGTGGCGGGCGATCAGCTCGGGCAGCGGCGTCCCGGCCTCGGGGCCTTCGGCCACGACGGATTCGTTGTCCTTGACCCCGGAGAGCTCCCAGCTCTCGCCGATGTTGTGCTGGTCGGTTTCGATCTGCTTGTAGGGGGCGATCTTCTCCCCGCCCCAGATCAGGGATTTGAGTATCGGTTTGAACTTGTACATATCGCGTTTGTTTTGCTGTTCGTGGATTTATCAGGCGTTGTTCTGGTTCTGTGCGTCGAGCTGGCTCAGGGCGAAGGCGTAGGCTCCCACCGAGATGGCGCGGCTGGCCCCGAGCTTCGAGATCGTGACGCCGATCCGCTTCTGCGGGTCGTAGACCACGTAGCGATCCGTACCGTAGACCTTCAGCGGGCGCTGCGCGCCCTTAGCGAATTCGCGGAACTCCTCCTCGTCGTCCAGGTCGTAGACCTTCATCTGCACGCGGTTGAGCTCCTCGCCGCCGAGGGTGTGGATCTTCGCGCGCAGCTCGCGCAGCAGGCTCGGCATGATCCACTTGCGGGCTGCGGTGATACCGCCTCCGATGACGATCAGTCCGTCGACGAGCGTCACGGCCGTGGCCATGGCGTCACCGGCGATCTCTCCGAGCTCGGCGAAGGCCTTCTTGGCGGCCTCGACATCCCCGGGGCGTTTTCCGTCAGCGATTTCGCAGATGTCCTTGGGCTCGAGACCGTGGTTCATGTTTCCCGAGGCTTCGCCGTAGACGCGCTTCACGGCGCGCACGGCCACGCCCTCCTCGACGATGACCTCGGGGAACTTCTTGTGCCGCAGGCAGAAGGTCTCGACGCACGAGTTGTCGCCGCGGTTGAGGCGGTTGTCGATGACGATGCCGACTCCGAACCCTGTTCCGAAGGTGTATCCCACGAGGTTCTTGTAGCGTTTGGGGCTGTTGAGCGCCGCGAGGCGTGCGTTGATGTCGGGCAGGGCTCCTCCGAGCGCCTCTCCGTAAGCGAAGAGGTCTCCGTCGTTGTTGATGAATACCGGGATTCCGAACTTTGCCTCGAGGAAGGGGCCGAGGGCCACGCCTTCACGGAAGGAGGGGAAGTTGGGGAGGTATCCTCCGATGATGCCGTTGGGGTAGTCGGCCGGGCCGGGGAACGCGAAACTGATGGCCGAGGGTTTTACCGACAGGCGGGAGATGACCATCTGGAAACCCTCGACCATTGCCTGGAGGCACTTGTCGAGCTGGTCGGCGTGCGACGGCAGGGTGATGGGATCCACAATGAACTGATTGGCCTGCATGGCGCCGAATACGAGATTCGTACCACCGGCATCGAGGGTGATAACCACCCGGTTGTCATGGCTGTACATAGGTAGGGCTTTATAGGTTTTTGTTTTTGTCGGAAACGTATTGGGATGCTTCGCGGAACAAAGATAATAAAAAATCCGCCAGCGGGTTGCGAAAGCGGCGAAATAATCGTCGGGAAGTTTTGGCGGCGGTTTCCGCGACCGAACGGAGCGGAGGAGCAGCCGCGGGCGGAGGGGCGGAAAAAAGGGCCGACAGCCAAAGCTGCCGGCCCTTTCGGATTCCGGGGAGGGGAATTTACGGTACTGCGGGACCCCCCCCCTCTCTCCCGGGTCAGATTTCGTGCGAGAGGTCGGTGTTGTGCACGCCCAGCACGGCACGCCCCGAAGGGTCGTTGCAATTGGCGAAGGCCTTGTCCCATGCCAGTGCCTCGGCGGTGCTGCACGCCACCGACGGAATCGACGGAACGCACTGCGCGGCGGTCTGCGAGGGGAAGTGCTCCTCGAAGATCGAGCGGTAGAAGTACTCCTCCTTGTTCTGCGGGGGGTTGATCGGGAAGCGTTCGGCGGCATGCTCCATCTCGCGGTCCGAAACCGCCTCGGAGGTGATGCGCTTCAGGGTGTCGATCCACCCGTACCCCACGCCGTCGGAGAACTGCTCCTTCTGTCGCCAGACGATCTCCTTGGGGAGCATGTCCTCGAAGGCCTTGCGGAGCACCCACTTCTCGATTCGGCCGTTTCCGGCCATCTTGGCCTCGGGGTTCATGCGCATGGCCACGTCGAGGAACTCCTTGTCGAGGAACGGCACGCGCCCCTCGACGCCCCACGCCGCCAGCGACTTGTTTGCGCGGAGGCAGTCGTAGAGGTGCAGGCGGCCGATCTTGCGCACGGTCTCCTCGTGGAAGGCGCGCGCATCGGGGGCCTTGTGGAAGTAGAGGTATCCTCCGAAGATCTCGTCGGCGCCCTCACCCGAGAGCACCATCTTGATTCCCATCGACTTGATGACCCTCGCGAGCAGGTACATCGGCGTCGAGGCGCGGACGGTGGTCACGTCGTAGGTCTCGATGTAGTAGATCACGTCGCGCAGGGCGTCGAGGCCCTCCTGGATCGTGTAGTGGATCTCGTGGTGCACGGTGCCGATGTGCTCGGCGACCTTTCGTGCCGCCGCGAGGTCGGGGGCTCCGGCCAGCCCGATGGCGAAGGAGTGCAGCTGGGGCCACCAGGCCTGCTCGCGGCCTCCGGTCTCGATGCGGCGTTCGGCGTATTTCTTCGCCACGGCCGAGATGATCGAGGAGTCGAGGCCTCCGGAGAGCAGCACGCCGTAAGGGACGTCGGACATGAGCTGTCGCTTGACCGATGCCTCGAGGGCTTCGCGCAGGGCGGCGATGTCGGCGCCGTTGTCCTTGACGTTGTCGTACTCCTCCCAGTCGCGCTTGTACCAGCGTACCATCTTCCCCTCCTTCGACGACCAGTAGTGTCCGGGCTGGAAGGGCTGGATCGTGGCGCAGACCCCCTCGAGGGCCTTGAGCTCCGAGGCGACATAGAACTGCCCCTCGCGGTCCCATCCGATATAGAGGGGGATGACGCCGATCGGGTCGCGGGCGATGAGGTATTCGTCCTTTTCGATGTCGTAGAGCGCGAAGGCGAAGATTCCGTTGATGCGTTCGAGCAGCGCGAGCCCCATCCTGCGGTATAGCGGGAGGATGACCTCGCAGTCCGAACCGGTCTGGAAGTCATACTCCCCGGCCAGTTCGTCGCGGATCTCCTGGTGGTTGTATATCTCGCCGTTTACTGCGAGCACGAGTTTTCCGTCGCTGCTGTAGAGCGGCTGCCGGCCCGACTGCGGGTCGACGATCGAGAGGCGTTCGTGGGAGAGAATGGCCCGCTCGCCGCAGTATATTCCCGACCAGTCGGGCCCGCGGTGGCGGATCTGCTTCGACATTCTCAACACCTGCGTACGCAACGCCTCCGACGGCTGCCGGATGTCAAATAGTCCTACGAATCCGCACATACGGTCAGTTGTTTTCGGGGCGGAGTTTGCGGACTACGGCTCCGGCCTGCCACATCTCGCTTTCGCGCATCTCCCTGAGCTCGGCCTCGAGTTTCTCGCGGTAGTCGGGCTTGCTGTTGGAGTCGATGGAGATCTGGGCCTCGTTTCCGCTGCGGACGCTTTCGTAGAGCTCCTCGAAGACGGGCTTCGTGGCGTCGCGGAATCGCTTCCACCAGTCGAGGGCTCCGCGCTGCGCGGTGGTCGAGCAGTTTGCGTACATCCAGTCCATTCCGTTCTCGGCGACGAGGGGCATGAGCGACTGCGTGAGCTCCTCGATGGTCTCGTTGAAGGCCTCCGAGGGGGTGTGTCCGTTCTGGCGCAGGGTCTCGTACTGTGCGGCGAAGATTCCCTGGATGGCGCCCATCAGCGTGCCGCGCTCACCCGTGAGGTCGGAATATACCTCGCGCTTGAAGTCGGTCTCGAAGAGATATCCCGAGCCGACGCCGATTCCGAGCGCGATGACGCGCTCGAGGGCGTGTCCCGTAGCATCCTGGAAGACGGCGTAGCTCGAATTCAGTCCGCGGCCCTGGAGGAACATGCGGCGCAGGGAGGTTCCCGAGCCCTTCGGGGCGATGAGGATGACGTCTACGTCGGCCGGGGGCACGATTCCCGTGCGCTCCTTGTAGGTGATTCCGAATCCGTGGGAGAAGTAGAGCGCCTTCCCGGGTGTGAGGTGCTTCTTGATCGTGGGCCATACGGCGATCTGCCCGGCGTCGGAGAGCAGGTACTGGATGATCGTACCGCGCTCGGCGGCCTGCTCGATGTCGAAGAGCGTTTCGCCCGGCACCCAGCCGTCGGCGACGGCCTTGTCCCAGCTCTTCGAGCCCTTGCGCTGCCCGACGATCACGCGGAATCCGTTGTCGCGGAGGTTGAGCGACTGCCCGGGGCCCTGCACGCCGTACCCGATGACGGCGATGGTTTCGTCCTTGAGGACTTCAAGCGCTTTTTTCAGAGGGAACTCTTCGCGGGTGACGACATTCTCTTCGACCCCGCCGAAATTGATCTTTGCCATAGTGATAGATGTTTTTTATAGGTTAATTGTCTTGTTGCTTCGAGTCGTTTTCCGTATCGGTCCGTTCATTCGCTTTTTCCTTTTCGCGTTTGTAGCGCATCTCGAACTCCTCGAGGTATTCGTTCAGGCGTTCGCGCTGCGATTTGCTCACGGCGACCGTACCGCTTCGCACGAACTGCTGCACGCCGTAAGGCTGGAGGAGCTGGAAGAGGGCCTGGGTTTCGGCCTTGTGCCCGGTCTTCTCGACGACGATGTAGTCGGCGTCGATCTCCAGGATGCGGACGTTGTGGTCGCGGACGAGCCGTTCGACGTTGCGGCTGCGGGTGACCTTGTAGAGTGCGATCTCCTGCTGCACGACCTCGTCGGCCGTATAGACGAAGGTCTTCAGGACGTCGACCTTCTTCTCCACCTGACGCACGAGCTGGTCGACCCGCTCGGGGGAGGTGTGCACGACGATCGTGAACTTGTGGATGCCGTGTATGGCCGATTCCGAGGTGGTGAGGCTTTCGATGTTGACGCTTCGGCAGGTGAAGACCGTGGTGATCTGGCTCAGCAGACCCACCTTGTTCTCGGAAAATACGGTGATGATATACTCCTGTTCCATGGTTTCGGGCATTTATTCGAATCGGATCTCCGACACGGGCGCTCCGGCCGGAACCATCGGGAAAACATTCTCTTCGCTCTCGACGCGGACCTCGAGCAGGAAGGCTCCGGGAGCGTTTTTCATCTCGGCGACGGCTTCTGCGAGCTCCCCGCGCTGTTCGACGCAGCGGTACCCGAGGCCGTTTCCGCGGGCTATGAGCCCGAAGTCGGGGTTGACCATCTCGGTGTAGGAGTAACGGCTGTGGTAGAAGAGCTGCTGCCACTGGCGTACCATTCCGAGGAAGGCGTTGTTCAGCAGGATGATCTTGACGGGAACCTTCGACTGGTAGATGGTCGCCAGCTCCTGAATGGTCATCTGCAGTCCTCCGTCGCCGACGAATAGCACGACGTCGCGCTCCGGGGCCCCGAGCTTTGCGCCGATGGCCGCCGGGAGCCCGAACCCCATCGTTCCGAGACCTCCGGATGTCACGAGGCTGCGCGTGCGGCGGAACCCGAAGTATCGCGCCGCGAACATCTGCTGCTGCCCGACGTCGGTGACCAGCACGGCGTCGTTCCCGTAGGCGCGGGCCACGGCGTCGACGGCCTCTCCCATGCGGATCCTCCCGCCTTCGGGATGCACCGCTTTCCGGATCACGGCGTCGTACTCCACGCGGGCGCACTGGCGGAACTCCTCGATCCAGCGGCTGTGGTCGCGGCGGGCGATGCGCTCGGTAATCAGCGGGAGCGTCTCGCGCACGTCCCCGGCCACGGGCACGTCCGCAGGGATGATCTTGCCGATCTCCGCGGGGTCGATCTCCAGGTGGATGACCTCGGCGTTCTCGGCGAAGTGTACCGGGCTGCCCGTCACGCGGTCGTCGAAACGCATTCCCACGGCGACGACGAGTTCGCAGCTGCGGTTGAGGATGTTGGGGCCGTAGTTTCCGTGCATGCCGAGCATGCCGACATACTGCGGCGAGTCGGTGGGCACGGCCGAGAGTCCCAGCAGGGTCGAGGCCACGGGCATGCCGCTTTTTTCGAGGAATTCGTGCAGCTGCTTCTCGGCATTTCCGAGGATCACGCCCTGACCTACCATCACCAGCGGATGGGTGGCGCGGTCGATCCGCTGCGCGGCCTGCTCGATGCACGCCATGTCGGGCTCGGGAGTGGGAATGTAGCTGCGTATGGCCGTGATCTTGTCGTAATGGAAGGGGGCCGTTCCGCACTGCGCATCCTTCGTGATGTCGACGACCACCGGCCCGGGACGTCCCGATCGTGCGATGTAGAATGCCTTGGCGATGGCCCCGGGAATATCCTCCGTGCGCTTGACCTGGCAGTTCCACTTCGTGACGGCCTGTGTGATTCCGACGAAATTGGTCTCCTGGAAGGCGTCCGTTCCGAGCAGCGAGGATCCCACCTGTCCGGTGACGAGCACCAGGGGTGTGGAGTCCATCAGGGCGTCGGCGAGCCCCGTGACGGTGTTCGTGGCGCCGGGCCCGGAGGTTACCAGGCAGACGCCAACGCGGCCGCTCACGCGAGCAAAGCCCTGCGCGGCGTGCACGGCGCCCTGCTCGTGCCGCACGAGGATGTGGCGGATCCGGTCACGGTAGTCGTACAACGCGTCGTATACGGGGATGATGGCGCCTCCGGGGTATCCGAAGATGGTGTCGACCCCTTCGATCAGGAACGATTCGATCAGGGCCTGCGATCCCGAGATGCAGAGCCCGGAGACGGCCTGTCGCGCATCGGAGGAAGAGGTATTCATGGTAGCGTGGGTTTATTCGGGGTGAATGGGTGTTTCGGTCATCTCCTGCGGAATTACTCCTCGTCGTCGAGGATGCGCACGGCGCCGCGGTCTGCGGAGCTTACCAGCGTGGCGTACGCCCGCAGCGAAAGGGGCACCTTCCGATCCCGGCCGGCGGGGCGGAAATGCTTCTGCGCGGCCATGCGCGCGGCGATCTCGTCGTCGCTGACCAGCAGGCGGATTGCGCGGTTCGGGATGTCGATCTCGATCTGGTCGCCCGTGCGGACGACGGCGATTTCGCCCCCTGCCGCGGCTTCGGGCGAGACGTGCCCGATCGAGAGTCCGGAGGTTCCCCCCGAGAAGCGCCCGTCGGTGATCAGCGCGCAGCACTTGTCCAGGTGCTTCGACTTGAGGTACGACGTGGGGTAGAGCATCTCCTGCATGCCGGGGCCGCCCTTGGGGCCCTCGTATCGGATGACCACGACCTCCCCGGGCTGCACCTCGTCGCCGAGGATGCCGTGCATGGCCTGCTCCTGCGACTCGTAGACGCGCGCCGCGCCGCGGAATACGAAGAGTTTCTCGTCGACGCCCGCGGTCTTCACGACGCAACCCGCGCGTGCGATGTTTCCCGTGAGCACGGCGAGCCCTCCGTCGCGGAAGTAGGCGTGCGCGATGTCGCGGATGCATCCCTTGGTGCGGTCTGTGTCGAGCGACTCGTAATAGGTCTGCTGGGATCCCATCTCGCGGCTGTAATGGCCTCCGGGGGCGCTCAGGACGCGGCGGCGTGCGGCGTCCGTGGCCGAGGGGCTGAGGATGTCGCACGCGGCGATGGCCTCGGCGAGCGAACGCCCCTCGACGCGGTGTACAGAGGTGTCGAGCAGCCCCCCGCGGTCGAGTTCCCCGAGGATGGCGAAGATGCCGCCCGCGCGGTTGACGTCCTCGACGTGATAGGAAGAGCTCGGTGCGACCTTGCAGAGCACCGGGACGCGGCGCGAGAGGCGGTCGATGTCCTGCATCGTGAAGTCCACCCCGGCCTCGTGTGCCACGGCGAGCAGGTGCAGGACGGTGTTCGTCGACCCTCCCATTGCGATGTCGAGCGACATGGCGTTCTCGAAGGCGGCCTTCGAGGCGATCGAGCGGGGCAGTACGCGGTCGTCGCCTTCGAAATAGTACCGTTCGGCGTTGCGGACGATCAGCGCCGCGGCGTCCTCGAAGAGTTGCCGGCGGTTTGCGTGCGTGGCGACGATCGTGCCGTTTCCGGGGAGCGAGAGCCCGAGGGCCTCGGTGAGGCAGTTCATCGAGTTGGCGGTGAACATTCCGGAGCAGGAGCCGCATCCGGGGCATGCGCAGCGCTCGACTTCGGCGATTTCATCGTCGCTGTAACGCTCGTCGGCGGCCATGACCATGGCGTCGATGAGGTCGAGTCCGCGCCCTGCGAAGCGCCCGGCCTCCATCGGGCCTCCGGAGACGAATACCGTGGGGATGTTCAGGCGCATGGCGGCCATCAGCATGCCGGGGGTGATCTTGTCGCAGTTGGAGATGCAGACCAGGGCGTCGACCTTGTGGGCGTTTGCCATGTATTCGACGCTGTCGGCGATGATGTCCCGCGAGGGGAGCGAATAGAGCATACCGTCGTGTCCCATGGCGATTCCGTCGTCGATGGCGATGGTGTTGAACTCGGCGGCGAAGCATCCGAGGGCTTCGATTCGCTGTTTGACGTACTGTCCGATCTGATGGAGGTGCACGTGTCCGGGCACGAGCTGCGTAAAGGAGTTTGCGATTCCGATGACGGGGCGTCCGAAGTGTTCTTCGCGCATTCCGTTTGCGCGCCAGAGGCTTCGGGCGCCTGCCATACGGCGTCCGGAGGTCGTTGTGTCGCTTCTGAGTGAATGTTTCATTCTCGGTCTGAATTGTTTCCGGTCGTGCTGTGCTGCGAAAAAAATCAGAAAACCTTCCTCCGCGCGGGGAGAAAGGTTTCAGATTTCGTTCGGATATGAATGTCACCTTTCTCCCGTTATCGTTTCAGGACGACGAGCAGCAGATTGATGACGTTGATATTCGAATGGTTCAGGACGGTCATGACCGGATTCTCTTTTTTCCGATCCAAAGATATGCATCTTTTGCTGTATTCGCAAATAAATTCCTAAAAAAATTTAAATTTATGACAATCCGGAAGCGTGCGGAAGCTCCCTGCCGGAGATTCTCACCGAGGGAAGGGGTTGGGCTTACGATTTGTAACCGCCGCATGCCGCCGCTGCTTTTTTCTCTCCGCCGGGGAAAATCTTTCCGGCCTGCTGCGGGCCTGCGGAGGGCCCGGGAGCCTCCGTCGGCCCCTTATATAAAAAGGTACTCCGGATTTTTTGCCTTTCGGGGTTACAAATCGTAAGCGGGATTTGGAAATCCGGATTTTTTGCCTTACATTTGTTCCCATGATGAACGAACGGCATATCGCAATGATCTCTGCGGAGCGCATCGACGGATGGGCTTCGGATCGCTGCGTGCGCGCCGTTGTCACCACCACTACCACCACTACGACCACGACTACCACCCCTGTGGGGGTCAGGTAGTTCTTGTTCCGTCGCATCGTCGTATGCATGTCCGGCCCAGGCTGCCGGAGCGGAAACCATCCAACATCTCTCCGGAAACATCCCGATCAAGACCTTTGCAGACGCACACGTCTGCATGTCGGCGGTATCATCCGTCCGTGCGGCCCCTTCCCCGGGTCCGCGTCCCGGGCCCCGGAGTCTCCCGGAAAAACGGTTGTGTCAAACGCAAAAAGAGAAATTTACCATGAAAAGAATAAAAGTTTTTGCTCCCGGAACGGTGGCCAATCTGGGTTGCGGATTCGATGTGATGGGCCTGACGCTCGACGGCGTGGGCGACGTGCTGGAGATCGGCGTCGAAGAGGGCCTCCCGGGCCTTGAAATCCATAATCTGAGCGGAGTATCCCTTCCCTCGCAGCTCGACGACAATGTCATTACCCCGGCCGTGCGGGCCATGCTCGAGGCCTATGGACGCCCCGTGCGGGTCGAGGTTTCGGTGCTCCGCAAGATCGCCCCGGGGAGCGGCATCGGGTCGAGCGCGGCCTCGTCGGCCGCCGCGGTCTACGGGGTGAACGAGCTGCTGGGACGTCCGTTCTCCATCGAGCGGCTCGTGGAGTTCGCCATGCAGGGCGAGGCGCTGCTGGGCGGCGTGGCGCATGCCGACAACGTGGGCCCGGCGCTCATGGGCGGCGTGGTGCTGATCCGCGGCTACGAGCCTTTCGACATCGTGCGTCTGCCCGTCCCCGACAACTTCTTCTACGCCGTGGTGCACCCCGACATCGTTGTCAGCACGAAGGAGGCGCGTGCGGTTCTTCCGCACGAGATTCCGCTCTCGCAGGCCGTGAAGCAGTGGGGCAACGTCGGGGGGCTGGTCGCGGGCTTCGCCCTGCGCGACGTCGCGCTGATCGGCCGCTCGATGCACGACGCCGTGGTGGAACCCTACCGCAAGGGTTTCATCCCCGGATACGACCGCCTCAAGGAGTCGGTGCTCTCGCAGGGGGCCCTTGCCATGAACATCGCCGGATCGGGCCCGTCGGTCTTCGCCCTGGCTTCGGACTACGCCGCTGCGGAGCGCATCGTCGCCGTCATGGAGCGCCATTTCGCCGATCTGGGCATCGGCTGCAGAACCTATGCGGGCCGCGTGTCGAACGCCGGGGCCCGGGTTGTCGAATCGTAAAAAAACATTCCGAGCCATGAAATACTACAGCACGAGAGATCATGCCCGCGCCCGCGGATATTCGCTCCGCGAGGCTGCGATGCTGGGCCTTGCGCCCGACGGGGGGCTTTTTGTCCCCGAACGCATTCCCGAGGTGGACCTTTCGCACGTCGAGCGGCTCTGCGGGGAGTCCTACGCCGCCCTGGCGGGCTACCTTGCGGAACTGTTCTTCGGCGACGACCTCGACCCGCAGGAGCTGCGGTGCGCGCTCGAGGGGTTGTACGACTTCGCGGTGCCCCTGCGCATGGTGGGGCGGGGCCGCTACACGCTCGAACTCTTCCACGGCCCGACGTGCGCCTTCAAGGACTTCGGCGCGGGGTTCATGGGCCGCACGCTGGGGCTGCTGAGCCGCGGCGAACGGCTCACGATCCTCACGGCGACCTCGGGCGACACGGGCAGCGCCGTGGCGCACGGTTTCTACGGCGTGCCGGGCATCGAGGTGGTGGTGCTCTACCCCGACCATCGGATCAGCCGCCTGCAGGAGCGTCAGATGACCACGCTCGGGGGCAATATCCACGCCCTGCGCGTGGCGGGGAGTTTCGACGACTGCCAGCGCCTCGTGAAGGATGCCTTCTCCGACGAGGCGTTCCGGAACCGCTGTGCCGTGACGTCGGCCAATTCGATCAACCTGCTGCGGTGGATTCCCCAGGCGTTCTATTACTTCTGGGGCTGGGGCGCGTGGCGCCGTGCGACGGGCGGAGAGCGCCCCGAGATCGTCGTCCCGAGCGGCAACTACGGCAACCTCGCCGCGGGGATGCTCGCGCAGCGCATGGGGCTTCCCGTGTCGCGGATCGTCGCGGCGTCGAACGCCAACGACGTGGTGCCGGAGTTCCTGCAAACGGGCATCTACCGCCCGCGGCCTTCGGTGGCGACCCCTGCGAGCGCGATGGACGTCGGGGCGCCGAGCAACTTCGAGCGGATGCTGTGGCTGTGCGGCGGGGATCCCGACGCGCTGCGCGGGGAGCTGGATGGCTTCCGGTGCGACGACGCGCTGATCCGGCGCACGATCGACCTGCTGTACGAACGCTGCGGCTACCTCTCCGACCCCCACAGCGCGGTGGGATACGCCGCCTCGGTGGATCGCAACGCGGGGGGCTTCTACCTTTCGACGGCGCATCCCGCGAAGTTCCGCGAGGTGATTACCGCGGTCACGGGCTCGAAGGTGCCGCTTCCGCCGCAGCTGGCGGGCCTGATGGAGAAACCCTCCTTCTCGCAGCCCCTGGAGGCCGACCTCGGGGCGCTGGAGGCCTACGTTGCGGCGTTGTAGGGGGCGTCTGCCGGAGGAGCCGGCGCGGCCGACGGGGCAAAACCGCCGGCTGCGTCGGCCTTTTGCTGCCGGAACCTGCGCGGAGGCGTTGGAGATCCCGAAAATTATGCGTATCTTTATACGCATCGGCGCCGGTTCCCGCACAACGAACGCACCCTCCGTCCGGCGGAAGGCCCAGGCCCGACAACGCAAAACCAACCCTATGCAGAGAATCTCCTCCGCCTCCTTTGCGGACTCCAAACCCCACTACGAACTGCTCGACGGACTGCGCGGCGTCGCGGCGCTTGTCGTCATCTGGTACCACCTTTTCGAAGGCTTTGCGACGAGCCCCTTCGACCAGCGTGTCAACCACGGCTACCTGGCCGTCGACTTCTTCTTCATCCTCTCGGGCTTCGTTGTCGGATACGCCTACGACGACCGCTGGCGACGCCGGACGCTGACCTTCGGGGAGTTTGTCAAGCGGCGCCTGATCCGCCTGCACCCGATGGTGGTGCTGGGGGCCGTGCTGGGGGCCGTGACCTTCTGCATCCAGGGCTGCGAGCAGTGGAACGGCGCGCACGTGGCCTTCCCGCTGGTGCTGCTCTCGCTGTTGCTTCACCTCTTCCTGATCCCCGCGCTGCCCGGCTCGGGGCCCGAGGTGCGCGGCAATGGGGAGATGTATCCGCTCAACGGCCCCACGTGGTCGCTCTTTTTCGAATACCTAGGGAACCTGTGCTACGCCCTCTTCCTGCGGCGCCTTCCGACGCGGTGGCTCGCGGCGTTCGTCGCCCTGATGGGCCTCGGCCTGGCGGCCTTCGCCGTGGGCAACGGCTCCGGATACGGACACCTCGGGGTGGGGTGGTCGCTGCTCGACTGGAACCTCCCGGGCGGGCTGCTGCGCCTGTTGTTCGCCTTCCCCATGGGCCTGCTCCTCTCGCGCGTCTTCCGCCCGGTGCCGGTTCGCGGGGCCTTCTGGATCTGCAGCCTCGCCGTCGTGGCGCTGCTCGGCGTCCCGTACGTCGGCGGCAGCGGCGCGGTGTGGATGAACGGACTCTACGACACGCTGTGCGTCGTCGTGCTCTTCCCGCTGCTGGTGTGGCTCGGAGCCTCGGGCAAACCCACCGACCGCGCGACGGCGGGCGTATGCCGGTTCCTGGGCGACATCTCCTACCCGGTCTATGTCATCCATTACCCCTTCATGTACCTCTTCTTCTCCTGGCTGTGGAGCGACGCGCCGATCCCCTTCACGCAGGCGTGGCCCGTGGCCGTCGGGCTCTTCGCCGGGGTCATCGTGCTGGCTTGGGCCGCCCTGAAGTGGTACGACGAACCCGTCCGACGGTGGTTGGCCCGGCGGTTCCTGACCCGCAAGTAACCTTACCTAAATACCGTTCCTATGAAAATCATGAAGACTTTTTGGACGGCCTGGCTCCTCTGCACCGCGCTGTGCGGCACGGTATCGGCCCAGGAAGCCGGTTTCGACCTTTCGTCGCAGCGCTCCGAATCGCAGACCGTCCCGCCCGTCCCGGGCCATAAGGCCGACCACCGCGGGGTGGTCGTCAACCCCACGCCGCATAGCATGGAGCTCGACGCCACGCAATGCCTCGACCTCTCGAAGGGATTGAAGGTCAAGGATCGCCAGCACTGCTTCGCCGGGGATCTGGGCTTCCTGCCGCTCGACGCCAAAGGGGCGCCGCTCGACATCGACTTCGGGGCGAAGGCCGCTGCGCGCCGCGGGGTGAAACCCGTCTCGGGGGCCTATGCCCTCGACATCGACGCCCGGGGCATCCGGATCGTCGGCTACGACGAGCGCGGCGCCTTCTACGGAGTGCAGACGCTGCGGCAGCTCGTGGAGAGCCCCGCGGCGGCCGGCGGCACGCTTCCGGGCGTTGCGATCGACGACTATCCCGACCTCCCGCACCGCGGCGTGGTCGAGGGGTTCTACGGCACGCCGTGGTCGCACGCCGTGCGCCTCTCGCTGATCGATTTCTACGGGCGCTTCAAGCTGAACACCTACCTTTACGGCCCGAAGGACGATCCCTACCACAGCTGCCCCAACTGGCGCCTTCCCTACCCGGAGGCGCAGGCCGCACAGATCCGCGAACTGGTCGATGCGTGCCGCCGCAACCGCGTCGATTTCGTGTGGGCGATCCACCCGGGTCAGGACATCCAGTGGAACGAGTCCGACTACCGGAAACTCGTCGACAAGTTCAACAGCATGTACGACCTCGGCGTGCGGTCGTTTGCGATCTTCTTCGACGACATCTCGGGCGAGGGTACCAACCCGCTGAAACAGACCGAGCTGCTGAACCGCCTGACGAAGGAGTTCGTCGCGGCGAAGGGCGACGTGGCGCCGCTGACGGTCTGCCCGACCGACTATTCGCGTCTGTGGGCGAACCCCACGCCGCAGGGGAGCCTGGCCATCTACGGACAGACGCTCGACCCCTCGGTGAAGGTCTTCTGGACGGGCGACGTGGTCTGCAGCGACATGACCCCCGAGACGATGGAGTGGGTCAACTCGCGCATCCGGCGTCCGGCCTATTTCTGGTGGAACTTCCCCGTGACGGACTACGTGCGCCACATCATCCTCCAGGGCCCCGTCTACGGACTCGACACCACGCTCACCGGACAGGAGGTGTGCGGCATCGCCAGCAACCCGATGGAGCACGGCGAAGCGTCGAAGCTGGCCCTGTACGGCGTGGCGGACTATGCGTGGAACACCGCCTCGTACAACGCCCTGGACAACTGGGAGCGCGGCCTTCGGGAGCTTGTTTCCGAGGCTCCGGAAGCCTACCGCACCTTCGCCATCCACTCGGCCGACACCGAGAACGGCTACCGGCGCGACGAGTCGTGGGAGACGCGGACGTTCCGCCTCGGCGACTGGTCGTCGGAAGCCGCCGCGGCCCTGCGCGCGGAGTTCGAACGTGTGGAGCAGGCTCCTGCGATCCTTGAGAAGAGCTGCTCGAACAAGGCGCTTCTCAAGGAGTTGGGCCCGTGGCTCGAGGAGTTCGAAAAGCTCGGCGCCCGGGGTCTGCGGGCGCTGGATCTCATGGAGTCCTACCGCTCGGGAGGGGACGATGCCGCCTTCTGGGAGGCCTACGTCGGAAACCTCATGAGCCGCGGGGAGCGCGCCGCCTACGACGCCCACCGCTCGGGCACGATGAAGCTGCAGCCCTTCTACGAATACGCCATGGACGACATGGGCTACGGCTTCCTGACGCGCTTGCGGGGCGAAGCTCCGATGGCCCTGCGGGGCATCGGGTCGTTCGCCACGGCCCGCACGACACAGACCAAACTGATGTTCGACAACGATTCGACCACGTTCTATACCTCGGGCATGGCGCAGACGCCCGGCTCCTGGATCGGTGTCGACCTGGGCGGGGTGTTCCCCGTCGGGGAGGTCTCGATCCTGCAGGGCCGCAACTCGGTGGACGATGTGGACTACTTCGACCACGTGACGCTGGAGGCCTCGGCCGACGGGCGGACGTGGCAGCCGCTGCTGGACGGCCTGACCCGGCAATACGTGATCCGCTGGACGGGCGCAGCGGTCGATGCGCGCTACGTGCGGCTGCGGCGCCTGGATTCCGAGCGCACGAACTACGCTTCGGTGCGCACGTTCGAGGTCAACCCGCTGCGAAGCGACGACCTCGGCTTCGCGCTGGTTGCCGACGACGGAGAGGGAGCGCTGCGGATGTTCGACGGGCGTATCGAGACGTCGTATGTCAGCCCGGAGGAGTTCACGTTCGGAGTGAAGCCCGGGACAAAGAGCTGCACGCTTCTGATGAATACTCCGGAGGCTCCGGTCGAGGTGACGCAGGTCGCCCCGGACGGAACGGAACTTGCGAAACAGTCGGTTTCGCGGCCGTTCTGCCGTTTCGATGTGGCGGAGGGCGCTGCGACTGTCCGTGTGAAGGGCCCGGCGGAGGTTTTCGAGATCGTCATGCGGTAGCTGCGGCCGCCTCGGGACGTTTTCCGAAAGGGATTCCGAAACAAGAGGCGGGAACCGGTTTGTGCCGGTTCCCGCCTCTTGTTATATGGTATTTTTTCGGAGTATATTCCCCTCCGTCCTTACTTCTGCCGGAAGTAGATTTGCATCGGAACCCCCGAAAAATCCCAGTGGTCGCGGATGTTGTTCTCCAGGAAACGACGGTAGGGCTCCTTGATGTACTGCGGGAGGTTGACGAAGAAGGCAAACTGCGGCGTCGGCGTCGGCAGCTGCGTCACATACTTGATTCTGATATACTTGCCCTTCGTTGCAGGGGGCGGGTAGTTCTCGATCAGCGGCAGCAGAAAGTCGTTCAGCTCCGAGGTGGCGATGCGGCGTTTGCGCGAGTGGTAGACGCGGATGGCGGTTTGCAGGACGTCGAAGATGCGCTGCTTGTTGAGCACCGAGGTGAAGATGATCGGAATGTCGTTGAACGGCGCGAGTTTCTTCTTGAGAAACTCCGTCCACTCCTTCATCGTGTTGCTCTCCTTCTCGATCAGGTCCCACTTGTTGACCACGATGACACACCCCTTGCGGTTGCGGACGATGAGGTTGTGGATGTTCAGGTCCTGCGACTCGAGGCCCTGCTGCGCGTCGAGCATCAGGATGCAGACGTCGGATTGCTCGATGGCGCGGATCGACCGCATCACGGAGTAAAACTCGAGGTCCTCCATTGTCTTGCCCTTCTTGCGCATGCCTGCGGTGTCGACAAGGTAGAAGTCCATGCCGAACTTGTTGTAGCGCGAGTGGATCGAGTCGCGCGTGGTCCCGGCGATCGAGGTGACGATGTTGCGCTCCTCCCCCAATAGTGCGTTTGTGAGCGACGACTTCCCGACGTTGGGGCGCCCGACGATGGTGATGCGCGGGAGTTCCTCCTCTTCCTTAGAGTCCGCGTCTTCCGGCAGCGCCTCGAGGATGGCATCCATCAGGTCGCCCGTGCCGCTTCCCGACATCGAACTGATGCAGTAGGGATCGCCCAGCCCCAGGGCATAGAACTCGTGCGAGGAGTAGATCAGGTCGTTGTTGTCGACCTTGTTGCAGACGAGGATCACCTTCTTCGACGAACGGCGCAGGATGTCGGCCATGAGCATGTCGAGGTCGGTGATGCCTGTCGACACCTCCACCAGAAAGAGAATCACATCGGCTTCGTCGATGGCCAGCATCACCTGGCGGCGGATCTCCTCCTCGAAGATGTCCTCCGAATTGACGGTATATCCGCCGGTGTCGATCACGGAGAATTCCCGACCGTTCCAGTCGGTCTTACCGTAATGGCGGTCACGGGTGGTGCCAGCCGTTGCGTCGACGATGGCTTTGCGTTCGCCGACGAGGCGGTTGAAGAGGGTCGATTTGCCGACGTTCGGACGTCCGACGATTGCTACGAGGCTCATGGATTACACGTTTTTCGACGGCAAAGATACAACAATGGAACCGAATTTGAAAATGGCGGCGTGATTTGCAGCTAAATGTCTCCGTTCGGCGTCGCCGGCCATGACCCGCCCCCCCCCTCAGGGCGGCCGTCAGATGTAGCGGCTTTCGGTGTCGCCGGCCTGCACCGGATAGAGCAGCACCGAACTGTATGCGGCGAAATTGTGTTCCAGGTAGTAGGGGATGCGCCCCATGGCCGGATGGTAGGAGACCCGCTCGCGGCGGCTCATGACGAACCACAGGCAGTCGTCGTCGCGGATGTCATGCTCAAGCGACGTGAGGTCGTCCCATGGTGCAAAAGGCACGAAATCAATGTTTGCGGGACGTTTGCGCCCTTTGGGACGCAGGTAACTGAGCGTTTCGTCGGGTGCGAAGACGATGACCTTTGCGCCGGAATTTTCGGCCAGGTTGCGGATACGCTGTACCCAGAACTGGAACCCTGCCTCCTGCTCGGCACGCTCGGGAACGATGACCAGGTGCCGCTTGATCGTCGTGATTGGCTGCACGGTGCGATAGAGAAAGGTCGTGACGTTGCTCTGCATGACTACATCGGCGGCCATCTTGCCGATGCCCGGTGAGGGTGGTCCGGGAATTCCGGGAATGCCCGGCAATGCCGGGACAACCGGTGTGGCGAGGTGCATGCCCATGATGATGTCGGTGATGCTGCGCTCGCGCGCTACGCTGACGATGGCGTTGGTGATGTTCACGTCATAGCGCAGCAGCTCCTGGAGGTAGAGGTCCGAAGCCGCGGCGGCCGTTGCGGCGGCGTCGAGTATCTTCCGGGCGTGCTTTTCGACGTTCGGGTCGTCGGCCTTGTTGTCGACGGCGTGCAGGGCATAGAGGCCGTTCGGCTCCCCGGCCCGCTTGAGCATCGCACTCAGTCCGATCAGCTCGTCGGCCGACTCCTCGTGGGCCACGGGAATCAGAATATGGTCCTCGCGCCGGGGCGTCTTCTCCTCGGATTTCGAGGTGTCGTGCATGGCGATGTTGTGGGCCCCGCGCTGCGTGGCGAAGGTCGAGACGGTGCAGGTCGCCAGGATCATGAGAATCGTGCCGTTGAGGACGCTTTCGTTGAGTAGCCGGATCGGCTCGCCTTCGGGCGTGTAGCCGAGGATGACGTTGTAGCCCACCATGACGGCGGCCAGCGTCGCGGCAACGTGCGCCGAGCTGAGTCCGAAGATCACCGTGCGCTGGTCGCGCGAGAGACGGAAGGTCTTTTGCGTGAGCCATGCGGCGATGAACTTCGCGGCGGTGATCAGCACGATCATCACGGCGGCCACCTCGAGGCTTTCCCAGTTGCGGAAGAAGGCCCGGTAGTCGATCAGCATGCCCACGCCGATGAGAAAGAAGGGGATGAAGATGGCATTCCCGACGAACTCGATGCGGTTCATCAGGGGCGACGTGCGGGGGATCAGGCGGTTGAGGGCCAATCCCGAGAGGAAGGCGCCGATGATGGGCTCGAGGCCGGCCAGATGGGCGAGATAGGCGCCCAGAAAGACCATTGCCAGGACGAAAATGTACTGCGAGACACTATCGCTGCACTGTTTGAAGAACCAGTGGGCCAGCAGCGGGAAGAGAAAGACGATGATGGCGATGCAGAGCATTACGGAGATGCCGAGCCGCCACCAGAACATGTCGTCGACATTGCCGGTTGCCATGCCGACGATGACCGTGAGCAGGAGCAGCGCCAGGGTGTCGGTGATGACCGTACCGCCGACGGCGATCGTGACGGCCTTGTTGCGGGCGATGCCGAGTTTACTGACGATGGGGTAGGCGACCAGTGTCTGTGAGGCGAATAGCCCGGCGAGCAGGATCGAGGAGTAGATGGAGAATCCCAGGATGTAGTAGCCGGCGAGGATGCCGAGGACGAGGGGCACGCTGAAGGTGTAGAGTCCGAAGATGAGGCTTCGCCAGCTGTTGTGCCGGAAATCGGACATGTCCATCTCGAGCCCCGAGAGGAACATGATGTAGAGCAGTCCGGCCGTCCCTGAAAGGATGATGCTGCTGTCGCGCAGCACGAGGTTCAGGCCGTGGGGGCCGATCACCGCACCGGCGATGATGAGCCCCAGCAGGTAGGGGATTTTGAGCCGGTTGAGCAACAGGGGCGCCGCGAGGATGATGATCAGAATCAGCAGAAACTTCAGGATCGGGTCCTCGAGGGGCAGCGTCAGGTCGATATGTGAAGCGAGAAGCATCGTGTGCGGAAATCTGGTGTCGTTAATACAAATATACGAAAATCCCCCGGCATAAACAAGTCTCTGTCGTCATTTTCGTCGCGATTCGGCGATTCCGTGCGGCATTCCGGGGTGTCTGTGCGGCGGGATGCGAGCGGGCGGTGTCGTGCGGCTGTGGCGGACCGGAAGCGCTCCCCGGGCTGATTTTCAGAAAACAACGGCCTCGGGAGCGCGACGGGATTTTCGGCGTGGTGTGAAATATCGGAGTTTCGGTGCTCGTTTTTCCGGAAAAAAACGTAACTTTGAAAAATCACTTCCGTCCGGAAGTGATGAAAAGGTATTAAGTAAGTATGGTGAGAAAACTCGTATTGACCCTGTTTCTTGCGGCCGTTGCGTGGAGCGCTGCCGCACAACGTCCCCGGACCCGTTTGGAGTGGGGCGTTATCGGCGGTATCAATGTCCCCGATTATACGACCAACATGTCCAAGGCCGAGGTGAAGAACAAGCTGGGCTGGCAGGTCGGTATCACGACGGCCGTCAACCTGGGCGTCGTGGCCGTCGAGCCGCAGATCCTCTATGTCCGCCAGGGGCTGCGTATCCGCCCCGCAGGGATTGCGGAGGTGAACGTCAAGTCGAAGTCGATCGATGTGCCGGTGCTGGTGTCGCTGCGGCTGCTGAACCCCTTCCGGATCTATGCCGGCCCGGTCTTCACGGTGATGAACGACTGTAAGCGCAAGGCGGGCGACGACCTGATCGACTTCGGGCGCGTGCGTCCGACGCTCTCCTATACGGTCGGGGCCGGCGTGGTGGTGCTGCGCCACCTGCTCATCGACCTGCGTTACAACGGACAGTTCCGCGGCAAACACGACGTGGCGCTGCCTGAGGATGTCATGCTTCCCGAAATCCGCTCCTACAACGTCGCCCTGAGCGTCGGATACCTGTTCTAAACCGCGTGAATCCATGACAGAAGCTGTTGGCAAGGAAGTGATGATCGAGGGGGCCGATCCCCGGGAGCTCTACGGGCCGCAGAACGCCTATCTCGAACAGATCAAGACGCTGCATCCGACGTTGAAGATCGTGGCCCGCGGCCATGTGCTCAAGGTGCTGGGGCCCGTGGGCGAGACGGAGCGTTTCGCTCGCCATATGGATGCGCTCGTGGCCTATTACCTCAAGTACGGGCACATCTCGTCGCAGGTCATCGACCAGTGTTTCTCGGGCGGAATCCTGCCCGACGACGCTCCGGTCGACAAGGACGTGATCGTCTACGGCAACAACGGCAACATCGTGCGGGCGCGGACGGTCAACCAGCAGCGGCTGGTGAAGCTCTACGACGGCAACGACCTGCTCTTCGCCGTGGGCCCGGCGGGTTCGGGCAAGACCTACACGGCCATTGCCCTGGCCGTGCGGGCGTTGAAGGAGCGGCAGGTGCGGCGCATTATCCTCACGCGTCCGGCCGTCGAGGCGGGCGAGAAGCTGGGCTTCCTGCCCGGCGACATGAAGGAGAAGCTCGATCCCTATCTGCAGCCGTTGTACGACGCGTTGAACGACATGATCCCGCCCGTGAAGCTGCAGAAATACCTCGAGGAGGGGACGGTGCAGATTGCCCCGCTGGCCTACATGCGCGGACGGACGCTCGACAACGCCTTCGTGATCCTCGACGAGGCGCAGAACACGACGCTTTCGCAGATCAAGATGTTCCTCACGCGCATGGGGCGCAACGCGAAGTTCATCGTCACGGGCGACGTGACGCAGATCGACCTTCCGCGGCGCAGCGACAGCGGCCTGGTGCGCACGATGGAGATCCTCCGCCGGGTCGAGGGAATCGGCATCGTGGAGTTCGACCGGCGCGACATCGTCCGCCATCCGCTGGTCAAATATATCGTCGACGCCTTCGACCGACAGGCTGTCGCGGCGTCGGAATCGGATGAGAACCAATCAAAAAATCAATAGATCATGAATCGCAACTTAACGGCTCTGAAACCGGAGCTCGTCTGGAAACATTTTGCCGAGATCGTGCGCATCCCGCGACCCTCGTCGCACGAGGAGCGCATCCGCCGCTACATTCTCGATTTCGCCGCCGCGCAGGGGCTCGAAGCCCGCGAGGACGCGGCGCACAACGTCTATGTCCGCAAGGCGGCGACGCCCGGCATGGAGGACCGCAAGGGGATCATTCTCCAGGCGCACCTCGACATGGTGCCGCAGAAGAACAACGACAAGACCTTCGACTTCACCACCGACTCGATCGACGCCTACATCGACGGCGAATGGGTGACGGCCGACGGCACGACGCTCGGGGCCGACAACGGCATCGGCGTGGCCTCGATCCTCGCGGTGCTCGAGGACCGTACGCTGTGCCACGGGCCGATCGAGGCACTCTTCACGGCCACGGAGGAGACCGGCATGGACGGCGCCTTCGGCCTGGAGGAGGGGATGCTGCAGGGTGAAATCCTGCTGAATCTCGATTCCGAGCAGGAGGGCGAACTCTACGTAGGGTGCGCCGGAGGCCTCGACGCCAACATTACCTTCGACTACGCCGAAACCGCAACGCCAGCCGAGGGCTATACCGCGGCGCGTATCACGGTCAAGGGTCTCAAGGGCGGGCACTCAGGCATCCAGATCATCTGCCAGCGGGCCAATGCCAACAAGCTGCTGTTCCGGTTGCTGAATGCCGCGCCGTGCGAATTGTTGCTGGCGTCGGTCGACGGCGGCGGCCTGCGCAACGCCATCCCGCGCGAGGCCGAGGCTACGGTACTGGTCCCGGCCGCCGAGTTCGGACGGCTCTCCGAGGCGGTGGCGGCCTATGAGAAGACCGTGCAGGCGGAGTTCGCCGGCATTGAGGAGGGCATTTCGGTCCGCGTCGAGGCATGCGGGAAACCTGCCGGCATGCTTCCGCGCGAGACGGCGCTCGCACTCATCCGTGCGGTCGTGGCCTGTCCCGACGGCGTGGCGCGGATGTCGATGGCCATGCCGGGGCTGGTGCAGACCTCCTCGAACCTGGCTCGGGTCGTTTCCGACGGCCGCACGGTGAAACTGCAGTGCCTGCTGCGCAGCTCGATGGCCTCCGAAAAACAGGCCCTCGGCGAGGCCATCGCGGCGGTCTTCGCGCTGGCCGGTGCGAACACCGAACTTACGGGCGCCTACGACGGTTGGAATCCCGACATGTCGTCGCCCATCCTGGCGGCCATGAAAGCCTCCTACGAGCGGCGCTTCGGCTCGGCCCCGGCCATCACGGCCATCCACGCCGGCCTGGAGTGCGGCATCATCGGCAGCCACTATCCCGGTTTGGACATGATCTCGTTCGGCCCGACGATCTGCTATCCCCACTCGCCCGACGAGAAGGTCGAGATCGCCTCGGTCGGCAAGTTCTACGAGTTCCTGGTCGACACGCTGGCCAACGCCCCCAAAAAGTGACGCTCCGTGTCGGTCGATGCGAACAAATGGTTTGTGATCGTGAATCCCGTGGCCGGCGGCGGCCGCGGGCTCGATCACTTCCCGCAGATTTCCCGTTACCTGCGCGAGGCGCACATCCTTTGCGAGCCGGTCTTCACGGAGCATAAGTTCCATGCCACGGAGCTGACCGTGACGGCCGTGCGCGAGGGGTACCGACGCATCATCGTCGTGGGCGGCGACGGCACGCTGCACGAAGTGGTCAACGGTCTGTTCATCCAGCAGACGGTGCGGCCCGACGAGGTGCTGCTGGCGGTCGTGGCCGTCGGCACGGGCAACGACTGGGTCCGCACGTTCGGGATTTCGGAACGCTACCAGGATGCCGTGCGGGCAATCCGCGAGGAGTATTCGTTCCTGCAGGATGTCGGGGTGGTCTCCTACGAGGAGGCGCATTTCCGTCAGAGCCGCTACATGGCCAACGTGGCGGGCGTGGGGTTCGACGCCCACGTCGTGCGCAAACTCGCGCACATGAAGAAAAAGGGCCACACGAGCCGTTGGCGCTATACGTTCTGTGTGGTGAAGAACTTCTTCCGCTACAAGTCCACGGGCATCAAGGTGTGGGTCGACGACCGCCTGGTCTACAACAACCTGCTGCTGTCGGCCGCCATCGGCATCTGCAAGTTCAACGGCGGAGGCGTGCAGCAGCTGCCCGAGGCGGTTGCCGATGACGGCATGTTGGACCTGTCGCTGATCCGCCCGGTGCATTTCTGGCACCTGCTCTTCCGCTTCCACTACCTGTTCAACGGCGGCATCTACCGCATCCGTCATGTTCTCAAGGAGCGCGGCGGCCGCATCCGCATCGAGTCGTCGCCCGAGGTCTCGGTCGAGGTCGACGGGGAATCGTTGGGGCATACGCCGTTGGAATTTTCGGTCCTTCACCGGGCTGTCCGCATCGTCGTGGGACGGGAGTTCTACGAACGCTGCGTGGCGGCTGGCGAGACTGACCGTTGCAGGGCCTGATCTTTGGATCGGCCTTTTTTTTGTGTAAAAATCGCAAGTGTGTGCGCACAC
>DWYP01000015.1 GCA_019118605.1 Candidatus Alistipes faecavium | reverse complement strand
TCGCGGGCCAGCGGACGCTCACCCTGGCAGACGTTGATCTCTACGGAAGGCTGGTTGTCGGCTGCCGTCGAGAAGACTTCCGACTTGCGCGTCGGGATCGTCGTGTTGGCGTCGATGAGCTTCGTCATCACGCCGCCCAGCGTCTCGATACCCAGCGACAGCGGCGTGACGTCGAGCAGCAGCACGTCCTTCACCTCGCCCGTCAGCACGCCTCCCTGGATGGCGGCGCCGATGGCTACCACCTCGTCGGGGTTCACCGACTTGTTGGGCGTCTTGCCGAAGAACTCCTCGACGATCTTCTGGATCGCCGGAATACGCGTCGAACCGCCCACGAGGATCACCTCGTTGATCTGCGAGGCGTCGAGGCCCGCGTCACGCAGCGCCAGCTTGCACGGCTCGATCGTCTTGCGGATCAGATGGTCGCACAACTGCTCGAACTTCGCACGCGTCAGCGTCATCACAAGGTGCTGCGGAATGCCGTTCACAGGCATGATGTACGGAAGGTTGATCTCCGTGGTCGTCGACGACGAAAGCTCGATCTTCGCCTTCTCGGCGGCCTCCTTCAGACGCTGCAGCGCCATCGGATCCTCACGAAGGTCGATGCCGTGCTCGGCCTTGAAAGCCTCGGCCATGTAGTCGATCAGCACGTGGTCGAAGTCGTCGCCGCCGAGGTGCGTGTCGCCGTTCGTCGACTTCACTTCGAAGACCCCGTCGCCGAGCTCCAGAATCGAAATATCGAACGTTCCGCCGCCCAGGTCGTACACGGCGATCTTCATGTCGTTGTTCTTCTTGTCAAGGCCGTAGGCCAGCGCAGCGGCCGTAGGCTCGTTGATGATTCGCCGAACCTTCAGACCCGCGATCTCGCCCGCCTCCTTCGTGGCCTGACGCTGCGAGTCGGAGAAGTAGGCCGGAACCGTGATCACGGCTTCGGTCACCTCCTGGCCCAGGTAGTCCTCGGCCGTCTTTTTCATCTTCTGCAGGATGATCGCCGAGATCTCCTGCGGCGTGTACTGGCGTCCGTCGATGTCCACGCGCGGGGTGTTGTTGTCGCCGCGCACGATCTTATAGGGCGCACGCGCGATGTCGGCCGTCACCTTGTCGTAGGTCTCGCCCATGAAACGCTTGATCGAGAAGACCGTGCGCTTGGGGTTCGTGATTGCCTGTCGCTTGGCGGGGTCGCCCACCTTGCGCTCGCCGTCCGCCGTGAAGGCCACGACCGACGGGGTCGTGCGGTGTCCCTCGGAGTTGGGGATCACAACGGGCTCGTTGCCCTCCATCACTGCCACGCAGGAGTTCGTAGTGCCTAAGTCGATACCAATAATCTTTGCCATAATCGTAGTATGTTTTTTAATTGTTCTTGTTTTCGTTTCTCGCCCGCCCCGGATCGCTCCTCCGCGGCGGTCACGCCCGAAAGCAAACAAAGGTTGTACCAAACGGCGATCTCTGCCAATTTGGCAGACGAATGGCAGAAAGATTCCGGCCTGGCGCCACGGCGTCGGGCATTTTGGCAGGATCGAGGCAGCAGACCCGCCGCCAAACACTCCGGGCACAAAAAAAGGCCCCGACTCATCGGGGCCCCTCCGGCTCGGTGCCGGGACATACGGTTGTATGAATTACTGCTGCTGCTCGCTCAGGATGCGCATTGCCACGTCGAGGATCGTCGTGTCGTCGAGCGTCACCACGCCTCCGTCGGGCCCCGGCTCGAAATGTACGCCGACGCACTCCTTCGCTACATGGTTGCCGCCGAAATAGTTCCGCACGGTCTCTACGTCGATTCCCAGTTCATCTGCAATGCGCTGCGAGCTGCCGCTGGGCAGCTTGTCCTTGATGCGGCGCAGCTCGTTGAATGTGATAATCATATCCTTGAGTTTTTGGTTGATACTTTATGGTCCAATGGTTTCCCCGACCTCCGGAACTCCCGCCCGAAGATCGCACAACTAAAATAATACTTTTTTGGCAAACTGCAAAATTTCGGAACGGAAAAAACGTCATCGAACCTTCACAAAAACGAAATTCCCGAAATACAAAACGAAAAGCCCCCGCCGAAGCAGAGGCTTTCGTTCCGTAATGACACAGGGCCCGCAGGCTAATCGTCCGACGGCTCGATGTAGAGCTCGAAGATCAGCGGCGTGAAGGGCTGGATCTCCGTATTGATCGTCGTGGTGGTCTCCGTCGAGGTGTCGCCGTAGTAACCGCCGTAGTAGCCGCCGTAGTAACCCCCGTAATAGCCGCCGTAATAGTTGTCGTAGTAACCGCCGTAATAGCCGCCGTTCCCGTAGTACGACTGCATATAATAAAGGTAATTCAGATAGTCGTAGTAGCTCGACGAATAGCCCATGTTCGTACTCGTGCCGCCGCTCCGCCCCGTCGAACCGTAGGCGTGGGTCGAGATCGTCAGAAGCGTCGCCCACTGCCCGAACTTCAGGTTCGGAATCACGTAGTAGAACGCCGTGATCTGGCCCCCGTCCTCGGGCGTGTAGCTCAGCGCCTTGCCCTCCGACTCCACCTTCCCGTAGATGATCTCCTTCACCTCGTCGATGTTCGTGTCGAAGATGAATCCGTCGAGGAAGCGCCCGATATACCAGATCTTCGCCGTGCCGTCGAGCTTCACCGAGTCGGACGAAAGAGCCGCCACGCCGGCGTAGGGATCCTCCTCGTCGGGGTGGAACCGCTCGACGAGCGCCTGCGAAATGCGATCCTCGAGCGTCGGGTCGTTATAGGGAGGCAGCATGGATTCGTAGCGCGCGGGGAACGTCAGCCGGTCGGTCTTCGGGTCGAAGCGGAGGTTCACATAAACCTGGGCAACGGTGTCGCAGGCGCTCACCCACCGCTCGGCACGCAGGTAGGGATGCCCGGGATCCTTCGGATCGGAGGGCATCGCCGTATTCTCGGTCTCCGACGAGTCGTCCTCCTTGCTGAAGATCTTCAGGCCCCCGTTCACCTCGCAATAGTCGTCGACATCGACGCCCTCGTCCTCCAGGGGGTTCTTCACCCGCTCCTCCACGGTGATCGTCGCCACGAACGGACGGCCCGCCTCGAGCGAATACTGGCCTTCGTATCCGCCGTCGGGACTTACGCCGCTCGAGCTCACGACGCGCGACGGAAGGTAGAGCACGACCTGCGAACCCTCGCGCAGGAGGAATTCCCGGTCGAGGCCCTTCTGCTGCGCATAGCTCTCGCCAAGGGTCAGCGTATTGCGGAAGGCCATGTAGGTGCCTTCGACGAGCCCCGAATTCGACGTCCCGCAATAGTTGTAGAAGGGTACGTAGTGCGTGTATTTCGTATAGGTTCCGGCCTGGATCGCGCCCTTCTCCTTGCGCGTGAGGATGATGTTGCCGCTCAGGTCCCGGCCCGACATGTCGTAGCGCACCCAGCAGACCGTATCGTTGATCGGAGCGGCATCAGGATTCCCGGCATCGAGCACATCGACGTAATAGCCCCCGTCGCTCTGGTAGTTCTCCAGCAGTTCGGGGCGGTGCTGCGTGATCCAGGCCTCGAGCGCCTGGGCCTCGAACTTCTCGGACGAGACGGGCTCCTCCTTGGCGCAGGAGGCCAGCGTCAGCAGCCCGGCCGCACAGAGGTAAAAAAAGCGGGTAGTGAACTTCATATCGAACTTTTCGAACTTTTGGTCGTAGATTCCGTAAATTTATCTGTCTTGCGCGCCGCCTGCGGCCGCCCCTTACTCCACCGACTGCACGGTGAAAAAGAAGGCGATCGGGCTCTCGCGCGGGATCGTGCTGAAATTTTTGCCTCCGAACGCGACGTCGTAGGTCATGTAGGCCTCGACGTAATCCCGCTCGCGACATCCCAATAACGCGGTTCGGATGCCGTTTAGTATGCCGCCGCCCATTTCTATCGTCAGCGGCTCGAACGACCACACCCCGCCGTCGACCGTAAGGCCCAGCTCCTCGTAGGCAGCACGCAGCGACGCGTCGTTCGAGTAGAACGGGAAGGTCGAGTCGGTGATGTTCGAGAAGGTGAACACATACGCCCGGAAGATGATCGTCACCTTCGAGGAGGCGGTCACCTCGGGACGCGACGCCCGCTCCGGATCGTAATAGCCGTCGATATAGCGGAAAACCGAATTGCCCCCGAGGGCCGTATAGAAGGCCAGCTGTTCGTCCTCCCCGACCTCCGATTCGGGAATCAGCCGCGGAGAGTGTGTCGACTCCAGGTAGGAGACGAGTTTCTGGCGCTGGGTGGTCAGCGTGTCCTCCTCCTCGGAGCAGGAACCCGCAACCATCGGGCAGGCAAGAAGCAGGTATATGAGCAGTCGTTTCATCGGCATATAATCGTGCAAATTTACAAAAAACAATCCGATTATACGAACAAGAAACGAAAAAAAAGCCCGCATCGTATGCGGACGGGCGACGGCCGGGCTGTCGCGGATCGCCGGGACGCGTCAGAGACGCTTGAGCGCCATGCGCACCAGCTCCTCGACCGTCGCCCCCGGAGTCTCGCGCAATATGCCCCGCAGCACCTTCTCCGCCGCGGCACGCGAGAATCCCAGCATGACAAGCGCCTCGAGCGCCTCCTCAACCTCCCCGCCCGATGCGGCCGGAGCGGCTTCCGCCCCTTCGATGGCCCCCAGCGCCGTGAGTTTCCCGTTGAGATCCACAAGGATCTTCTGCGCCGTCTTCAGCCCCAGGCCCTTGACGTTCTTCAGCAGCACGGCGTTCCCCGAGGAGATGATCCCCTGCAGCTCGCGCGGCGA
The DNA here is from genome assembly GCA_019118605.1 of Candidatus Alistipes faecavium. Classification (GTDB taxonomy): domain Bacteria; phylum Bacteroidota; class Bacteroidia; order Bacteroidales; family Rikenellaceae; genus Alistipes; species Alistipes faecavium. Next base: position 14,805 of record DWYP01000015.1, on the reverse strand, counting down.
GTAGGTCGAGAGAATCATCCGCGCCGTATTGCCCCCGACGCCCGATACGCCGATCAGCAGACGGAACAGCTCCCGCTCGAGTTTCGTCGCAAAGCCGTAGAGCAGCTGCGCATCCTCCCGCACGATGTAGTGCACGTAGAGTTTCGCCTCCGCGGCGTGCTCGATCGCCGCAAAGGTCTCGAGCGAAACATGCAAATAGTAGCCTACCCCTCCGACGTCGATAACTGCGTATGCCGGAGCCACTTCGGCCACCTTCCCCTGGATGTATTCGTACATGGATTCCAAATTTTCCTACACGTTGGACAAAAGTAAAGATTTTTTTTTACCTTTGTGATTCAAATGCGAATTTTATAACCAATACAAACCGACAAATATGAAAAAAACCTTATTCCCCGTGCTGGCGGCTGCGCTCCTCTTTGCAGCTTGCGGAAACCAGCCCGCCGAGCAGACCGAAACGGCTGCCGAAACCGCCACCCCGGAGGCCGTTTCGGGTGATATCGCCTACGTACAGGTAGATGCCGTGCTCACGCAGTGCGACCTCTACAAGACAGAAGGCGTAGCCCTGCAGGCAAAAACCGAAAAAGCCCAGAAAGGTTGGGCTCAGAAGGAGCAGAGCCTTCAGGCCGAAGCCGCCCAGCTGCAGGAAAAGTACGAGAAAGGACTGATTACCTCGCGCGACGCACAGGCCCAGCAGGAGAGCATCCAGAAGAAGGTCGCTGCCTACCAGAGCAACGCCCAGAAAGAGGCCCAGACCCTCGACGAGGAGAACTTCGTATTCACGAACCGCGCCCAGGATCTCCTCCAGCGCGCCGTGCGCGAAATCAACGCCGACAAGAAATACCGAATGATCGTCAACGCCTCGGCCCTGATCGACGCCGACACGACGCTCAACATTACCTCCATCGTCCTGGCAAAGGTCAACGAACTCTACGCCAGCGACCAGAAAGCCGCAAAGAAGTAATTCCCTCCGCGGCGCCAAAAAAATCCGGCTTCCCCCTCGGGTGAAGTCGGTATTTTTTTATTACATTTGCACGAAAACCGAAACGACAATTCATCCGAACCACGATGGGATTCGTACCTTTCACATTCATCGACCTGATCGACATCGTCCTGGTGGCGCTGATCATGTACTGGATCTACCGCATGACCAAAGGTACCAATGCCCCCTACATCCTCTCGGGCATCATCGCCGTGTACCTGCTGTGGGTCGTCGTCAGGGCCCTGAACATGGAGCTCCTCTCGACCATCCTCGGGCAGCTGATTTCGGTAGGTGCCATCGCGCTGATCATCGTCTTCCAGCCCGAGCTGCGCCGTTTCCTGCAGATGATCGGCATGCGGCAGAAACATTTCAACTTCATCACGCGGATCTTCTCGACGGGCGACGACACCATCGCGACAAACGTCTCGCCCATCGTCACGGCGTGCCGCGAAATGGCCGAAACGAAGACCGGGGCGCTGATCGTCATCGGGCAGCAGAGCGACCTGAGGCTCATTGCCGAGGGCGGCATCGCCCTCGACGCCAAGGTCTCGACCCCGCTGCTGAAGAATATCTTTTTCAAGAACGCCCCGCTGCACGACGGCGCCGTGCTGATCGAGGGAGACCGGATCGTGGCGGCGAAATGCATCCTTCCGGTCACGCAGAGCGATGTCCCGAAATCGTTCGGAACACGCCACCGCGCGGCCATCGGCATGAGCGAGATCTCCGACGCCATCATTGTGGTGGTTTCGGAGGAGACCGGAGAGATCTCGATCGCCCAGGGGGGTGAGATCCGGCAGAAGCTCGATCCCGTGCGGCTGCAGCAGACCCTGCAGCGGTATCTGACCATCAACACGCGCAAGCGTGCGAGGGCCCAAAAGGAGGTCGTCGAATAAATCGAGCCGCAGCCCCGGGCCGGAACCGAAGCGGGCAAATCACAGGCCCGGAACCGGGGATTTAGTTCCAATCGGGACAACGCACAAAAAGAAAAGGGAAACACCTCGGGCTAATGCACAAGAAGAAAAGGAAACACCGCAATCGAACATTGCGGTGTTTCCTTTTTCTTACGTTTCTTACGCTGGAAGGATTCTGTTGGATCGGAGTCTCCCGGCAGGCGTTATTCCCGGTCTCGATACTCCATCGGTTCCGGCGCGGTCTTCTTCCGGCCCCCGGGCTCAATCTTCCAGGTGTTCCGATCTCAATTTTCCATCGGCCCCGGGTTCAACTTTTTTCCCGGCCACGGCCCGGTCTTCATTCGCCCCCGTCTCGATGCTCCATCGGTTCCGGCGCGGTCTTCATTCGGCCCCCGGCGCGGTCTTCATTCGGCCCCCGGCGCGGCCTTCATTCGGCCCCGCCCCGGCCCCGGAGGGCTACTCGGCCTGCGACTCCTCGGCAGCCGGAGCAGCCGGAGCAGCCGGAATCTCGGCCTGCGGAACAACGGCCGACTCCTCCTCGACCAGACGCTCCTGAAGCGCCTTCGCGTCACGCGCAATCTCCGAGTTGCTCTGCGCTACCTTGGCACTGTCCATGGCCAGCGTGGCCACAAGGCTCAGCACCACGATGGCAATGGCCATCGCCCAGGTGAACTTCTCCAGGAAGTTCGAGGTCTCCCGTACTCCCATCACCTGGTTCGAAGCTCCGAAATTCGCGGCCATGCCGCTCTTGGGATTCTGCACCAATACGGCAAGGATCACCAAGACGCTCGCTACCAGTATCAGGGCAATGCAAATCGTGTATAACATATGCTTAAATTTTGATATTGTTTTCTATTTTGCCAATAAGCTCGGCAAAGTAAATACTTTTTTCGGGATTTAGCAAACTTAATTTGCGATAAATCGCCACGGCGCGCTCCCGAAGCCCCTGCGAGAGATAGATTTCGGCCAACTCCTCGCTCACAAGCTCGTCGTCGTCATCCAGGGCCGCCTCGGTCGTCACCTCCGTCTCGGGCTCCCCCTCCTCGGCCACGATCCGCAGATCCTCCTCGCAGAGAAAGCGGTCGATGATCTCCTCCGAAGAGAGCGCCGTGAGTTCCGCGGCATCGACCTCCGGCATGCGCAGCGAACTCTCGGCACGCCACGGCGCAAGGATTGAAAGACGTTCGTCGGGCTCGCCCGTCAACGCCTCGCGCAGAGCCCGCGCCGCCGTGAACCACGGGTATTGCGCCACAAGCTCCCCGGCGGCATCCGCCGTGGCGGCGTCGGGGATAAGTCCCGCCGCAGGATGTTCAGGATGTTTCGGTTCCGCCATCGCACTCCGTCGGTTTACCAGTTCGAGGCCGAAGCCTGGAATATGTCGGTGACCAGCTTGTCGACAATCTCGGGGATCAGCGTGCCCTCAACCTCGGTGAGCAGCTGCGTCGACTCGTAGTCTTCGTAGGCGCTGAATGTCTGGTTGAAGGAGGCCTTCTCGTCGAGGGCATTCGTGAAGCGCACCTTGACGGTGATCGTCAGGCGGTTCAGCAGCGCGTTGTCGTCGCTCGACACCGAGGCCGTGGTCGAGGTGTAGTTGGTGATCTCGCCCTCGAAGGCGAAGTCCCCGCCTTCGTCGACCTGCATGAGGCGCGTACGCCGCGTAAAGATGTCGACCAGCGCGTCGGTGAGCGTCGAGCTCAGGATCGGGGAGACCATCGTGGCGTTGTTCGGAAAGTAGGCCACGGAGAAGGTCTTGGCGTCGGGAGGGATCGAGGCCCCCGAGAACGAATATTTGATCGCCACGCCGCAGCCCGTCACAAGGCAGGCACCCAGCATCGCGATGAGAAGTTTCAGACTTTTGTGTTTCAGCATCTTTGCGTCGTTCGTTTTGAATTCGGTACGGGCGTCAGAGATCCTCGATGCCCAGTTCCTTGATCTTGCGGTACAGCGTGCGTTCCGACATGAAGAGTTCGGCTGCGGCCTCGCGCCTCCGTCCGTTGTTGCGCTTCAGCGCCCGGATGATCTGCTCGCGCTGCACGTCGGCCTTGGTCTTCTCGCGCGGAGCCTCGTCGGTCACCTCCTCGCTCTCGGCATAGACCGCAGCCGCAGTCTCCGCACCCCCGCAGGGAGCCTCCCCGGCAGACGGGTAGACCGCCGCCGCGGGTGCGACCGGGACATAGCTGCTCTGCGCCGCGGAGGGCAGCAGCCCCCGGATCTCGCGCGACGTCTCGGTGAACGACGCGGCATTGCGCATCAGTTCCGTCATCATCCGCTTGAGGTCGTTGATGTCGGCACGCATGTCGAAGAGCACCTTGTAGAGGAGTTCGCGCTCCGTGGACATGTCGTCGTCGGGACGCGCCGCCGACGTGCGCACCGGGGCCCCGCCCTGCTCCTCGGGAAGATATTTCGAGAGGATCGCGGCCGTGATGACCCGCTCCTGCTCGATGGCCGAGATCTGCTCGGCGACGTTCTTCAGCTGGCGGATGTTGCCCCGCCAGTAGTAGTTCTTCAGCTTCTCGCGCGCCCCGTCGTCGAGCGTCACCGCCGGCATGCGGTACTGCACGGCCACGTCCGCGGCGAACTTGCGGAACAGCAGCGGGATGTCCTCCTTGCGCTCGCGAAGCGCCGGAACCGCGATGGGCACCGTTCCCAGGCGGTAGTAGAGATCCTCGCGGAAACGTCCCTGCGCGATGGCCGTCTGGAGGTCGGTATTCGTGGCCGCGACCACGCGCACGTCGGTCTTCTGCACCTTCGACGAGCCCACGCGGATGAACTCCCCGGTCTGCAGCACGCGCAGCAGGCGCGCTTGCGTCGAATGGGGAAGCTCCGCCACCTCGTCCAGGAAGATCGTGCCCCCGTCGGCCTCCTCGAAGTAGCCCTTGCGCGCCTCGAGGGCCCCGGTGAAGGCACCCTTCTCGTGGCCGAAGAGCTCGGAGTCGATCGTTCCCTCGGGGATCGCCGCGCAGTTCACGGCGATGTATTTGTTGTGTTTGCGGGCCGAATAGGCGTGGATCACCTGCGGGAAAAACTCCTTGCCCACGCCGCTTTCGCCCGTGACGAGCACGGCCAGGTCGGTCGGGGCCACGCGCAGGGCTACCTCCAGCGCCCGATCCAGCAGCGGAGAGACGCCGATGATGCCGAAACGTTGTTTAACGGTCGTAAGGTCTGTCATCTATTCGGTTTGTGCGGTTTGTGCGGTTTCGGAATCGCCCGGAGCAGCATCCTGTGCGGCCTCCGCGTCGGTCTCCGCGCCGTCGAGGCTCTGGCGGTACTCCAGGTATTCCGCCTCGGCCTGCCGTTCGCGGTGTTCGCGCCAGTAGCCGAAGGCTATGGCCGAGAGGGCGATGACGGCCGCGGCGATGGCGATCCACAGGAAGCGGTCGGCACGACGCCGCGTCGGGCGGTCGACGTAGGTATAGGCGTCGGTCGTCTTCGGCGGCTTGCCGTAGCGCAGGCCCCGGACCGACGGGTCGGGATTCATCTTCGCCGAGGGCGAGACGTAGGGCTCCGCGAAGGCATGCTCCACGGAGCGCGCAAGGCGCTCGGCCTGCATACGGTGGGGCCGTTCGCGCGAGGTGTCGGCATGCGCCTCCGCAGAAACGGGTTGTGAGGAGGCGGATTCCCGCTGCGGCCCTGCGGAGTCTGCGGCTGCCCCGGGCGCCGTCGCACCGGAAGGTGCCGCGGCAGAGGTTTCCGCAGTTTCGGATGCCGGGACGGACGGCCCGGACGGCCCGGACGAGGCCGCCGGAGTTGCGGCGGACTCTGCGGCGGACTCTGCGGAGGGCCCGGGTTCAGGGTCGGGTTCCGCGGCGGGCCGGGTTCTGACCGTCGGGTCGTAGGCGAAGGCGATGGTGCCGTTCGCCCCGGGCTTCAGCATCCCGAAGCCGTCCATCGGGTACTCCCCGCCGTTCTGCACCGCGTGCCGCGCCTCGAAGACAAAGCGGTCGATCTCCCCCGCGGCCTCAAGCTCCGTCAGCCCCGATTCGCGGAGAAGGCCCCGCAGCACGCCGTCGTCGCGCTTGAGCAGCTCCGAAAACAGAATATTCCGCCCCGGCTCCTTGACGATGAACGTCCCGAGTTGGGGCACCACGAGCCGCTTGTGCGACTCCAGATATTGCGATATGGATTGAATCAGCACGGTCGAATGTCGTCTTTGAATACGGCCTCAAAAATACCCTTTTTCGCAGAAAAATCCAAAATATGCCGCGGTTTTTCAAAATATCCCGGCAAAAATGTTGGTTATCTGAAAAATATTCGTTTGCTTTGCATTCCGATATTCCGGGCAATCCGCGCGAGCTACTTCGGCAGAAATTTCCCAATGTAGCCGAGACGGATTGCGAAAAATTCCGCCAACGAGCCATGAAAGACAAGTACATCGATCTGATCGAACAGTCGTTCGACTTCCCGCAGGACGAATTCACCGTCGAGGACAACGAGCTGAATTTCCACGATATTCCGCTCATGGAGTTGATCAAACAGTACGGAACCCCGCTCAAGATCACCTACCTGCCGAAGATCTCCCAGCAGATCAACCGCGCAAAGCGAATGTTCAACGTGGCGATGGCAAAGGTCGACTACAAGGGCTCCTACAACTACTGCTACTGCACAAAGTCGAGCCACTTCTCGTTCGTCCTGGAGGAGGCCATGAAGAACGATATCCACCTCGAAACCTCCTCGGCATACGATATCCACATCATCAACGCCCTCTACGACAGCGGAATCATCGACAAAGACCGATACATCGTCTGCAACGGGTTCAAACGCCCGCAGTACGTCGAGAACATCGCCCAGCTCGTGAACGACGGATTCACCAACACGATCCCCGTGCTCGACAACAAGGAGGAGCTCGACCTCTTCGAGGACGCATTCACAAAAAAATGCAAGGTCGGCATACGCATCGCCTGCGAGGAGGAGCCGAAGTTCGACTTCTATACCTCGCGCCTCGGCATCCGGTACAACGACATCGTGGACTTCTACAAGGCAAAACTCCGCAACAGCAAGAAGTTCCAGCTCAAGATGCTCCACTTCTTCATCAACACCGGAATCAAGGACACCGCATACTACTGGAACGAGCTGTCGAAGTGCATGAACGTATACTGCGAGCTCAAGGCCATCTGCCCCGAGTTGGACAGCCTCAACATCGGAGGAGGTTTCCCCATCAAGAACTCCCTGAACTTCGAGTACGACTACGAGTACCTCACTGAGGAGATCGTCGCCCAGATCAAGAACATCTGCCAGCGGAACGGAGTCGAAGAGCCCAACATCTTCACCGAATTCGGATCGTTCACCGTCGGCGAAAGCGGCGCCGCACTCTACTCGATCGTCAACCAGAAGCAGCAGAACGACCGCGAGAACTGGTACATGATCGACTCGTCGTTCATCACCACCCTGCCCGATACCTGGGGAATCAACCAGCGCTACATCATGCTCGCGGTGAACAACTGGGACAAGGAGTATCAGCGGGTGTTCCTCGGAGGACTGACCTGCGACAGCGAAGACTTCTACAACTCCGAGTGCCACACCAACGCCATCTTCCTCCCGAAACTCGAGCCCGGAACCACGCAGTACATCGGATTTTTCCACACCGGGGCCTATCAGGAGTCGCTCGGAGGCTTCGGAGGAATCCAGCACTGCCTGATCCCCGCGCCCAAGCATATCGTCATCGACCGCGACAAGTCGAACAACGAATACTACACGCGCCTGTTCGCCAAGGAGCAGTCCTACCGCTCGATGCTCCGCATCCTCGGGTACTGACGCCCCGGGCAGGCCTTTCGGAAGCGACACGCGGAATCCCGTTGCAGGGATTCCGCGTGTCGCTTTTATCCGGGGAGTGGAGAAATTACGGAAGCGGCGCAAAAAAAAACGGGCAGGAAAGCGGACAAATTCAGGCAAATACGGGCAAATGGGCTTTTTCGACGACTCCGGGGCACATCGGTTCACGGATTTTTTCCTATCTTCGGCATCAAAATGCACAGAAAACGCATCTCCATGCCGCAGTCGCCCTTTCCCCGGATCGTCCTCGCAGTGGCCGGAGCCCTTGCGCTCCGCATCGGAACCGCCGCCCCGGCGAGCGTCCGCCCGCATCCCGATTCGCTGCCTCCGCAGCGGTCGGAAGCCTACACCGAAGGGTACAGCGACGGATTCCGCGACGGATTCGAAGCCGGGCGCCGGGCCGCCCGGAAGGATTCCCCGCAGTTCGGGGATGCGGCGCTCCGCGGGGAGGATTCCCGCCGTACGGAGTCTTCGGGGCCGGAGCCCCGGGCGTCGTCCGGCGCCGCGTGCAGGCCGGACGGAGAGATCGGGCGCTTGGACGGAAGTCGGGACGGTCGCTTCATCCACGGCCTCGGCGGGGAGTTCCGCTCCGAATACGTCTTCCCGAGCAATCCCTTCCTGGCGGGAGACAACGCCGCAGCACGGCCCGTCGACCTCGCGCTCTCGGGGCATCTGCGCTATGCGTTCCGGTTCCGGCCCGGATCAGCCGGCGACCGCATCTACGGAGGCGCCTATCAGGGCGTCGGAATCGCCCTGTACGGGTTCGGGAACCGCGCGGAGGTGGGAGTTCCCGCGGCGGTCTATCTCTATCAGGGGGCGCGCATCGCCCGCCTCGCACCCCGGCTGTCGCTCGACTACGAGTGGAACCTCGGGCTCTCGTACGGATGGAAGCGATACGACGAGGTGTCGAATCCGAAAAACGGCATGACGGGATCGGCGCTGAACGCCCTGGTGAACATCGACCTGCTCCTCGACTGGCAGGTGCGCCGCAACGTGCACCTCACGGCAGGAGTCGCCCTCACCCACTTCTCGAACGGAAACACCAAATTCCCCAACGCCGGGCTCAACGCCCTCGGGCTGCGCGCCGGGGTGCATTACGACTTCCTCTCACGCGCCGGGGAGCGCCCGTCGGGGGAGGTTTGCCCCGCCTTTCCCCGTCACGTGAGTTACGATCTCACGCTCTTCGGGGCGTGGCGTCGCCGCGGCATCGAGATCGAGGGGAAACAGTATGCCGTGCCGGAGTCCTATCCCGTCGTGGGAATCAGTTTCGCCCCGATGTACAACGTCGGATACAAGTTCCGCGCGGGAATCGCCCTCGACGGCGTGTACGACGGAAGCACGAACGTCGTGGTCGCAGACCAGATCGTCGGCATGGGCGAACAGGCCGAAATCCTCATCGAGAAGCCCGGGATCGACCGCCAGATCGCCTTCGGAATCTCGGCGCGCGCGGAGTTCGTCATGCCCCACTTCTCGGTGGGAATCGGACTCGGGGGAAACGTCCTGCACAAGGGCGGGGAGCTCGCCACCTCCTATCAGATGCTGACACTCAAGCTCGCGGTGACGCGCAGCTCGTACCTCCACATCGGATACAGCCTCCGCGACTTCCACCTTCCGAACTTCCTGATGCTCGGCGTCGGCTACCGTTTCAACAACCGCTATCCGCAGCAGCGCTGACACCCTCCGCCGCGCTTCCGCGCCCGGGCGATTTGGCAATCCCCCGCGATTGCATTATCTTTGCCGAAAATCAAGACCGATGCAGATCGTCAAAGCCGAATTCAAGTGCTCCTCGGAGCGGATCTCCCAGGTCCCGAAGGACGACCTGCGAGACATTGCGTTCATCGGGCGCAGCAACGTCGGGAAATCCTCGCTCATCAACATGCTCACCGGACGCCAGGGGCTCGCAAAGGTCTCCGGGACACCCGGCAAGACACGCCTGATCAACCACTTCCGGATCAACGACGCCTGGTATCTGGTCGACCTCCCCGGATACGGGTACGCCCGCACGTCGAAAACCACCCGCGGGGAGTTCTCGAAGATCATCTCCGACTACGTGCTGCGCTGCGCGAAGCTCCACTACCTCTTCGTCCTCGTGGACATCCGCCTCGAACCCCAACGTATCGACCTGCGATTCATCGAGATGCTCGGAGAGCACGGCGTGCCCTTCGGCATCATCTTCACGAAGGCCGACAAACTCTCCAAAACCCAGCGCGAAAAGAGCATCGGACGCTTCCGCGAAGCGCTCGCCGAGCAGTGGGAGGAGCTCCCGCCGATGTTTGTCAGCTCCTCGGAGCGCAGCCTCGGCCGCGAAGAGATCCTCTCGGCGATCGACGATTGTCTGAAAGGTTAACCTTTTGTTGAAAAAACGCGTCCCGCGGGACGCGTTTTTTCATCCTATTTCCATATATTTGCAACATCAAAATCCCCGTAACCTATGGCTATCCACAAAATCAAGATCTTTACCGGTCGGGGTTCCGAATACCTGGCGCAGAAAATCGCCGCCAGCTTCGGAACGACGCTCGGTCAGTCCGAAGTGCTGCGCTTCAGCGACGGAGAGTTCCAGCCCTGCTACAACGAGTCGATCCGCGGATGCACGGTATTCATCATCCAGTCGACATTCCCCCCCGCAGACAACCTCATGGAGCTGCTCATGATGATCGACGCCGCACGCCGCGCATCGGCTTACAAGGTCGTGGCCGTCATGCCCTATTTCGGATGGGCCCGCCAAGACCGCAAAGACCGTCCCCGCGTCCCGATCGGCGCAAAACTGGTAGCCAACCTCCTGATGGCCGCAGGCGTCGACCGCGTGATGACCATGGATCTGCACGCCGACCAGATTCAGGGCTTCTTCGACATCCCCGTCGACGCCCTCTACGCCAGCGGCATCTTCGTGCCCTACATCCGCAGCCTCAACATCGAAGACCTCTCGATCGCCGCGCCCGACATGGGCGGCGCAAAACGCGCAAACACCTATGCCAAGCACCTCGGAACGCCGATCATCATCTCCCACAAGGAGCGCGCAAAGGCAAACGTCGTGGGAAAAATGACCGCCATCGGCGAGGTCGAGGGTCGCAACATCCTCATCGTCGACGACATGATCGACACCGCAGGGACGATCTGCATGGCTGCCGACATGCTCATGTCGCGCGGTGCGAAGAGCGTCCGCGCCGCCATCACCCACCCCGTGCTGTCGGGCCCCGCATACGAGCGAATCAACGACAGCGCACTCGAGGAGGTGATCGTCACGGACACCATTCCGCTCAACCCCAACAAGGATCTGCACAAGTTCACCGTGCTGTCGGTCGCCGACATCTTCGCCGACGTCATCGAGCGCGTGCACAACTACAAGGAGATCTCCTCGATCTTCTTCAAGTAGTCCCCGGGGCCGGAAAAGGTTCCGGGCCGGGCAAGATTCACGGGCCGAGGAAGGGTCGCGGATCAAGAAGGGTCGCGGGCCGGAAAAGGTTCCGGGCCGAGGAAGGGTCACGGATCAAGAAAGGGTCACGGGCCGAGAAGGGTCACGGGCCGAGAAGGGTCACGGATCAAGGAAGGGCCGCGGATCGAATAAAGTTTACAGAACGAACAGGAAGCGGCGCCATGCAAGATGCATGGCGCCGCTTCCTGTTCGGCTCGATTGTCCGGACTTGCCGGGAGGGGGCGTCTCCGGCGCAGGGATTCCGATCTCCGTGCGCCCTGCCGGTCACTTCAGAGGCGAATCCGGCTCGCGCGCCATCACCAGGTAGAACATCCGGTCGAGGAATCCCGGGGCGAACTTCTTCACGAAATGCGTCGCACGGCCCTCGATCTCCATCAGGCACAGGCGTTTGCGGCGAAGGATGCCCCGTGCGACGATTCGCGCAACCTGCTCCCCGGTCATCATCTTCGACTCGTCGCGCGGCGTCTCGCCTTGCTGCGATCCGTCGGCCGTGAGGGCCGAGAAGCGGACGTTCGAGGCCGTGAAGCCCGGGCAGGCGACCATCACGTGCAGCCCCTTGTGGAGATTCTCGATGCGCAGCGTCTCGAGGAAGCCTGTCATGGCGTATTTCGACGCCGAATAGCCCGTGCGGCCCGGCAGTCCGTGAAGCCCCGCCACCGACGAGATGCCCACGATCGAGCCCTTCGTATCCTGCAGGTACGGAAGCGCGTATTTGCAGCAGTTGACCGTGCCCCAGAAGTTCACGTCCATCAGGCGGTGCAGCACCTCGAGATCCACGTCGTCGAACAGCGCGCGCATCGAGATCCCGGCGTTGCAGATCAGCACGTCGATGCGGCCGAACTCCCGCACGGCCGTGTCGATCAGCTCCCGGCACTCCTCCGGCTGCGTGACGTCGACCCCGCAGTAGGCGGCCCGGCCGCCGTGCGAACGGATCTCCCCGGCCAGCAGCTGCAGCTTCTGCACACTCCGCGCCCCGAGCACCACGCAGGCCCCGGCGGACGCGTAGACCCGGGCCATCGCCTCGCCGATGCCCGACGATGCGCCCGTAATGATAATTACCTTGTCCTTGAGCGTTCTTTTCATATTTTTCGTGATTTTTTCCGGTATTTTCAGTCGTCCCACCCGACGGTGAGCGTGTCGTAGGCCATCTTCACCCTGGCAGGCAGCGTCGGCTCCGTCTCGGCGTGCCGCCCGATGCCGTGGGACATGTGCGTGAGGTACGCCTCGCGCGGCCCGACGCGCCGGATGAGGTCCAGCGCCTCGGCGACGTTGAAGTGCGAGTAATGTTCCGCAAAGCGCAGGGCGTTGACCACCAGCAGCTCGACGCCCCGCAGTTTTTCGACCTCCCCCTCCTCGATGGTCTTGAAATCCGTGAGGTAGGCCATGCGCCCGATGCGGTAACCCGTGACGGTGAAGCGTACGGAGTGGTGGCCCGTGACGGGGACGATCTCCACGCCGCCCACCGAAAAGGGGTGCGAGGTGTCGATCTCGTGCAGGGCGATTTCGGGAACCCCGCGGTACTTGTCCTGCGCGAAGGCGTAGTCGAAGTCCTTGCGCACGCACGCCGCCGTGCGCGCCGAAGCGTAGATGTCGACCCGGTGGACGGTCGGGGGATAGTCGACGAAGTTGAAGGCCCGCACGTCGTCCAGTCCCCCGATGTGGTCCTTGTGTTCGTGCGTGAGCAGGATGCCGTCCACGTGCCGCACCCCCGTGCGGAGCATCTGGTAGCGAAAGTCCGGGCCCGCGTCGATGACCAGCCGCACACCCCGCGTCTCGACCATTGCCGAGGTGCGCAGCCGCCGGTCACGCCGGTCGGCCGACGTGCAGACCCCACAGCGGCACCCGATGACGGGCACCCCCTGCGAGGTTCCGGTTCCCAAAAAGGTGAGTTTCATACCGGCAAAGGTAGGAAATTTACCTCAAAAGCGTGCATCTTCGGGTCAAAACGCGTCGTCCTACCACAGGGACGACTCGATGTTCCACACGAAGGCCCGCGAGCCCTGCATCTTCGTCGCGGCGTCCATCTGCCGCAGCGCCTCCATCAGCGGCGCGACCTTCGCGTCCTCGACGATCGCAAGGATCGAGGCGTTCATCGACGGCCACGCGTGCGTGCCGTAGTGGGGTTCGCCGTCGACCGAACCACGGCCCTGCGTCAGGGCCCATTTCGTGAAGCCCCGGATGCCCTGTTCGTCGAGAATGGCGTGCACGCGGTCCGTAAGGGCCTGGTTATAGGATATGAATACTGCTTTCATGGTGTTGCGTCGGTTGGTTTCTGGTTCCGTCATCGGTTGTCGGGTGTCCCGGCCGCCGAAAGACGCGCCTGCCGTTCACGCTCCTTGCGCTGCGAGCGGTGCACGAGGATCGAATAGAGCACCGGCACGATGAAGAGCGTCAGGATCGTCGAGAAGGTGAGGCCGCCGATCACGGCAATGCCCATCGGCTGCCACGTCTCCGACCCGGCGCCCGTGCCGATGGCCAGCGGAAGCATGCCGAGGATCGTGGTGAACGAGGTCATAAGCACCGGGCGCAGACGGCTCTTGCCGCCCGCGATCACCGCGTCGAAGACCCCCGAGCCGCGCTCGATCAGCAGGTTCATGTAGTCGACCATCACGATGCCGTTCTTCGTCACGATGCCCACGAGCATGATCGCTCCGATCAGCGCGATGAGCGACAGCGGCGTGGAGGTCATCCACAGCGCCAGGAACACGCCCGTGAAGGCGAACGGAATGGTGAACATGATGATGAAGGGGAACTTCAGAGACTCGAACTGCGTAGCCATGACGATATAGACCAGGATCACGATCAGCACGAAGAGCGTCAGCAGGTCGGAGAAGGCGTCGCCCTGATCCTCGACCGTTCCGCCCACCTCGAGATCCACGCCGTCGGGCGTGGGATATTCGGCGATAAGCTGCCGCAGCTCCGTGACCACATCGCCCAGCGCGACGCCCGCGCCGAGAGTCGACTTCACCGAAATGACGCGCTGACGGTTCTCGCGCTCGATCATCGGCGCGGCATACTCCTCGACAACGGAGCCTACCTCCTTGAGTTTCACGGGACGCCCCTGGGCGTTGTAGAGCGTGATGTTCTCCACATCCTCCATACGCGTGCGGAACGGCTCGGCATAGCGCACGACGATATCGTACTCGTCGCCGTCCTCGCGGTACTTCGACGCCACGAGCCCGTCGATGCGGTTGCGCACGGCCTGCGAGGCCGTCGAACTGTTCATCCCGTAGTAGGCCAGGCGCTCGCGGTCGAAGACCACGTTGTATTCGGGGCGCAGGTCGTCGCGCGAAAGTTTCACGTCGCGAACACCCGGAAGCGCACGCATCCGCTCCTTCAGATCGTTCGCCACGGCGTTCGTGAGATCCATGTCGTAGCCGAAGACCTTGATGTCGGCAGTCGACGCGCCGCCCACCATGCCGCCCATCGCTCCGCCCGGCGTAATCGTGTACTGACGGATCTCGGGAATCCCGTCGAGATCCTTGCGCAGCAGGTCGGAGATGATGTAGATCGAGCGGTCACGCTCCTCGACGTCGGTAAGGCGCATGTTGTAGTTGATGATGTGCGACCCGGTGGTCTGCATCGCCGCAAAGGCGTTGTCGGAGGAGTTCGCTCCCGCCGAAGCCGAGACCAGCACGATCTCGGGGTATTTCGCATAGATGATGCTGTCGATCTGGCGCGCGATGCGCGAGGTGTACTCCACGGAGATGTTC
>DWYP01000014.1 GCA_019118605.1 Candidatus Alistipes faecavium | reverse complement strand
GGCTGTCCGCTGGGTGATGCGCACGCCGACCTCTGCCTGCCGCCGTTGGACGTAGTCGCCCAGCCCCGCGATCAACATCATGGTGTGTTTGAGCGGGTTGAAGTAACGCTGTTTGATTTGCAGGGCATTGGCCTCGAAACCTTCGGCAAGCAGTTTGCTGCGGATGTCGAGAATCTGTACACGGAACTCATCCAGCATTTCGTTGATCTTCAACGACAGACGGTTGGTCCCCATCATCCGTTCTTTTCGCTGGTTCCACAACTCGGGGCGCCCCTCGCAGTTGAAATAGATCTCCTGACGGAAACTGCCCGTTGTAATTCGGGCATAAATGGTTGCGAATCCGTCTTTTTTCGTTCTTCCCTTTCGCATCAGGAAGAGAATCCTGAAACTCTCCTGTCTCATGGTTTTGTAAAATTTAGAGGTTAACAAAACGCTGACAAGAAAAATCTATTGCGATGCAAAATGCAGCAGTTCAATGCATTATAAACAAAAAAGGTGGCAGTTTGCTCGCTTGGCTCCCGATTTGACCCCTTTGCCACCAAATTGCCACCCGAAGGTTTTCGGCGAAATACTTTTCGGGAGCGGAGGTCGGGATGCTAGCTAAATTGTTTAATATGTTGATATACAACTGTTTTGCTTTGTTTTGCATCCGGGCTTCCACAAAAAAAGGAGCCTCGAAAAAGGCTCCTTTGTGCGGATAAAGGGACTCGAACCCCCACGCCGTAAGGCATCAGATCCTAAGTCTGACGTGGCTACCAATTACACCATATCCGCATCGTTCAGGCAAAGGTAGGCAAAAATTTACAATTCACAACCCGCAGCTGCCTCGATCCGCTATTTTTTGCTTACTTTTGTGCCATTACGCAACCTTTCTGCCCCGACATGCCGCAACGTCTCACCCTTGTCCTGAAGCCCGAGCAGGCCGCCGACGCGAAAACATACGTCGCACTGGCCGCACGCCGCTTGGGCATCGCCGAGAAGCAGATCGCCCTGGCGCGCGTCGTCAAGCGATCGATCGACGCCCGGCAGCGGCAGGTGAAAGTCAACCTCTCGCTCGAAATCTATGTCGACCGCGAGCCGCAGCCCGCGCCCGTGCATTTCGACTATCCCAACGTAGCCGGTCGCACCGAGGTCGTGATCGTAGGATCGGGGCCCGCAGGACTCTTCGCCGCGTTGCATCTGATTGAACTCGGGCTGCGGCCCGTGATTCTCGAGCGCGGGCGCGACGTCTCGGCCCGCAAGCGCGACATCGCTCAGATCAACCGCAACGGAGCCGTCGACCCCGATTCGAACTACGCTTTCGGCGAAGGGGGCGCCGGAACCTTCTCCGACGGAAAGCTCTTCACGCGCAGCAAGAAACGCGGAGACTACAACAAGGCCCTGCAGACGCTGGTGTTCCACGGGGCGACGCCCGAAATCCTCTTCGAGGCGCACCCGCACATCGGCACCGACCGCCTCCCGGGCATCATGCAGCACATCCGGCAGACGATTCTCGACGCCGGGGGCATATTCCGCTTCGAAAGCCGCGTGAGCGACGTGCTGATCTCCCGGGGACGCATCTCCGGCGTGCGGTGCGGCGACGAGGTGATCGAAGGCGCGGCCGTCGTCCTCGCAACGGGACATTCGGCCCGCGACATTTACGAACTGCTCCACCGCCGCGGCGTACGCCTCGAGGCGAAGCCCTTTGCCATGGGCGTGCGCATCGAGCACCCGCAGGCGCTGATCGACTCGATCCAGTACCATTGCGAAACCCGCGGCGAATACCTCCCGGCCGCGGCCTATTCGCTCGTCAGCCAGGAGGCCGGGCGCGGCGTCTACTCGTTCTGCATGTGTCCGGGAGGATTCATCGTCCCGGCAATGACCGACGCCGCGCAGTCGGTCGTCAACGGCATGTCGCCCAGCGGCCGCACGTCGCCCTTTGCCAATTCGGGGCTGGTGACCGAAGTCCGGCTGTCGGATTTCGAGCACCTGCGCGCCGAGTGGGGCGAGCTGGCAGGGCTGCGCTTCCAGCAGCAGTTCGAGGAGCTGGCCCGCCGCGAAGGCGGCGAGCGTCAGATCGCCCCGGCACAGCGCGTCGCGGACTTCGTGGCCGGACGCGCGAGCGGTTCGCTGCCCCGCACCTCCTACATCCCGGGCATCACCCCCTCGCGGCTGGACTGCTGGATGCCCGGCTTCATCGCACAGGGGCTGCGCCAGGGCCTTATGACCTTCGGACGCCGGATGAAAGGCTTCGTCACCAACGAGGCGGTAGTCGTGGGCGTGGAATCCCGCACCTCGACCCCCGTGCGCATTCCGCGCGATCCGGAGACGCTCCAGCACCCCGAAACCGAAGGGCTCTTCCCGGCAGGCGAGGGCGCAGGGTATGCCGGGGGAATCATCTCGGCGGCACTCGACGGCGAACGCATTGCCGAGGCCGTGCGCAACTACGTCAAATAGCAGAACAATGGATACGAACAACACCCCCTCGAACCACCCCTTCCCTGCGCCTGCAGTTTCGATCGTCATCCCGGTCTACAACCTCGAGGCATTCCTCGCGCCCTGTCTGGAATCGGTGCGCGGGCAGACCTTCCGCGACTTCGAAGCCATCGTCGTGGACGACGGCTCGACGGACGGGTCGCTTGCGGAGATCCGGCGTCTGACAGCCGGGGA
Source organism: Candidatus Alistipes faecavium (assembly GCA_019118605.1). Lineage (GTDB taxonomy): Bacteria > Bacteroidota > Bacteroidia > Bacteroidales > Rikenellaceae > Alistipes > Alistipes faecavium. Next base: position 95,878 of record DWYP01000014.1, on the reverse strand, counting down.
CGGGCGCTTCGTGGTGCTCCCGACTGTAAACCAGGGGGTGGCGCGCGCTCGTGAAACGGCCCTGGCGAAAGCCCGGGGCCGCTACGTCTGCTTCCTCGACGGGGACGACTGGTGGGAGAAGGACATGTTGGAGACGCTGCTCGCGGCCATCACGCAGAACGGCGGATACGACATCGTATGCAGCAACTACATCCGCGTCTGTGCGACCTATCGGACGGAGGTGCACGAGAAGCGGACCGCCGATCTGGAGGAGTTCGGATACCTGCGCGAAGTGATGACCTTCGGAGTCGCGCCTTCGCTGTGGGGCAAGCTTTACCGACGCACGCTTTTCGACGACACCCTGCGCCACTACCCCATGCGGCGCGGGCAGGACACGCTGGTGAACATCCAGATCGGATGCCGCCGTCCGAGGGTGCGGTTCGTCGACTACGCCGGGTATAACTACCTCCAGCGGCCCGGGTCGGAGATCCACAGCCGCATCTCGTTCGAATACTGCCGGGAGTATGCCGACACGGTCGCCGACATCTTCCGACGCAACGCCGAACGCCTCGCCGGATCCTCCGCAGCGCTCTACCGCACGGTCAATGCCCTGTGGTGGTACATCCGCTACATCAGCCGCAGCAGCAACCCCTGGCGGGGCGACGACCCCTATGCGCGACAACTGCGTTCGGAGGTATCGGGCCATCGCGCAGAACTGCGCAAGCACTTCTCGCGCGGAGAGTTGCTGATGTTCGACCTCGACCGTTGGCACGCCTTGCGTCCGGCCGTCATCGTCCTGCTCACCCTGCGACGATGGAAAACAAGCCTCCAGCGCCGCCTGTCGCATTGATTTTTTTCGTATCTTCGTTTCATGAAGTGCGAAAGCCCGATATTCCAGATCTTCGCCAATCCCTCGTGGGGCGGCGGCGAGCAGTTCGTCTACGACCTCTCGCGCCGCCTGCTGGCCGACGGCCGCTGCGTGGTGCTGGTCTCGCGTCCGAGCGCCGTCATCGGGCAACGCGTCGCGGCTCTCGGTGCCCCTTACCACACGCTGCCGATGAAGGGCGTCGCCGACATGCTCTCGGCCCTCATGTTCGCACACCTGATCCTGAAATACCGCCCTGACACGATCCATGTCCACCACTTCAAGGATGCGTTCACGGCGGCCTATGCCCGCCTGCTCTGCCGGGCTTTCGGATTCCGGCCCCGCATCGTCCTGACCCGCCACCTCGTAAAGCCGGGCAAACGCGGATGGATCTACCGCTGGCTTTACGGACAGATCGACCGCATCGCCTTCGTTTCGGAACTCGCACGCCGCGAATTCCTCGCGGGAAAACCCGTCGTCGATCCGGCAAAACTCTGCGTCATACCCAACAGCGTCCCGGAAATCGGGGAAAAGCCCCTTGCGGAGGAGCTTCCCGACCTGCGGCGGAAGTTCGGAATAGACCCTGGCACGCCGCTGCTCTTCTTCTGCGGACGCCTGGTCCCCGAAAAAGGATGCGACGTCCTGATAAAGGCCTGCGCCCAGTTGAAAGGACGACCTTTTGCCCTTTTCGTCGCCGGAAACGGTACATCCGAATACGAAACCTTCCTGAAAGATATGACCGAACAAGCAGGAATCGGCAGACAGACTCATTTCCTAGGATTTGTACAAGACGTACGAAGTCTGCTGAAACAAGCCGACCTATGTGCATTCCCTTCCGTTTGGGCCGAACCATTCGGTCTGACGATCATCGAGGCAATGCAAGCCGGAAGAGCCCTCGTAACCACCGACAACGGCGCCCAACCCGAATTCGTCGACAACGGCACCACGGGACTGCTCGTACCTCCGGCCGACGAGGAGCGGCTGGCCGAAGCGCTGAGAAGGCTGCTCGCCGACGACGACCTGCGCCGCCGCATGGGCCGGGCCGCCAAGGAGTGCTTCGACAGGCATTTCTCCTACGAACGCTTCTACGTCCGGTACCTCGAGCTTTACGAACAGCCCTTCAGAACACCTTCCGCAAATGGACAAGAATAGCCTCCGCATCGCCTTCGACGCCAAGCGCATTACCCACAATGCGACCGGACTGGGCAATTACGGCCGAATGATCGTCGCGATGCTCGCACGATTCGCCCCCGAAAACCGCTACGACCTCTATTCGCCCGACCCGGGCCGCGCGGATCTCCGCGAGCGCCTCGCAGGAATCGGACAGCTCGCCTTCCGCTATCCGCGAACGCCCAAGCACGGGGTTTTCAAGGCCTGGTGGCGGTCGTTCGGCATCACGCGCGAACTCCCGCCCGACACGGCGCTGTTCCACGGACTGAGCGGCGAACTCCCGACAGGGCTCCGCGAGAGGGGAATCCCCGCCGTCGTCACGATCCACGACGTGATCTTCCTGCGCTTCCCGGCCTACTACAAGCCCGTCGACCGCTGGATCTACACCCGCAAGTTCCGCAGCGCCTGCCGCCGCGCCGACCGCATCATCGCCATCAGCGAGGCGACAAAGCGCGACGTGATGCACTTCTTCGGAATCCCCGCGCAGAAGATCGACGTCGTCTATCAGGGGTGCGACGAGCAGTTCAAGCGCCCGATCGACGAGGCCGCGATACGCGGCGTGCGGGAAAAATACGACCTGCCCGAGCACTATATCCTCTCGGTGGGAAGCATCGAGGAGCGCAAGAACCTCCAGCTGCTCGTCCGGGCGCTGAAGCTGCTCCCCGCGCCGCGGCACGTCGTGGCGGTCGGGAAGCGCACACCTTACACGCAGCAAGTCGAGCGATTCGCCGCCGAACAGGGTCTCGGCGACTACCTGCACATCCTCGAGGGCGTACCTTTCGGCGACCTTCCGGCATTGTACCGTGCCGCGGAGCTGTTCGTCTACCCCTCGCGTTACGAAGGGTTCGGCATTCCGATGATCGAGGCGGCCAACTGCGGCGTGCCGTCGATCGGCGCTACGGGATCGTGCCTCGAGGAGGCCGGAGGCCCCGGTGCCTGCTACGTCGACCCGGACGATCCGCAGGCGCTGGCCGAACGCATCGAAACGATCCTCGCGGATCCCGAACTGCGGCGCCGCATGGCCGAACAGGGCCGTGCCTACGCCGCCCGTTTCGAACCCGACGTCATCGCCGCGGAGCTGTTGGCCGTCTATCGGAAGGTGCTCGGGAAGTAGCGTTTCGGGGGAGGCCGGAGTCGGGGACAGCAAGGACGGAAAGGGCAACAGCAAGGACGGGGTCGGGGTCGGGGTCGGAATCGGGGACGGAGTCCGGAGTCCGGAGCCGAAGTCGAGGCCGAATCCGATCTTCCGAAATCGGTTTCCGTTTACCGTCCTGTTCCACACCCCACATTCCACACCCCACATTCCACACTCTACATTCCACACATTCCACACTTCACATTCCGGCTTCCGCCCGGCCCGTTTCATTGCTTCATTCCATACACCGCGCCCCAGCGGCTCACCCGTACTCCAGCGTCACGCCCGCGCCCCGGTCTCCCGTTCGCACCCCGGTCTCCCGTTCGCACCCCGCCGCCCCCGGGATGCCCGCCGGGCAAGGGGAAATGCTGTTTCAGACTCACTTATTAAATTTTCTCAAAAAAATTTTGAAGAAATTTTAATAAATACTTGCATAATTCTCCCCGCTGGCTTATCTTTGCAGCGAAGTTTTAAGGTTCATTTAGGTTAGTAGTTTTAGGTTGGTGAGGAAACTGTGGACAAAGGGCGCTGCCCTGCGTCCGAGTTTCCTTTTTTTGTGCCCCCGGAGCACTTACGACCCGTTTCGAAGCAATTTCGCGCACGTCGGACGCTCCGCATCGAACCGATATTTCATCCCGCTCACATATTCAATTTTGCACGCAGGCCGCCCGACCGCCCGTCCACGCTGCCGCCCGACGCGTACCCGATTCCCGGAAAATTTTCCGGATGGCATCCCGAACAACCGACCCCGGAAGATTCGACACCCGTTCGGCTTCCTATCGGAAAAACAATCTGTATTTCAGAAAAATACAAACAACGCACACAGAAATGCGGGATTTGTCGGACGGGAAGAATGTTACCAAATTGTTAAATTTATTTAAGATATTCATAAAATATTTGCATAACTCAAATTCTGCCCTTATCTTTGTAGCGAAGTTTTAAGGTTCATTTAGGTTAGTAGTTTTAGGTTGGTTGAGGGAATCGGCAGGTTGCAGCGGATTTCCGCTGCTAAGACCGCGGGGCGGTGCTCGCCTCAGGTCGAATACCTCCGATCAATCCTCATTTGGAGGGGGTGGTTCCCCGCCAAAGAAAAAAGGTCACAGTCGTGAGACTATGACCTTTTTTTTGTTCCCGTTTTGTCCCCGCCGGGCGGCTACCGCGCCGAAAAGAGTTCCTCGAGCTCCGGAAACGAGAACGTCACCTCGATGCTCCCCAGCGCATAGCATCCGATGTCGTAAGGATCGTAGCTGAAGGTGATCCCTTCGGGCGTGACAAGGAAATTCTCCGTCGCACGGATGTATTCGGGGAAGAACCCCAGATCGGAAAGCTCCTTATCGTCGGCGGCATCGTACTTCATGGCGATCTTCCCGCGGATGGCTCGGTCGAGAAACTCTATCTGCCGCGCATCGAAGAGGTCGGCCAGCGAGAGCTCGAAACCGTCGGCAAGCGAATAGGTATGGTGTTCGGTCGAATACATGCCGTGCGCCCCGCCCGTATAACTCGAGCGGGTGATGGTGTAGCACAGGAGCGAGTCGACGACCCGGCCTTCAGACTCTACGGAGATCTCGCCCTCCCAACCCGGGCGTTCGAACACCCCGTCGGAAACGGCCGTATTCACGGGCGCAACAAACTCCTTGACTATCTGAGTTATGGCCGTATCTGCCGCCTCTGAGGCCGAACCCGAAAAGGCCTCCAGTTCGAAGAAATAGGCGATATTCGACTCTTCGACAGCCTCCAGGGCCGGATGCCCCTGTGCGTTGGCAATCGACGCGAAGCGGTATTCGATGCGGCAGGAGAAGCCTTCGCCGCAAAGCAGCGAATCGACGGCAAGGGTTGTGAAAACAGGCTGCGCAGGGCGTTTGGTACAGGCGCCGAGCGTCAGCACGAGAAGTGCGGCGGCAAGATACGAACGTCGGGTTTTCATGTTTTTGCGAAAAAGTTGTGTCCCTAAATATAGGCATTAAAAGCGTTTTACGGAGCGGCGGGGAATTTTTTTTGCAGTTTTGGCCCGAAAATTTTGGAGATTCAAAAGAAGACACTATCTTTGCACCACCAAACCAAAGCGGTGGATTCATCTAAGGGTTAGGATACATGCCTCTCACGCATGACATAGGGGTTCGAATCCCCTATCCACTACGAAACCTGCTGTAAATCAGCAGGTTTTTTCTTTTGCCCCCATTTTCGCACGCCCCACATTCGACGACCGACAGTTCTACGGAGAAAGTCTGCACGGTCGTTCACGCACGCCGCCATTCGACTTATTGTCAGGATATTGCGGGAGAATTCCGTCGTAGCCGCAGCGGGGCCGGAGACCGGGCGAGCGGAAACGAGCGGGCGGAAACGAGCGGGCGGACAAAAACGGACGGGCAAAAACAGGCGGGCGGAAACAGGCGGGCGGAAACGGGCGGGCGGAAACGGGCGGGCGGAAACGGGCGACAAAAAAATGCGCCGGGCGTCTCGAAGAGAGCGCCCGGCGCGGCATCCATCAGGTTAATTGGTTGGTGGGTTGCTTATCTTTTCATCGGGTCATCGGGCTATTTTTCGAATTTGCCCTTGAACTTGTCGATCTGCCGCTTCAGTGCGTCGATCGCCTCGTCGACCGACTCCTCGAAGGCTTTCGACTGGTGGCATGCCACGAGGTCTTCCCCCGGCATGTGCAGCGTAATCGTGGCTATCTTGTTTCCTTTTTCGTGGTCTTTATCGAGTTTGAGAATGACCTCCGCGCCGGTTGAGCGATCGGCGAAGCGGTCCAACTTCGCCATCTTGGCATTCACGAATTCGACGAGCTTTTTGTCGGCGTCGAATTTCACGGACTGAATCTGTACGTTCATAGCCTTTCGGTTTATAAAAAGTTAATCACTTGCCCTCCTTTTCGCGAGGATGGGCTTTCGCGTAGACCTCCCGAAGCCGCGCGATGCTGTTGTGCGTGTACACCTGCGTCGCCTGCAGCGATGCGTGCCCGAGGAGCTCCTGGATCTCCCGCATATCGGCCCCGCCGTTGAGCAGATGCGTGGCGAAGGTGTGCCGCAGCACGTGGGGGCTTTTCTTCCCCTGCACCCCTCCCTGTCCGAGCGCCTCGCACACGACACGGTAAACGGTCGTCCGGGATATGCGTTTGCCTTTATGAGTTAAAAATAGTGCTTTTTCCGATGAATTGCAAATATTTTGCCGCTCAATTAACCCGAGATAGTACAAAATTTTTTCCCGCAGAGACTCCAGCACTGGAACCATCCGCTGCTTGTCGCCCTTGCCGCAGATCCGCAGCGAAGCGAAGTCCTCGGAGAAGTCGTCGCGGTCGACGGCCACAAGCTCCGCAAGGCGCAGCCCGCAGGCGTAGAACAGCAGCACGATGAGCGCATTCCGCTCCGCGAGAAAGTCCTCCGTATCGCATTTGCACACCCCGACGATCCCCGCCATGCGGCTCTCCGGGACGAAGGCCGGCAACCGCTTGGAGGTGCGGAGCGAGCCGACGAACTGCGCGACGTCGCGCTCCACGGCCCCCGTGCGCAGGAGCCAGCGGAACAGAGACCGCACCGACGAGACCTCGCGGTTGATCGATGCAGCGCACAGGCGCCCCTGATCCGAGAGGTGGACGATCCATTCGCGGATGTCCTCCGCGGCGATCCTCCGCGGGTCGAACGTCGCGTCGTCGGCCCCGAGCCACTCCATGAAAGCCTCGATGTCGCGGCGGTAATTGCGCACCGTGAGCGGCGAGTAGCGGCGTTCGGATTCGAGGTATCGGATAAATTCGTCCAGCATACGAGCAAAGATAACCAAAAACCGCTACCTTTGTTACGGACACGCTCGTTCATACATATATATTTTAATATTCGCCAAGAGATGAAACAGAACTGGAAACCCGGAACGGTCCTCTACCCGCTGCCGGCCGTGCTGGTGAGCTGCGGCGCCTCGCCCGAAGAGTACAACCTGCTGACCGTGGCATGGACCGGAACGGTATGTTCCGATCCCCCGATGTGCTATATCTCCGTGCGCCCCGAGCGGCACTCCTACCCCATCATCCGCCGCACGGGGGCATTCGTCATCAACCTCACCACCCGCTCCCTTGCACGCGCAACGGACTGGTGCGGCGTCCGCTCGGGACGCGACTTCGACAAGTTCCGCGAGATGGGCCTCACGCCCGTCGCCTCGGAGCGCGTCGAGGCCCCCGTCGTCGCCGAAGCGCCCGTCAACATCGAGTGCCGCGTGCGGCAGATCCTGCCGCTCGGCACCCACGACATGTTCCTGGCAGAGGTCGTGGGCGTCCAGGCCGACGAACGATTCATCGACCCCGCCACGGGGCGCTTCTGCCTCGAGCGCGCCGAGCCGATCGTCTATTCGCACGGCGAATATTTCGCCCTGGGCGAGGCCCTCGGCCATTTCGGTTGGTCCGTGCGCAAAAAGAAACCATCCAAAAGGTAGTGCGGCACGGCGATCCGCAGGGAACGTTTTTCGGACTTTTTGGGATCCGCAGGCGGTTCTTTGGAGAATATTATTACCTTCGTGTCAAAATGGGCGAGGTTCCGTTGCGAAACCGAGCCCGGACCGACTTCAACCCCTGACCGATGAAACGACTTCTGCTCGGGATGGCGATGCTCCTGTTTGCCGCAGGCGCCGCCGCCCAGGACTTCAGGATCACGCACGGGCCCTACCTGTGCGACATGACCGACGACGGCGTGACGGTCGTCTGGACAACCAGTGCCCCGGCGCTCTCGTGGGTCGAGGTGGCCCCGGCCGACGGCCGGAGCTTCTACGCCGAGGAGCACCCGCGCTACTATGAAACCGTCGCGGGGCGCCGCCAGGCCCGCAAGACCCTGCACACCGTGCGCCTCCGGGGGCTGGAGCCCGGCACGGCCTACTGTTACCGCATCTTTTCGCGCGAAGTGCGCGAGTGGCCGCATTACGACAACGTCGCCTACGGCGCGGTGGCCTCGAGCAACGTCTTCCGCCGCAAGCCCTACACCTTCCGCACATTCCCCGAAAGCGGCGCCGAGTGCCGCTTCCTGGTGCTGAACGACATTCACGGACAGGCCGACCTCATGGGCAAACTGCTCGGCGCCGCGGAGTTCGACCGCACGGGATTCGTGGCCTTCAACGGCGACATGTCGAGCAGCGTCGAAAGCCGCGAGCAGCTCTTCGCCGACTATATCGACACCGCGGTGGAGTGCTTCGCCAGCGAGACGCCCATTCTTTTCAACCGCGGCAACCACGAAACGCGCGGCGTGCATGCCGACCTGCTACCGGAGTACTTCCCCAAAGGCGAAGGAACCTTCTATGCCCTGCGGCGCTACGGCGACGTGTGCCTGCTGACGCTCGACTGCGGGGAGGACAAGCCCGACAGCGACATCGAATACGCCGGGCTGGCCGACTACGACGCCTACCGCCTCGAACAGCGCGAATGGCTCGCCGAGGCGCTCCGCTCGGAGGCGTTCCGCACCGCCGCAACGCGCATCGTCCTGCTCCACGTCCCCCCGACGAACGGAACCTGGCACGGGAACCTCCACATCAAGGAGCTCTTCCTGCCGCTGCTCAACGACGCGGGTATCGACCTGATGATCTGCGGCCACGAGCACCGCTATTCGTTCCACGAGGCCGGAGAGGGGGATGCACGCTTCCCGATCCTTGTCAACGACAACAAAAGCTGCGTATGCTGCGAGGTCGTACAGGGGAAGATCTCCCTGCAGATCACCGGAGCCGGAGGCGAAGTCCTGCACACCCACGAAATCGAGACGAAAGGCAATCGTTGAAAACTGCTTTGAAACCATAAATGACCTGAAAAACTGATGAACATGAAGAAATTGATTCTGATGCTCTGTGCCGTGGGCCTGAGCGGTGCGGCATTCGCTGCCGGCGGAGAGGTGAACATCGTGCCGAAACCCCTTTCGGTAACTCTTCGGCAGGGAACCTTCCGCGTGACACCGCAGACGGAGATCGCCGTAGAAGAGAAGAATGCGGAGCTGAAACGTGCCGCGGAGATTTTCTCCGAAGCGGTGGCTCCCGTTGTGGGAGGGGAGATGAAAACCGGAAAGCAGGGTGCGATCGACGTGCGGATCGACCCGGCGCTCGAGGCCGAGGCCTACACGCTCGAAGTAGCCCCATCGGGCATCTCCGTGCGCGGCGGATCGGCGCAGGGAGCCTTCTACGGGCTCCAGAGCCTGCGTCAGATGATCGTCGACGGCGAGGGTTCGGTACCGGCCGTGAGGATCGAGGACAAACCCTACTTCGGATACCGCGGAGGCATGCTCGACCCCTGCCGCCACTTCTGGACGATCGACGAGGTGAAGGAGTACATCGACATCCTCGCCATGCACAAGATGAACCGTTTCCACTGGCACCTGACGGAGGATCAGGGATGGCGCATCGAGATCAAGCGCTACCCCGAGCTCACGCGCGTGGGATCGATGCGCAAGGAGACCCTCTTCGGGCAGTACATGCACTCGAACGAATACGACAAGACCCCCTACGGCGGGTACTACACCCAGAAGGAGATCCGCGAAGTGGTGGCATACGCCGCCGAGCGCTTCATCACGGTGATCCCGGAGATCGAACTCCCGGGGCACGCCGTGGCAGCCCTGGCCTCCTATCCGTGGCTCGGGTGCAAGGGCGAGGGGTATGAGGTGCGCACCACGTGGGGCGTCAGCACCGAGGTCTACTGTCCGGGCAAGGAGACGACCTTCGAGTTCCTGCAGAACGTCCTGGAGGAGGTACTCGAGCTCTTCCCCTCGAAGTACATCCACATCGGAGGCGACGAGTGTCCGAAAGACAGCTGGAAGGAGTGTCCGCTCTGCCAGCAGCGGATTCGCCAGGAGGGGCTCAAAGATGAATTCGAGCTCCAGAGCTACACCATCCGCCGCGTCGAGAAGTGGCTCCGCGAGCACGGACGCGAGATCATCGGCTGGGACGAGATCCTCGAAGGAGGCGTCTCGAAGACCGCAACGGTCATGTCGTGGCGCGGCTCGAAGGGCGGTATCGCCGCGGCCAAGGCCGGGAACCACGTCATCATGACGCCCAACACCCACTGCTACCTCGACTACTACCAGACGAAGGATCCCGTCTACGAGCCCCAGGGCATCGGAGGCTTCCTGCCCGTGAGCCGCGTCTACAAGCTCGATCCGTACGACCAGCTGACACCCGAGGAGCGTCCCTACATCCTCGGCGTGCAGGCGAACCTCTGGACGGAGTACATCGCGACCTTCGCGCACGTGAAGCACATGCTGCTCCCGCGTCTGGCCGCCGTGGCCGAGGTGGGATGGGCTTACGACCGCAAGGATTTCGAGGATTTCAGCCACCGCATGCAGAGCCTGCGCAAGAGCTACGATGCCGCGGGGCTGAACTACGCCACCTACTTCTTCGACGGAAAGGACGAGTAGTCCCGAAAACGGAAAAACGGCTGCGGAGCCTTCAGGCGTTCCGCAGCCTCTCCATGAACCCCCGAAACCACAAACCCGAACCATGCACATGAAAAACATGAAAAAAATACTCATCCCCCTCTTCGGCGCGTTGCTGGCGGCTCTCCCGGCAACAGCCCCGGCGGCCGCACCCGCCGCATCCGTCCCCGTGACGGTGCTCGATGCAGGGCCGCAGAGCTCCTGGCGCGTATTCATCGGGCAGGACGGAGCCATCGAGAGCTACGAATCCCTGCACCACGGAGTCTGGCAGCGGGTGCCCTTCCGCGACGACATCAAGGCCGGTCCGGCCTGGGAGGGCGTGACCCTGAGCCAGCCGACGCCCGGCGTCGCACGCTACACCGCCGAGCAGGACGGAATCCGCTACAGCCTCTCGTACGAGGCCGCCGAAGACCACCTGGTGGTGAAGGCGCGGCTCGAAAACAGCTCGCAGAAGGAGTTCGCGCCCCTGCGCTCGCGCCTCCACCTGGGCATCGACTCCGACATGAAGAGCTATCCGGAGTGGAACGACAAGTTCTTCCCGACGCTCATGCGCTGCGAGAAGAGCCATTTCTGGGGCTATTTCATGTCGCCCGAGAGCCGCATCATGGCCGTCTGCACCTCCGATCCCGTGGCGTCGTACGGCATCAACTACATCTACGAGGAGATCCTCAAGTGGAAGTGGGGGCATCAGATCTTCACCGGAAGCCTCGACCTGCTGCATGCCGAGCCGCTCCCGGCGCGCCATCCCCACGACCTGGGGGCCCTCGCCCCGGGCCAGAGCCGCGAATGGACGATCCATATGGGTGAGATCGACGGCCTCGAGCAGCTCAAGCCCACGCTCGCGGCGTGGGGCAACGTGCCGATGGTCGAGTGCGACCGCTACACGCTGCTCGACGGGGAGTCGACAGAAATCCAGCTCTTCGGGGAGGGCGCCGAACGCGCGCGAATCTCCGTCACGGGGCCCGATGGCGCCGCCGAGCCGCTCGAAGGCCGCACCTTCAAGCCCTCAAAGGGCCCCGGAGAGTACATCCTGACGATCACCGCGCCCAACGGCAAGCAGGCCGAAGCGCGCGTCTACGTGCGCAACAACTGGTCGTGGTACCAGCGTCACGCCCGGGATTTCGTGGCCAAGTACCCGCCCTTCATGTCGGGAGCCGAAAGCATCTACGGATACTACGTGGCCTTCCGCGCCGGGCGCCACTTCCCCGACCCGGAGAAGAGCGAGCCGCTGATCGAGCGCTTCGACAAGATGCTCGACAAGGCCTGGGACACCGTGGCATGGAAATGCCGCACGGAGTTCATGCCCTACCGGATCCAGAACCACACGACGATGATCGGCATCCTGATCGACCTCTGGCGCCTGACCGGCGAGGAGAACTACCTCCGCCAGGCGTCGCACATCGGAGACTACATCTGCTCGGACGCCGTGCAGAGTCCCGACGGAGCCTACCGTTCGAACAAGATCCACTACACGGCGGTGATCTACCCCGCGAAGTCGATGCTCGAGCTCGCCTCGGCAGAGCGCGAGGCGGCCGACGCCACGGGATCGGCATGGTGGGACGAGGCGGCACGCCGCCACGGGATTTCGGCCTCGCGGGCCTGCGCCGACCTGCTGCTGCGCCGCGACGACATCGAAACCGAGGGCGACATGACCTTCGAGGACGGCATGGTTTCGTGCGCCGCCCTGCAGCTGGCGCTCTACGCCCTGACGCAGGACGATCCCGCACAGCGCGCCGCCTACACCGCGGCCGCGGAGTACATCTACCAGAAGCACCGCTGCCTGCAGCAGTCGCAGATCCCCGACGCCCGGATGCGCGGCGCCACGCTCCGCTACTGGGAGATCCTCGACATCTACTTCGCCCCGAACCAGGTGATGAACTCCCCCCACGGGTGGACCAGCTGGAAAACTTACGCCTCGTACTACCTCTACCTGCTCACCGGCCAGGAGCGCTACCTGCGCGAGACAATGGACACGCTGGGAGCCAGCGCCCAGGTCATCAACACCGAAGGGCGCCTGCGCTGGGGATTCATTCCCGACCCGTATGTCCGCGCGAACGTCTTCGTGGAGGATCCCGAACACCCGACCGACGGCATCCCGACCGACTCGATCGTCGGCGAGCAGTACCTCGACATGATTACCCCGTGGCACCGCCCGGCGGGCGACGATACCGGGGTCTTCAAGTTCAGCACGAAGGGCGGACAGGGCGACTTCACGGTCTTCGAGACCTTCAAGGCGATGGAGGAGTGCGCCCTGCAGCAGGCCTACGTCATCGTCCGCGAGGACGGCTCGGTGGCCGCATGGAACTGCTCGGTGCGCCGCCGCGGCAATGTCCTCGAGGCGACGCCCGCCGAGGAGTGCATCACCGGGCTGCACGTCAACGCCACCACGGAGGTCGAGGTGAAGACCCGCCTCGACGGACGCAAGTACGCAACCCGCGTCGAGGGCATGCAGTGGATCGGCGAAAAACCCGCCTGCGAGCGGCTGAAGATCTGACCCGCCGGGAGGCCGCCGCATCGGCCCCCAGATGAAACAGAAGGAGCGCTTCCGGATACCCGGAGGCGCTCTTCCGTTTGGGAGCCGCAGGCTTCCGGAGGGGCGGAAGCGCTACTTCGACCTCTTGCCCGCACCCCACTTCGGGGTGATCGAGAGGAAGAATTCGGCGTTGATGCCCGGCATCGGGCGCGAGAGCACCGAGAGGTACTCCTCGTCGAAGAGGTTGTTGACGGCGGCCTTCAGCGAGAGGTCGCACCACGCCAGCGAGAAGCGTTTTTCAACCGAGAGGTTGTTCATGAAGTAGGGCGGAAGGTAGCCCGTCAGGGTGATGTCGTTGCTCGACATCGTATAGCGCTGGCTGTAGTAGCACCACTGGTAGAGCAGGCTCCACGTCCGCCACGAGAGGCGTCCCGAAGCCGTGGCCGACCACAGGGGCTCGTAGGGCAGCTGCTTGCCCACGGACTGGTCGGCGGAGCTCATCTTCTCCCCTTCGTTGATCGACGGCGCCCACGAGAAGGTGCCCCCGAGGCCGAGCCGCCAGTCGCGCCCGAGGGCCGCGTCGAGGTTCGCCTGCAGCTCCACGCCGTAGGCATGCACCTTCTTGACGTTCACCGGGGAGAAGAAGCCCTTGGTCGTGGGGAGCCACAGGATCCAGTCGTCGATGTGCTGGTCGTACCACGAGGCCGAACCCGAAAGCGTATAGCGCCCCTCGCGCCCCACGGCGAACGAGAGCCCCGTCTCCCAGGCCACGCCGTGCTCGCTGCGCAGGTCGGGGTTGCCTCCCGGGAGGAAATAGAGGTCGTTGAGCGTCGGGAAGCGGTGGTTCCGCGACACGGAGGCCCGCAGGACGATCTGCCCGCGTTCCGAGAGAAGGCAGTCGGCGAACAGCGCCGGAATCGGTGCCCACTCGGTGCCGTACATCTCGGCGCGCAGCACGGCCGAAAGTCCCAGCCGCTCGACGGGGCGCCACTTCGCGGTGGCCGCGGCCGACAGTTCGACGCGCCCCTGGTCGTAGCCCACCACGGCGCGGTCGCCCTCCTGGAGGATGATGTTCTTGTCGGTGCTCACGACCAGGTGCTGGTAGGCCGCCACCGAGGCCGTGAACAGCCACCTCCGGTCGATGGCATATTCGCCGTCGGTCTGTCCGTAGAAGGTATTGATCCGGCTCCGCGAGCGCGTCATCGAGGTCAGGATGCCGTTGCCCGGGTCGCGGCGGTAGTCGTAGGCCATCCATGTGTGGATATAGCCCGCACGGGCGCAGAGTTTCCAATCCCGGCGCAGGTGATCCCACGAAACGACGCTGCGCAGGGTGTGTTCCCGCTGGCGGTTCTCGAACTGCCGCTCGTCGGCATAGTCGGTCGTGAGCATCGGAAGCTCCCGGTCGGAGTTCACGTACCACACGTTCGCCCCGAAGCGGTCGCCGCGTCCGGTGTTGCAGTAGACCTCCTGCAGGACGTGCACGTCGCGGAACGCCCCGCTGCGGTTGCGCTCGACGGGATAGTACGATCCCACGATGTTCATCTGCGAATCGTAGATGTTCTCCTTCTTGTCGCGGTTGCGGTACTTGAAGTCGTTCTCGGAGCTCTGGCACACGGCGCGCGTCGAGACCTGCCAGCGGTCGTTGCCCCACGTCAGGCGCAGGAACTCGTCGAAGGTGCGGAACATCCCCACCCCCTGCACGTACTGCAGTCCGAACCCTTCGGCCGAGGCCGGGCGGGTCGAGAGCTTCACCAGCCCCCCGAGGCCGCCCCCCGTGTCGCCGACCGACGAAGTGCCGTGCAGCAGCGAGGCGTCGTCGACGAAGTAGGAGGGGATCATCGAGAAGTCGGTCATGCCCAGCATCGGGTTGTTGATGCGCATGTCGTTCCACGTGACCTGTGTGTGCGAGGGGCCCGTGCCGCGGAACGACACGGTCGAAAGGGTCGCACGCCCGTACTGTTTGACGAAGAGCGGGGAGTTGAACGTCAGCACGTCGGCCACCGAAAGGGCGATATTCTGTCGCAGAACCGTCGAATCGAAACGCATGCGGTCGACGCCGATCGACTTCATCGGACGCCGGCCCCACACGGGTACCTCGCGGATCGGAATCGTGCGGGCCGCAGGACTGTCGTCGGAGGTTTCGGAGATGGCTCCGGAGGGCATTTCGGAGGGTGTTCCGGAAGAGGAACCGGGGTCGCGGATGAAATCGGTTCCGGGTTCTGTCCCGATTCCGGTGTCGGAGGGCATTCCGTCCCGCGGCCGGGCGTGTGCGGGAAGGGCCGCGCAGAGCAGCACGAGGCCTGCAGCCCCGGCAAGGAGGCGCCGGCAGAGGGCGGACGGATGAACCGGATGGATCGGACGGCGTTTCATGGGCGGCAGGGTCATTTCCAACAGAAGGAGCCGGGAATGACCCCGACATAGAACCGGTCGAGCGGCTCGCCCTCGGCCGAATAGCGGTAGACGATTCCCTGCTGCTGGTAGTCGATGGCGTCGGCCACGTAGACCTCGCCGCTCGAGGGATCGACCGTCAGTCCGTAGTATTTCGTGTCGCGGGATTCGATGAACGGCCGCACGGGAAGGCGCTCGTCGTCGACCGACATGCTCCAGATGTCGCCGTTGATCCAGTAGAGGCGGTCGCCCGCGCCGTTGATCCGCACCTCCGAGGCGTCGTCGCCCAGGCGGAAGGAGAACTCCCGCTCGACGGTGAAGCGTTCGGGGTCGATGCAGCAGAGCTTCGGAGCCTCGTAGCCGTAGGGGCTCCCCTCGTATCCGCCGTCGGTGATCGTCCAGAGCCTTCCGCGGCAGTCCGCGACGAGCGACGTCGGCTGGATGCCCACCTTCAGCTCGCCCACCACCCGGTCGCTCCGGGCGTCGATCTTCAGAATGCGGTTCTGGTACGACCAGCCGTTCACGTAGACATAGTCGCCCAGCTGCACCATCTGCTCCGTGGAGCCCGACTCCATCGTCATGCCCGGGCATTCGATGTAGCCCGTAACCTCGTAGCGCCGGGGATTCACGATGAAGATGCGGTTGTCCCAGAGCTGCGTGACGTAGGCCTTCTCGTCGGAGAGGAAGTGGATGTAGCGCGGGGAGGTGAGGTTCGTGATGCGCCCCACCTCGCGGAAGGTCCCGGTGTCGATGGCGAAGATCACGTGCGAATTGTTCACCACGATCCATCCGATGCCGTTGCGGAGGGTCATCGACTGCGCCACGTCGCCGAGCCGGAATCCGTTGGCGCGGCGGAAAACCTCGTTCTCGACCTCCCGCGTCGCGGGGTCGTAGAACGACAGCGTGGCGTTCCCGTACTGGAAATTGCCCTCGTTGGTGATGAAGAGCCCCGAGGAGGGGGCGGAGAGCTCCTCGGTCGTGCCGTAGTCCCACTTCATGCACCCCGGAAGCGCCGCGCACAGCAGTGCGCCGCAGAGAAGCAGGATATGTCGTACCCGTCGCGGCATGCGTCTATTTCAGATTCAGATCCGTGAAGCCGAAGACTTCGGTGGAGTTCTCGCCGATCCATCCGGCCGTGGCGTTCACCGCGGTCTGCACGCGGATGAAGTCGATGAACGACAGCTCCGCGGGCGATCCGTCGGCCTGCATGGCCCGGCTGATGCGGAAGCAGACGTCGGCGCGCGCCGCCTCCGGATTGCCGCCCGCCGCGGAGTCCTCCCCGGCATTGTCGGCATAGCCCCAGTCGTAGGCCTTATTGTGCCAGATTCCCGTCGCGGAATCGTAGGTGCCGTTGGGCGCCATGCGCGTCCCGACAAGCGTATAGGAGTCCTCCGCCACCCAGGCCGGGTAATAGGAGTCCTGGTCGTGGTAGGCCGGGAGGTACTCCACGCGCCCCGTGTTGCCGCGGTCGTCGCGCCACGGGACATTCATCCGCGGGGCCGGGCGGTAGTAGGTCACGGCATAGTCGTAAAGCGTTTCGGGATCGTCCGCCGCGCTGCCGCGCAGTTCGTACCACACGTCGTCGGGAAGTCCGTTGCCGTTGGTGTCCTGCATCACCCACACGATGCCCGGCTCGGAGCTGTCGAGGAACTGGTTGCCCGCGATGGAGAAGTCGTACCCCTCAGGGTCGGAATTGCGGGCGATGCTGTGGTCGAAGCCCACGATGATCGAGCCGCCGAAGCCCCCGAGCGAGACATAGTTCCCCTCCGCGAGGCGCCGCTCGGCATAGGCCGCGGCGGCCGCCATGTCGGTCTCGGCGCCCGAGAAGCCGCTGCGGGGGTCGTTGATGAACTGTCCCGGGGCCGGGAGGTATTCGAAGACGCGGGTGGCGGAGGGCGAGCTCGCGGCGGTGGCCTCGCGCAGGACGGAGCGTTCCTCGCCGCAGCAGGTCACCGCGACGCACGCCGTGACGCGCACGCGCCCCGTGGAGCGCACGGCCCGCGTCAGGGCCGTCGGTTCGACGCCGTCGGGATCGGAGACCGTCACCGAGACCTCGTGCGTGCCCCGCGCCGAAGGGGTATAGGTGTAGAATGCGCCGTCGGCTCCGGGGATCGGCTCCCCGTCGAGCGCCCAGGAGTACTCCGGGGCGGAGGCGTTCCCGACCCTCGGGCGCAGGACAAGGCTCCGGCCGAGGGCGACGCTCCGCGTCCCTTCGGGGGCGTCGAGGCAGGGTTTGTCGAAGGTCACCTCGAGGGGTTCGCGCGGCAGGACGCGCAGCACCACTTCGGCCGCCCCGCTGCCGTCTTCGTTGGTCGCCTCGAGGCGCAGCGTATGCGTGCCCGTCTCGGTGCCCAGGAAGGTATAGGTCGCTTCGGTGCCCACAGGCTCGCCGTCGAGCCGCCATTCGAAGGCGGCCTCCTCGCCGTGCAGAATCTCCGGGGCGAAGAGGTATTCGACGTGCGCCGCGAGGTCGAGCCCCGAGGCCGGTGCGGCGAACGAGATGACCGGAGGCGTGAGGGCCACGACGTCGATGCGCAGTTCGGCCTCGTCGCTGCCCGCGGGCGTCTCGACCCGGAAGGTGACGTAGTACTGCCCCTCCTCGGCGAAGGACGCCGTAAAGGAGGGCCCGGAACCCGCCTCCGCGCCGTCCACGAGCCATGTGTAGCGGGCGCCGTCGGCGTGGCTCACCGTCGGGGAGATGGTCACCTCGCGCCCGACCTTCACCGTATAGACGCCCGAAGGGTTGTCGAGCGCGATGACCGGAGCGGGGTCGGTCGTGATCACCTCGCTGCGATTGCAGCCCGACAGCAGCACGGCAAGGGCTGCGGCCAGGCAATATGCAAGAATCTGTCTCATGCGCAATCGGTTCAAGTTTCCGCTCCGCAGGGGCCGATCCCGGACGGAATGGTGCGTGCCGTCCGCGGCCGGGCAGCCTCGGAGCGTTCCCGGGGCACATTCGGAAAACCGACTGAATGAATGGAGATCAAACGGTACGATTTCTGCCTGAGACCCGCAGGAGCAAATCCACAAAAAGCGGCAAGGCCGGTCTTCTGACTTGTTCCGCCGGCCGCGCCTTCCCGGCCGGAGGCCAGTGGCAAAGAGTGCGGCAGACGACGCTTCTCGCTGTGCGGAGAAGGGAACTCACAGCAGCAGGTACTGTTCCGGATTCGCACCGGATTCCCGTTTCACCGACCGGGCGCAGCCCGGTGCAGGAACCTTGCGGGGCAAAGATACGAAAAATTTTCCGCAGAAACGGCATTTCCCTTCCCGAAGCCGCCAGGAAAGCGCACTTTCGGGCTCCGAAGCCGCCGCAAAGCCCGAAATCCCGCCCCCGGGAGAAAAAACAGATCAAAAATTTTGCACGTCCGAGGGTTTGGATTACCTTTGTATGCGCCGGAAGGGCCGGGCCTGAGAGAGGGCCGGGCTTGAGAGAGAACCGGGCCTGAGGGAGGGCCGGGTTTGAGAGAGAGCCGGGCCTGCGGAAGGGCCGGGTCTGAGAGAGGGCCGGGCCTGAGAGAGGGCCCCGCATCCCGAAGCGCCGGTTCGCGAAGCGTCCCGGGCCGTACACCGCCAAAACACCGAAAAACCTCATATTCCAACATGTTCGACAAGTTTTCAGCACGCCACATCGGCGTCAGCAACGACAAAGAGTTGAAGGCCATGCTCGACACGATCGGCGTCGGCTCGGTCGACGAACTGATCGCGCAGGTCATTCCCGCCTCCATCCGCCTCAAGAAACCCCTCGCACTGCCCGCCGAGGGAATGAGCGAATACGAATTCGCCGCCCACATCCGCGCCCTGGCCGACCGCAACCGCATGCTGCGATCCTTCATCGGAATGGGCTACTACCCCTGCGCCGTACCGGCCGCCGTGGCCCGCAACGTCTTCGAGAACCCCGCGTGGTACACCTCCTACACCCCCTATCAGGCCGAGATCTCCCAGGGTCGCCTCGAGGCGCTGCTCAACTTCCAGACCGCGGTGATCTCCCTCACGGGCATGCAGATCGGCAACTGCTCGCTGCTCGACGAGGGTACGGCCGCCGCCGAAGCCATGCTGATGATGTTCGCGCTGCGTTCGCGCGAGGCCGTCAGGGAGGGCCGCAACCAGCTCTTCGTCGACCGCAACATCTTCCCCCAGACGCTCGACGTCCTGCTCACGCGCAGCGAACCCTTCGGCATCGAACTGATTATCGACGAATACGACGAATACGAATTCACCGGACGGGAGTTCGGAGCCATCGTGCAGTACCCGGCCGCCGACGGTGCCGTGCGCGACTACTCGGACTTCACCGCCGCGGCACATGCCCGGGGCGCCCTCGTGACGGCCGTTGCCGACCTCCTCTCGCTCGCCCTGCTCAAGGCCCCGGGCGAATGGGGCGCCGACATCGCCGTGGGCACCACGCAGCGCCTCGGAACCCCGATGGGCTTCGGAGGCCCCGGAGCCGGATACATGGCCACGCGCGAGGCCTTCAAGCGCAACATGCCCGGGCGCATCATCGGCGTCTCGGTGGACCGCCTCGGAAACAAGGCCCTGCGCATGGCCCTGCAGATGCGCGAGCAGCACATCAAGCGCGAGCGCGCCACGTCGAACATCTGCACCGCCTCGGCCCTGATGGCCTCGATGGTCGGATTCTACTGCGTCTACAACGGCGCCGAAGGGCTGCTCCGCGCAGCGCGCACGGCCCATCTCGCCGCCCTGACCGTGGCCCGCGCCCTCGAAGCGCTGGACTACAGGCTCGCAGCAAGGGAGTTCTTCGACACGCTCGAGGTCGAGGCCGAAGCCGCCGTCGTGCAGTCGCTGGCCCTCGACGAAGGGATCAACTTCTTCTACCCCTCGGAGGGGCGCGTGCGCATGTCGTTCGACGAGGTGACGACCCCCGACGAGGTGGAGGCCGTCGTGCGGATCTTCGCCGCCGCGAAGGGCCGCAAGGCCAAGGCCGTGAAGATGGCCGAGGAGCCCGCGATCCCCGCCGCCCTGCGCCGCGAATCGCCCTACCTCCAGGAGCCCGTTTTCAACGCATACCGCTCGGAGAGCGCCCTGATGCGCTACATCAAGCGCCTCGAGCTGCGCGACATCTCGCTCGCCAACTCGATGATCTCCCTCGGATCGTGCACCATGAAACTCAACGCCGCGGCCCTCATGCAGCCGCTCTCGCTCGCGGGGTTCCAGCACATGCACCCCTTCGCCCCGGCCGACCAGGCCGAAGGCTACATGGAACTCATCGCCGAGCTGGAGCGCGACCTGGCGACGATCACCGGATTCGCCGCCTGTTCGCTGCAGCCCAACTCGGGCGCCGCGGGCGAATATTCGGGGTTGATGGTCATCCGCGCCTACCACCAGAGCCGCGGGCAGGGATACCGCAACGTCGTGCTCATCCCCGCCTCGGCCCACGGCACGAACCCCGCTTCGGCGGCAATGGCCGGGATGAAGATCGTCACGGTGGCCTGCGACGATCGGGGCAACATCGACATCGGAGACCTCGAGGCAAAGGCCCGCGAATACAGTTCGGAGCTCTGCGGCCTGATGGTCACCTACCCCTCGACGCACGGCGTCTTCGAGAGCCGCATCCGCGAGATCGTCGACGCGGTGCACGACGCCGGAGGCCAGGTCTACATGGACGGCGCGAACATGAACGCCCAGGTGGGCCTCACGAACCCCGGATACATCGGAGCCGACGTCTGCCACCTGAACCTCCACAAGACCTTCGCCATGCCCCACGGAGGCGGCGGCCCGGGCGTCGGCCCGATCTGCGTGGCCGAGCACCTCAAGCCGTTCCTCCCCACGCACCCGATCGTCGCAACAGGCGGCGAGGAGGGCATCACGGCCGTGGCTTCGGCACCGTGGGGCTCGGCCATGCTGCTCCCGATCACCTACGGATACATCAAGATGCTCGGAGCCAACGGGCTGCGACGCGCCACCGAAATGGCCATCGTCAACGCCAACTACATGTCCTCGGCGCTCAAGAACGAGTACCGCACCTACTATTCGGGCGAGACGGGGCGCGTGGGGCATGAGATGATCCTCGACCTCACGCACTTCAAGAAGGAGTACGACATCGACTGCGGCGACATCGCGCACCGCCTGATGGACTACGGATTCCACGCCCCGACGCTCTCGTTCCCCGTGCACGAGACGCTGATGGTCGAGCCCACCGAATCGGAGCCCAAGGAGGAGATGGATCGCTTCATCGAGGCGCTGGTCGAGATCAAGCGCGAATGCGAGGCCGCGGCCGCCGCGGGCGAGAAGGACAACGTGGTGGTCAACGCTCCCCATACGGCCGTCGAGCTGGCGGGAGAATGGACTCACCCCTACCCGCGCATGCAGGCCGCCTTCCCGCTCGAATGGGTACGCACGGCGAAGTTCTTCCCCTACGTGACGAAGATCGACAACGGCTACGGAGACCGCAACCTCTGTTGCCGCAACTGCGACTGACAAGGGCGGCCCGGAAGAGAGTCCCGATGCAGGGGCGTCCGGAAGAGAGTCCCGATGCAGGGGCACTTGGAAGGAGAGTCCCGATGCAGGGAGCGTCCGGAAGGAGGAATCCCGCCGGAGGCGTCCGCACGACGAAAAAGCGGCGGCAAAACCCTATGCCGCCGCTTTTCGCACCCTGCGGCACGGTTTTCGGTGTGTCCGAAGGTGAAAATTTCGCCCGAGAATTTGGCAACTCGCCCCGAAGTGCGTACCTTTGGACGCCCGGGACGGAATGCACGCCTGCAGACGGACACCGCCCGGGCAGAGGAGACCCTTTTTCCGGAAAACACTTAAAAAAGAACATATTCGCATGAAAGTAGCACAGAACAAAATGGTCGGCGTGGACTACAAGCTCACCGTCGACGGCAAGATCGCAGACCAGTCGCGTCCCGGGCAGCCCCTGGAGTTCATCTTCGGAACGGGCATGCTGCTCCCGAAGTTCGAGGAGGCCATCCTCGGCAAGGAGCCCGGAGAGGCCGTATCGTTCACCCTCTCGCCGAAGGACGGGTACGGTGAGGTGATCGCCGAGGCGATCGTCGACCTCCCGAAGAACATCTTCATGGTCGACGGAAAACTCGCCGAGGACATCCTCTTCGAGGGAAGCCAGGTGCCGATGAGCGACGCCCAGGGCAACCGCATGATGGGCATCGTCAAGGAGGTCGGCGACGAGCACGTGAAGATGGACTTCAACCACCCGATGGCCGGCAAGACGCTGAACTTCGAGGTCGAGGTGGTCTCGGTGCGCGACGTGACCCCCGAAGACCTGCAGGGACACTGCTCCTGCGGCGACTGCCACGACGGATGCCACGACGGCTGCTGCGACGACCACTGCAACTGCCACTAAACCGACAGCCGAACGACCGGAGCCGACATCCGGAACGGAACGACCGGAGCCGACGCGCTCCGGTTTTTCGTAGCCCCCTATCCACCCGATCCCTTCCGAATCCTTCCGAACCCCATGCACACGCTGCGCCAATACCTGCTGACACTCTCCGATCCCGAGGGGCTGCTGCGCACCCTTGCCGGGGCCGAAGTGTGCCGCGACGCCCGCGGAGCCCTGCTGTACGCCGCGGGAAACAGCGCCGTGGTGTTCCGTATCCGCCACCGCGGGCAGGTGCGATCCCTGCGCTGCTACCTGCGCCCGATGCGCCACCTGCGCGAGATTTACGGCGAGCGGTTCCTCGAAAAGGAGCTCTACCTCTACGACACCGCGGGAACCGGGACTTGGGTCGATGTCGTCGTCGGAGAGTGGATCGAGGGCGAGACGCTCTCCGAGGCGGCGGAGCGTGCCGCGGCGGAGCGGGACACGCAGCGTCTGCAGGCCCTGGCCGCGGCGTTCGACGCCCTGGCGGCCCGGCTGGTGTCCGACGACCGGGCCCACGGAGACCTCAAGCCCGAGAACATCATCGTCGATGCGCAGGGCATCCTCCGCCTGATCGATTTCGATGCGGCCTATCTTCCGGAGTTCGCCGGAGAGCAGAGCCCCGAACTGGGCACGGCGGCCTACCAGCACCCCGCACGCACGGCCGCGGACTTCAATGCCCAGCTCGACGACTTCCCCGCGGCGCTGATCTCCACGGCCCTGCATGCCCTGGCCCTCGACCCGTCGCTCCGCGCGCGGCATGCCGAGAGCGACGGGATGCTCTTCACGCCCCGGGAGATTCTCCGCGGGCGCGACGCCGCCTACCGCGAGGTCATGGAGCTCTTCGAACGCCGCGGCATGGCCCTGCAATACCGTATCGCACGCCTGTTGGCCTCCCCGACGCCGCAACTCTTCGGTTTGGCAGAGTTCTTGGCGGCATCCGTGCGGGAGGCCGGCGCTGTGGAGGCCGGCGCTGTGGAGGTCGGCGCTGTGGAGGCGGGTGTTGTCGAGGCCGGCACGCTCCCGGAGCCGCCCGAGCTCTATGTCGAGAACGGCCTGTGGGGATACCGCACCCCCGAAAGGGTGGTCATCCCACCGCGCTACGACAACGGTTTCGACTTCTCCGAAGGGTGGGGCGCCGTGCAGCTGGGACGCACGTGGCACTTCATCGACGGCAGCGGGCGGGTGTGTCTGAGCTGTCCGGGCTGCGACTCGGTAAAGCCCTTCCGCAACGGATGCGCGCAGGTCGTGCGCAACGGGCGCCGGATGCAGATCGACCGCGCGGGGAACGAAACGCCCGCCGGAGAGCCGGAACCGCACGCAGGGAGCTGCACGGCGCACCCTCTCGGCTGATGTCGGCACCTCGGAGTTGAAAATTCAAGGCAAATGTTTATCTTTGCATGCAAAGATTATGGAAAAGAAGGCTTTCAGACCATTGACCGCGGCGGAGATCGCCGCTCTTGAAGCCCTCGGCAATTCGGCCGAGGCGTGGGAACAGCTCTCCGTATCGGAGGATTTCCAGCCCTGTCAGTTACTGCAGAGCCGGTTCGAAGGGAGGGTCGAAATCGCCTCCGGGGTCCGCGTCATCCGTTCGCGCGTGGCGAACTACCGCCTCGGGGAGGGCGTGCTCGTCGAGTGCGTCACGTCCCTCGAATGCCGCCGCCGCTCGGCCTTCGGAAACGGCGTGGGCGTGGCCACGATGAACGAGTGCGGAGGCCGCACGGTGAAGATCTACGACACGATGTCGGCGCAGGCGGCCTACATCATGGCCGTCTACCGCCACCGCCCGCAGACGATCGCCGCACTCGAACGGATGGTCGAAGCGTATGCCGCGGAGCGCACCTCCGAAATGGGCGAGGTGGGAAGCAACTCCCGCCTGGTCGGCGCACGCTTCATCCGCGAGGTGCGCATCGGGCGCGACGTGGTGGTCGACGGCGCCTCGGCGCTCGAAAACGGAACCCTCTGCGACGGCGTGCACGTCGGTGTCGACGTCAAGGCCTACGACTTCATCGTCGCCGAGCATGCGGCCGTCGACAACGGCGTGACCCTCGAGCGGTGCTTCGTGGGCGAGAGCTGCCGCATGGACAAGGGCTTCACGGCCGCCGAGTCGCTCTTCTTCGCAAACTCCCACTGCGAGAACGGCGAGGCCGCGTCGATCTTCGCGGGGCCCTACACCGTCTCGCACCACAAGTCCTCGCTGCTCATCGCCGGGATGTTCTCGTTCTTCAACGCCGGAAGCTGCTCGAACCAGAGCAACCACCTCTTCAAGAGCGGTGCCGTACATCAGGCCGTGCATCTGAGAGGCTGCAAGTTCG
Organism: Candidatus Alistipes faecavium; assembly: GCA_019118605.1. Lineage (GTDB taxonomy): Bacteria > Bacteroidota > Bacteroidia > Bacteroidales > Rikenellaceae > Alistipes > Alistipes faecavium. The sequence goes on along the minus strand of DWYP01000014.1, from coordinate 70,835 downwards.
CAAGCGGCGCCTACGTCATGTCCCCGGCACTCGAGGGGGCCTTCACGATGATTATGGGGCACCACTCCTACCACCACGACACCTCGGCGCTGCCCTTCTCCTACCTGATCGAGCGCGACGGGCACTCGCGGCTCATGCCCGGGGCGAACCTCACAAGCTACGGAACCGTGCGCGACGTGGAGAAGTGGCCCGCACGCGACCGCCGCAAGGTGGGGCGCGACGTCATCAACTTCGAGGAGTACAACCCCTACTTCACGCAGGCCATGCTCCGGGCCGTGGATACGCTCCACGCACTCCGCGAGCAGGATCCCGACGCCGCGGAATACAGCTACAACAAGACCCTGATCCGCGCCTCCGCCCTGGAGCGCGGGCTGCGGCTCTACAACAAGGCCATCGTCGCGGCCCTCGGGGCGATGCTCGGCAAGGGTTCCGACGAGGCGCGCTACGACGGCAGCGGCGACTGGTTCGACGCAGCCGGGCAGTTCATCACGCGCCGCGAAATGGAGCGCACGCTCGACGACATCGACCGCGGCGCACTCGTCTCGACCGAAGAGGTCGACAACCGCTTCCGCGTCTTCGCCGTGCACTACGACGACTACGCCCACAGCTGGGCCCTGCGGGTCTACGCCTCGCTGCTGGGGCATGTTCCCACCGTCGAGGAGATCAACGACGCCATCGCCGCGGGACGCAACGCGCACGAGGCCATGCGCCGCATGACCGACGCCGACCGCGAACGCGACGAATCGCTCGAAATGGCCGTGGGATACGGACTCGACGCCGCGGACGAGCGGCAGCGCATCGACGACTACCGCATCGTCCGCGGCCTCGGGCGCCCTTAACCCCTTCCACGACGACAACGACAACCCGAACATGTATACGCAAAGCATCACACGCACCCATCGCACGGCCTTCATCCTGCTCATCGACGGATCGGGCTCGATGTCCGAACGCATCCGCTACCGGGGACGCACGATGGCCAAATCGGAGGTCGTGACCGACATCACCAACGGGCTGCTCTTCGAGTTGATCGAGCGCGCCCGGCGAAGCGACGGGATCCGCGACTACTACGACATCGCCGTGCTGGGCTATGCGGGCAACGACGAAGTCTGGCCCCTGCTGCCCGGAGCGCGCCGGATGATCCCGGTCACCGAACTGGCGGAGCTCGAACCGCGGATCAGCCGCCGCACGATCGAATGCCGGATGCCCGACGGAAGCATCTCCCTGCGCGAGGTGCCGACTCCGGTATGGGTCGAGGCCGAGGCCGCCGGGCAGACGCCCATGTGCGAAGCCCTGCGGCAGACCCGCGACCTGGCTGCCGCATGGTGCGCCCATCCGGCCCATGCGGAGAGCTTCCCTCCGACGATCTTCAACATCACCGACGGAGAGGCGACGGATTGTTCGGACGACGAACTCATCGCCGTCTGCGAACAGATCCGCGCCCTCGGAACACGCGACGGGAACGTCCTGCTGATCAACATCCATATCGCCGCGGGAGATTCGCCGCGTGCGGTATTCTTCCCCTCGGAACAGGAGACCGACCTCCCGAACCGCTATGCCGCGACGCTCTACCGCTCGTCGAGCGTCATGCCCGCGGTCTTCGACGAGGCGATCCGCGAGGCCAAGGGCCCGGGAGCCGTTCCGCCCTTCCGCGGAATGAGCTACAACGCCTCGGCCGACGAACTCATCGCCATGCTCAACATCGGGTCGATCAGCGTAAAAACCGAATGACCATGGCCGCGACCCTTCAGATCTTCACCCGGGCGCTGCAGACGCCCGACCTTTCGTTCCGCACGCTCGGCGACGCACGCGCCGTGACGGACGCCTGCGGAATGCCCCGCCTGATGCGCACAACGCGTTTCGCCGAAGCCGAAATCGAGTGGCACGAACGCCGCTGGCTCCTGGCCCTGCCGCTCTCCCCGGCATCTCTCTGCATGGCCGAGCGCGCCCTGCTGCGGATCGGAACCCTGCGCAGCGAGTGGATTACGGAGTGTCGGCTGCTCCGGGGCGAAATGGTGTGGACAGGGCCGACCGGCACGCCGCAAAGCTGTGACCTGCTCCTGCAGCACCTGCCCGAAGGGCGGAGTTTCGACGAGGCGCTCGGATGCGAAGGCGCCGAACGGCTCCTCGGGGAACTCGACGCCCTGCGCGGGGAGTTGCGCCGCCTGAACCTCGCACACGGCAACCTGCATCGCGGAAACATCCGCTGGACGGGGCGCCGCTTCGTACCGATCCGCTACTACGACGCCCGCTTCGGAGCCCCGGAGCGCGACGACGCGGCGTTCGAAGCCCTGCGGGAGGAGATCCTCCGCCAGGGAGGGAGTCCGCAGGCCGGCGATGTCGAGGCTCCGTACGAAGCAGGGTGCACGCTGACCGGGCACCGCTGGACGAGCAACCTCTTCGAGGGGCTGATCTGCGTCGAGGACGACGCCGGATACGGATACGTCGATGCGCAGAACCGCACGGTGATCCCCGCGCAATTCCTCTGGGCCGGGGATTTCCGCGAAGGCCGCGCCGAAGTGCAGACCCCCGAAGGCATGGGGCTGATCGACCGCCAGGGGCGTTACATCATCCCTGCGGAATACGAAATCGTTACGTACGTCCCGGCCGAAAGCATCTCGAAGGTCCGCAAGAACGGACGCTGGGCCCTGTTCGACTACCTCGGGCGGCGGATCACCGAATTCGTCGACGACGGAGAGCGCCTCGGCGTCTGGGAGGAGGCCTGAGACCGCCGCAGGCAGGCGCAAAAAACCCGAAAAAGCGCGGAAAACCCCGGAAAACCCCGGAAAGTTCCAGGCGGCCCCGGCGCCGCCGCAGAAAAACATACGACGCGAAAACAAACCAAAAAACAGTTCATACGATGGAAGAATCGGTAAAAGTCCTTATCATCGGCAGCGGGCCCGCAGGGTACACCGCCGCCATCTACCTCTCGCGCGCCAACCTCGCTCCGGTGCTTTACGAAGGCATCGAGCCCGGCGGGCAGCTTACGACGACCACCGAGGTCGAGAATTTCCCCGGATTCCCCGAGGGGATCGACGGCCCGGAGCTGATGGCGCGCATGCGCGCCCAGGCCGAGCGCCTCGGCGCCGACCTCCGCTCGGGAATCATCACGAAGGCCGACCTCACGCAGCGTCCCTTCCGCGTGGAGGTCGACGGCGAGAAGGTCATTCTGGCCGAAACGCTCATCGTCTCGACAGGCGCCACGGCCAAATACCTCGGACTGCCGTCCGAAACGAAGTTCCGCGGGCAGGGCGTCAGCGCCTGCGCCACGTGCGACGGATTCTTCTACCGCAAGAAGGATGTGGCCGTCGTGGGCGGCGGCGACACGGCCTGCGAGGAGGCCACCTACCTCGCCTCGCTGTGCCGCAAGGTCTACATGATCGTCCGCAAACCCTTCCTGCGCGCCTCGAAGGCCATGCAGGAGAGGGTTTTCAACACCTCGAACATCGAGGTGCTCTTCGAGCACAACACGGTCGAGGTGCTGGGCGACGACTCCGGAGTGACGGGCGCCCTGCTGCGCCGCAACGACGGCGCGGAGCGCACGATCGACATCGCAGGCTTCTTCCTGGCCATCGGGCACCATCCCAACACGGAGCTCTTCGCCGGGCAGCTCGCGCTCAACGAGGAGGGGTATATCAAGGTCGAGGGCAACACCTCGAAGACCTCGGTCGAGGGTGTCTTCGCCGCCGGGGACGTCAAGGACCCCCACTACCGCCAGGCCATCACGGCCGCCGGGTCGGGATGCGTCGCCGCCCTGGACTGCGAACGCTTCCTGCTGCAATAAACCGCCGAAAAATCCGTTCCGATGAAACGCATACCGATGTTATTCTGCGCCCTGTGCGCCTGTGCTGCGAGTTCCTGTGCCGTTGAGACCACATACATCGGCAAAGCCTATCCGGTGACCGCTGCCCCGGAGCTCTATTTCAGTTGGGACGACGTGCCCGGAGGGTACGAGACCATGGGCCACATCATGGCAAGTCCCCGCTTCTTCGGCACACTCGAAAAGGCACAGAGCGTCATCGAGGAAAAGGCCCGCGAGAAGGGTGCCGACGCCGTGGTTTTCGAAGGGATCGGCAGGACGGCCTCCGAGCCGACCTACACGACCACCGAGCACATCGAGAAGAACGACGACGGCACCAGCACCCGCACGGCCACGACCAAACGCGACGTCACCACCTCGTACGAGCTCAAGGCGACGTTCCTCAAATACAAGAAATAATAAGGACGACATGAGCTTCGCGGTGACCATCCTCGGCTGCGCCTCGGCCAAACCGACCGCCGACCGGCATCCGTCGGCCCAGGCGGTGAACGTCCACGAGCAATACTACCTCGTGGATGCCGGGGAGGGTGTGCAGCAGCAGCTCATCCGCCGCGGCATCAACCCGCTGAAGATCCGCGCGGTGTTCATCTCCCACCTCCACGGAGACCACCTCTTCGGGCTCTTCCCGCTGATCTCGACCCTCGGGCTCTACGGGCGCCGCACACCGCTCGATGTCTACGCCCCGGCGCCCTTCGGCGAGATGCTCGAAAACCACCTCCGACTGTTCGACACAGACCTCCCCTACGAGGTCGTATGGCACCGTGTGGCGACGACCCGGCACGCCCTGCTCTTCGAGAACCGCACCCTCGAGGTGTGGAGCATCCCCCTGCGTCACCGCGTGCCCTGCGCCGGGTTCCTCTTCCGCGAGAAGGAGCCGCCGTTGAACGTCGACAAGTTCAAGATCGTGAAGTACGGGCTCTCGATCGCCCAGATCACCGCGGCCAAGCGCGGCGAGGACATTACGCTGGAGTCCGGGGAGGTCATCCCCAACGCGGAACTCACCTACCGCCCCTACCGTGCGCGGTCGTACGCCTACCTCTCGGACACGAACTTCTCGGCGCGCGCCGCGGAGCGCTGCGCGGGCGTCGACCTGATGTACCACGAGGCGACCTATGCGGCCGCCGAGCAGCGTGCGGCACGCGACCGGGGCCATTCGACCACCGTCGATGCGGCGAAGGCGGCCCTGAAGGCCGGGGCCCGGCGGCTGGTCATCGGGCACTATTCGTCGCGCTACAAGGACGAAGCGCTGCTGGTCGACGAGGCCCGGGCGCTGTTCCCCGAGACGTGGCCCGCGACCGAAGGAGCCACCTATACCATTGAAAAAGAGCCATGAAGAAAGCCGAAATACAACTCGTCCGCGCGCTGGCCGACAAGCGCGGCCGTGCGGAGCACGGGCTGTTCCTGGCCGAGGGCGCGAAGCTCATCGGCGAGCTCCGCGCCTCGGCGCTGCGCGTGCGGAAGATCTATGCCCTGGAGGGCGTGTTCGAGGGCCCGGAGGTCGAGACCGTCGCACCGCGCGACATGGAGCGCATCTCGCAGCTCAAGACCCCCTCGAACTCCCTGGCCCTGGTCGAGATCCCCCGCTACACGCTCCGGCCCGCGCAGCTGAAGGAGCAGCTCACCATCGCCCTCGACGAGGTGCAGAACCCCGGGAACCTCGGGACGATCATCCGTCTGGCCGACTGGTTCGGGATCCACGACATCGTATGCTCCGAAGCCTCGGCCGACTGCTTCAACCCCAAGGTCGTGCAGGCCACCATGGGGGCCATCCTCCGCGTGAGGGTGCACTACACGCCCCTCGTGCCGCTGCTCTCCGGCGCCGCGGCCGCGGGGATTCCCGTCTACGGCACCTTCCTCGAGGGACGCAACATCTACGAGGGCAGCCTCTCGGCGGAGGGCATCGTCGTCATGGGAAACGAGGGCCGCGGGGTGACCGACGCCGTGGCGCGCTGCATCACCGAACGGCTCTTCATACCCCCCTGGCCCGCCGACCGCCGCGGATCGGAGTCGCTCAACGTCGCGATGGCAACGGGCATCGTCTGCGCGGAGTTCCGCCGCCGGGCCCCCTCCCCGAAAGGCAAATAGTCTCCTCCGGAGGGTGAAATTCGATATTTCTCGACCCTCAGGCATTGCAGATTCTGAATATTTTATACCTTTGCAAGATGGAACAGTTGCCATCGCCGGACGCCCCACGCAACATCCGCGGCGGCCGCGGCAACGAAAGGATTTTATATGTCGGAACAAAAGCTCAGAATAGGCATCACCCAGGGTGACACGAACGGCGTAGGTTGGGAGGTCATCCTCAAGGCGCTGGCCGATCCCCGGATTACGGAACTCTTCACGCCCGTCGTGTACGGATCGCCCAAGGCCGCGGCCTATTACAAGAATACCATTGCGGAGATCGACCCGGTCTCCTTCATCCCCGTCGCTTCGGCCGCCGAGGCCCGGCGCGGGAAAATCAGCCTCGTGGCATGCGGTGAGCCCGCAGATATCACCCCCGGCGCCGCAACGCCCGAAGCCGGGCGCGCCGCCGTCGAAGCCCTGCGCGTCGCCGTTCGTGACCTGAAGGCCGGGGAGATCGACGCCGTGGTCACCGCGCCCTTCGACAAGGAGACCGTGCAGGCCGACGACTTCCGCTTCACGGGGCACACCGAGTTCTTCGGCGCAGAGTTCGGCGGCGAGCCGATGATGGTCATGTGCAGCGACGTGCTCCGCGTGGGGCTGGTCACCATCCACCTCCCGGTGGCGGAAATCGCCCGCAACATCACCCGCGAGCGCATCGTGGCACGCCTCAGGACGCTGCGACGCATGTTGATCGAGGATTTCGGAATCGTAGAACCCCGCATCGCCGTCATGGCCCTCAACCCCCATGCCGGAGACGGCGGGCTGCTCGGGCACGAGGAGCAGGAGATCATCCGCCCGGCCATCGTCGAGGCTTTCGACGAGGGAATCCTCGCTTTCGGGCCCTTTGCCGCCGACGGACTCTTCTCCGGGAACGGTTACGCCCGCTACGACGGCATCCTGGCCATGTACCACGACCAGGGTCTCGCGCCCTTCAAGACGCTCTCGCCCGACGGAGTGAATGTCACGGCCGGGCTCGATGTCGTGCGCACGTCGCCCGACCACGGTACGGCCTTCGACATCGCCGGAAAAGACCGCGCCGAAGCCCAGTCGATGCGCAACGCCATCTACATGGCCATCGACATCGTGGAACACCGCCGCGCATGGGCCGAATGGAGCGCCGATCCCCTGCCGCACGCCGAGCGCGAAAAGTCGAACCGCGACGTCTCGATGAAAGACCTCCCGCAGACCGAAAAGGAGGAGTAACCGGGAGGGGAGGGGCAGTGGGCTGCGACTCGAAAGGAACGAAATGGGTTACGGCCGCAGGCTGCGACTCGGAAGGAACGAAATGAGTTACGGCCGCAGCCGGACAAGATAGACTGAAACGACACGAAAGATACCGGGCAGCCCGGAGGCGTATTCCGTCTCGTAATTGTGGAAGCGCCGAAGGCCCCGCAAACTTAATTTATTCAAACCTTTATGATCAACATCACTTTTCCCGACGGTTCCGTCCGCGAGTATGCCGAAGGGACGACTGCCTACCAGATCGCAGAGAGCATCAGCCCTCGTTTAGCTGCTGACTCCCTGGCGGCCTCGGTAAACGGCGCGACGACGGACATGACGCGCCCGATCGACGCTGACGCCTCGATCAAATTCTTCAAATGGGACGACGACGAAGGCAAGCACGCCTTCTGGCATACGTCGTCGCACCTGCTGGCCGAAGCCCTCGAAGCCCTCTATCCGGGCATCAAGTTCGGCATCGGCCCGGCCATCGAAAACGGATTCTACTACGACGTGGACTCCCCGACGCCGATCACCGAGGCCGACCTGCAGACCATCGAAAACAAAATGGTGGAGCTCGCACGCAACAAGGAGCCGCTCATCCGCCGCGAAGTGCCCAAGGCCGAGGCCCTGGAGACCTTCACCGCAAAGGGCGACCAGTACAAGGTCGAGCTCATTACCGACCTTCAGGACGGCACCATCTCGTTCTATACAAACGGCGCGTTCACGGACCTCTGCCGCGGGCCGCACATCCCCAACACGGGATACATCAAGGCCATCAAGCTGACCTCCGTGGCCGGAGCCTACTGGCGCGGAAACGAGAAGAACAAGATGCTCACGCGTATATACGGCATCTCGTTCCCCAAGAAGTCGATGCTCGACGAGTACCTCGTGATGATGGAGGAGGCCAAGAAACGCGACCACCGCAAGCTCGGAAAGGAGCTTGAGCTCTTCACCTTCTCGCAGCGCGTGGGACAGGGCCTGCCCCTCTGGCTCCCCAAGGGCGCCGCTCTCCGCGACCGCCTGGAGCAGTTCCTGCGCAACGTGCAGAAAGAGTACGGTTACCAGCAGGTCATCACCCCGCACATCGGAAACAAGGAGCTCTACGTCACCTCCGGGCACTACGCCAAGTACGGAAAGGACTCCTTCCAGCCCATCCATACCCCGATCGAGGGCGAGGAGTACCTCCTCAAGCCGATGAACTGCCCGCACCACTGCGAGATCTACCGCTCGAAGCCCCGTTCGTACAAGGAGCTCCCGGTGCGTCTGGCCGAGTTCGGAACCGTCTACCGCTACGAGCAGTCGGGAGAGCTCCACGGACTGACGCGCGTGCGCGGATTCACGCAGGACGATGCACACCTCTTCGTGCGCCCCGACCAGCTGCTCGAGGAGTTCGAGCGCGTGATCGACATCGTGCTCTACATCTTCAAGACCCTGAAGTTCGACAACTATACCGCCCAAATCTCCCTGCGCGACCCGAACAACCGCGAGAAGTACATCGGCTCGGACGAAAACTGGGAGAAGGCCGAATCGGCGATCATGCAGGCCGCCAAGGAGAAGGGTCTTACAACGGTCGTGGAATACGGCGAGGCAGCCTTCTACGGCCCGAAACTCGACTTCATGGTCAAGGACGCCATCGGCCGCAAGTGGCAGTTGGGAACCATCCAGGTGGACTACAACCTCCCGGAGCGTTTCGACCTCACCTACAAGGGCGCCGATGACAAGCTCCACCGCCCGATCATGATCCACCGCGCGCCGTTCGGCTCGATGGAGCGCTTCGTAGCCGTGCTGCTCGAGCACACCGGAGGCAAGTTCCCCCTGTGGCTCTCGCCCCAGCAGGTCGTCGTGCTCCCGATCTCGGAGAAGTACAACGACTACGCACAGCGTGTGGCCGACTACCTGAACCGCTACGACGTGCGCACGGAGGTCGACGACCGCAACGAGAAGATCGGACGCAAGATCCGCGACAACGAGCTCAAGCGCATCCCCTACCTGCTGATCGTCGGCGAGAAGGAGGAGGCCGAAGGGCTGGTTTCGGTACGCGCCCAGGGCGAAGGCGACAAGGGACAGATGTCGATGGAGGCCTTCCGCGACTTCCTGACCGGACTGGTCAAGGAGGAGGTCGAGGCCAACAGACTGGAGAAAAAATAATCCCGGAAGCCTTGTTCCTGCCGAAAAAAAATTATTTTTGCATTTGTAATAACCTTTAATTCACACACAACTATCGCAGCACCGAAACCGTTCCCGCCGCGGCCGTTCAACCCCGGGAACAACAGACCGAAACCGGCCAACAGTCCGCACCTCGGACGCCGACCGGTAGAAAAGGAGAATCCCCACCGCATCAACGAGCAAATTACCGCTCCCGAAGTGCGCGTGGTGGGCGACAACATTCCGCAGGTACAGGTAATGCCCATCCGGGACGCCCTGCGGCTGGCCGACGAGATGGAACTCGACCTGATCGAGATCTCGCCGAAGGCCGAACCGCCCGTATGCCGCATCGCCGACTACCAGAAATTCCTCTACCAGCAGAAAAAGAAGGCCAAGGAGCTGAAGGCCAACCAGACGAAGGTCGTAGTCAAGGAGATCCGCTTCGGACCCCAGACCGACGACCACGACTACAACTTCAAGCTCAAGCATGCGCAGAACTTCCTCAAGGAGGGGGCGAAGGTCAAGGCCTATGTCTTCTTCCGCGGACGTTCGATCGTCTTCAAGGAGCAGGGGGAGATCCTGCTGCTGCGCTTCGCCACCGACCTCGAGGATGTCGCAAAGGTGGAGATGATGCCCAAGCTCGACGGCAAGAAGATGAACATGATGCTGGCGCCGAAATCGAAAAAGTAACTTCGCGCCCGGCCAGACGGCCGGAAGCACACCAGATGAGAGGCTGCGGGACACGGAAACTCGTCCCGCGGTCTCTTTTTTTCGGCCCGGGCGCGCGATCCGGGGCCCCTGCCGGGGCGAATCCTCCCGGCAGATGTTCCGCGATTGCGTTTTTTGCGTATCTTTGCGAAGATGATCCCAACGGACGACATATTCCGCCTGAAGGCGGGCGACGGCGCAGCCTTCGAAAAGGCCGCGCTGGAGCTTTTCCGCTTCCAGGCCGCGGCGTGTCCGCCCTACCGCGAGTACCTCGCGCTCGTCGGCATCCGGCCGGAGCACGTCACGACACTGCGCGGGATTCCCTTCCTGCCCATCGAGCTTTTCAAGAGCCACGAGGTCTACTGCGGCGACCGCGCGCCCGAGGCGGTCTTCACCTCCTCGGCCACGACGGGCATGGTACCCTCGCGCCACATGATGCGTTCGCTGGCCCTCTACGAACAGGCGTTCCGCGGCGCTTTCCGCACCTTCTACGGAGATCCGGCCCGCTGGAGCCTCTACGCCCTGCTTCCGAACTACCTGCGCCGAAAGGGTTCGTCGCTCGTCTACATGGCCGACCGGCTGATTGCCGACTGCGGATCGGGAGGCTTCTACCTCGACGACTACGACGCCCTGCTGCGCGACATGTCCGCCGATGCGAAGCCCAAGATCCTGCTCGGCGTGAGCTATGCCCTGTGGAACCTCGCGGAGCGCTGCGCCCCGAAGCTGCGCGACACGGTCGTCATGGAGACCGGCGGAATGAAGGGTTACCGCGAGGAGATTCCCAAGGAGGCGTTCCACCGCATTCTCTGCGAGGCGTTCGGCGTCGAAGCCATTCACTCGGAATACGGCATGGCCGAGCTTACGTCTCAGGCCTATTCCGCGGGCGGCAACCGTTTCCGCTGCCCGGCGTGGATGCGGGTCGTCGCGCGCGACGTGAACGACCCCTTCGCACTGCTGCCCCCGGGATCGCGCGGGGGGCTGAACATCATCGACCTGGCCAACCGTTGGTCGTGCGCCTTCATCCAGACGCAGGATGTCGCACGCGTCGATGCCGACGGGTCGTTTGTCGTCGAAGGGCGCATCGACCATGCCGAGATCCGCGGCTGCAACCTCCTCGTACAGTAACGAACACCGATTACAACCCCCTAACGCTCTACCATTCGCATGAAAACCGTCGCATTCGTCCCCATCCGCCTCAACAGCCAGCGCGTCGCGGGCAAGAACCTCCGTCCGCTGGGCGGCGAGCCGCTGATGTGCCACATCCTGAAGACCCTGACCGAGGTCGAGGCCATCGACGAGGTGTATGTCTACTGCAGCGACGAGAGCATCCGCAAACTGCTGCCCGAAGGAGTGCGGCTGCTGCGCCGCGACGCCTCGCTCGACCGCGACACGACGCTCGGGCGGGAGATCTACGACGCCTTCACCGCGGAGATCGAGGCCGATATCTACGTCCTGGCCCACGCCACCTCGCCCTTCATCCGGGCGGCGACCCTTGCCGAGGCCCTCGGGAAGGTGCAGTCGGGCGAGTACGACTCGGCCTTCAGCGCCGAGCGGATCCAGACCTTCGCGTGGTTCGAAGGGCGCCCGCTCAACTACCGCCTCGACGACATCCCGCGCACGCAGACCCTCGAGCCGGTCTACATCGAGACGAGCGCCTTCTTCATCTTCCCGCGGGAGCTGTGGTGCGGCAGGGGGCGGAGGATCGGCGACCGTCCGTGGATGGCCGTCGTCGACCGCATCGAGGGGCTGGACATCGACTATCCGGAGGATTTCGCCATGGCCGAGATCATCGCCGCGAGCCGCGACCTGCCCCGGTAGCGGGCAATTGCGGCGGACGGGAGTTTTCGCCGCAGACCTCCGAAAAGCCGGAAGACAACGAGCAAATGATGACAAAAGCCGCAGTTCCCTTCTCCCGGGGGCTGCGGCCTTCTCTTATTGGAGGCGTGAGTCGGAGGCAGGGGGCCTTCAGTCGAGCGGGTCGCGCTCGTAGGCGTCGATCAGCGAGCCGCGCGTGCGGTTGACGATCCGCGCCCCGAGCCATGCGGCATAGTCGCGAAGGATCTCGTGGCCCCGGAAGAGTTCGGCCACCTCCCCGAGGTACATCGCCATCGTATAGGGGCGCGGCGGAACCTTCTGGAAGATCGGCTGCGCGGCCGCGGGCGCCGTGTCGTAGTAGTGGCTGTCGCGGCGGCAGAGGCGGTTGCCGTCGTCGACCGCAAGGCCGTCGAGCAGCGTGTGATCCACGCCGTAGAGCTCCACGGTGCGGTATCCGAGCAGCAGGGCGATGTATTCGCACACCTGCACCACGGTGCCGTAGTTGGCGCTCCCGAGCCCCCGGCGGAAGAGGCGGAAACCGAGGGTCGGGAATCCGCGGTAGAGCTGCGTATGGAACGGGATGATGCGGATCTGCGGGTTCGGAAGCGCAGCGCGGTAGTCGAAACGCTCGGGGTTGTAGTACTGCACGTAGAGGTGCATGGGCCACGTCACCCGGGCGTTGAGCGTGCGGTAGAGTTCGGCGACCCGTTCGCGCTGCGCCGAGTCGCGGAAAAACATCGGATCCGAAAGGACATAGTAGGCCGGACGCACCTCCTCGAAACGCCCGTCGAGGGCGAAGAAGTTCACCGCCATGACGTCGCGGTCGCGCAGGGCGCCGCTTTCCAACAGCCGCGGAAGCTCGCGTCCGAGCGAGGGCCCGTTGCCGAGGATCGCCGCGACGGGCCGCGGCGAACCGACCGTACCGGCACGGCCAACGTAGTTGCGCAGGTTCTCCTTCACGGCCATTACCGCGAAGTAGAACGCCGTCTCGTAGAGGTTGCGCAGAAATCGGTCGAGTTTTTCGAATGCGGTCATGGAGGGCTTTTTTGCAAAAGTAGCAAAAGATCGGTATCTTCGCAAAAAATCCGTACCGCCGATATGTCCAAGCCCACCATCACGGTCGTCATACCCCTCTACAACAAGGAGCGCGAAATCGAAGGAACGATTCGCTCGGTGCTCTCCCAACGCCGCCTGCCGGAGGAGATCCTCGTCGTGGACGACGGGTCGACGGATCGCAGCGCGGAGATCGTGCGCCGCATCGCATCGCCCCTCGTGCGGCTGCTCCCGCAGCCCAATGCCGGGGTCTGCGCGGCCCGCAACCGCGGCATCGCCGAGGCCCGGGGCGAATACATCGCCCTGCTGGACGCCGACGACGAGTGGGAGGAGGGCTATCTGGCCGAAATAGAGTCCCTGATCGAGGCGTATCCCGGGTGCGGGCTCTACTGCACGGGATTCTCGGTCGTGGCCGACGACGGCCTCTTCCCCGCCCCGGGGCTCGAACGCCGCGGCGTGGTCGACAACTTCTTCCGCGACTCCGCGCACCGCTACATCGCCATCCCCTCGGCGAGCTGCATTCCCCGGAGGGTTTTCCAGACCGTGGGAATGTTCCCCGAAGGGATGAAGATCGCCGAGGATCTCTACGTCTGGATCCTCATCACTCGCCGTTATGCGGTCTGCTACTCACCCGAGCGGCTGGTGCGCTATTCGCGCGTGGCCTCGAACCGTTCGGCCTCCGGCTACACCCCCGAGCGGACAGTCCATTCGTTCGAGGAGCTGTACGACCCTGCGGCACCCCTCGAGGAGCGGGAGTTCATCGCCCGGGCGGCCCTCGGCAAGGCCCTGATCCAGAGCGTCAAAGGCGGAACGCGCGAAGCGCGCCGCGCCGCGCGCTTCTTCCGCTGGACGCGCACCTACCGGCGCACGCTGCGCAAGGTGCGCGTGCTGAACCTGCTGCCCGTGGCATGGCGCGGCCCGCTGCTCGACGCATACAACGCCCTGGCGTGGCGCATCGCCCGCAAGGGTCTCTGAAAAAAAACCTCACATTCCGACGCATGAAACCATTTGCCCGATTTGCCCTGACGGGCCTGCTGATGCTCCTCGCCGCGCACGGTGCGGCGCAGGAGACCCGCACCGAAAGCCTCCGCGCCGGAGGCCTCGAACGCCGCTATGTGCTCCACCTGCCCGAGGGACTGCCCGCCGAAGCGCCGCTGGTGATCGTCCTGCACGGATACGGCGGAGACGCCGATCCCGAATACTTCGGGATGAACGCCACGGCCGACCGCCACCGCTTCGCCGTCTGCTACCCGCAGGGCGAGCGCGACGGCCGCGGCAAGCGGTGCTGGAACGTGGGATACCCCTTTCAGGCCGACATGCCGGTCGACGACATCCGCTTCCTCGAGGAGCTGATCGACCACCTCCACCGCCGATACGGGCTGAGCCGCCGCAACGTCTTCTGCACGGGGATGTCCAACGGCGGGGACATGTGCTACCTGCTGGCCGTGCGCCGTCCGGAGCTCTTCGCGGCGCTGGGGCCCGTGGCGGGGTTCATGTCGGTCAGCGCCCTTCGCGAGGACGAGAGCCGGCAGCCCGTCCCGCTCTTCGAGATCCACGGAACCCTCGACCGCACGACGCACTGGGAGGGCGACCTCGAGAACCGCGACGGATGGGGCGCCTACCTCCCGATCCCGATGGCCGTCGGCTACTGGGCCGCGAAGGCAAAGTGCCTGCGCCACCGCATCGACACCCTTCCGCAGGGAGCCGACGGGCTGCAGCCCGTGGCACACCGCTTCACGGAGGGGACCGACGGCTGCGAGGTTTGGCTTTACGAGGTGCTCGGAGGCACCCATTCGTGGCGTCGGACGGGCGTCGACACCTGTGAGGAGCTCTGGAGCTTCTTCAGCCGCTACGTGCGGTAGGAGCCAAAGACAGAGACACAACAGGCTCGGCGACGCACTTCCGGAGACAAAAAAAGAGGGTTCCACCCCTTTTCGGGGCGGAACCCTCCGTCGTTTTGCGGCCCGGACACTGCGGCCCGGCACTCCCGGCGTCAGTTCGCGAAGGTCAGTCCGTTGGCATCGGCGTCGATCGAGATCGGCTTCGAGCGGTCGACCTCGCCCGCAAGGATCCGCTTCGAGAGGTCGTTGACCACGCAGCGCTGGATCGTACGCTTTACGGGGCGCGCTCCGTAGAGCGGATCGTAACCCGCCGCAGCGATCCATTCGCGCGCCCGGTCGGTGTACTCGAGCCGGATGCCGTTCTCGGCAAGCATCTTGCGCACGTGCCCCAGCTGGATGTCGACGATGCGCTCGATGTCGCGGCGCGTCAGCGGCTCGAACATCACGATCTCGTCGATACGGTTCAGGAACTCCGGCTTGAGCTGCTGCTTCAAGAGGTCGATCACCTCGCGGCGCGTGCGCTCGACAACCTCCTCCGGGACCTTCTTCCCGTCAAAGTCCTTCGAAAAGTTCTCCTGAATGACGTGCGAGCCCATGTTCGAGGTCATGATGATGATCGTGTTGCGGAAATCGACCGTGCGTCCCTTGTTGTCGGTCAGACGCCCGTCGTCGAGCACCTGCAGCAGGATGTTGAAGACATCCGGGTGCGCCTTCTCGATCTCGTCGAGCAGCACCACCGAGTAGGGCTTGCGCCGCACGGCCTCGGTCAGCTGTCCGCCCTCGTCGTATCCGACGTATCCCGGAGGCGCCCCGACCAGCCGCGACACGCTGTGCCGCTCCTGGTACTCGCTCATGTCGATACGCGTCATCATCTGGTCGTCGTTGAAGAGGAACTCCGCCAGGGCCTTGGCCAGTTCGGTCTTGCCGACACCCGTCGTGCCGAGGAAGATGAACGACCCGATCGGCTTGCGCGGATCGTTCAGCCCCGCACGCGAACGACGCACGGCGTCCGAAATGGCCGCGATGGCCTGCTCCTGTCCGACAACCCGCTTGTGGAGCTCCTCCTCCATGTGCAGGAGTTTCTCGCGCTCCGAGGCCAGCATCCGCGTTACGGGAATGCCCGTCCAGCGCGACACCACCTCGGCGACATCCTGCGCGTCGACCTCCTCCTTGATCATCGAACCGTTGGCCGAAGCCAGCTTGTACTCCTCCTGGAAGGCCGCAATCTCCTTCTCGGCCTCCTGGATCTTGCCGTAGCGGATCTCGGCAACCTTGCCATAATCGCCCTGACGTTCGGCCTGCTGCGCCTCGATCTTCAGCTGCTCGATCCGATCCTTGTTCGTCTGGATCTTCTTCAGCAGATCGCGCTGCCCCTGCCACTTGGCACGCATCTCGGAGTCCTTGGCCTTCAGGTCGTCGATCTCCTTCGTGAGCGCCTCGATACGCTCCTTGTCCTTCTCGCGGCGGATCGCCTCGCGCTCGATCTCCAGCTGACGCATCCTGCGCTCCAGCGAGTCGATCTCGTCGGGCACGGAGTTCATCTCCAGGCGCAGCCGCGAGGCCGCCTCGTCGATCAGGTCGATGGCCTTGTCGGGCAGGAACCGCGAGGTGATGTATCGCGTCGACAGCTCCACGGCCGAGATGATCGCCTCGTCCTTGATCCGCACCTGATGGTGGTTCTCGTAGCGTTCCTTCAGGCCGCGGAGGATCGAGATGGCGTCCTCCTGCGAAGGCTCGTCGACCATCACCTTCTGGAAACGGCGCTCGAGGGCCTTGTCCTGTTCGAAGTACTTCTGGAACTCGTCGAGCGTCGTGGCGCCGATCGTCCGCAGCTCGCCGCGCGCAAGCGCCGGTTTGAGGATGTTGGCGGCGTCCATCGCCCCGGACGACTTGCCGGCGCCGACCAGCGTATGGATCTCGTCGATGAAGAGCAGGATCTCGCCGTCGCTGGCGATGACCTCCTGCACGACGGCCTTCAGACGCTCCTCGAATTCGCCCTGATACTTCGCTCCGGCGATCAGCGCGCCCATGTCGAGCGAGTAGATCACCTTCGACTTCAGGTTCTCCGGAACGTCGCCGTCGATGATCCGCCGCGCGATGCCCTCGGCGATGGCCGTCTTGCCCACTCCGGCCTCACCGACCAGAATAGGGTTGTTCTTCGTACGCCGCGAGAGGATCTGCAGCACGCGGCGGATCTCTTCGTCACGTCCGATCACCGGGTCGAGCTTCCCGCTCCGGGCCTGTTCGTTGAGGTTGATGGCGTACTTGCCCAGGGCGTCGAACTGCTGAGAGGAGGTCTGCGAGTCGACCGTCGCCCCCTTGCGGAAGGTGCGGATCGCCTCGAGAAGCTCCTTCTCGGTGGCTCCGCCGCGTTTCAACAGATCGGAAGCCTGGCCGCGCTCGGCGAGAAGTCCCAGCAGAAGGTGTTCGACCGACGCGTACTTGTCGCCGAAGTTCTTCGTGAAGTCGACGGCACGCTGGATCACCCGCGAGGCGTCCTGCGAAAAGTACTGCTCGCCGTTGCCGCCCTCGACGCGCGGAAGCTGCCCGACCGCACGGTTCACCTCCTCGCGCAGCCCGCGGACGTTCACGCCCACACGCCCTAGGAGGAATGTCGCAAGCGAATCATCCTCGCGGATGAGCACCGCGAGCAGGTGGAGCGGCTCGACAGCCTGCTGTCCGCGCTCCCGCGCAAGGGTCAGCGCCGCTTGCAGCGCCTCCTGCGCTTTGATGGTCAATGTGTTGATGTTCATATCCGTTGTTGTTTTTTATTTGTTTCGCGTTTCGATCCATCCTCACGCAAAAGCCCTGCCAAGGCGTTTTTTCGGCCAAAGTGACAGATTTTGTCACAAACTGTCACTCCGCGCCTGCCACCTGCCGTCACTTTGTCCGGTGCCCGCCGCCGCATCCGCACGGAATTCGGCGAAGCGGCAATTTTTTAATTCCCCAATTTTATTTTTTTATTTATAATTCGGTATCTTTGCGCTATTATGAGTGATTTCATCGTCAGCGCACGCAAATACCGTCCCGCCACCTTCCGCTCGGTCGTCGGACAGCAGCATATCACCTCCACGCTCCAGAATGCCATCGAGCGCGGACAGCTCGCACACGCATACCTCTTCTGCGGACCCCGCGGCGTCGGGAAAACCACCTGCGCGCGAATCTTCGCCAAGGCGATCAACTGCCTCGCGCCCCACGGCGCCGAAGCATGCAACGAGTGCGAATCGTGCCGCTCGTTCAACGAGGGTCGCTCGCTCAACATCCACGAACTCGACGCCGCGTCGAACAACTCCGTGGAGGACATCCGCACGCTCATCGAGCAGGTGCGCATCATCCCGCAGGTAGGACGCTACTCGGTATTCATCATCGACGAGGTGCACATGCTCTCGGCCGCGGCATTCAACGCCTTCCTCAAGACGCTCGAGGAGCCGCCCGCCCATGCGATCTTCATCCTCGCCACCACCGAGAAGCACAAGATCATCCCCACGATCCTCTCGCGCTGCCAGATTTACGACTTCAACCGCATCCGCGTGGAGGACGCCGTCGGATACCTCCGGTACATCGCCTCCGAAGAGGGAATCTCTGCCGACGAGGAGTCGCTGAACCTCATCGCGCAGAAGGCCGACGGCGGCATGCGCGACGCCCTGTCGATGTTCGACAAGGCCGTGTCGTTCTGCGGCACGTCGCTCGACTACCGCAACGTCGCACGCACGCTCAACGTTCTGGATTACGACACCTACTTCGGCATCACCGAGCTGCTGCTTGCAGGCAACTACGTCGAGGCGCTCGTCGCCTTCGACGAGGTGCTCTCGAAAGGGTTCTCCGGGCAGACCTTCATGGCCGGGCTGAACCGACACATGCGCGACCTGCTCATGGCCAAACGCCCCGAAACCCTCCGCCTGATCGAAATGACCGGCACGCTGCTCGAACGATACCGCGTGCAGGCGGAGGCCTGCGGAGTCGATTTCCTGTTCGGGGCGATCGCCCTGCTGACGGATCTCGACGGAAAAATACGGCAGTCGTCGAACCAGCGGCTGCTCGTCGAGCTGGGCCTGATGAAAATCGCAGGGCTCGGCCAAAAAAAAAATAGCACCCTGACATCCTCCGGGGAGTATCCGCTTCCCGACCTCAAGACGGCGCAGGCTGTCCCGACAACGGCTCCGACAACGGCTCCGGCAACGGCTTCGGTTTCGGCCGTTCCGACCGCTTCGACTGCGGCCCCGACTGTTGCGGAGGCAACCCCGGCGGCAACCCCGGCAGCAACCCCGGCAGCGACTTCAGTTCCGGCGGTTCCGGCGGTTCCGGCGGTTCCGGCGGTTCCGGCAGTTCCGGCAGCAGCAACTCCGGCAGCAGCAACTCCGGCAGCGGCTTCGGTTTCGGCCGCTCCGACTGCAGCCCCGATTGTTGCGGCGGCGACTGCGGCCGCGGCTCCGGCGGCCAGTTCAGCTCCGGCCGCTCCGGCGGCACCAGCTCCCGCTTCGGCAGGAACGGGACCGGAAACGGCTCCGACAGCCGCACAGCCTTCGCAGCGTCCGACGCGTCGTCCGCTGATCCTCGGAAGTTCGCTCTCCGAGCTGCTGGCTTCGGGCGGCGAAATCCGTGAAGCGGAATCCGAAAACCCCGCCGCACGGCTGGCTCCCGCCACGGAGATCGATCCCGAGAGCGAGCGCAAGCTCCTCCAGTCCCGGGATGCGATCATAAAGCTCATCGGCGAGAAACGCCCGCGCTTCGTCGCGGCATTCGAACGGATGGCCATCCGCGGAAACACGATCTCGGTACGCGTCCCGACCCGGGAACTGCGGGACGAGATCCTGCGCAACAAGACCGAAATGCTCCTGCAGATCATGGCATGCGCCCAAATCTCGGGACGTATCGAACTGGAGGTCATCGTCGACGAACAGGTCCGTGCGGCACGGCCGATCAGGCTCGAGGACAAGATCCGCTACATCTCGGAGAAAAACCCGCATTTCACGGAGCTCCGCAAGGCCCTGGATCTGGAAATCGAGTGACGGCAACGCAGGGCTCCGGAAGGAATTCCGGCAGGTGCATCCGACAAACAACGACAAACAAGGAAAAACAAAAAAGAGAAAAGCAATATGGCAACGAAAAACTTCATCGAAGAACTCGAATGGCGCGGCATGATCCACACGATCATGCCCGGAGCAAAGGAACAGCTCGAAAAGGAGATGACGACGGCCTATCTGGGCATCGACCCCACGGCCGACTCGCTCCATATCGGCCACCTGGTCGGCGTGATGATCCTCAAGCACTTCCAGATGTGCGGACACCGGCCGCTGGCCCTCGTGGGCGGTGCGACGGGCATGATCGGCGACCCCTCGGGCAAGTCGCAGGAACGGAACCTTCTCGACGAACAGACCCTGCGCCACAACCAGGAGGCCATCAAGCGGCAGCTCTCCAAGCTCCTCGACTTCGACTCCGACGCCCCGAACGCCGCACGCATGGTCAACAACTACGACTGGATGAAGGAATTCACGTTCCTGGATTTCATCCGCGACATCGGCAAGTGCATCACGGTCAACTACATGATGGCCAAGGATTCGGTCAAGAAGCGCTTCAACGGCGAGGGCGACGGCATGTCGTTCACCGAATTCACCTACCAGCTCGTGCAGGGATACGACTTCCTGCACCTCTACCAGACGATGAACTGCAAGATCCAGCTCGGTGGCGCCGACCAGTGGGGAAACATCACCACCGGCACGGAGCTCATCCGCCGCAAGCTCGGGCCCGAGGCCGAAGCCTACGCCATCACCTGCCCGCTCATCACCAAGGCCGACGGCACGAAGTTCGGAAAGACCGAAAGCGGCAACGTCTGGCTCGACCCCCGCTACACTTCGCCCTACAAGTTCTATCAGTTCTGGCTCAACGTCAGCGACGAGGACGCCAAGCGCTACATCAAGATCTTCACGCTCCTGGACCGCGAGACCATCGAAGGGCTGATCGCCGAGCACGAGGCCGCCCCGCACCTGCGCGTGCTGCAGAAGCGCCTCGCGGAGGAGATCACCGTGATGATCCACTCGCGCGAAGAGTACGAGAAGGCCGTCGAGGCCTCGCATATCCTCTTCGGAGGCGCCACCTCCGAGGCCCTGCGGCGTCTGGACGAAGAGACCCTGCTGCAGGTATTCGAGGGGGTGCCGCAGTACCGCGTGACCCGCACCGAACTGGAGGCAGGGATTCCCTTCGTGGAACTCTGCGCCACGGCTACCGATATCTTCCCCTCGAAGGGCGAATGCCGCAAGATGGTGCAGGGAGGCGGCGTGTCGCTCAACAAGGAGAAGGTCGCAGACCCGATGCGTACGGTGGGCACCGGAGAGCTGATCGCCGGGAAATACCTCCTCGTGCAGCGCGGGAAGAAGAACTACTACCTCGTAATCGCCGAATAGGGAGATGGAGTACCGCATCGTCCTGCAACGCATGGAGTTTCGGGCGCTGCACGGCTGTTACGAGCTGGAACGAAAGGTCGGGAACCGCTTCACGGTGGATCTGGAGATCACGGTCGAGCTGGGAGACGTCGCCGCGGAGGACAGCGTGGAGAAGGCCGTCAACTACCTCACGGTCTACGAGGTCGTGCGCGCGCAGATGCGCGTCACGCAGCGGACGATCGAACGCGCGGCCATGAACATCATCGACGCGGTGTACGCCGAATACGCACAGATCCGGCACGTAAAGTGCACGGTATCGAAACTGGCTCCGCCGCTGGGCGGCAAGCTCGAACGCGTCAGCGTCGTGCTGGAAAAATGACCGGATGCCGGGAACCGCAGGTCTGGGCCCCAAAGGCCCGCACCCGCACGGCATCCCTACATAAACGATTTCGATTATGCATCACTCACAAAACCGAGCCACACTGGGCGGAAAATTGAGCGCCGTGCTCGTCGCCGCAGGCAGCTCCGTAGGGCTGGGAAACATCTGGAGGTTCCCCTACGTGGCGGGAGACAACGGTGGAGGGGCCTTTCTGGTCATCTACATCCTCTGCGTGCTGCTGCTGGGGCTGCCGGTCATGGTGGCGGAATTCACCATCGGGCGGGCCTCGCAGCGAAACGCCGTGGGTGCCTACCGGGCGCTGAATCCCCGCTGGAGCTTCCTCGGATACAACGGCGTACTGGCAGCCTTCCTGATCCTGGGGTTCTATTTCGTGGTCTCCGGATGGACGGCCGAATACATGATCCACTCCGTGACGGGGAGCCTCGCGCACTTCACAACGCCCGAGGAGTACAGCAGCATCTTCGAGAACTTCATCAGCAACCCCTGGCGGCCGGTGCTCTACACGGGGCTGTTCGTCCTGGTGACCCATTTCGTCATCGCCCTGGGCGTCCAGAAGGGCATCGAACGCTCGGCCAAGCTGCTCATGCCCCTGTTGTTCGCGATCCTCATCACGCTGGCGATCCACGCCATGACGATGCCCGGGAGCATCGAGGGACTCCGGTTCTTCTTCAAGCCCGACTTCTCGAAGGTCACCGCCTCAACGATTCTGGTGGCCCTCGGGCAGGCCTTCTTCTCGCTCTCGATCGGCATCGGCACGATGGTGACCTATGCCTCCTACTTCAAGCCCGACACCAACCTGCGGCACACGGCCCTCAACGTCACGATTCTCGACACGCTGGTGGCCGTACTGGCCGGCGTGGTGATCTTCCCGGCGGTCTTCAGCGCGGGGATCGAGCCCTCGTCGGGGCCCTCGCTGGTATTCATCACCCTGCCGGGGATCTTCAACACCATGCCGCTGAGCATGGTATGGTCGAGTGTCTTCTTCCTGCTGCTGGTCGTCGCGGCCCTCACCTCGACCATCTCGCTGCATGAGGTCATCACGGCATACCTGCACGAGGAGTGGCGCCTGAGCCGCCGGGCCGCGGCATGGACAACGACCGCGGCCACGATGGTGCTCGGCACCGTGGCGTCGCTCTCGCTCGGAGTGCTCGGAGGCTGGAAGATCTGCGGGCTGAGCATCTTCGACTCGCTGGACTACATCACGGCCAACATCCTGCTGCCGCTGGGCGGATTCTTCACCTGCATCTTTGTGGGGTGGAGGCTCGACCAGCAGATCCTCAAGGCGCAGATCACCAACAACGGGGCCCTGAAATTCCGCATCTACAGGCTTTACATCTTCCTTCTGCGGTACGTCTGCCCGATTATCCTGTTGCTGATCTTCCTCGACAACCTGGGGATCTTTTAGGGGGCGGGCGCCGCGCGGAAGGCCGCCGTGCGGCACCGCAGCGGAGAGACCACGCAAAAAAGAAGGGATCCATTCGCATGAATGGATCCCTTTCTGATATTGCATGTACGCGGATCGGCCGGAGTTCACCCCCCCCCGGCCGAGGATCAGTTGATGTTGCGCCGATCGGGCTCCTTGTCGGGCGATGCGGCCTCCATGTCGATCTGCAGCTTGACCATGTTGATGGCTGCGGCAGCGGCTTCGTCGCCCTTGTTGCCGAGGCGGCCTCCGCAACGGTCCAGCGCCTGCTGCATGTCGTTGACCGTCAGCACGCCGAATGCAATGGGCATGTTCCACTGGATCTGCAGCTGCGTGATACCCTGCGTCACCCCCTGGCAGATGAAGTCGAAATGGCGCGTATCGCCCTGGATCACGCAGCCCAGCGCAATCACGGCGTCGACATCGGTGTACTCGGCGAAGAACTGCGCGCCGAGAGCCAGTTCGAAGGTGCCCGGGACATATTTGATCTGGATGTTCATGTCGGGACACCCCGCGGCACGGAGCGTGCGCACGGCACCCTCGAGCAGGGCCTCCGTGACCTCGCGGTTCCACTCCGCCACCACGATGCCGAAGCGCATGTCCTCGGCCGACGGCAGCGGCGCGTCGAACTGGGAGAGATTATGGTTTCTGGTCGCCATGCGTTGCTGCGTTTGGATGGGTTACTCGATGGTGCCGAGGAGTTTCTCGGCCTCACGGGCCTCCAGCGATGCGGGATACGAGGTCAGGATCTCCTCGTAGTAGGCCGCAGCCTTGGCGTCGTTGCCCTGGGCCTGCTCGGCGAGCCCTGCCTTGCGCAGGTACATCGGGGCCGTGAGGTTGTTGTCGGCGGCCTCGACGGCCTTGTCATAGAACTTCACCGCGGAGGCGTAGTCCTGACGCTCCACGGCCACGTCGCCCTGCAGCCCGTAGTTCTGGGCGTTGACGATCGCTCCCGGGATGCCCTTCAGGGGCGAGAACTTCGAAAGGTATTTCGCGGCGTTCTCCAAGTCGCCCGTACGCAGGTAGCAGATCCCCGCATAGTGCTTGGCAAGGTTGCCCGAAGGCGTCGAGTCGTACTGCTCGATCACGTCGAGGAAGCCCGCACCGTTGGCATCGCCCACGAGGGCCAGTTCGAAGTCGGGGTTCTCGGCATCGAAGCGGTTCTGCGCCTCGGCGATCATCTCGGCGGCCTTCTCCGCACGCGGGTGGACGATCAGCACGCGATAACCGTATATCAGCGCCGCGATGACGAGCAGCATGAGGAAAACATAGGTCATCTTCCGGCCGTTCTTCTCGAAAAAGAGCTCCGTCTTGTTCATTGCTTCGCCGAGGGTCTCCTGTCCGGCGACGTTCTGTTTTGCCATATTGCTTATAGATGTTTTAGTTTATAATTCCGTATGATAGCCTGCAAAGATACAAAACTATTCACAATGTACAATGTCGTGTCGGGAATTTTTGTATTTTTGTCGTATGTTTCTGAAGAAAATCACGCTGCTGAATTTTAAAAACATCGCCCGCGAAGATCTCGAACTCGGAGAGGGCGTGAACTGCTTCGTGGGAGACAACGGCGCCGGGAAGACCAATGTCCTGGACGCCGTCTACTACCTGTCGATGTGCAAGTCGTCGCTGCAGATGACCGACGGCCAGAGCATCCGCCACGGAGCCGACTGCTTCCTGCTCGAGGGGCAGTACCTCTCCGACGGGCAGCGGCGCGAGAAGGTCGTCTGCTCGTTCTCCCGCAAGGGCGGGAAGATCCTCAAACGCAACGACAAGGAGTACGAACGCCTCGCCGACCACGTGGGGCTCCTCCCGGCGGTGATCGTATCGCCCTCCGACAGCGCCCTGATCTCCGATGCCGCCGACGAACGGCGCCGCTACCTCAACGCCTTCATCTCGCAGCTCGACCGCACGTATCTGGCCTCCGTGATGCGTTACAATGCCGTCCTCGGGGAGCGCAACCGGCTGCTGAAGATGCAGCCCGACGAGACGATGCTCGGGATTTACGACCGCCAGCTGTGCGAACACGGCGAGTCGATCCATGCCCGCCGCCGGGAGTTCACAGAACGCCTGCAGCCCATCGTCGCGGAGTACTACCGCCGCCTGTCGGACGACCGCGAGCAGGTCGAACTCTCGTACCGCTCGGAGCTCAACGACCGACCGTTCGAGGAGATCCTGCGCGCCGCGCGCCAGAAAGACCTCGTCAACGAGTTCACCACGGCGGGAATCCACCGCGACGACCTCACGCTGCGCATCGGCGGATACCCGCTGCGCAAATACGGCTCCCAGGGGCAGCAGAAATCCTTCCTGATCGCCCTCAAGCTGGCGCAGTACGCCATTCTCGCAGAGGAGAGACACGAACGCCCGCTGCTGCTGCTCGACGACCTGTTCGACAAGCTCGACGCCGGGCGTGTCGAGCAGCTCATCCGCCTGGTGGCGGACGACGCCTTCGGACAGATCCTCATCACCGACTGCAACCCCACGCGCCTGCGGACGATCCTCGACCGCGCGGGAAGCGACTACCGCCTCTTCCGGGTCGAAAACGGCGCCATCGAGCCGATCCTCCGTACCGGGGACGAGCCCGCGGCCTCCGCAGAAACGACCGCAACCACACCCACCTCCACTCCCGCACCGCAGCCATGAGACGCACGAAAACCATGCTCGTGGGCGACCTGCTCGAGGAGTTCTTCAAACGCCCCTATGTCGCCGCGAAGGTTGCCGAAGGGAAGCTGCCCGACACGTGGCGTGCGGTCGTCGGCGAACGCGCCGCCGCCGAGACCACGGAGCTGCGCCTCGACAGCAGGCACATCCTCCATGTCCGCATGCGTTCGAGCGTCCTGCGCTCGGAGCTCTTCCTCCAGCGCGACGCCCTCTGCGAGGCTATCAACCGCCGCGCGGGCATCCGCATCGTCCAGGCCGTCGAGATCCGCTGACCCGCGACCGGAGCCTCCCGAATCTCCTCCCCTCCCTCCCGGCCCAAAGAATGCCGGAATCACACGCACGTCACGCGTACGAAAACGCATCCCCTCCGCGCACAAAAAAAGAGGCGCAGGATACGCTCCTGCACCTCTGCCCTTTTCATCCGCCGGCGGGTTTATCGTCCGGACGATCTGCGCTCCGCCGGGGTTCCGGGCCCTGGCATTACTGGATGATCGCGGCGCGGTTGGCGTCCTGCACCTCCTTGAACGGATCGGGCGAGTTGCCCTTGCCTTCGTAGGTCAGCTGATCGGCATTCACACCCAGCGAAATCAGGTAGTCATAGACCCGTTTGGCTCGGTTCTCGGCCACGCGCTTGTTGCCGCTCTTCGATCCGGTCTGCTGGTCGGCATATCCGACAATCGTATAGACGGCATCCGACGGGCCGCTCTTGATCTTGTCGGCTACGAGCTTCAGACGCGTCTGCTCCTGCGGGGTCAGCGTCGACATGCTGTAGTTGAACAGGATGATCGTCTCCTCGTCGACAGCCGGATTGGCCGGGGCGGTCGGAGCGGCAGCGGCGGCGGCCTGCGCCTTGGCGGCGGCAGCTTCGGCAGCAGCCTGCGCCTTCTGGGCCTTGGTGAGCTGCTGCGAAAGATCGGCATTCTCGGCCTCAAGCACCGCGGCGGCAGCCAGGCTGGCGGCTACGGCATCCTGGAAGGCCTCGATGTCGGCCATCGTATATCCCGGCAGGCCCCGCGTCCACGCACGCTGGTTGAAGCGGTACGTAAATCCTGCCGTTGCCGTAAGCCCGAAGAGGTACGAGCCGTCGAACGCCACCGGAGTGTCGGCCGAACGCATCAGCATGCCCTTGAGCTCGATGTTGAAATCGAAGGCCCGCGAAATGCGGAACTTGTTGAGAAGACCCGCGGCCACGGCAAATCCCTGACTCGTGCCCGACATGTTGTCGGTCTGGCTCTTGTCGGTGAAGTTCGTGGCCACGTATCCGAAACCGGCGAACGGCACGGCATAATAGGCACGATCCTCACGGTATCCGCCGATCCAGTTCGAGAGGTTGATCATGGCGTCGGCGTGTGCGAACAGGTAGGGCCAGGTCATCTTCCCTCCCACGGGATCGAAGTTGTTGAACCACCCGCCCTGCAGCTGGGCGCGCATGCCCACGACCGGATGGATCCATTTCGTGATCGCAAAGTTCCCCTCGAATCCGAAGCGATCCTTCCGGGCTCCGAGGTTGTCCCCGTTCGAGAAGGCCGTGCCGCTGCCCGCCCCGAGCGAGATCTCCCAGTTGTCCCAGAAGCCGTTGGTCACGAACCCCGCGAAACTGGGCTTTTTAGGCATATCCTGAGCCGATACGGTCGAGCCGGCAAGGACCAGGGCGCCGAGAATAAAAGCAAATTTTTTCATAGTACAATGATAATGAATGAATAAGTGAATGAAAGAACGACATTTCATCTGTTCAGTCCGCTCGTCCGGGAACGGATGCTGCCCTTCTCCCTCAAAAATCATTCATTATTCGACCGGGAACGGGAAAATCGAAGCCCCCGAACCGAAAAGGGCCCGAAAGTTGAGCTTTCGGGCCCTTTGGGAACAAAATCCTCCGGACGCCCCGCAGGGCGCCGCCGGCATCATCATCCGCACTTGGAGTAGCCGCAGGACATGCACGTCAGACAGCCGTTCTGATAGGCCATGTTCTCCTGTCCGCAGCTCGGGCATTTGCCCTTCGACCGCGTGCCGTCGACGATGTACTGCTTCAGCGCGCGGCAGACGCCCGTCTTCCACGTGTTGATCGACACGCTGTCCAGATGCAGCGACTCGATGAGCGACACCGTCTTCTCGATCGGCATGCCGTGGCGCAGCACGCCCGAAATGAGCTTGGCGTAGTTCCAGAACTCCTCGTTGAACAGGCGCGAGATGCCGCCGATGGTGTTCGTATACCCGTAGCGGTCGGTGTACTGGAAGTCGTAACGCTTCGTACCGTCCTCCTCGCGCACCTTAATGATGTAGCCCTTCTTGATCTTCGGCGGGATGTACATGGCGTCCTCCTCGATCTTACCCGTGAAGATCTCGTACGGACGGCCGTTCTGCAGCCCCACGAAGGCGATCCAGTCCTCGGAGCCGTTCTTGAAGCGCACGATGTCGGCGGGAATGGACTTCGGGCGCTTCGGCACCTCGCCCGGATGCTCCTCGCAACGGCTCTTCTTCGAGCCCTTGGCCAGCAGCACGCCGTCGCGGCATCCGTCGCGGTAGACCGTGACGCCCTTGCAGCCGCACTCCCAGGCCGTGCGGTAGACGTCGGCCACGAGCGCCTCCGAGACGTTGTTCGGAAGGTTCACCGTCACCGAAATCGAATGGTCGACCCACTTCTGGATCGCACCCTGCATCTTGACCTTGGCCACCCAGTCGATGTCGTTGGCCGTCGCGCCGTGATAGGGCGACGCCTTGACCCACTGCTCGAGCTCCTCGTCGGAGATCGTCTCCAGTTTCGAGGTGTCGTATCCGTTGGCGTCGAGCCACTTCACGAAGTTGTGGTGGTAGACGTTGTACTCCTGGAACTTCTCGCCCGTCTCGTCCTCGTAGTCCACGTGCGTGTCGTGGTCCGAGGGGTTGATCTTCCGGCGGCGCTTGTAGACCGTGCGGAACACCGGCTCGATGCCCGAGGTGGTTTGCGACATGAGCGACGTGGTGCCCGTCGGGGCGATGGTCAGCATGGCGATATTGCGCCGCCCGACGCGCGTCATCTCCTCGTAGAGCGCCGGATCGGCCTCGCGGATGCGCGCGATCATCGGGTTGCCGGCCTCCTTCGCGGCGTCGTAGATCGGGAACGGGCCCCGCTCGGCGGCCATCTTCACCGAGGCGCGATAGGCTTCGACGGCCAGTGTCTTCTGCACCTCGACGGCGAAGTCGATGGCCTCCTGCGAGCCGTAGCGCAGACCCAGGGCGGCGAGCATGTCGCCCTCGGCCGTGATGCCGAGGCCCGTGCGGCGGCCCTTCTGGGCCATCGTGCGGATCTTCTTCCACAGCTCCAGCTCCACGCGGCGCACGTCGATGTCCTCCGGATCGTTCTCGATCTTCTGGATAATCAGCTCGACCTTTTCAAGCTCCAGGTCGATGATGTCGTCCATCATGTGCATCGCCTTGCCCACATGGTCGCGGAAACGCTCGAAGTTGAACTTCGCGTCGGCCTTGAACGGATTGTCCACATAGCTCAGCAGGTTCAGCGCCAGCAGGCGGCACGAATCGTAGGGGCAGAGGGGGATCTCCCCGCAGGGGTTCGTCGACACCGTGACGAAGCCCTCGTCGGCGTAGCAGTCGGGCACGCTCTCGCGCAGGATCGTGTCCCAGAACAGCACGCCCGGCTCGGCCGATTTCCAGGCGTTGTGGATGATCTTCTCCCACAACTTTTTGGCGTCGATGTCCTGCTCGTATTTCGGGTGCTCGGAGTTGATCGGGAACTGCTGGTGGTACTTTTTCCCGGCCAGCGCCGCACGCATGAACTCGTCGTCGATCTTGATCGAGACATTCGCACCGGTGACCTTGCCCGTGTCGACCTTGGCATCGATGAACCGCTCGGCATCCGGATGCTTGATCGACAGCGACAGCATCAGCGCGCCGCGCCGTCCGTCCTGCGCCACCTCGCGCGTGGAGTTCGAATAGCGCTCCATGAAGGGAACGATACCCGTCGACGTGAGGGCCGAGTTCAGCACCGGGCTGCCCGTGGGGCGGATGTGCGAGAGGTCGTGGCCCACGCCGCCGCGGCGCTTCATGAGCTGCACCTGCTCCTCGTCGATGCGGAAGATGCCTCCGTAGGAGTCGGCCGGATGCTTGTGGCCGATCACGAAGCAGTTCGACAGCGACGCCACCTGGAAGTTGTTGCCGATGCCGGTCATCGGGCCGCCCTGCGGAATGACATAGCGGAAGTGGTCGAGCAAGAAGAAGGCCTCCTCGCGCGAGAGCGGGTTGGGATACTTCTGCTCGATGCGCTCGATCTCGGAGGCGATCCGCTCGTGCATTTCGCGCGGGGATTTTTCATAAATGTTGCCCATGGAATCCTTGAGGGCATACTTGCTGACCCATACCGTAGCGGCCAGATCGTCCCCGTCGAAATACTTTTTCGACTCGGCGACCGCGTCGTTGTAGTTGACCTTCCGCGGCGTGTCAGGTGTGGAGACTTTTGACATAACTATCTCAATATTATACTTTACGGACAAACGGACGTGAACCCGGGACAAAGTCCGGTCTTACAAAATTGACGTTTTTCTCGCGAAAAAACCAATATCCCGGGCCAAACTTATCCACAAGTTATCTACAAAATGAACCGATCGGCGCCCCGCGTACGCCCGGGGCCCGTCGGAGGGGGATTGCGGCACCCGGCACCCGATGCGGCACCCTCTCCGCAACCGGGAAGGTCCGGAACAAAGAGGGACACACCTCCCCGCCCGGCATTTCCCGCGCGGCGCGCAAGGTCTCCGGGCCGGCAGTCGCCGCACGGACGGAAAAAACAATACGGGAAGCACGCCGGAGGTCGTCGCGCAGCGATTGGGAATGTCGGCCGCGCCCTCCGGACAACCCGCGGCGGATTACTTCACCGCCACGGCGTCGATCTCGACCTGCGCACCCATCGGCAGCGCTCCCACCTGGTAGCAGACGCGCGCCGGCATCTCCGAGGTGAAGTACTCGGCATACACGGCATTCATGGCCGAGAAATCCCCGATCGACTGCAGCAGCACGGTCATCTTCACAATGTTCGAATAGCTGTAACCCGCCTCACGGAGGATATGGCCCAGGTTCTCGAGCGACTGGCGCGTCTGCGCCTCGATGCCCTCGGCCATCTTGCCCGTGGAGGCATCGATCGGCAGCTGTCCCGAAATGTAAAGGGTTCCGCCGCACTCGACGGCCTGCGAATAGGGGCCCACAGCCTTCGGCGCATGGGGCGAAGCAATGATTTTCTTCATGGTTTTCGTGTTTTTATCTTTATGATCGATCGTCGTGCGGATGCAACGCGCCGGGAAGAGTCCTTTGCAGAGGCATTCCCGGGCGCCATTGTACAAAGGTACGATTATTTCCCTATATTTGCAGCAACGAAAAACACCGAATCGCATGAAAATTCTCTTCCGTATCGCCGCGCTCGCCGCAACGGTCGCTCTTACAGCCGGATGCTGCAACTGCCGCTCCTATCAGAAAAAAACACGACGTCCGCTCGAGGGCACCGAGTGGCAGCTCATCCAGCTCGACGGCCGCAGCGTGAAGGCTGCGCCGGAGACCTTCGTCCTGAAGCTCGAGAACGGGAGCGTCTCGGGTGCCGGAGCCTGCAACCGCCTGATGGGCAGCTATACTACGGGTGAACGCCGGGCCCTGAAGATCGGGCCGCTGGCCACGACGAAGATGGCCTGCCCGAACCTCGACCAGGAGCAGCAGTTCCTCCGCGCCATCGAGGCGACGACCCACTACGACATGGACGGCCCGATGCTGCTGCTGCTTTCGAACGGCGAGCTGCACGCCGTCTTCCAGGCCCTGCCCTAACCGGACCCGACACACAGGAACTCACACGAAAAAACCCGGACGCCGCACGGCATCCGGGTTTTTCATGCGGGGACCCCTCCGGAATCCCCTGCGCCCCGACTATTTCAGGTTCGGGTTCACCTTGCTCCACTCCGATACGGGAGGCAGGACACCCATCCCGATCACCTCGTCGCGCAGCTTGCACAGGTGCTCGTAGCTCTCCTGCAGCTTCTTGTGCTCGGCCGGAGTGCCCTTGACCTCCTTGTAGTGCGCACCGTCCTTGGTGATCTCGGTCTCCATCGCCATGAGGATGTGGTTGAATTCCCCGTTGTTGACATACACGCCGGCAGGATACTCGAACGGCTTGCCGCCCATGGCTGCCGCGATCATGCAGATCGAAACATAGGCCGGGCTCTGGAACGACGAGCGCCCGCGCAGGTCGATGATGTGCTTGCCGCCCTGGATCACGCGCTGCTGCAGGTCGGCCCAGTCAGCCTCGGGCATCTGCGTGCCGATGAGCTCCGAAAGGGGTTTCCCGGCAACCGTCGTCGTCGAGGCGAAGACGGCCATCTGCTCACCGTGGCCGCCGTACGTGCGGCAGTTGCGCACCTCGTCGGGCGAGATCTTGAAGTACTTCGCCAGCTCCGAACGCAGACGCGTCGAATCGAGCGCCGCGAGGGTCGTCACCTGCGAGGGCTTCAGACCTCCGTAGATCAGCGTGATAAGGCCCGTGATGTCGGCCGGGTTGAAAATCACCACCACATGCTTCACCTCGGGGCAGTACTCCTTGAGGTTCTTGCCGAATTCCTCGGCGATCTGCGCGTTGCCCTTGAGCAGGTCCTCGCGCGTCATGCCGGCCTTGCGGGCCGCGCCGCCCGACGATACGACATACGATGCGCCGCTCAGCGCCTCCTTGATGTCGGTCGTCCAGGTAATGTTCGCACCTTCGAAGGCGCAGTGGTACAGCTCCTCGGCAACGCCCTCCAGAGCCGGACCGAAAGGATCGTACAGACAGATGTTGGGCGTCAGGTGCATCATCAGCGCCGTCTGGGCCATGTTCGAGCCGATCATGCCGGCAGCTCCCACGATGGTGAGTTTCTCGTTAGTCAGAAATTCCATAATCTTGAAGTGTTTTTTGTGTTTGTATTGTAAAACCTTTTTGTCGTCATTCTATTTCCCGCCGGTTGAGCAGCGCATGCGTGATGGTCAGCTCATCGACGTACTCCAGTTCGTCGCCGAAGCCGATGCCCCGGGCAATCGAGGTGATCTTCAGCCCCTCGAACTGCCGCAGGCGGTTCATCAGGTAGAAGAGCGTCGTCTCCCCCTCGACCGAGGTCGAGATGGCGAGGATCACCTCCCGCACCTCCCCGCCGCGCAGACGCTCGCACAGCAGGTCGATCGTAAGGTCCGACGGCGCAATCCCTTGCATCGGGGAGATCACGCCCCCGAGCACATGGTACAGACCCCGGTACTGGTGCGTGTTCTCGATCGAGAGCACGTCGGCCACCTGTTCCACGACGCAGATCGTCGTGCGGTCACGTTCCGGGTCGCTGCAGATCGGGCAGATCTCCTCGTCCGAGAGGTCGTTGCACACCGCGCAGCGGCGGATCTCCGTGCGGAAGCGGTCGATGCTCCGCGTCATGTCGGAGACCGACTCGCGCTCCATGCGAAGGATGTGCATCGCCAGCCGCAGCGCCGTGCGGCGCCCCACTCCCGGGAGTTTCGTCAACTCCCCGACCACGTCCTGCAAAAGCTTCGACATCTATCGGCAGCGTCTATATCGTTTCGATCGTTTTCGACTCCAGCCACCCCTTCTTGCCGTCGGCGATGGTCACCTCGCACCATCCGTCGAGGCGATCCGAAATCTCCACGAGCGTCCCTTCGTGCAGCACGAAGAGGTCGGTCGCCGACTTGTCCGGGGAGCTCTTCACGGCCGTCGAGGTCGACATCACCACGGCCTGCGTATCGTCGAGCATCTCGCGCCGCTCGCCCAGAGCGAACCAGCTCGAGGCGACAAAGAGCACCACGGCAACGAGCGTGCCGTAAAATCCCGCCTTGCGCAGCGACAGCCGCGAAGCCAGCAGGTAGAGCAGAAACAGCCCCAGCGCGCAGAGCAGCACCACGAGCGACAGCAGGCTCCAGGCCGTGCAGCTCATCGTGTGGCGCACGTCGCGCATCCACTTCGTGAGGAAGAACTCGGGAATCAGCTCGATCTTGTCCTTCGCGCGCGCCTCGGCGACCTGCAGGTTGTAGCGCACGTCGTCGTTGCCCGGAGCCATGCGCAGCGCACGGTGGTAGAAGAGAATCGCCTTGCCCAGGCGCTCCTCCTTGAAGTAGGAGTTGGCAAGGTTGTAGTAGAGCTTCACGGAGCCCAGACCCCGGGAGAGGATCTCTTCGTAGTACTCCACGGCCCCGTGATAGTCGCCGTTGATATAGGCCGTGTTGGCCCGGTTCCACAGTTCGTCGGACGAAACGCCCCCGACTGCCGCCGGCGCCGCGGCTTCCGTTCCGGGAAGTTCCGGCATCCGGGCAGACTCCGGCGACAAGCTGTCGGTCTGCTCCGCAGCATGCGTCACCGCGAACAGGCCGGTCAGAATCAGGATGAATAACAATCGCTTCATGATCCTCTAACGTTTGATAACCGCCTCGATCCGGGAGATCAGATCAACCCCTTCGGAGTAGACGTCACCCATGCGTGCGGACTCCGCAGGCGAATACTGCGCCTCGTCGCACTGCGTGATAATGTTCGTGAAACGCTGCGAATCCTCGGACGAGACGCCCCGTTTGTGCAGCTCCTCGCGGACGTTCTCCTTCGTGAGGTTCGCCACGGGGATGTTGAACTTGTCGCTCATGTAGCCCCACAGCGCCCGGAGCATCTCCTCGTAGAAGGCGTGACGGTTCTGCTGCTCCATGTATCCCTTGGCCGTGCGGAACCGCTGCACGGCGACCTTGTTGGCACGCTTTCCGCGGATGAGCGCCACGTTCTGCGATTCGCGGATGCGCTTGCGAAGCGCCGCGTACACCGCCACGAACACCACGACGATCAGCGTCAGCAGGCCCCAGTAGGCTCCGCTGAAGAGGAACGGCGTGCGCAACGGGCGCAGCTGCGGGTTGCCCAGCTTGATGAAGCGGATGTCCTCGCCCAGCAGGCGCACCTCCTCCTTCGACATCCCGCGGCCCTGCATCACCACGGCATCGCCGCCTCCGCGTGCATCGGGCGTGATCTCGAGCGTCAGGGGCCGCGAGCGCAGCGTCACGTACTCCGTCCGCTGGGGATCGAAATAGGTAAACTCGAGCGGCTCGATCGAATAGGTGCCCTCGGCACGGGCGATGAACGGGTATTCGAACTGCCGGTATCCGGAGATACCCGACGCCGAGGGATTGATCGACTCGGTCGTCTTGACGTTATATTGTTCGAAGGAGGTCGGCAGCGGAAGTTTCGGAGCCTGCACGAAGGTCAGGTTCCCGCGTCCGGAGATCTTCACCGTGAAGGTCTCGGCCGAATTCGCCGCGAAGCGCTCCGAGGGAAGCTCCGTATCCATCGTGAAGCGGCCCACGGCCCCCGTGAAACTCGAGGGAGCGCCTGCCGGAAGCGGTTTGACCGTCACGCTCGTGCGCTGGCTCTGAACCTTGCGCGGCACGTTGTAGACCTCGTGTCCGCGGCCGAAGAAGGGATCGGCCGTGCGGCTCTGAACCACGACCTGCGCCACGACCGTCAGATCGACGGGGTCGATGGTCAGCGTCCCGACCTGCTGCGGATAGAGCAGGTAGTCGTAGAGCACGCGCGTCTCGTAGACCTTGCCGTTGTAGGTCTCGCGCCCCACGCGCGCGGCGTTCGGATCCGAAAGATCCTGCGACCAGAAGCCGTTGAACGACGGCGCCGATTCCGGCACGAGGTTCACGTACGGCACCCGCGTATAGAGCTTGAACGATACGTGCAGCGGCTCGTTCTTGTAGACCGACTGCCGCGACACGACGGCCCGCAGCAGGATGTCGTCCTTGGCAATCTGGTTCTGCACGTCGGGCTGCCCGCCCTGCGAATCGCGCCCGCCGCCCTGCGACGGCTGCTGCGCCTGCGGCGACGAGCCCTCGTTGACGATCTCGATAGGCATCGGCTCCGTGCGGTAGGTCTCGCCGTCGACCTTCACCTCCGCGGCGCCGAGCGTCACGTTGCCCGCGGCCTGCGGCAGCAGCACATAGGTGAAGGCGTAGCTGTACGACTTGGTGATCTGCCCGTTGACATACTGAATCGACGAACCGGTCGAGACACTCGGGCCCGCGATGACGTCGAAGCCTTCGAACGTCGGGGGCTGAAAGGTGTTCTTGTCGGGTTCGGCGTTGAGCGTGAACTCCACGCGGAACGCCTCGCCGACGGCCACCGTCAGCGGAGAGCTGGCCTCAAAAGTGACCTTCTCGGCCCCTGCGGCCGAGAAGATCGCCAGCACCGAGAGTGCCGTCAGGAATATTTTTGCAACGAATGCTCTCATGGAGACTGCAATAAGTTCAACATCCGTTCTTACAACGGAGAACGCCTCCCGTTAGTATGCAACGGGAGGGTTTTTCAGTGCTTGAAATCGGCAAAGAAGTCGTTGCCCTTGTCATCGACGATGATGAACGCCGGGAAGTTCTCGACATAGATCTTCCGCACGGCCTCCATGCCCAGCTCGGGGAAGTCCACGACCTCGACCGACTTGATCGAGTTCTTCGCGAGGATCGCCGCAGGGCCGCCGATCGACCCGAGGTAGAAGCCGCCGTTGGCCTTGCAGGCATCGGTAACGGCCTGCGAGCGGTTGCCCTTGGCCACCATGACCATCGAGCCGCCGTGCTTCTGGAAGAGGTCCACGTAGGGGTCCATGCGACCGGCCGTCGTCGGGCCGAACGATCCCGAAGCCATGCCCTGCGGCGTCTTGGCCGGGCCGGCGTAGTAAACCGGGTGCTTCTTGAAGTATTCCGGCATGGGCTTGCCCTCGTCGAGCATCTGCTTGATGCGCGCGTGGGCGATGTCGCGCGCCACGATGAGCGTGCCCTTGAGGTTCAGGCGCGTCTTGATCGGGTATTTGGTCAGGATCGCGCGCACCTTGTCCATGCCCTCGTCGAGGTCGATGTCCACCGCCGGCGACATGGCCGGAGCCTCTGCCGGGAGGAAGCGGGCGGGGTTCTTCTCCAGCTCCTCGAGGAAGATGCCCTCGGGGGTGATCTTCGCCTTGATGTTGCGGTCGGCCGAGCAGCTCACGCCGATGGCCACGGGGCACGAGGCCGCATGCCGCGGGGCGCGGATCACGCGCACGTCGTGCACGAGGTACTTGCCGCCGAACTGCGCGCCGACGCCGCTCTGCTGGCAGATCTTCAGCACCTTCTCCTCCCACTCCAGGTCACGGAAGCAGCGGCCTCCCTCGTTGCCCGAGGTGGGCAGCTCGTCGAGGTATCCGGCCGAGGCCTTCTTCACGGTCGAGAGGCACATCTCGGCCGACGTACCACCGATGCAGAGGGCCAGGTGGTAGGGCGGGCAGGCCGACGTCCCGAGGTCGAAGATATGCTGCTGGATGAACTTCGTGAGCGACTCCTCGTTGAGCAGCGCCTTGGTCTGCTGGTAGAGGAAGGTCTTGTTGGCCGAGCCGCCGCCCTTGGTGATGAACAGGAACTCGTACTCCATGCCGGGCTTGCCTCCGTAGATGTCGATCTGCGCCGGAAGGTTCGTCCCGGAGTTCTTCTCGTCGATCATCGTGAAGGGCACGACCTGCGAATAGCGCAGGTTGCGCTCCTTGTAGGTCTCGTAGACGCCCCGGGCGATGCAGGCGGCATCGTCGGCCCCGGTCCACACGTCCTCACCCTTGTGGGCGATGCAGATCGCCGTACCGGTGTCCTGGCAGGTCGGAAGCTCGCCCTCGGCGGCCACGCACTGGTTCAGAAGCATCGTGTAGGCCACGAACTTGTCGTTGTCCGTCGCCTCGGGATCATCGAGGATGTTGCGCAGTTTCTGCAGGTGCGCCGCACGCAGGTAGAACGACACGTCGGCATAGGCCGCTTTCGACAGCAGCTCGAGTCCTGCGGGATCGACCTTGAGAATCTTCCGGCCGTCGCACTCGACGACCTTTACGTAGTCCTTCGTCAACAGACGGTACTTCGTCTTGTCCTCCCCTACGGGGAACGGCTCCTGATAAATGAATTCTGCCATGGTTGTATGTATTGTTGTTGTATTGTCGGTCTGGCGGGAGACGCGCTCCAAATCCCTGCAAATTTACAAAAAACTATCCGGTTTGCACAACAATTTCCGCCACTCTGTTATTTTTTTCACATAATGACGCAGGTTCTGCAGTTTTTTTAGTAAATTTGTGCGGTTTTAACGCGACGAACTAATTCACTAATTCTATTATATTATGGTATCGTACAAAGAGCTGGGCCTCGTGAACACCCGCGAGATGTTCGCCAAGGCTATCAAAGGAGGGTATGCCATCCCGGCATTCAACTTCAACAACATGGAGCAGCTGCAGGCCATCATTCAGGCCGCTGCCGAGACCAAGTCGCCCGTGATCCTGCAGGTTTCGAAGGGTGCGCGCAACTACGCCAACCAGACCCTGCTGCGCTACATGGCCGAAGGCGCCGTGGAGTATGCCAAGGAGCTCGGTTGGGAGAAACCCCAGATCGTCCTGCACCTCGACCACGGAGATTCGTTCGAACTCTGCAAGAGCTGCGTCGACATGGGATTCTCGTCGGTGATGATCGACGGTTCGTCGCTGCCCTATGACGAGAACGTTGCCCTCACGAAGAAGGTCGTGGAGTACGCCCACCAGTTCGACGTGACGGTAGAGGGCGAGCTCGGCGTGCTGGCCGGCGTCGAGGACGAGGTGGCCGCCGAGGAGAGCCACTACACCAAACCCGAGGAGGTCGTCGACTTCGTAACCAAGACCGGCGTGGATTCGCTGGCCATCTCGATCGGAACCTCCCACGGAGCCTACAAGTTCACCCCCGAGCAGTGCACCGTAGACCCGAAGACGGGCCGTCTGGTTCCGCCTCCCCTGGCCTTCGACGTCCTGGCCGCCATCGAGAAGGAGCTCCCGGGATTCCCCATCGTGCTCCACGGATCGTCGTCGGTGCCCCAGGAGGAGGTCGACACGATCAACAAGTACGGCGGTGCCCTGAAGGCTGCCGTAGGTATTCCCGAGGAGGAGTTGCGCAAGGCTGCCAAGAGCGCTGTCTGCAAGATCAACATCGACTCCGACTCGCGTCTTGCCATGACCGCCGCCATCCGCGAGGTCTTCGCCACGAAACCCGCCGAGTTCGACCCGCGCAAGTACCTGGGTCCGGCCCGCGACAACATGAAGAAGCTCTACATCCACAAGATCAAGGAGGTGCTCGGTTCGGACGGAAAGGCCGAATAAGCACGACATTCCGTAAAACGAAACCCGGAGGCTCGATTGAGCCTCCGGGTTTTTGTTGTGCGGAGCGGCAACTTACGGGGCATTGCGGCCCGCCGAATCGACTGCGACCGCCGAATCCCCGCGGCCGAGGGCCGCGTTTCCAAGCCTGACCCTCCCCTAAATCCCCTCCTCGGAGGGGACTTGGGATTGTTGTTGCGCAAAGCCGGGCAAACAAATGTCCGACCTGGACGGAATGCTATCGAATGCCGTTACTCGCCGCCTTCGGCGCCGTTTACAGATCTGACCCTCCCCTAAATCCCCTCCTCGGAGGGGACTTTTTGTCGGAGCCCGGCAGGACATGACACGGAAAGTTGTGCGGAATAATAATCTTGTGGAGTTTTGCGGATCGGCCTGCCGACTACGACGGCCGAATCCCCGCGGCCTTATTCCCCCGCCGGAGCCTCCGGGATGTACTTCCCGACAAACTCCCCGACGCGCCGCGTATACTCCGCGCGGTTGTCGCGGTACGACACGGCGTGCGCCGCCCCGGGCACGATCCACAGCTCCTTCTCCCCCGGCTTCGCCTCGTACAACGGGTAGACCATCCACGTCGGCACGTAGTCGTCGGCATCCCCGTGGATGAACATCATCGGACGCTCGCACTTCGCCACCTGCTTCAGCGCCGAGGCCTCGCGGAACGTCCATCCGTATTTCATCTCGCACAGCCCGCTCGCCACATTCAACAGCGGGAAGGCCGGCAGCGAGAACTGCCCCTTCAGCTCCTTCGCGAACTGATCCCACACGCTCGTATAGCCGCAGTCCTCCACGAAACACTTCACGTAGGGCTGCTGCGCCTCGCCCGAGACCATCATCGTCGTCGCGGCGCCCATCGAGATGCCGTGCACGACCATCCGCGTCGACCCTCCGAAGATCCCGTTGGCCACCTCCATCCACTGCAGCACGTCGAGGCGGTCGCGCCACCCCATGCGGATGGCACGCCCCTCGCTCCCGCCGTGGTAGTGCAGGTCGGGAAGCAGGACGTTGAAGCCCAGGTCGTGGTTATACATATAGCCGATCATCAGCATCCGCACGGCGTTGTCCGTATAGCCGTGGACGATGACCGCCGTGCGGTCGGTGGGCTCCGGAGCCCACGCATAGAGCGCATGCAGGCGTTCGCCCTCCTGTCCGGTGATCGTCGTGTCGCGAAGGGCGTCGCGCGCCCGGAGGCTGTCGACCCACCCCTGCAGGAAGGGGTATTCGGCATACATATATTTATATGACGAAGCCTCCTTGGACTCCATCGTCGCTTCGGGGCGCAGCGAGTAGCGCAGCAGGTAGAGGCTGCCGCACACGACGACACCCGCCAGGAGCAGCAGCACGAGGACGGCTGCCCGAACAATTCTCTTTTTCATCGTTTCAACGTTTTGGCGTGATCGGAATACGAAACGGCAGCCGCAGCAAAAACCCTGCCCGGCCGCCGTTCCGTATCGCTCCGCCGGATGTGGATCAATGCACGCCCAGCTTGGTGCGGATATGCGCGAGCATGTCGTCGGTCATGCGCGAGAGGTCCCATTCGGGCTTCCAGCCCCACTCCTCGCGGGCGCAGGTGTCGTCGAGCGAATTGGGCCAGCTCTCGGCGATGGCCTTCTTCACGGGATCGATGTTGTAGTCCATCGTGAAGTCCGGCATGCGCTTGCGGATCTCGGCGTAGATGATCTCCGGAGTGAAGCTCATCGAGGCGATGTTGAAGCTGTTGCGGTGGATGAGTTTCGCGGGGTCGGCCTCCATCAGCTCGACGCACGCACGCAGCGCATCGGGCATGTAGATCATGTCCATGTAGACGTTGGCAGGAACCGGGCAGGTGAACTTCCCGCTGCGCACGGCCTCGTAGTAGATCTCCACGGCATAGTCGGTCGTGCCGCCGCCGGGCAGCGTAACGTTCGAGATGATACCCGGGAAGCGCACCGAACGCGTATCGACGCCGTACTTGTGGTAGTAGTAGTTGCCGAGCATCTCGCCGGTGACCTTGCAGATGCCGTAGATCGTCGTGGGCTGCATGATCGTGTCCTGCGGGGTCTTGTCCTTGGGCGACGAGGGTCCGAAGGCGCCGATCGACGACGGGGTGAAGAGGGCGCAGTGGTGCTGGCGCGCCACCTCGAGCGAGTTGTTCAGCGCCCCCATGTTGACGTTCCAGGCCATCTGGGGGTTCCGCTCCCCGACGGCCGACAGCAGCGCCACGAGGTTGAAGATCGTGTCGACGTGGTAGCGGGCAACGACCGAAGCCATGGCCGTGGCATCGAGCGCATTGAGGACTTCGAACGGGCCGTCCTCGCCCAGGGCCTTGCATTCACGCATATCGGTGGCGACGACATTGGCGTTGCCATAGATGTTGCGCAGGAAAACTGTCAATTCGGAACCGATCTGACCACCGGCTCCTACGATTAATATTTTTTTCATACCGGGTTAATAATAATCAGGAAGTAAAGGTAGAAAATAATTATGAATTTTGAATGATTTTTTTGGACATTTCATTTTTCTTGCGTACTTTTGCACCACTCGAAACGAGAAATGTTGCTGTTGTAGCTCAGTGGTAGAGCACTTCCTTGGTAAGGAAGAGGTCACGAGTTCAAGCCTCGTCAACAGCTCTCGGAATCCGGCGACGGCCCTCAAGCCGCCGCTTTTTTTGTATCCGGACCCGAAAACCCCGGCGTCCGCCATCCGTCCCATCACCCCCGCGTT
This sequence comes from Candidatus Alistipes faecavium, assembly GCA_019118605.1. Classification (GTDB taxonomy): domain Bacteria; phylum Bacteroidota; class Bacteroidia; order Bacteroidales; family Rikenellaceae; genus Alistipes; species Alistipes faecavium. The sequence continues at coordinate 29,378 of DWYP01000014.1, read as the reverse complement.
CCTGCCGCAATGCCTTCGTGCGGCATTTTTGCGGTATGCTCCCGCCCCGGGAACCCCGTGCCGTCGGGGGCCCGCGCCCGGATTCCCGCCAGGCCGCCTCGCAGGGCGCACAGCGTCACACACTCCCTGCAGACGGGGATCCGAAGATCCGACACGTTCCGAAGCTTCGAACACCTTTAACCCAAATTATCCTGTCATGACAAACGTAAAAGCAACATTCCGCGTACCGACCGTCGCGGAACCGACGCGGGAAACGTCCCGCAGCAGATTCAGGAAGAGTGCGGCTCGCAGCAACGGAACCGGCGCCGACACCCTGCGCGGGTTCACGGAGGAACTGATCGGGCAGCTCCGCGAGCAGCACCGGATCCGAACCAGCGAGACCTACGCCACAACCCTGCACAGTTTTCTGCGATTCCTCCGCGCCGGGGACATCCCGCTCGAGCGGATCGACCCGGAGATGATCGCCGCCTACGAGGCGGGCCTGAAGTTCTCGGGGGTGAGCAAAAACACCTCGTCATTTTACATGCGGGTGCTGAGGGCCGTCTACAACCGAGCCGTGGAACGGGGCCTGACCCCTCAGCGCATGCCGTTCCGACACGTCTATACGGGGGTTGACAAGACCGTCAAGCGGGCGATATCCCTGGAGGAGATGCGCCGGATCCGGACATGCGACCTGAGCGGCAATCCGCCGCTGGAGTATGCCCGGGACATGTTTTTGCTGAGTTTCTACCTGCGCGGCATGTCGTTCGTCGACATGGCCTACCTGAAAAAGACCGACCTCCGGAACGGGATGCTCGCCTACCGGAGGAAAAAGACCGGGCGCCAGCTGCATATCGGCTGGGAGCCCTGCATGCAGGCGATCGTGGAGAAATACCCCGCGCGCCATCCGGACTACCTGCTGCCCATCCTGTGCACGGAGGAGCGGGACGAATGGCTCCAGTACAAGAGTGCCGGATACCGGATCAACCGGAACCTCAAGAGGCTCGGGCAGTTGCTCGAGATGCCGATGCCCCTGACGCTCTACGTCGCACGCCACACGTGGGCGAGTCTGGCCCGCCAGCAGGGCATTCCGCTTTCGGTCATCAGCGAGGGCATGGGGCACGATTCGGAGCTGACGACGCGCATCTATCTCGCCTCGCTGGACAGGGCCGTGGTCGACCGGGCGAACCGGGCGGTGATCGATTCGATAATAGAATAACAAAGATCCGGTAACAATCCGTATCTTTTTTTAAGAGATTGTATGTGGGGTGCAAATATAGTCAAAAAGTAAAAAGAATCAATTCTACGCTTACGATTTTTTGTGGTTTTTATCCTTCATTCCTGCCTGTACGAGTGTATGTTCGGACAAATAGGGTGCGTGAAAAGCCTGTAAGAACGGTAGAATGCATGACAAACTGAAAAAAATCTCTTAAAAAGAGATATTAACTTTTTTTATTCACTCAAATTTCGTTCTATGAGAAAATTTGTACTACTCATTATGGCTGTTTTGACCGCCAGCTCATGGTCGCTGGCCCAGAACAGACAGATCTCGGGTGTGGTTACGGATAACGACGGACAGCCGATTTCCGGAGCCACGGTGCTCATCGAAGGGACCTCTGTCGGAACGACTACCAATATCAACGGTGAGTTCTCCCTATCGGCCCCCGCAGACGGGACGCTTTCCGTATCGTTCATCGGATACGAAACGATGCAGGAGGCCATCGCCGGGAAAACGTGGATCAGCTTCTCGCTGAAAGAGGACACGCACGCCATCGACGACGTGATCGTCGTAGCCTACGGTACGGCCAAGAAGGAGTCCTTCACCGGTTCGGTCGCCGTCGTCAAGAGCGAGGAGCTCGAGCACCGCAAGGTCGCAAACGTCACAAAGGCCATCGACGGCCTCGCCCCCGGTGTGCAGGCAACCTCCGGAAGCGGACAGCCCGGTTCGGGTTCGACCATCGTCATCCGCGGTTTCGGCTCGATCAACGCCTCGTCGACCCCGCTCTACGTCGTGGACGGAATCCCCTATGACGGCGCCATCTCGGCCATCAACCCCGACGACATCGCCAGCATCAGCATCCTCAAGGACGCTTCGGCTTCGGTGCTCTACGGTGCCCGCGGCGCCAACGGCGTCGTGCTCATCAACACCAAGAAGGGCAACTCGGACGAAACGGTCGTCGACCTGAAGATCAACGTCGGCGTATCGTCGCGCGCCATCCCCCGCTACGAGACGGTGGGCGCCAAGGACTTCATGGAGATGATGTACTCGGCATACTACAACGCCTACGGCAGCAACGTCCTGGCACAGATGCAGAGCCTCTTCGGCGCCAACGAGATGTACAACCCCTACGACGTACCCCTCGCACAGCTCTACACCGAGGAGGGCAAGATCCGCGACGACGCCACGCTGCGCTGGGACGAAGACTGGCTCGACGAGGCCACCGACAACGCCGCCCTGCGCCAGGAGTACGGCGCCAGCGTCTCGGGAGGCAACGAGAAGACCCAGTACATGTTCTCGCTGGGATATCTCAACGAGGACGGTGTGCTGCGCACCACCAACTTCGAGCGCTACTCGGGCCGCCTGAACGTCGAGACCCAGGCCAAGCCCTGGTTCGCCGCAGGAATGGGTGCCAACTTCGCACGCAACACGACGAACTCCTCGCAGACCGAATCCGGCGTGACCTCGAACGTCTTCTATTCGGCCCAGCTGATGGCCCCGATCTATCCGGTCTACATGCGCGACCCCGCTACGGGCGAATTCCTGCTCGACGAGAACGGCAAGAAGCAGTTCGACTACGGAGGTTCGCGTCCTTCGGGCCAGCAGACCGACTTCAACAGCATCGCCACCCTCTACGACGACAAGTACGAGCAGGGTTCCTACTCGCTGTCGGCGCGCACGCACTTCGACTTCATGGGCGTGGAGGATCACTGGACCGAGGGCCTGAAGTTCCAGCTCAACTTCGGTACCGACTACTACAACTCGCAGTCGATGGTCTACTACAACCCCTTCTTCGGAAATGCCGAGTCGGTCAGCGGACGTATTCAGAAGTCGAACCTCACGTCGCTCGGATACACGTTCAACCAGCTGCTCTCCTACAACCGCAGCTTCGGACGCCACAACCTCGACCTGCTCGTCGGTCATGAGTACTACGCATACACCGAGTCGAGCCTCTCGGGCCACAAGACCGGTCTGCCCGGCGGCGGCATCTACGAGCTCGACGCCGCAGCCGTGATCGTCGGCACCGGCAGCTCGACGGACAACGACCGCATCGAGTCGTATCTCTCGCGCGTGAGCTACAGCTACGACGACAAGTACTACATCTCGGGAAGCTGGCGTACCGACGGTTCGTCGCGCTTCGCACCCGGCTCGCGCTGGGGCAACTTCTGGTCGGCAGGCGCTTCGTGGCGCATCTCGCAGGAGGAGTTCATGAAGGATGTCGACTGGGTGGACAACCTCACGCTGAAATTCTCCTACGGCGTGCAGGGTAACAACAGCGTGGGATCCTACTACGCCTACCAGGCCCTCTACGACACTTCGGCGCCCAACGCCACGCTCCCCGGAGCAACGCTCAACGACGTGGCCAACGCCGAGCTCACGTGGGAGTCGAACCACAACCTCAACACCGGTATCGAGGCTCGGCTCTTCAACCGCCTCGACCTGAGCTTCGAGTTCTACAACCGCAAGACCCTCGACATGCTGCTGAGCTACCCGCTGCCCATATCGTCGGGATTCTCGGGATACTACCGCAACTCGGGAGAGATGCGCAACCGCGGTATCGAGTTCGCCGTCACGGGCCGCATCATCGACCGCAAGGACATGCAGTGGAGCGTGACATGGATGGGCGCAACGGTCAACAACAAGGTGCTCAAGCTCACGGACGACGGCCAGGACATCACCTCGAGCACGCAGATCATCCGCGAAGGCGAGACCCTCTACTCGTACTACGTATCGCGTTCGGCGGGCGTCGACCCGATGACCGGAGAGAAGATGTACTGGGCCACCGACGACGAGGGCCACGACTACATCACCAAGGACCTGACCGAGGCGCAGAACAACCGCGTGGTTGCAGGCAGCCGCATCCCCGACCTCTACGGATCGCTCTCGACCGCCTTCCGCTGGAAGAACCTCGACTTCTCGATCTCGACCAACTACTCGATCGGCGGCGTGACATACGACGGCGTATACTACGAGTTCATGAGCTTCTACTATCCCGCACAGGCCAAGCACAAGAACCTCCTGCGCGCATGGAAGAAGCCCGGCGACGTGACCGACGTGCCGCGCTACGAGATCCGCGAGACGCCGATCGTCTCCGACGACAAGCTCATCGACGCATCCTATTTCTCGATCAAGAACATCACCCTGGGCTACACCCTCCCGAAGGCCTGGACCTCGAAGATCGGTTTCAAGGCCGCACGCATTTCGGCGTCGGTCGACAACCTGTATATCTTCACGCACCTGAAGGGTATGGATCCGCAGTATTCGCTCACGGGAGGAACCTCCTACGACTATACCGCAACCCGGACCGTGTCGTTCAACCTCGACCTCAAGTTCTAATCGTTAAATTCGGATAAACATGAAAAACATATATAAATTTCTGATTCTTGCGGGCTGTGCGGGGATTCTTGCCGTATCATGCTCGAAAGAGACCCTCGACACGGCTCCGGCCGGTTCGCTTTCGAGCGAGGAGATCTTCAGCGACCCCAACAAGGCCCAGAGCGCCGTGGACGGCATCTACCGCCTGATGTACGAGAACGGATGGTGCGGATACGACAGCGAGCACCCCGGACTGGCGGGCTTCACGATGGTACGTTCGCTGATGGGCGAAGACCACTACATGGCCGACGCCGGAAACGGATGGTTCTACTACGACTACGCCTACTGGATCGACACCGACTGGACCTCCACCTATGGTCGCCAGTACGGAACGTGGAACATGTTCTACGCCTTCATCGCACAGGCCAACTACGTCACCGATCAGGAGGAGTTCCTCAAGACGTCACCCGAGGGACAGAACGTCCTGGCTCAGGCCTATGCGATCCGTGCCTTCAGCTACTACTGCCTCTACGAGTCGTTCTGCCAGGGCAACTACACCGAGAACAAGGACAAACCCGGCGTACCCATCTATACGACCGGCACGACGAAGGAGACCGAAGGCGTGGGCCGCGGCACCATCGAGCAGCTCTTCACGCAGATCAACGGGGACTTCCAGAAGTCGGTGGACTACTTCATCTCGGCCGACCAGCCGCAGAGCCACAGCTCGCACATCGACCTCTACACGGCCTACGGCCTCTGGGCCCGCGCATCGCTCGGGCAGCAGAACTACGAGCAGGCCGGGAAGTGCGCCGAGGAGGCCCTGAAGAAGAGCGGCCTGAAGCGCGTGGCCACGATCTCCGAGCTCTCGGGATTCAACAACCGCAGCGTGGGCGACGTCCTCTGGGCCTTTGAGATCACCGCCGACCAAGCGACCATTTTCGGAGGTTTCTACTCCCACATGGCCATCGACGGCACCTACGGATCTTCGGCTCCGCAGTGCTTCGACGACTGGATCTACGAGCAGGGCATGACCGACACCGACCTGCGCCGCGCATGGGCGACGCTTCCTTCGGAGAGTTCGCTCGTAGCCGACAATTCGATGTTCAAGAATAAACCGATCCGCTGGCAGGTGAAGTTCTCGTTCATGAACAGCGCCACGGGTGTGGGCGACATCCTCAACATGCGCGCCGAGGAGATGCTGCTGACGCTTGCCGAGTGCAAGTGCCGGGCCGGCGAATATACGGAGGCCCGCGACCTGCTCGAGGAGCTCTATGCCGAGCGTTACAGCGCCCCGCGCGACATCTCCGCACTGGAGAACTCCGCGGCGTTGAGCGTCGACACGCACACCCAGCCGAAATCGCTGCTCGACGAGATCCTGCTCCAGCGGCGCATCGAACTGTGGTGCGAGGGTATGGGGCGTGTGCCCGACCTGCGGCGTCTGAACCTCGGGTACGCCCGTTGGGAGACGCAGCCGGAGGCTTTGACGAAGCAGCCCAACGACCCCAGCTTCATCCTGGCCATTCCGCTGTCGGAGTTCAACAGCAATCCGGCGCTTGATCTGTCGAAAGATCAGAATTAGGCTTCATTCACGTAACAATGCAATAAACCATGAAAAATATTATCAGAACAATCTATCTGCTTCCGGTGCTCTTCCTGGCAGCCTCCTGCGATGAAGACACCGATATGGTTACCTACCCGGGGCGCAGCGACGAAGCCTTCTTCGCCGAGACCTCGTACAGCTATACGGTCAGCGCGGATCTCGAGGACGCCTATACGATCGACGTCTACCGCGCCACACCCGAGGGAAACGCCTCGGTCGGGATTGCGGTGACGACGGAGGATGCAGCCCTGGCATCGGCCTTTACGGCCCCGGCATCGGTGGAGTTCAAGGACGGCGAGTTCGTCTCGACGGTCACGGTATCGTTTGACCGTTCGAAACTGGAGATCGGCAAGTCGAACAAGGTGCTTCTGGCGCTTGCCTCGACGACCCAACTGCTCTATTCCACGGAGTGTACCTTGACGGTAGTCCGGGACTACACGTGGAACTCCTACGGAAAGGGTACCTACAGTTCGGGAGTTCTGGAATACCTGTTCGAGGAGGAGATCATCTGGGAGCAGCCCATCGAGGTTGCGGAGGAGGATCCCACGCTCTACCGTCTTCCGGACTGGTACCATAACGCGGGCACGCGCTACACCAGTGCAGGGAGCCACCTGACGTTCCACTGGGACGGCGGCGAGAGCTTTACTTTCCAGGAAGAGGCGGATGAGGACGGATGTGTGACGGTGACTTCGGGCTTTGTACATCCGAGCGTCGGAATGGTCTATCTGTATATCGACCCGTCGCCCGAGTACTCGGGATACGACAGCGAGAGCACGACGTTCTTCATCAACTGCTGCGGCCTGTACTCCAACGGAGGCAGCCCGGCGCAGCTTACGCCCTGGGTGTACGACACGTTCAAGGTGACGTCGAAGATCTGACGCACGGAGAACGCACGAAACGAAGAGCCGGGGCCACACGGATGTGGCTCCGGCTCTGTTTTTTACGCGGCCCGTCCCGAAGAGATCTTCCGGAGCGTCCGTGGAACGGGCAGAGGCGCTTCCGCGGCACAAAAAAAATCCCGCAAGCAGGGGCTTGCGGGATTGCGATCTCCGTCGCACCGCCGTTTTGGCGGAAAGTGAGGGATTCGAACCCCCGGAACCTTGCGGTTCAACGGTTTTCAAGACCGCCGCGATCGACCACTCCGCCAACTTTCCGCCGCAAAAATAACACCCTTTTTCCATTCCGCCAAATCCCCGGCGCCATTTTCGGACTTTTTCGGATCCGCGGCCATAACCGATTCAAAACAAGCGGATTTTTTCTTTTTTTGAGAAAATTCCCTATCTTTGATGCCGGTTAGTTTCCACAGGTTAATTCTTCACAAACGAGAGCCATGAACAAAGCGCAGCTCGTCGAGGCGATATCCCTCGACACGAACCTCTCGAAAGTCGACGCCCGAAAAGCCGTCGATGCCCTGATTCGTGTAACGGTACAGACGCTCCGCGAAGGCGACAAACTGACCCTGACCGGACTCGGGACCTTCAGCGTACAACAAAAATCCGAACGTACGGGGCGCAACCCCCGAACCGGAGCCCTCGTGAAGATCCCGCCCCGGAAAACCATCAAGTTCCGTCCCACGGCCGAGATCGAATGATCGCGGCGTACAAATCCCGCATTTCCAATGCCCAGAATCTCCGAACGCGCCGAGCTCATGCCGGCATCCCCGATCCGCAAACTCGTCCCGCTGGCCGACGCCGCACGCGCCCGGGGTACGAAAATATACCACCTCAATATCGGGCAGCCCGACCTCCCGACCCCCCAGGTGGGTCTCGACGCCCTGAAACGCATCGACCGCAAGGTCCTCGAATACAGCCCCAGCGACGGATACCGCTCGCTGCGCGAGAAGCTCGTGTCGTACTACGAACAGTACCAGATCAAGCTCTCGCCCGAGGAGATCATCGTCACCACGGGCGGCTCCGAGGCGGTGCTCTTCGCCTTCATGACGTGCCTGAACCCCGGCGACGAGATCATCGTTCCCGAACCGGCCTACGCCAACTACATGGCCTTCGCCATCTCGGCGGGAGCCGTCATCCGGCCCGTCGTCTCGTCGATCGAGAACGGATTCGCCCTGCCGCCCATCGAGGAGTTCGAGAAGCTCATCAACGAGCGTACGCGCGGCATCCTGATCTGCAACCCCAACAACCCCACGGGATACCTCTACACCCGACGCGAGATGAACCGCATCCGCGACATCGTGAAGAAGTACGACCTCTTCCTCTTCTCCGACGAGGTCTACCGCGAATTCATCTACACCGGATCGCCCTACATCTCGGCCTGCCACCTCGAGGGCATCGAGCAGAACGTCGTGCTCATCGACTCCGTGTCGAAGCGCTACTCCGAGTGCGGCATCCGCATCGGCGCGCTGATCACCAAGAACAAGACCCTGCGCGACGCCGTGATGAAGTTCTGCCAGGCGCGCCTCTCCCCGCCGCTCATCGGACAGATCATCGCCGAGGCGTCGATCGACGCCCCGCGCTCGTACAGCACCGAGGTATACGAGGAGTACATCGAGCGGCGCAAGTGCCTGATCGACGGACTCAACCGCATCCCCGGCGTCTACTCCCCCATCCCGATGGGCGCCTTCTACACCGTGGCGCGCCTGCCGGTCGACGACAGCGACAAGTTCTGCGCATGGTGCCTTTCGGAATTCGAGTACGAGGGCGAGACGGTGATGCTGGCCCCGGCTTCGGGATTCTATTCCGACCCTTCGCACGGCCGCAACGAGGTGCGCATCGCCTACGTGCTGAAAAAGGAAGACCTCGAACGCGCGCTGTTCATCCTGAGCAAGGCCCTCGAGGCGTACAACAGCCGATAGGGACAGGCCCCGCCGCAAAATGCCGGCAGCGCTCCATTCGGGGTGCTGCCGGCACTGTTTTTCCCCGCCCGGAAGAGGCACCCGCCAAAGCGGCCAATCTTATGCCGTATAGCCCAATTTTTACGTATTTCCGACCAAAATATTTGGGCTGCAAGGATTGTTTTCCTACTTTTGCGCCGATTTTCGGGCGCCGCACGGCGCCGAGTACAAACCAAACTTACGACAACGATGATGAAAAAACGATCCTCGCACTGGCCGCTGCGGCCCTTGTCTCCGCCGCCCGCGCCGAAGGCTATCAGGTGAACAACTTCTCGGCCCGCCAGGCCGGTATGGCCAACGTCGGCACCGCCATGAAACTCGGATCCGAATCCATCTACTTCAACCCCGCCGCCACGGCGTTCCAGGGCTCGAAGTTCGACATCTCGCTCGGAGCCACCGGCATCCTTTCGTCGGTGACCGCCTCGACGCTCCCCGATGCGACAAACGGCTACAAAAGCACCCTGAGCGAAAAGTCCGACAACCGGATGTCGACCCCGCTGCACATGTACGTCAACTACAAACCCGCAGAGCGCTGGGCCGTAGGCGTGGGATTCTACACCCCCAACGGATCGTCGATGAACTGGGGCGACGACTGGTCGGGAGCCCACCTGATCCAGAGCATCAACCTCGCGGCATACACCGTGCAGCCGACCGTCTCGTTCAAGATCTGCGACCGCCTTTCGATCGGCGTCGGCGCGATGATCACTTGGGGCAATTTCGACCTCTCGCGTGCGATGCTGCCCGTCGGAGCCGGGAACCAGACCCTCGTGGCGGGATTCAACACCGTCAACGGCATGCTGCCCGTGCTGGGGCCCGCCGCCGGGCTGACCCAGGAGCTGATCGCACAGTACCAGGCCATGGCGCAGGCCGGGGCCTCCTACTTCTCCGACAACCTCCAGCACCGCGCCATCGTCTCGGCAACGCTCGAAGGCAGTGCCAACGTCGCCGTGGGCGTCAACGCCGGCATCCTCTGGGACGTGAACGACGAGTGGTCGGTCGGCATGACGTGGCGCTCGCGCATGAACATGAAGGTCGACAGCGGCACCGCACGCCTCGACTACGCCTCGGAGCAGGCGCAGTCCTATCTTGCATTCCTGAACACGATCCTCCAGACCGCCGGGCAGCCCTCGGCCATCCCGGCCCTCGACCAGGGAACGTTCCGCACCCGGCTGCCGCTGCCAACGACCGTAACGTGGGGCGTGTCGTACCGTCCGAACGCCAAATGGCAGATGGGCGTCGACCTGCAGTGGATCGGATGGTCGGCATACAAGGATCTGAACGTCGCGTTCAACGAGGAGGAGCTGGGCATCGACGACATCTATTCGGTGAAGAACTACTCGAACACCCTCTCGGCTCGCTTCGGCGCCGAATACAACGCCCTGAAGTGGCTCACGGCACGCGCGGGCATCTACTACGACCAGAGCCCCGTGGACAGCAACTACCTCAACCCCGAGACGCCGTCGATGACGAAGATCGCCTATTCGCTGGGCGCCTCGCTGCGCCTGGCACGCTGCATGTCCCTCGACGTGGCCTACTGCTACGTCTCCTCGGCCGACCCCGAGCGCACGGGATCCTATCCGCTCTACGACTACTCGACCGGAGCGCTCTCGTCGGTCTTCACCCGCAACTACAAGCTCCACGCACACGTCCTCTCGTTCGGCATGCGTTTCAACTTCTAAAGGCGAAGTTTCCGAAAACCGGATTTTTATACTATATTTGCGGGACGTTCGCCGTCGAACGTCCCGTTTTTTGCGGCCTCATAGTTCAAGGGATAGAACGAGGGTTTCCTAAACCCTAAATTCGCGTTCGAGTCGCGGTGGGGCTACCAACACGCAGGAGCGGCGTCTTTTCCGAAAAAGACGCCGCTCCTGCGTATTGTTTCTGCCGCCCGGATCAGAACTCCGAGGTGAAATGGAAGCGGATATCCTTGAAATTCTCCTGGGCGAGGGCCAGGGCGTAGCTCGTGTCGGCCAGGAAGACGTCGCGCCCGTGCTTGTCGACGGCCATGTTGGTATGCTTGCGGCGCTTGAAGTCGGCGAGCTGCGCGGCGTTGTCGCTGTCGATCCAGCAGGCCTTGTAGATCGAGATCGGCTCCCAGCGGCACGCGGCGTTGTACTCGTGCTCCAGACGATACTGGATCACCTCGAACTGCAGCGCCCCGACCGTGCCGATGATCTTGCGGCCGTTGAGCGACGAGGTGAAGAGCTGCGCAACGCCCTCGTCCATGAGCTGGTCAATGCCCTTTGCCAGCTGCTTGAACTTCAGCGGATCGGCATTCTCGATGTAGCGGAACTGCTCCGGGGCGAACGACGGAATGCCCGTGAAGCGGAGCTTCTCGCCCTCGGTGAACGTGTCGCCGATCTTGAAGTTGCCCGTGTCGTGCAGGCCCACGATGTCACCCGGGTAGGCGAAGTCGATCACCGACTTCTTCTCGGCCATGAAGGCCGTCGGCGAGGAGAATTTCATCTGCTTGCCGCTGCGCACGTGCAGGTAGTTGCGGTTGCGCTCGAAGACGCCCGAGCAGATCTTCAGGAAGGCGATGCGGTCGCGGTGGTTGGGATCCATGTTGGCGTGGATCTTGAAGACGAAGCCGGTCATCTTCGGCTCCGAAGGCTCCACCTCGCGCGTCTCGGTCGGCGCCGGGCGCGGCGAGGGGGCGATGCGGATGAAACACTCGAGCAACTCGCGCACGCCGAAGTTGTTGACCGCCGATCCGAAGAAGACCGGGGCAAGTTCGCCCCGCAGGTAGGCGTCGCGGTCGAACGGGTCGTAAACCCCCTCCACCAGCTCGACATCCTGCCGCAGCTGGTCGGCGAACTTCTTTCCGACGTGTTCGTCGAGCACCTCCGACGCGAGGTCCGAGATCTCGACCGTCGAGGCGTCGGCCGTGAGTTTCTCGTCCGACGTGAAGAGCGAGAGGTTTTTCTCGTAGAGGTTGTAGACCCCCTTGAAGGTCGCGCCGTTCGAAATCGGAAAGGCCAGCGGCCGCACGCGGATGTGCAGCTCGCGCTCCACCTCGTCCAGCAGGTCGAAGGGCTCCTTCGACGGACGATCCAGCTTGTTGATGAAGACGATGACCGGCGTGCGGCGCATGCGGCAGACATCCATCAGCTTGCGCGTCTGCGCCTCGACGCCCTTGGCGCCGTCGATGACGATGATTACCGAATCCACGGCCGTCAGCGTGCGGTAGGTGTCCTCGGCGAAGTCCTCGTGGCCCGGGGTGTCGAGGATGTTGATCTTGCGGCCCTCGTACTCGAAGCCCATCACGGAGGTGGCCACCGAGATGCCGCGCTGGCGCTCGATCTCCATGAAGTCCGACGTGGCGCCCTTCTTGATCTTGTTGCTCTTGACGGCTCCGGCCACATGGATGGCCCCGCCGAAGAGCAGCAGCTTCTCCGTGAGGGTCGTCTTTCCGGCGTCCGGGTGGGCGATGACCGCAAACGTGCGGCGGCGTGTGATCTCTTCCTGTAAGGTCATGTATTATTGTTTCGGATAATCGGCATTGTAGTGGCACCCCACGGACTCCTTGATCTCGCGGCCCTGCTTGATGACCAGGTACGCCACGGCGATCATGTTGCGCAGCTCGCACAGTTCGCGGTTGGGCTTCGTCTTCCCGTAGAGCTCCTCGGTCTCCTCGTAGAGGATCGACAGGCGCCGCATGGCCCGCTTCAGGGAGAGGTTCGAACGCACGATGCCCACGTAGTTGGTCATGATCTGCTGCACCTCGCGCTTCGACTGGATGAGCATCAGCATCTCCTCGGTGTGCTGCGTGCCGTCGAAATCCCAGTCGGGGATCCCCTCCTGGAAGTCGACCTTGTCGATGAGCGAGGCCGTATGGCGCGCCGCCTGGTCAGCGTAGACCACCGCCTCGATCAGCGAGTTCGAGGCCAGGCGGTTTGCGCCATGCAGTCCCGTGCAGGAGGTTTCGCCAAGGGCGTAGAGGTGTTTGATCGAGGTCTGTCCGTTGGTGTCGACCTTCACGCCGCCGCAGCAGTAGTGCGCCGCAGGGGTGATCGGAATCCACTGTTTCGTGATGTCGATGCCGATCGAGAGGCACTTCTCGCAGATGTTGGGGAAGTGGCTGCGGATCGAGTCCGCATCCTTGTGCGTGACGTCGAGGTAGACGAAATCCATGCCCAGGCGGGTCATCTCGCGGTAGATCGCCCGCGCCGTCACGTCACGCGGGGCGAGCGACTTCATCGGATGGTACTTGTCCATGAACTCCGTGCCGTCGGGCAGGCGCAGGATCGCCCCGAAGCCGCGCATCGCCTCCGTAATGAGGAAATTGGGCTTCTCGCCCGGGTTGTAGAGCGTCGTGGGGTGGAACTGGATGAACTCCATGTTCTCGGTGATGGCCTTCGCGCGGTGGCACATGGCGATGCCGTCGCCGGTCGCCACCACGGGGTTCGACGTCGAGGAGTAGATGTTGCCGCAGCCCCCCGTGGCCACGATGGTGAATTTCGAAAGAATGGTCTCGATTTCGTTGGTGTCGAGGTTGAGCACGTAGGCCCCGAAGCAGGCCAGCCCGCGCGTGTGGCGCGTGACGAACTCCCCGAGGTGGTGCTGCGTCAGCAGGTCGATGGCGAAGTGGTGCTCGAGCACCGTGATGTCGGGGTGCCGGCGCACCGACTCCACAAGGGCCCGTTCGATCTCGGCGCCCGTGAGATCCTCGTGGTGGAGGATCCGGTGCTCGGAATGCCCGCCCTCGCGGTTGAGCTCGAAGTGTCCGTCGGGAGTCTTGTCGAAGCGCGTTCCCCAGGCTATCAGATCGGCGATAAGCTCCGGGGCGCGGCGCACGACCAGTTCGACGGCCGCCTCGTCGCACTTGCCCGCCCCGCAGACCAGCGTATCGTGGATATGTTTCTCGAAAGTGTCGGGAGCGTAGGTCACCGAGCAGATGCCGCCCTGGGCATAGTTGGTGTTGCACTCCTGCATTTCGCCCTTGGTCACGATCGTGACGTGTCCGTGGGCGGCGGCTTTCAGCGCGAACGAGAGGCCCGCGGCGCCGGAACCGATAACCAGGAAATCGGTCTTCATAGCTTTCTTTTTTGCGTTCTGCGACGCAAAGTTACAAAAAATAGTAACTTTGCCGCACAATTTCAGGCAAAAATGGAACGACATATCGACATCAACCGCTTCGACTACGACCTGCCCGAGGAGCGCATCGCAAAATTCCCGCTCCCGGAGCGCAGCGCCTCGAAGCTGCTCGTCTACCGCGGCGGAGAGATCTCCGAGCGACGTTTCGCCGAGATCGGCGACGTGCTGCCCGCGGGCGAGCTGCTCGTGTTCAACAACACGAAGGTCATCCGCGCGCGGATCATCATGCACAAACCCTCCGGGGCGCGCATCGAGGTCTTCTGCCTCGAGCCCCACGACCCGGCCGACTACGAACGCGCCTTCGCCGTGCGGGACGCCTGCTCGTGGTCGTGCATCGTGGGCAACCGCAAGAAGTGGAAGGAGGGGTACGTGGAGATCAACTTCGAGTCCGGGGGCGAAGCCTGCCACCTGCGGGCATGGATCACCGAAGACCGCGGACGCGAATGCACGGTGCGCTTCGAATGGACGGCGCCGATGACCTTCGGGCAGCTGCTCGAGGAGCTCGGAAGGATCCCCATCCCGCCCTACCTCAACCGCGAAAGCCAGGAGATCGACAACACGCGCTACCAGACCGTCTATTCGAAATTCGAGGGTTCGGTGGCCGCCCCGACGGCCGGGCTGCACTTCACCCCCGAGCTGATCGAAAAGATGAAGGAGCGCGGGTTCGCCTTCGAGGAGGTGACCCTGCACGTCGGGGCCGGGACGTTCCTGCCCGTCAAGGACGAAGATGCCGCGAAGCACCCGATGCACACCGAGCATTTCGAGGTGCGCCGCGCGACGGTGGCCCGGCTGCTGGAGCATTGGGGCCGCATCACCGCCGTGGGAACCACTTCGGTGCGGACGCTCGAGTCGCTGCCGGCGCTCGCGTGGCGCATCCGCCGGGAGGGCTCGGCCGCGCCGGAGCGCGTGATCGGACAATGGGAGCTCTACGACATCCCGGCCGATTACTCCGGGCGCGAGGCGCTGTCCGACCTGCTGGCGTGGATGGGCCGCGAAGGAATCGAGCGGCTGAAGACCGCCACGCAGATCATGATTACCCCGCTGGGATACCGCTTCCGCGTCGTGGAACGCATCGTGACGAACTTCCACCAGCCGAAGTCCACGCTGCTGCTGCTGGTCTCGGCCTACGTGGGCGACGACTGGCACCGCATCTACGACTATGCCATGGAGCACGGATTCCGCTTTCTGAGCTACGGCGACTCCTCGCTGCTCATGCGCTGAGGCAGAGTTCCACGGAAAGACTCATAAATAAAAAGACGGGACGCAGCCGTGGTGCTGCGTCCCGTTTGCGTAATCCATCTGCACAGGGCCTTTCAGCAGGCCGCCGTCCCGGCCTCGTCGTCGTCGGGCGTGGCGCTGCGCAGCGCGAGGTGCTTGACCCACACCACGAAGCCCCCCGTGAGGATGAGGTTCAGCACGATGGTCAGCACCGAGACGATCAGCGCCGGGCCTCCGAGGTTGTAGCCCAGGGCGATGAAGATCACCCCGGCGCCCACCTCCCCGCGGGTGAACATTCCCACCGACAGGGCGAGGCGCTCGCGCAGCGAACGATCGCGGTAGAAGAACAGCGGCACGAGTTTCCCGAGGTTCGAGAGCGCCGAGACCGCCACGACATGCAGCGCCAGCACGCCCCACGGCATCATCGGCTGCGAGGCCGTCACCGACGCGGCGGCCTCCGCACCGCCGGAGGTTCCGGCACCGGTCACCAGCGGCATGCTCAGACCCACGAGCAGCATGAAGAAGAACGAGATGCCCGTTGCCACGCGGCGTTCGGCCGCGGTGTCGATATGGCGGTGTTTCATGAGCATGCCGACGACGAAGGCCGGGAGCAGCACCTCGATGTGGATGCTGTTGTCGTGTCCGAACCAGTGGGAGGCCGCCAGATAGAGTCCCTGCGTCACGGCGCAGACCGCCACCGAAAGCCCCAGGATCCGCCGCCAGTCCTGCTTCACGTCCCAGGTCGCCTGCCACCGCCACCCCACGGCCAGCAGCACGGCCACCACCCCCACGATCGCAAACATCTGCCACTTGAGCCCGATCATCAGGATCTGCAGCGGGATCATCAGCAGGATGGTGTCCAGGTCGTCGAAGATCGCCAGCACCTGGATCTTGCGGTAGATCCAGCTGCTTTTCAGGTGCAGGGCCGCGAGCATCGTGAAGAGAATTCCCGCGGAGGTCGGGGCCGCGAAGCGGCTCAGGAGCAGATTCTCCTTCCACGCCTCGGCACTGCCCCACAGCGACGGAGGCAGCAGCACGAAAATGTAGTACAGGACGATGAGCAGCCACGGAAGCGCCGCCGTGGCCATGGCGATGAAGTAGTCGGCCGTGTAGGAGCGCCAGCGGGACTTGTCGATCTCGAATTCGCGTCCGACGTTGATCATGATGAAGCCCAGACAGACATAGAGCAGCGTGTCGGTCGCGGCCTTGAAGGCCGCATGGGCCTCCCCGAGCCAGCCGGGGAGCAGCTGCGAGGCCACGAGGCCCAGCATCAGAAACAGCGAGAACGAAAGAACTTTTCGCATTGAGAATTCGTTGTTTACGTGGTTAGGCGCGTAATCAGCGGCGCAAAGATACGACTTTTGCCCCGAATTCGGAAATCCGCCGCCCGGGCGTGAAAAAAATAACAATAAACAAGCCGCAATTCCACAATTATTTTGTACCTTTGCGGTGCCGATTGGAAAACATTGGATTCATCAAATATTTTTAAACCTTACCACTATGCAGATTGTAGAGATTCACGCAAGGGAGATCCTCGACTCGCGAGGCAATCCGACCGTTGAGGTCGAAGTTCGTACTGTATCGGGCGCTTTCGGCCGCGCTGCCGTTCCGAGCGGCGCATCGACGGGCGAGAACGAGGCCCTCGAGCTCCGTGACGGCGACAAGAGCCGTTACCTGGGCAAGGGCGTACTCAACGCCGTCAAGAACGTCAACGAGGTGATCGCTCCTGCTATCATCGGCATGAACGTCAACGACCAGGTGGGCATCGACAAGGCCATGCTCGCACTCGACGGCACGCCCACGAAGTCGAAGCTCGGCGCCAACGCCATCCTCGGCGTATCGCTCGCCGTGGCTCGCGCTGCCGCCGACTACTACGGAATGCCGCTCTACCGCTACATCGGCGGCGCAAACGCCAAGACGCTGCCCGTGCCGATGATGAACATCATCAACGGCGGCTCGCACTCCGACGCCCCCATCGCATTCCAGGAGTTCATGATCCGTCCCGTGGGCGCTCCGTCGCTCAAGGAGGGTCTGCGCATGGGCGCCGAGGTGTTCCACAACCTCAAGAAGGTGCTCCACGAGCGCGGTCTTTCGACCGCCGTAGGCGACGAGGGCGGTTTCGCTCCCGCACTCAACGGTACGGAGGATGCCCTGGAGTCGATCATCAAGGCCATCGAGAAGGCCGGATACGTTCCCGGAAAGGACGTCATGATCGGTATGGACTGCGCTTCGTCGGAGTTCTACAAGGACGGCATCTACGACTACACGATCTTCGAGGGTGAGAAGGGCGCAAAGCGCACCTCGAAAGAGCAGGTAGAGTACCTCAAGGGACTGGTTGCCAAGTACCCCATCGACTCGATCGAGGACGGTATGTCGGAGAACGACTGGGAAGGATGGCAGCTGCTCACCGCCGAGATCGGCGGCAAGTGCCAGCTCGTGGGCGACGACCTCTTCGTGACGAACGTGGAGTTCCTGAAGAAGGGCATCGAGATGGGTTGCGCCAACTCGATCCTCATCAAGGTAAACCAGATCGGTACGCTCACCGAGACGCTCGACGCCATCGAAATGGCTCACCGCGCTGGCTACACCTCGGTAACGTCGCACCGCTCGGGTGAGACCGAGGATTCGACGATCGCCGACATCGCCGTAGCCACGAACTCGGGACAGATCAAGACCGGTTCGATGTCGCGTTCGGACCGTATGGCCAAGTACAACCAGCTGCTCCGCATCGAGGAGGAGCTCGGCGACGAGGCTATCTACGGATACAAGAAGATCTACCGCAAGTAATCCGCGGACGGATTCATCCGCAGGCGGGGAGGGACGGAAGTGCCTCCCCGCCTTTTTGTTCGGCATCCGGGGAGGAGACCGGGATTCCGCGGCAGGCAAAACGAACCGCCCGAAAGGATCGACGCCGAAACCCGCCGCAATTTGCCGCAATTTTACCGCAATTTTACCGCAGAAGATCGCGGCCATGACCCGACGAGACTGGCTCAAAGGATCGCCGCCGAAAACGCCGGGCCCCGCCTAATTTGCCGCAAAGGATCGCCGCTGCGCCCGCCGCTGCACCGCGTCCGGACATGTTGGTTCCGAGTTCGGACACGTTGATCCCGAGCTCGGGCACGTTGATCCCGATCGGGGAAAGGGCTCCCGACGGAATGGCCCTTGCAAACAGCCTACGAAAAAACCGCCGCCTCACATTACAGTGAAGCGGCGGTTTTTCGCACCGTCGGAGCGGGCAGGCAGGATGCTGTCCCGCGCCCCTACTTCTTCGGCTTGTTCTGCTTGCCGGGATCCGCGGCCGCGGCCTGCTTCGGGCCGATCGTCTCGAGCATCAGCTCCACGGCGCGCTTCAGCTGGGCATCCTCCCCGCGCAGCTGCGCCGCAGGCTCGTTGGCCACATAGATGTCGGGCTCCACCTGGTTGTTCTCGGAGAACTGGCCCCGCATGTCGCGGCATCCCACCTGCGGAATGCCGAAGACCAGCGTCGGGTCGATCTGCGTCTCCCACCATACGGCGGTCATCGTGCCCGGGACGGGCGTACCCACCAGTTTGCCGATACCCAGCTCCTTGTAGACCCACGGCGTGCCGCAGGCGTTGGAGTAGTTGTCCTCGCAGATGAGCATGCACGAGGGGCGCAGCCACTTGTTGAAGGGGTCGGAGCCGATATACTGTCCGCGCGGCACGAACTGCTGGTACTCCTTGCCGCTGAGCAGCGTCACCACATCGTCGTGCAGCCATCCGCCGCCGTTGTGGCGCGTGTCGATCACCACGGCCTCGCAGTTGCGGTAGCGGCCCAGCAGCTCGCTGTAGAGGTGGCGGAAGCTCTCGCTGTTCATCGCCTGGATGTGGACGTATCCCACGCGTCCCTCCGACAGCTGCTCGGTCTGCTTGCGGCAGCGCTCGCGCCAGCGCTCATAGAGCAGGCCGTTGAGTTCGCCGTAGCTGATACCCCGGACGGTCGTCTCGAAGCGCTTGCCGCCCTTGCGGATGCCGAGGCGGATCTTCCGGCCCACCTTGCCCTCGAGCAGCGGGTAGAAGTCCTCGCCCGCCTTGACGGGTTTGCCGTCGATGGTCTCGATGATGCATCCGGCCTCGACATCGCTCTTCATCTTCGCAAAGGGACTCTTGGCGATCACCTCCTTGATCTTCAGTCCGTCACCCGCATAGTCCTCGTCGAAGAAGACTCCCAGCGAGGCGGTCGGCAGCTGCGACGAGGGGGCGTAGTAGCGGGCCCCGGTGTGCGAGGCGTTCAGCTCGCCCAGCATCTCGGAGAGCATCTCCGCGAAGTCGTAGTTGTTGTTGATATGGGGCAGGAAGCGCGAGTAGACCGCGCGGTAGCCCTCCCAGTCGACCCCGTGCAGGTCGACCATGTAGAACTTGTCCTTGACCTGGCTCCAGGCGTGGTGGAAGATATAGTCCCGCTCGGCATAGGGGCGGTAGTCCTGGAACGCCTCGAAGGAGATATGTTTGGTTTCGCCCGAGGCGAGGCTCACGCGCTTGAGGCGCCCCCCGGCGCAGACGTAGAGGTTCTGCACATCCTTGTCGGCCTCGAAGCTCCCGCCGCCGATGCCCTTGACCAGCACGCGCGTCGAATAGTCCTTCAGGTCGCGGATCCAGAGATCCATCGAGCCCTCCTCGGAGGGTAACAGGTAGTAGAGCTTGTCGCCCTCCTTCGAGAGGTAGGCCCTGACGCCGCGCGACGAGTGCACCGTCAGGCGCACGACGCGGTCGCGGCAATTCTCGAGATCGAACTTCAGCGGCTCGCACTCCTTTTCGACAGGGGCCTCGCCCTTCTCTTCGGCCTTCTCCTCGGCCTTCTTCTCCTCGGCGGCCTTCTTCTCCTCCTCTTTCTTCTCCTTCTTCGACTTGTTCTGCTCGATGAGCGCGAGATCCTCCTTGTTCATGCGGAACTTCTCGTAGGCCTCCAGGTCGAAGAACATGATGTAGATGTCGAACTCCGAGCCCCAGGATCCGTGGCTGCGGTATCCGGCACGGTCGCTGCTCCAGATCATCGCCTTGCCCCCGAGCACCCACGAGGCGTTGGCGTCGGTATATCCGCTCTGCGTGAGGTTGTGCATCTCCCCCGAGCCGTCGGCCTTCACCAGCACGACGTCCTTGTTGTTCCAGCCGCCGATGCCGATGTAGTCCGAGAGGATCCACCGGCTGTCGGGCGACCACTCGAACCACTGGTCGCCGTCGGAATAGGAGTACTGCCATTTGCCGTCCATCGCCGTGCGAACCTTGCCGCTCTTGAGGTTGACGATGCGGATCGCCGTGCGCTCCTCAAGGAATGCCACCTCCTTGCCGTCGGGGCTGTAGGCGGGCTGGAACGACGCCTTGTCGGAGTTGGTAAGGTTCTTCTCGGTGACCTCCGTGGCGTAGGTGAACTGCTTCTCCTCCTTGTCGGCAATCGTCGACTCATAGACCTGCCACAGTCCGTCGCGCTCCGAGGCGTAGACCAGCGAACGTCCGTCGGGCGAGAACTGCACGCCGCGCTCCTGTCCGGGCGTTGCGGTGATCTGCCGCGTCGTGGCATACTCCACCGAGGTGACGAAGACGTCCCCACGCAGGATGAAGGCCACCTCCTTGCCCGTGGGCGAAGGTGAAATCTCCGTGGCTCCGGAGGTGCGCAGCTGGCGGATCACGTCGCGGTCGAGGCGGTCGGAGACGATCTCCACCGCAAGTTTCTGCGGCTCGGAGCCCGGACGCAGCGTATAGAGCTCGCCGTCCTGCGAGAAGCAGAGCGTGCCGTCCTGCGCGATGGTCAGGAAGCGCACGGGGTTCTTCTCGAAATGCGTGATCTGCCGGGCGCTCTTCGCCCCGGGCTCCCGCTGCCAGACGTTCGACGTGCCGTCCTCCTCCGAAAGGTAGTAGAACGACTTTCCGTCGGGCGCCCAGACCGGCTCGCGATCTTCGCCGATAAAATCCGTCTGACGCGTATAGGTGCGCTCGCCGTCGAGCGTGCAGATCCAGATGTCGCGCGTAATGGAGGCCTTCTCGTGCTTGCGCCACGGATCCTCATACCCCTTGCGGTCCTGGTAGAGGAGCTGGCGCCCGTCGGGGCTCACCCAGATGTGCTCCATCGGCAGCGACGAGAAGAGCCGCGGGCGTCCTCCGTCGGTCGAGACCTCGTAGACCTGCGGAAACGACCCCGAGGGGAACTGTGCGTCCTCGGCCGAGGGCATGATCGAGGCCGAGAAGAGCAGGCGTCCGTCGGAGAGGAACGCCACGGGCTTCTCCGCGGCGGAGTGGGTGGTCAGGCGGCGCGGCTCGCCTCCCGCGGCATCGACGAGGAAGACGTCCATGCCTCCCAGGCGGTCGGAGGCGAAGGCGATCTGCTTCGAATCGGGGCTCCACACCGGCTCGGTATCATAGGCCGGGTGCGAGGTGATCTGCGCGGCGCGTCCGCCTTCGACGGGCACGGTGTAGATGTCGCCCTTGTAGGTGAAGGCAACCTTCGTCCCGTCGGGAGAGATCGCACAGTGGCGGAGCCACAGGGGAGCATCGGCAGCCGCGGCCGTTCCCGATGCGAACAGCAGGAATAAAGCGAGGAATTTCTTCATGATCGGAAGATATTTCGGATTGGTTGTTTCGAAGACCAAAGGTAACAAAGATTTTTCAAAAACAGAAAGCCCCGGGCGGAATCTGCGGCGGAAAGGCGCCGGAGAAGCGTCGCAAAGGGCTCCGGAGCGTTCCGCTCCATCCGGGGAGGATCCGAGAAAAACGAGAAAGGCTCGACAACCGTCAGATTGTCAAGCCTTTTCTTCAGTCGGGGTGACTGGATTCGAACCAGCGACCACACGCCCCCCAGACGTGTACTCTAACCGGACTGAGCTACGCCCCGATTCCGCCCGCACGAAGCATATTACCTTCGTTTTGGGACTGCAAATATATAGCATATTTTTCAAAAACCAATACTTTTCTGAAAGATTTTTTTCTACTTTTGTGGAGATGAAACCTTCCGCAAGCATCCTTTTCGCTCTCTTCGCGGCCCTCCTGTGCGGCTGTGCGGGCTCTTCCTCTCTCCTCCCGGGCGATTTCTCCGAGTCGATCTACACCCCCTCCCACGCCTCCGGATTCGAAATCCGAGCCACAGACCGCTGCGCCTCGACCCTTGTCACGATCCGAAACCCCTGGCAGGGAGGCGCCGACGTCGAACAGCACCTGCTCCTGCTGCGGGGAAACGACCTCCCGCCCGAATCCTTCCCCGGGCAGGTCGTACACGCTCCCGTGCACCGCATCGTCTGCATGTCGACGAGCCACGTGGCACTGTTCGGGGCCATCGGTCAGGAATCCCGCATCTGCGGCGTCTCGGGTCTCGACTACATCTCGAACCCCTGGATCCGCGAACACGGCCTCCGCGGAGAGATCCGCGACGTGGGATACGACACGAACCTCAACTTCGAACTCCTGTCGGCCATGCGTCCCGACCTGATTCTGCTCTACGGTGTGACGGGCGAGAACACGGTCATCACCCGCAAACTCGAGGAGCTCGCGATCCCCTATATATATATCGGTGACTACATGGAGGAATCGCCGCTGGGAAAGGCCGAATGGATGGTCGTCGCGGCGGAGTTGTGCGACCTGCGCGAGGCGGGCATCGACACCCTGCGCCGCATCGCCGCGGACTACAACCGCATCCGGGAGCAGATCGCACGCAAGACTCCGGAGCACCGACCGCGCGTGATGCTCAACACCCCCTACCGCGATACGTGGTTCATGCCCTCGACACGCAGCTACATGGTGCGGCTGATCGAGGACGCCGGGGGCGCATACATCTACCCGCAGAACGACTCGAACGCCTCCGTGGCGGTAGACATGGAGGAGGCCTACCTGCTGGCCAGCAAGGCCGACTGCTGGATCAACGTCGGGGCCTGCAACACCCTTCGGGAGCTGACGGCACAGAATCCCAAGTTCGCCTCCGTTCCGGCCGTGCGCAACCGCCGCGTATGGAACAACAACCGGCTCCGGACGCCCGCCGGGGGCTCCGACTTCTGGGAATCGGGCGTCGTACGCCCCGACCGGATTCTGGAGGACCTCCGGACGGTCTTCGAGGATTCGGACGCCCCGACCCTTTACTACCAACGCCTCGAATAACCGATGAAGCGCTCCGCCCTCCTTTTCACGCTGCTTGGAATCCTCACCCTCGGGCTTTTCGTCCTCGACCTGGCCGTCGGGTCGGTGGCCATTCCCCTGCGCGACGTATGGGCAGCCCTCACGGGAGGGCCCTGCGACGCCACCACCGCCGACATCATCCTCAAGATCCGACTCCTGAAGGCCGTTACGGCGCTGTTCGCCGGCGCGGCCCTCGCAGCCAGCGGCCTCGAGATGCAAACCCTCTTCCGCAACCCCCTGGCAGGCCCCTACGTGCTGGGTATCAGCTCCGGAGCCGGGCTGGGTGTCGCCCTGTTCCTGCTCGGCGCCCCGCTGCTGGGGATCGCCGGACACTCGTTTGTCCAGTCGCTCGGGGTTGCCGGCGCCGCATGGATCGGATCGGCCCTCGTGCTGGCCGTCGTCATGGCCGTCAGCCGCCGCATCAAGGACATCATGGTCATCCTGATCCTCGGCATGATGTTCGGTTCGGGCGTCAGCTCCGTGGTCGAGATCCTGCAGTACCTCTCCGACGAGGCAGCGCTCAAGTCTTTCGTCATCTGGACGATGGGGTCGCTCGGAGACGTCACCTCCGCCCAGCTGAAGATCCTCCTCCCGGTCGTCGCCGCGGGGCTGGTGCTCGCCGTGGCGGTCATCAAGCCGCTGAACCTCCTGCTCCTGGGCGAGAACTACGCCCGCACGATGGGGCTCAACATCCAGCGCACGCGCACGCTGATCTTCCTCTCCACGGTACTCCTCGCAGGAACCGTCACGGCCTTCTGCGGCCCCGTGGGGTTCATCGGACTGGCCGTGCCGCACCTGGCCCGCATGCTCTTCGCCGCGGCCGACCACCGCATCCTGATGCCCGCCTCGATGCTCGTCGGAGCGGCCATGCTGCTCGTCTGCGACCTCGCGGCAAAGAGCCTCGCACTCCCGATCAACACGATCACCGCCCTGATGGGCATCCCGGTGGTCGTGGTGGTCGTCATCCGCAACCGCACGATCTTCTGACGCCATGAGCATCCTTCTGAAAGAGATATCCCTGCGCTACGGACAGCGCATTCTGCTCGAAAAGGCCTCGGCAACCTTTCCGCAGGCGACCCTCACGGCCCTGATCGGCCGCAACGGCACGGGAAAGAGCACCCTGCTGCGGGCCATTGCGGGACTGGGGCCCGCGGAGGGCGGCATCGAGCTCTGCGGACGCAGCCTCGCATCGCTCCCGGCCCGCGAGCGGGCCTCGACACTCGCCTTCGTCACGACGGACAAGATCCGCATCGCCGACCTCGCGTGCGAGGAGGTCGTGGCGCTCGGACGTGCGCCCTACACCGACTGGATCGGGCATATCCGGCAGGAAGACCGCACCATCGTGGAGCGGGCGCTGCAGTTGGTAGGGCTCGAGGGATTTGCCCGCAAAACGATGGACCGCATGTCGGACGGCGAGTGCCAGCGGGTGATGATCGCCCGGGCGCTGGCCCAGGACACCCCGGTGATCCTGCTCGACGAACCGACGGCCTTCCTCGACCTCCCGAACCGCTATGCCCTGGCGCTGCTGCTGCGGAAGCTCGCACGCGAGGAGCGCAAATGCATCCTCTTCTCGACGCACGACCTCGACATCGCCCTCTCGCTCTGCGACTCCGTGGCGCTGATCGACACCCCGCATCTGCACCACCTTCCGGCCGGCGAAATGGTACGCAGCGGGCTGATCGAGCGGCTCTTCGCGGGGGAAGGTCTCTGCTTCGATCCCCGGCTTCGCAGCGTCCGCATGCGAGGGGAATAAAAAACGTCATTTTTCCACGATATTTTTTGCCAAACTCACTTTTTTGCTTACCTTTGCACCGCTAAAGGAATCCCGAAACGCCGGGGCTTCGGACGGGGAACAGCCCGTAAGGAGTTAAGGATCACAGGGATTGCGATAGTGGTAGAGGCCCATTCGTCTATCGGTTAGGACGCAAGATTTTCATTCTTGAAAGAGCAGTTCGATTCTGCTATGGGCTACACGAGGGGGCCGGGAAGGCAACGCGACGGGAACGGGACGAGAACGGGAACGGGGACGGAACGGCAACGGGAACGGGAACGGGAACGGGAACGGGAACGCGACGGCAACGCGACGGCGACGGAACGACCTCCGACGGGTGAACAAATCACAGGAGCGGGCCTTGGGGCCTATCCGAAAACGGCTACGGCCGCAGCGAACAGAACAACCGAAAAAGTATAAAAATAAATTTAACGAATTATGGCAAACCATAAGTCATCGAAGAAGCGGATTCGTCAGACCGTCACCAAGCGGGCGCACAACCGTTTGTTCCACAAGACGGCCCGTAACGCCGTGAAGGCGCTGCGTTCGACCACCGAGAAGAGTGCCGCAGAAGCGCTGCTGCCCAAAGTAACGGCCATGCTCGACAAGCTGACCAAGCACAACATCATGCACAAGAACAAGGCCGCAAACCTCAAGAGCGCCATTCAGCTGCATGTAAACTCGCTCTAAACGAGCGCTGCGACAGATCAAGCAATACGAGTCCGGTTCCACAAAGGAGCCGGACTCATCTTTTTTTGGGAGGGGGCAAGGAAGGGAGCGATGGCAGGGAACGATGGCAGGGAACGATGGCAGGGTTCCGCGCACCGTAAAACAACATGCCCGCCGCAACGAATGAGCAGTCCCCGTAAAGAGATCTCCGCCCGCGCAAAGGCAGCCGCCCCGCCGCACAAAACAGATCGGCCCGCCCCGAAAGGCAGACCGATCCTCTCTGCGGATCGTTCCGAACAATCCTATTTCAAACCGTCGATCACCTCAGCAATGCGGGCGAAGACCTCGTCCATCGTCCCGACGCCGTCGACCGAGGCGTACTTGCCCTGCGCCGAATAGTACTCCGCCACCACGGCCGTCTGCTTGTGGTACACGTCCAGACGCCCGCGGATCACCTCCTCCGAGGCATCGTCGGCGCGGCCCGAGTCCTTGCCCCGCAGCAGGATCCGCCGCACAAGCTCCTCCTCCGGAACGTGGATGTCCACCATGATGTCGACCTTCAGGCCGTTTTTGGCAAGGATCTTGTCGAACTCCTCGGCCTGAACCGTCGTGCGGGGGAATCCGTCGAAGATGCATCCCTTGGCGTCGCGATGCTCGGCCACGTAGTTGGCAATCATGCCGATGACAATCTCGTCGGGAGCCAGCTTGCCCTCCTTGATATAGGACTCCATGCTGCGTCCCAGCTCCGTGCCGCGGCGGATCTCGTCGCGGATCACCTCGCCCGTCGAGACATGGTCGATTCCGTAATGTGCTTTCAAGCGTTGGGCCTGCGTGCCTTTCCCGCAGCCCGGAGCACCGAATAAGACGATGTTGATCATAATCGAACCCGTGTTTGTGATTGGATAGGCAAAAATACGTTAATTTTTGGGGAAACAAGACGATTTCCTTAATTTTGTAAAAAATTCCAAAACCATGGAGCAGAAAAAACGCACCGAAATCGCCTCCCTCGGGGAGTTCGGACTCATCGACCGCCTGACGGGCCCCTTCACGCCGCAAAACGACTCGACGTTCAAAGGGGTGGGCGACGACGCCGCGGTGCTCACGCCGCCCGCGGGCTGCGAGGTGCTCTGCACGACGGATTCCTTCTTCGAAGGGGTCGATTTCGACCTCACCTACTTCCCGCTCAAGCACCTCGGGTACAAGGTCGTAACGGCCGCCGTGAGCGATCTGCTGGCCATGAACGCACAGCCCTCGCAGGTGACCGTCTCGCTCGGGGTCTCGGCAAAACTCCCCGTCGAGGCGCTGGACGACCTCTACGAAGGGATCGCCTTCGCCTGCCGCGAGCAGCGCCTCGACCTCGTGGGCGGTGACACGCGCACCTCGATGACCGGGCTGGTGATCTCCGTCACGGCCCTCGGGTTCGCACCCCGGGAGCGGATCGTCTACCGCAGCGGTGCGCAGCTCCACGACCTGATCTGCATCTCGGGCAACCTCGGGGCCGCCTACATGGGCCTCCAGCTCCTCGAACGCGAGAAGCGCGTGCTGGCCGACGTCAAGAATCCCGAGCCGCAGTTCAAAGGCTACGAATACCTGCTCGAAAAATACCTCAAGCCCCGCCCGCGGGTGGACATCATCGAGGCCCTCGGCGAGGAGAAGATCCTCCCGACGGCGATGATCGACCTCTCGGACGGCCTGGCGAGCGACCTGATGCAGCTCTGCAAGGCCTCGAAATGCGGCGCGCGGATCTACCTCGACCGCATACCCATTGCACAGCAGACCACGGCCCTCGCCGAAGAGATGCACATGGATCCCGTGGTGGCGGCGTTGAACGGCGGGGAAGACCACGAACTGCTCTTCACCGTGCCGCTCGCAATGCAGGAACAGGTGATGCGTCTGGGGCTGGTGGACGTCATCGGCCACATCACGGCCGAATCGACCGGCGCCTTCCTCGTGACGCCCGACGGCGGGGAGATCAAACTCAAGGCCCAAGGTTTTCCCCAGGCTTAAGAAGCCTGTTTTATGCGCCCGAGCCTGATTCCGTTCCGGCAGGCCGCAGGCGATAGATTCAACTTCCGCCAGGCTTAAGAAGCCTGTTTTATGCGCCCGGGCCTGATCCCGCTCCGGCAGGCCGCAGGCGATAGGTTCAACTTCCGCCAGGCTTAAGAAGCCTGTTTTATGCGCCCGGGCCTGATCCCGCTCCGGCAGGCCGCAGGCGATATTCCGAAGAGTCCTTTCAAGATTGACTTCGCCCTCCTAAAACCCGGCTCTTAGCGGGGCGCAGAAAGGGACGGAAACGCGGCAAAGGCTCCTTCGCCCTCCTAAAACCCGGCTCTTAGCCGGGAGCCGCCGAAGACGATCCCGATGGTCAGCAGACAGTGGCTGTTTGCCCGTTCGGTCCACAAATACCCGAACGTCAGGCGCAGGTGGCTCCAGCACTCCACGCCCACGCGGGGCATGGCTCCGAAGCGGAAAGACCAGTTGGATATGCCGCCCTGCGGCATATCGGCCATGGGGCCGATGCAAAGTACCCCGACCCCGGTTCCGAAGAAGCACTCCACACGCCGGGATACCGAGAGGTTGTAATCGACGACCCCCATCAACCGGCCGGAATTATAGAGATGCGAAGTGCAGGCGCTCCGGGGATCCCGCCAATAAAACGACCCCGCCGACTGCAAACCCACGTCAAGGGGTATGCTCCGCAGGTTGTAGCGAAGCTCGAGACCTCCGCAGAGGCCTATGGGCATATTGTCCATACCCGCCAGCGAGGCGTATCCGAAGGTCGGGCCCAAGGCCAGCTCCACCTCGATGCGGCGCACATTGCGCCGCAGATCCGTATCGCCCGGAATGTTTTCCGGAGTCTGCGCCCGCGCCGCACCGAACAGCGACACGGCTACAAGCGACAAAAACAGCCTTTTCATCTCTCTCACATGGTCGAAATCCGCAGCCAATATAGGCAAAATTGCCCGAAACCCTGCAATCCGGGTGAAAATTTCATCCGCAGTTTTCTTTTTTTCAATTTATTGCGTATCTTTGCAGGCCCGAAATGGGTATAACAACTAATTAAAAGCATTATGAACAATTACGAAACCGTTTTCATTGTCACGCCGGTCCTCTCGGATGCCCAGGTGCAGGAGGTCGCTGACAAATTCCAGGGTGTCATCACCGAAAACGGCGGTCAGATCGTAAATCGGGAGTCGTGGGGCCTTCGCAAGCTCGCATACCCTATTCAGAAGAAGACCACCGGTTTCTACTTCCTCGTGGAGTTCACGGGCGAAGGTTCGCTCATCAACACCCTCGAGACACAGTATCGCCGCGACGAGCGCGTGATCCGTTTCTTGACTTTCAAGCAGGACAAGTTCGCCGTAGAGTACTCGGAGAAGCGTCGTGCGAAACTTTCTAACAAGCAGGAGGAGTAAACCATGGCACAGGAAAACAAGGCTCAGTCGGAAATCCGTTACCTCAACCCCGTATCGGTTGACGTCAAGAAGAAGAAATACTGCCGCTTCAAGAAGCTCGGCATCAAGTATGTGGACTACAAGGACGG
>DWYP01000013.1 GCA_019118605.1 Candidatus Alistipes faecavium | reverse complement strand
GTGGAGCCTTCCCTCTTTTTACAATGTCCGGGTGTGCCGTGCAAGACAACTATTCCTGTCGGCCTTTCTCGAGGTCGAGCAGCCGCTCCTTGATTCCGATCCCTGCGGCATATCCGGTGAGTTTCCCGTCGCATCCGATGACGCGGTGGCAGGGAATGAAAATGGCAATCGGGTTGCGGTTGCTGGCCATTCCCACGGCGCGGAACGAGCGCCTGTGTCCGATCTCCTGTGCAATCTGCTTGTAGGTGCGCGTCTGCCCGTATTCGATGCACAGCATGGCATTCCAGACCTTCTGCTGGAACTCCGACCCCCGGGGTGCGAGGGGCACGGTGAAACGATGGCGCTTCCGGTCGAAATACTCCCTGAGCTCGGCCGCCGCACGGCGGAGCACCTCGGGGGCCTCCTGCTCCCGGCAGGACATCGCCCCGAGCGGGACTTCCGCTCCGAAGCGCACGTCGGTGACGGCGTGTTCGGAGGCCGTGACGGTCATCGTCCCGACCGGGGTGTCGAGCTGCAGGGTGTGTCTCACAGGTTGCGGAGCGTGTATTCGATCATCTTCTGCCGGACGTTCATGCGGTCGTCGGGCAGCATCGAGTGATTCTGGTCGGGATAAACCATCATGTCGTACTGTTTCCCTGCGCGGTTCAGCGCGCGGGCCATCTCGACGGTGTTCTGGAAGTGCACGTTGTCGTCGGCCGTGCCGTGGATCATCAGCAGGCGCGTGCGGCGGTCGTCGAGCAGGCGTGCGAAATGGATCGGGGAGTTCTTGTCGTATCCCGCGGCGTTGTACTGCGGGAGGTTGTTGTAGATCTCGGTGTAGATCGTGTCGTAGAAGCGCCACGAGGTGACCGGGGCCACGGCGATGGCCATGCGGAAGAGCCCGTTGCCCTTCAGGGCGCAGCCGAGCGACATGAAACCTCCGTACGACCACCCGTAGATGCCGATGCGTGCGGCGTCGACCCACGGCTGTGCGGCCATGTAGCGGGCCGTGGAGAGCTGATCCTCGACCTCCAGGGCCCCGAGTCGTCCGTATGTTGCCTTCTTGAACTTCTCGCCGCGGCATCCCGTGCCGCGTCCGTCGGCGCAGACGACGATATACCCCTTGTCGACCAGGGCATCCTCCCAGTCGATCGACCAGCGGTCGGCGACCGACTGCGATCCCGGGCCCGAATACTGGGTCAGCAGCACGGGGTAGCGGTGCGAGGGGTCGAATCCGCGGGGTTTGACGATGTAGGCGTTGAGGGTGTCGCCGCGCTCGGTGGTGAAGGTAAAGAACTCCTTCACGGGGCGCTGCGAGGCGGCGAGCTCCTCGCGCAGCGTGCGGCTGTCGGCGAGCGTGCGGATCGTCTTGCCGGCGGCGTCGCAGACCGACACCACGTTGGGGGTCGCGGCGTTGGAGAAGGTCGTGATGAAGTACTTCATCCCCTGGCTCGGGGCGACCGAATAGTATCCCTCCCCGGTGGTGAGGCGCTGCTTGTCCTCCCCGTCGAGGCGCACGCTGTAGAGGTTGCGGCGCAGGGGCGAGGTCTCGGTCGAGAGGTACCACACGCGTTTTCCGTCCGTTCCGACGACGTCGGTCACCTCCCAGGCTCCTTTTGTCACCTGCGCGAGGAATCCGCGGCGCAGGCTGTAGAGGTAGAGGTGCATGTATCCGGTGTGGCTCTCCTGCCGCACGAGGAAGCGGTCCTTGTCGACGAAGGTCACGGTCTTGTCATCGACGCGCTCGACGTACTGCTGCGCGCGCTCCTCATAGACCGTGCGCTGTGCGCCGTGGGGTTCGCAGACCCTCATCTCGAAGACATTCTGCCGGCGGTTGAGGCGGTAGTACCAGGGCCGTCCGTCGGGGGTCCAGCCGATGCGGGGGATGTACTGGTCGGTCTCCTCCCCGGTGTCGATGCGCTCCTTGGCGCCTGTCGTGAGGTCGGCGACCCACAACTCGACGACCGAATTGCGCTCCCCGGCCTTCGGATATTTGAACGTATAGGCCTCGTTGTAGAGCTTTCCGTCGAAGCGCATCATCTCCATCAGGGGCACCTGGCTCTCGTCGAAGCGCAGGAAGGCGATCTTCCGGCTGTCGGGAGAGAAGGCGTAGGCCCGGGTGATCCCGAACTCCTCTTCGTAGACCCAGTCCGTCGTGCCGTTGATTACCTCGTTCCAGCGTCCGTCGTCGGTGATGCGGCGCGTCGCACGGCTTTCGATGTCGTAGACATAGAGGTCGTTGCGGTCGGAGTATGCGATCAGGCGTCCGTCGGGCGAGAACGATGCGTCGCGCGGGGCCTCGGCCTCCGGGAGGATCGGCTCCACGGCATTGTTGCGCACCAGCGAGTAGGAGGTGGTGTACGAGTGGCGGTAGATGGGTCTGCGCCCCGAGGCGATGAGGATCGAGCGTTCGTCGGGCGAGAGTGCGTAGTCGGAGATCGTGAGGTTCGGCGCCGGCGAGGGGAGCAGACTCTCGCCCGGGGTAGCCGCATCGTAGCGGTAACGGCGGATGTCATTTCCCCCGAGAGTGGTGTAATGCTCTCCGTCGGCCATCGAGCGGATGCCGCGGACGGATTCGTTCAGGGCGGCCAGGCGTGCGATTTCGGCATATTCGTTCTGGGCCGTGGCGGTCGTTGCGGGGAGCGTCGCGGCGGCCAGCAACAGGAACAGGATTTTTTTCAAGGTTTTGCGGAATTGGAGGTGTCGGATCAGATGTCTTTGATGTCGAATTCGTATCCGAGGCGCTTCCCGGTGATGAATTTCGAGTTGTCCATCTTGGTGTTGAACTGGTCGACGGTGACGCGCTTGTTCTCCTCGTAGGGGGGCATCAGCAGGTCGAAGTCGAGCGAGAAGTCGATGGCGGCCTCGAGGATCGCCACCAGGGCGTCGCGGTCGATCTCGGCCTCTCCGAACTGTGCGGCGCGCAGGGATGTCTGCTGCTTTCCTTCGGCGAAGTAGCGGCGTTCGCGGTTGATGAAGATCCTCCCGATGAGGTATCCTTCGTCGGCGTTGCGGTTGAACTTGAACGAGTCGGAGAGGAAGTTGTAGATGTTGATCACCCCGCAGTAGGAGTTCTCGCGGTCGGCCTTGACGTAGGGGTTCTGCCAGATTGCGTGCGAGGGGTCGAATTCGAAGACGTCGGTGTGCATCTGGAAGATCAGGATGTCGTTGGCCACCTGCAGCTGGGCCTCGAACTTCCCGCGGTCGCGGTATTCGAGCCTTACGCGGCGGTCGAGCTTTCCGTCGAGCTCGTCGTCCATCTCCGAGGCCATTTCCAGGAGCGTCTCCTTGAGGGAGTTGAACGCGGAGAAGGTGTTGTCGAAGACCTTCTGCTTGAGGGTCGACTTGCGGATGATCGTGTCGAGAATCTTGGCTCTCAAAGGGGTTGTTTCCATATCGGGGGTCTATCGTTTCGGGGTTTATTTGATGCGGATCTGGCGTCCGGCGTCGAGTTCCGTGTCTTTCTTCAGGCGGTTCATCCGCTCGATGGAGCGCGTGCGGATGGCGTACGACTGTCCGACGGAGTAGGCGGTTTCTCCCTGGCGGCAGATGTGGTGCTGGGCGTTTCCCTCCCAGCGCTTCTTCTTGCGCTCGATGTATACGACCTCGCCCATCAGCGGCTGTGCCGTCTTGTTCTTCAGGTCGTTGAAGCGGCGGAGGTTGCGCGGCGAGAGGCGGAACTTCTCGCCGATGTTTTCGAACGAGTCGTTCTCCTTGGCCACGACGTAGTGCACGCCGTTCGTGGCATAGACGTTGTAACCTTCGTGGGCGTTGATCGTCACGCGGTAGTTGTCGGGGTCGATCTCCGTGGAGGTGCGGGCCTTGTCGTCGACGCTGGTCTGCGAGGTGAAGGCCTCGTTCGCGTCGCGCCTGAGCCCGTATCGCGAGGCGTACAGCCGCTCGCCGTCGGGGCGGTCGAGCAGGTAGAGCTGATTCTCCTCGATGATGCGGATCAGCCGCTGGGCGTAGTCGGGCGCCGTGGCATATCCCGCGGCCTTGAGCCCCCGGGCCCAGCTTTTGTAGTCGTCCGGGGCGTATGCGAAGAGCGAGTCGTAACGGGGCTGGGAGTCGAGGAACTCGGCATGGTCGCGGTACGACGCCTCGACCGACGGATAGGCACGGAAGCATTCCCCCTTTGCGTCGTCGTCGTGGTAGACCTTCTCGCCCTTCCACCCGGTCTTGCACTTGATTCCGAAGTGGTTGTTCGATTTCAGCGCCAGGAGGCTGTTTCCGGAGTCGGATTCGAGGATTCCCTGGGCCATGGTGATGCTGGCGGGGATTCCGTATCGCTCCATGTCGGCTACGGCGATGGATTTGTAGCGGTCGATATATTCCTCGCGCGTCATGCGCACCTGTGCCGTCAGCTGCGCGGCTGCGCAGAGCAGGATTCCTGCCAAGGCTATTGCTTTTTTGTAAAAAGTCATTATCTTTGTTCAATCGTTAGCGACAAAGGTATAATTTTCCGTTGAAAATAACAATAAACTTTAAGAACTGAAGCATGTTTACCGAAAACGCGAATCGTATTTTCGCCCGTGCCATCGAGGATTACCATCGCTGGGACGATGTGGACCATGCGATCGACAATCCCTTCGAGGCGGGCTCGCTCGATCATCTGCTCTACCGCAAGAACTGGATCGACACCGTGCAGTGGCATCTGGAGGACATCATCCGCGACCCTGCGATCGATCCTGCGGAGGCGTTGCAGATCAAGCGTCGGATCGACCGTTCGAATCAGGAGCGTACCGACATGGTGGAATATATCGATTCGTATCTGCTCGATAAATATCGCGGAGTCAATCCTCTTCCGGACGCCCGGCTGAATACCGAGACCCCGGCGTGGGCGGTCGACCGGCTGTCGATTCTGGCGCTGAAGATCTACCACATGGCCCGGGAGACGGAACGCGCGGATGTCGATGAGGCGCACCGTGCGGCGTGCCGGAAGAAACTCGACGTGCTGCTCACGCAGCAGACGGATCTTTCGCGGGCGATCGAGGAACTGATCGAGGATATCGAGGCGGGCCGCAAGTACATGAAGACCTACAAACAGATGAAAATGTACAACGATCCGGCGCTCAACCCGGTGCTCTATGGCCAGAAAAAACAATAGCGAAGAGGGTGGTAACGGCCGCACTTCGGTCCCCCGCCACCTGCTCGTTATCCGCACCTCGGCAATGGGCGACGTGGCGATGCTGCCGCATGCGCTCCGCGCCCTGAAGGGCCGGTATCCGGATCTGAAGATCACCGTGGCCACGCAGCCGCAGTTCAAGGCCTTCTTCAAGGGCCTTGACGTCGATTTTCTCGACGTGGATGTCCGGGGCGTGCACCATCCGATGCGGAAGATGTGGATCCTGGCTTCGGAGATGCGCCGGCGCGGTGTCGATGCCGTTGCCGACGTGCACGGCGTGCTTCGCTCGCGGATCTTCACCTGCGCGATGCACCTGCACGGCATCTCCATCGCGCGTATCGACAAGGGCCGCAAGGAGAAGGAGCAGTTCATCGAGACCGGGGGGCGCGGCATGGCGCCCCTGCGCCATACGGTGCTGCGCTACTGCGACGTTTTCCGCAGCCTGGGTTTCGAGTTCGACGACCCGGCCCCGGCCGTACGTACGCCGCATCCCAATCCGTTCGGAGAGAAGCATGGCGTGTGGCTCGGTTTCGCACCCTTCTCGGCACAGCCGGGCAAGACCTATCCGGAGGACTTGAGCCGCGAGCTTGTGTCGCTTCTTGTCAAGGAGTGCGAGCGGCTCTTCATCCATAGCGGCGGCGGTGCGGAAGCGGCCTTCGCCGCGGAGATGGAACGCCTGTATCCGAACGTGACGGCGCTCTTCGGGAAGGTTCGCTTTGACGGGGAGATCGACCTGATCGCCAACCTGGACTGCGTGGTGTCGATGGACTCGCTGGTCATGCATCTGGCGTCGCTCGTGGCAACCCCGGTCGTTTCGGTGTGGGGCGCCACGCACCCGAGCCTCGGATTCCACGGTTACGGGCTCTCGACGGAGGGGATCCTCCAGCCCGACATGCCGTGCCGTCCCTGCTCGGTCTTCGGAAACCGCCCGTGCCGCTACGGGGATTTCCGCTGCATGCGGGAGATCTCTCCCGAGGCGGTTGCTGCGAAGGTCCGCCAATTCCTCGGACACTGAACGGGGCGATTTTCCTTTTCGACCCGGTATCGCCGATAGGGGCTCTCCAGCCCATCCTTACCCCCCCCCTTCTTGTGCCCGAATCTTTGCCCGGCCCGGCCTTCCCGTGCTCCTTCCCGGCTCTTCACCTGCCCTCCCCCTCATCCTCCGCCCGTGCCCTCTTCCTGACCTGTATGCCGCGCCCGGCCCGGCTTTCGTGCTCCGGCCCGGCGTTTCACCCTCCCCCTCATCTTCCGCCCGCCCCTCCTCGGGCCCGGGGCTGCCGCACCGACGCCTCCCCCTCCATGTCATGTCGCGCCGAAAATGTTCCGACACAATCCATTCTACCCGTTATGTGCCAATATGACAATAGGTTGAAAAAAATGCACTGTATGGACTATTGTTAAATAAAAAAGGATATATTGCAGGGTG
>DWYP01000012.1 GCA_019118605.1 Candidatus Alistipes faecavium | reverse complement strand
TCGACGTCGAACTCCTCGGCTTCGGGCAGCACGGCCACCGAAGCTGCGGAGGTGTGCACGCGCCCCTGGGTCTCGGTCTGCGGCACGCGCTGCACGCGGTGCACGCCCGACTCGTACTTGAGCGTTCCGTAGACGTTCTGCCCTGTGACCTTCATGACGACCTCCTTGTATCCTCCTGCGGCGCCTTCCGACGAGGAGGTGATTTCGTACCTCCATCCCTTCGACTCGATGTATTTGGTGTACATGCGCAGGAGGTCTCCGGCAAAGATTGCGGCCTCGTCGCCGCCCGTTCCGCCGCGGATCTCCATGATGGCGTTCTTCGAGTCCTGGGGATCCTTGGGAATGAGCAGCAGCTTGATCTCCTCCTCCAGCTGTGCGATTTGGGGTTCGAGCTCCGAGATCATCTCGCGGGCCATTTCGCGCATCTCCTCGTCCTTGTCGTTGGCGTAGGTGTCCTTGGCCTCGGCGAGGTTCGCCAGGGCCGTGCGATAGCGCTCCGAGGTTTCGATGATGGGTTCGAGCTCCTTGTACTCCTTGTTGAGCTGCACGAACTGCTTGACGTCGGCGATCACTTCGGGATCGGTGAGCTTCTGCCCGGTCTCCTCGTACTTGAGTTTCAGCCCGTCGAGGCGTGTCAGTATGGTGTTGTCTGCCATGAATGTTTGTATTTTCCGACAAAGATACGGAATAATCGGGAAACGGCAAGCCTCCGGCCGAAAAACACGCGGCGGACCAGCCCGAAGGTTGCCCGCCGCGTGGTACGGTTGCGCTCCGCGAGGCTACTCCTCCCGGAGATGCTCCAGCCAGTCGAGCACGGCCTGCTGCCACGCCTCCCGGTAGCGGAACCCTTCGCCGATGCCCCATCCGTGGCCGCCGGTCGGATAGATGTGCATCGAGGCCTTCACACCCTTCTCCTTCAGGGCGTTGTAGTAGCGCGTGCTGCTCACCGGCGGCACGACCGTGTCGTCGTCCGAGAGCAGCAGCAGCGCCGGGGGCGTCTGCTCCGTGACGCGGTGCTCGAGCGAGTAGCGGGCATCGGTCTCCGCGCTGCGGCGCTCCTTGCCCACGAGGTTGTCGAACGACCCCTGATGCCCCGGGTGCGCCGTGATGACCGGATAGAAGAGCACCGAGAAGTCGGGCCGCACGGCACCCATCGTCGAAGCCATTGCCGCGAGGTGGCCGCCTGCCGAGAATCCCAGGATCCCGACCTTCCGACAGGTGAAACCTTCGGCGCCCGGCACCTCGCCGCGCAGCAGGCGCAGCGCCTGCTCGGCATCCTCGAGCGGCACTTCGGGGTGGCCGTTCGGCATGCGGTATTTGAGCACCGCCGCGGTGATGCCGTTGGCGGCGAGCCACTGCGCGACCTCGTACCCTTCGTAGTCGAAGGCCAGCAGCTCGTATCCGCCGCCCGGGCAGATGACGACCCCCTGCCCGGTGGCTTTTGCGGCGTCGGCCGGATAGACGTACAGCTCGGCGACCGAGATGTTGGACGGACGGCATGCGTCCATCCCCTTTTCGGGCGTGGCGATGCCGTTGCTGTGGGGCGCCGAGGCGTTGTCCCAGAGACGGATCGTCGCCGCCTGCCCGTACTCCCGGGCCATGGCCGCAAGGGATGACAGAACCATGCTCATAAGCAGGAGTGTTGCGAAAAATCGGAGGTTTCGGTTCATGGCGTTCGTATTTTTTGAGAAATCCCCTTTTTTGAAAAGTCCCCGCCGGAGCGGGGACTGGTTGTTTGA
The DNA here is from genome assembly GCA_019118605.1 of Candidatus Alistipes faecavium. Taxonomy (GTDB): domain Bacteria; phylum Bacteroidota; class Bacteroidia; order Bacteroidales; family Rikenellaceae; genus Alistipes; species Alistipes faecavium. Next base: position 3,792 of record DWYP01000012.1, on the reverse strand, counting down.
TTTCGGTCGGATGCGTGCGGTCGCTGCACGGCGGCGGGTGTCCTTCGTCGGAACGTCCTCCCCGTCCGCAGCGCCCCACCCCTCTCCGGCCCGGGATCAGATCACGATGTTGATGATCTTGCCCGGGACGACGATCACCTTCTTGGGCGTCTTTCCCTCGACCCACTTCTGCGCCTCGGGGGCCTTCACGATGTCGGCCTGAATCTCCGCCGGGGTCATCGACGTGGCGTACTCCTTCTTGAAACGCAGCTTGCCGTTGACCGACACGGGATACTCGAAGGCGCTCTGTGCGAGGTGCTTCTCGTCGCAGACCGGATACCGGGCGTCGCATACCGAGCCGCTCTTTCCCAGCGCCTCCCACAACTCCTCGGCGATGTGCGGGGCGAAGGGGGCGATCAGGACGGTCAGCGGTTCGAGGATCTCGCGCTTCGGGCACTCTCCCAGTTCGTTGAGGCAGATCATGAAGGCCGCCACGGAGGTGTTGAACGAGAAGTTTTCGATGTCTTCGGTGACCTTCTTGATCGTCTTGTGGAGGGTGCGGAGCTCCTTTTCGGTGGCTTTTTCGTCCGAGACCGCGAGCTTTCCGTCGCGGTCGAAGAAGAGCCTCCAGAAGCGGCGCAGGAACTTGTGTACGCCGTCGATTCCGTTCGTGTCCCAGGGTTTGGACTGCTCCAGCGGCCCGAGGAACATCTCGTACATGCGCAGCGTGTCGGCGCCGTACGTTTCGACGATGTAGTCGGGGTTCACGACGTTGTACATCGACTTCGACATCTTCTCCACGGCCCATCCGCAGACATACTTCCCGTCCTCGAGGATGAACTCCGCGTCGCGGAACTCCGGACGCCATGCGCGGAAGGCCTCGATGTCGAGGATGTCGTTGCGCACGATGTTCACGTCGACGTGGATCTCCTGCGTCTGATACTGCCCGCGCAGGCCCAGCGACACGAACTTGTTGGTGCCCACTACGCGGTATACGAAGTTCGAACGTCCCTGGATCATGCCCTGGTTCACCAATTTCTTGAAGGGCTCCTCCTCGCATACGACCCCGAGGTCGTAGAGGAACATGTTCCAGAAGCGCGAGTACATGAGGTGCCCGGTGGCATGCTCGATGCCTCCGACGTAGAGGTCGACGTTGCGCCAGTACTCGTCGGCCTCGCGGCTCACGAGCGCCCGGTCGTTGTGCGGATCCATGTAGCGCAGGTAGTAGGCCGAGGAACCTGCGAATCCGGGCATCGTCGACAGCTCGTAGGGATACCCTTCGGGCGTAGCCCATCCCTTCACGCGGGCCAGGGGCGGTTCGCCCTGCTCCGTGGGGCCGAAATTCTCGATCGGAGGCAGCTCGAGCGGCAGTTTGTCCATCGGCAGCGGGCAGGCGGAGTCGTCCTTGTAGTAGATCGGGAAGGGTTCGCCCCAGTAGCGCTGGCGCGAGAAGATGGCATCCCGCAGGCGGTAGTTTACGAGCTTCTTGCCCAATCCGCGTCGCTCAACTTCCCCGAACATCACCCCGATTGCCTCCTTTACATCCATTCCGTTGAGGAAATCCGAGTTGATTACTTTTCCCGATTTGGCGTCGTAGGACTCCTTCGAGAGGTCGCCGCCCTCGACCACCGGGATGATCTCCAGCCCGAAATGGCGGGCGAAGGCGTAGTCGCGCGAGTCGTGCGCCGGCACGGCCATGATCGCGCCCGTTCCGTACCCTGCGAGCACGTAGTCCGAGATGTAGATCGGAATGGCGCGCCCAGTGAAGGGGTTGATGGCGTAAGACCCTGTCGCTACGCCGCTTACACGCTTCGTGTCGGCGATGCGGTCGCGCTCCGAGCGCTTCTTCGTCTGCTCGATGTACTCGGCCACGGCGGCGCGGTTCTCCGCGGTCGTCAGCTCCCCGACCCACTCGTGCTCCGGGGCGATGACCATGAACGTCACGCCGAAGATCGTGTCGGGACGGGTCGTGAAAATCTCGAGCTTGCGCTCCGAGCCCTGGATGTCGAAGAAGACCTGGGCGCCCTCCGAGCGTCCGATCCAGTTGCGCTGGATCTCCTTCAGGGAGTCGCTCCACTGGAGTTTGTCCAGCCCGTCGAGCATCCTCTGGGCGTAGGCCGTCACGCGGAGCAGCCACTGCTTCATGCGCTTCTGCTCGACCGGATAGCCGCCGCGCACCGAAAGTCCGTCGTGCACCTCGTCGTTGGCCAGCACCGTGCCGAGTTTCGGACACCAGTTGACCATCGTGTCGGCGCGGAATGCCAGGCGGTAGTTCTGCAGCACCTGTTCGCGGCGCTTTTCGTCCCACGAGTTCCACTCGTCGGCCGTGAAGCGCAGCTCCTGGGTGCAGGCGGCGTCGACCCCCTCGGTGCCCGATGCGGCAAATGCGTCCTTGAGTTCTTCGATCGGGCGCGCCTGCCGGCGGCGGTTGTCGTAGTAATGGGCGAACATCTCGAGGAAGGCCCACTGTGTCCACTTGTAATACGCGGGGTCGCACGTGCGCACCTCGCGGTCCCAGTCGAACGAGAATCCGATCTTGTCGAGCTGCTCGCGGTAGCGGGCGATGTTCTGCTCGGTGGTGACGGCCGGGTGCTGCCCCGTCTGGATGGCATACTGCTCGGCGGGCAGTCCGAAGGCGTCGTAGCCCATCGGGTGGAGGACGTTGAAACCCTTCAGCCGCTTGTAGCGCGAGTAGATGTCCGAGGCGATGTATCCCAGGGGGTGTCCGACGTGCAGTCCGGCTCCCGACGGATAGGGGAACATGTCGAGTACGTAGAATTTGGGACGCGAGGGATCCGTCACGACGCGGTAGGTCTTGTTGTCGCGCCACCGCTGCTGCCACTTGGCTTCGATCTCCTTGAAATTGTATTCCATATGTCGTTCGATTGATTGCACAATTTGCGGCAAAAATAGCAAAAGTTTTCCAGATTGCGCCCCGAAAGCCCATTCTTTGCGCCTCGCGGGGCGGATAAGGGCGCCGGGCAGGCCGGAAAGGGGCCCGGGAGGTTCCCGTGCGCGGGAGTCCCGGAGCCGCAGGTTCCTGCGTGCGTTCGATATAACCCGGTGGGCGATAGCCTGTTGCGTTGTTGTATATAAGCTGAAAGATATAGTTTTTGAAAATGAATAAGTAAAAAGAATAGCAAAAGCCCCAAAAGCCTGAAAAAAGGCGAAAAAAGATGCGCATATATATTGTAATTCCAAAAAAATGCGTACCTTTGCAGTCCATTTTGGACAATGGAGATAGAATTTTTAACACTTAAAGGACAGTTTTAAAATGCCAACTATTCAACAGTTAGTGAGAAACGGCCGCGTTGCGCTGGAGGACAAGTCGAAGTCTCCCGCACTGGCTGCGTGTCCCCAGCGTCGAGGCGTCTGCACCCGTGTGTACACGACGACCCCGAAGAAGCCTAACTCGGCTATGCGTAAGGTGGCGCGTGTGAGATTGACCAACGGCAAGGAGGTCAACGCCTATATCCCCGGAGAAGGCCACAACTTGCAGGAGCACTCCATCGTGCTCGTCCGCGGCGGTCGTGTGAAGGACCTCCCGGGTGTACGTTATCACCTGGTGCGCGGAGCACTCGACTCGGCAGGCGTCGACGGACGTCGTCAGCGTCGCTCGAAGTACGGAGCCAAGCGTCCCAAGGCAGGAAAATAATCAACCAAAGGAAATCCAATCAAGACATTTCAATAAGCAATGAGAAAAGCTAAGCCAAAGAAGCGAATTCTACTTCCGGATCCGAAGTTCGGGGACGTGTCGGTGACGCGTTTCGTGAACAACCTTATGCTGGATGGTAAGAAGAGTATTGCCTACAC
>DWYP01000011.1 GCA_019118605.1 Candidatus Alistipes faecavium | reverse complement strand
CGAAGACCGTGCACTGGAGCTGCACGGGAACCCCGGAGTTCGAGATGGAGGAGAGCGATGAGGCGCATGACCGCGGTACGACGGTCGTCCTGCACCTTTCGGAGGATGCCTACGAGTACGCCGAGGAGTCGAAGGTCTCGGAGCTGCTGAAGAAATACTGCCGTTTCCTGCCCGTCCCGATCGCCTTCGGCAAGGTCAAGGAGTGGAAGGACGGAAAGTACGTCGACACCGACAAGGACAACATCATCAACGACGTCGACCCGCTGTGGACCCGCAAGCCGTCGGAGATCACCGAGGAGCAGTACAAGGAGTTCTACCGCGAACTCTACCCGTTGAGCGACGAACCCCTCTTCTCGATCCATCTGAACATCGACTACCCGTTCCACCTGACCGGCATCCTCTACTTCCCGAAGATCCACAACAACTTCGAAATCCAGCGCAACAAGATCCAGCTCTACTGCAACCAGGTCTACGTCACGGATCAGGTCGAGGGCATCGTCCCGGAGTACCTTACGCTGCTGCACGGCGTGATCGACTCCCCGGATATTCCGCTGAACGTCTCGCGCAGCTACCTGCAGAGCGACGCCAACGTGAAGAAGATCTCGAGCTACATTACGCGCAAGGTTGCCGACCGCCTGCAGGAGCTCTTCAACACGATGCGCCCGGACTACGAGTCGAAGTGGGACGACCTGAAGATCTTCATCCAGTACGGCATCCTCACCGACGAGAAGTTTGCCGAGAAGGCCACGGATTTCATGCTCTGGAAGAGTGTCGATGGCAAGTACTACACCCCGAAGGAGTACACCGAGAAGGTGAAGGAGGCGCAGACCGACAAGAACAAGAACGTCATCTTCCTCTACGTGGACGATCCCGAGGAGAAGCATACGTTCCTCGAGGCGGCGCAGGGCAAGGGTTATGACGTGCTGTGGATGGACGGCCCGCTGGACAACCACTATGTCAACTGGTATGAGTCGAAGAACAAGGACGTGCGCTTCGTGCGTGTCGACAGCGACGTGATCGACAAGCTGATCCAGAAGGAGGAGAACCTGAAGATCTCGCTCACGGAGGCCCAGCAGGAGCTGCTGACGCCGGTTTTCGAGAGCCAGATGCCCAAGGACGAGAAGATCCACTATTCGATCTCGTTCGAGGCCATGTCGCCCGACGAGGCCCCTGTGGTCATCACGCAGAACGAGTTCATGCGCCGGATGAAGGAGATGGCGCAGGTCGGCGGCGGGGGCATGAGCCAGTTCTACGGACAGATGCCCGACCACTTCACGATTGCCGTAAACGGCAACCACCCGATTGTCATCGACATCCTCTCCGATGTGGAGAAGGCCTACGGCGACAAGCTGAAGTCCATCACGAAGAAGATCGACGCCGCGGTTGCCGAGGAGAAGCGCTTCGAGGAGGTGACCAAAGGCAAGAAGGAGGAGGAGCTCACGGCCGAGGAGAAGTCGACGCGCGAGGAGCTGTCGAAGAAGATCGTCACGCTGCGTGACGAGCGCAACGAGCGGCTGCGCGCGATCGGCGGCGAGAACAAGCTCGTGAAGCAGATCATCGACCTGGCGCTGCTCACGAACGGCATGCTCAAGGGCAAGAACCTCACGGATTTCATCCAGCGGTCGATCTCGCTGATCGAGAAATAAGGGCGTCTGCGGACGCCCCGGGACGCGAACCGGCGCCTGCCATGTGCGGGCGCCGGTTTTTTGTGCCCGGATACGCAGCGGCCCGTATCGGGTTCCGGGATCGTTTTTTTGTGCCCGAAGGTGTAACTTTCTGCCCGGCGGAGCGTCCAACAGACAAAATCGAGGCCCCGGGCGGCAGTTTTATGCCCGAAAAAGGCCCGCCGACAGGAAAAAATCGCTAATTTTATCCTGTCCGCCCGAAGACTTTCCGAAAACAGACCCTAAAGACTCCAATACTCAAACCTGAGACCATGAAAAAACTTCTGCTCCTGCTGCCTGCGGCGGCTCTCGGTGTGCTGCTTGCCTCCTGCACACCGCGCGAACGGGTCGTCGAAGACCCCTTCATCGAAGTGGCGAACACCATGACGCTCGACATCGTGAAAGTTTCGCTGTGCGACACGGCCACCGTGCTCGATATCGAGGCGTGGTATCAGCCCCGCTACTGGATCCGCATCGTGCACGACACCTACCTGCGGGCCGGCGACCGGAAATACGCGCTGACGGCCGCCGAGGGCATCACGCCCGATTCGCTCTTCTGGATGCCCGATTCGGGGCGCGCGTCGTTCCGCCTGACCTTCGAGCCGCTGCCGCGGCGCACGCGCTCGTTCGACTTCATCGAGTCGGACTGCGACGACTGCTTCAAACTCTACGGCATCGACCTGACCGGGAAAAAACGCGCCGACACGCCGCGCGACCTTCCGCAGGACGTGCTCACGGAGCTGCCCTCCGGGGAGGTCTTCTGCGACCCGGTCTTCGAGATCGGCGAGACGACCGTGCGCATGCACTTCATCGGCTACCGCGAGGGCCTCGGCCGTGAGGCCGACCTCTATGTCAATACGATGCTCGGAGATCAGAAACCCTGCTCCGCGCCGATCGACCCTGCGACCGCCACCGCGACGTTCCGCTTCGACCAGTACGGCACGGCCTACGCCTTCGGGGGCCTCGGGAATACCTTCGGGAACTTCTGGCCCGCCCCGGGCGAGACGATCGACGTCTATGTCGACCTGCGGAGCAGCGGCGCGCAGCTGATGGCCCGTCGCCGCGGTGAACCCGCTGTCAGGCCGGGATGCCATACGAACGGCACCTACGCGGGGCTCAATACCGCCGCGAATGCCTCCGATTCCTGCTCTGCGGCGGCCTTCGTCTCGCTCAACAGCATGACGGGCGAGTTCGCCGACTACCGGATGACGGCCGACGAGTACGTGACGATGGTCTGTGACAGGTACCGCGCACTTGCCGACAGCATCGCGCGCAGCGGGGCTCCGGTTGCCGTGCAGCGGATGCGTCTGAACGACCTGCGGCAGGAGACCGTCGGGGCGTTTGCCGAAGCCTCCCTGCTGCTCGAACACAACTACCGGCACGTCCACAACCTGTGGGACTACCGCCGCCCGATCGACTACCGCTTTGCGACGCTGGAAACGCGCCACTATGCCGAGGTCTGCAAGCTCTTCGACATCAACGACCCGAAGCTGCTCGTCGGGTCGAATGCGATGGAATATGTCCAGGCCGTGAGCTTCCCGACGGTCGACTGGCCTGCGGTCACCGGACTCTCGGAAGGGCCTGTCCACGACCTGCGGGTTGCAAGGAAGTTCCTCGGGAAGATCGAGAACAACACCCTGACCGATGAGGACCTCGCGGAGCTTCGCGCCCTGAAGGAGCCCTTCTACGCCGAGGCGTTCGAGGCGATGCGCCGGCATGTGCGCGAGGCATTGGCCGAGGCCGAGGGCAAGGCTGTGATCGAGCCGACGCCCGACGTGCCGCTCGCGGAGCTCTTCGACGCCATCATCGCGCCCTACCGGGGCAAGGTCGTCCTCGTGGACTTCTGGAACACCTGGTGCGGGCCCTGCCGCATGGCGCTCAAGGCCATCGAACCGGCCAAGAGCGGAGAGTTGAATTCAGACGATCTGGTGTGGCTTTACATCGCCAACGAGACCTCGCCGCTGGTGACCTACAAGACGATGATCCCCGAAATCCGGGGCAAGCACTTCCGGCTCAATGACGAGCAGTGGAAGCACCTCTGCAAGCAGTTCGATATCGACGGCATCCCGTCGTACGTCGTAGTCGACCGCGACGGTTCGTACCGCCTGCGTAACGACCTGCGCGACCACTCGGCGATGGTCTCCACGCTGCGCGCGATGCTCGAATAGCGTGCTGCCGGGAGGCCCCTGCCCTTCCGATCCGACGGAAACACCCCGGAAACGAAATCACGTTTCCGGGGTGTTTTTCTGTCGGGGCATTCCTTCGTTGCCTTAGGCCTGCTCCGTTGCCTTAGGCCTCCTTCGGCGCCTCCTCCTCGACCCAGCGGCTGCGCAGCAGGTCGAGGAACCACTCCGGACAGCGGCATGGACGCCGCGTGTCGCTGTGGATGAATCCCAGCTGCGTGCGCCCGGTGTTGATCAGCTCGCCCCGCTCGTTGTAGATCTCGTAGAAGAAGTTGATGCGCGCCGCGGGCATCTCATGCAGGATGATGCGCACCGTCAGCAATTCGTCGAAATAGGCCGGCTTGCGGTACTTCGACTCCACCTCGAGGATCGGCATCATGATCCCGCGCCGTTCGACCTCGGCGAACGACATGCCCAGTTCGCGCAGCAGCTCGCTGCGCGCGGCCTCGTAGTAGCAGATGTAGTTCGAATGGTGGCAGATTGCCATCTGGTCGGTATGCTTGTACCAGACCCTGATTTTACAGTCGTGGCTTACCATGATATATCGTTATTTTAGTTCCGGTTTTCTGTTTCATGCGCCGGGGCGGCGTGTGCGGGCAGCGGGTGTCCCGCGAGGCGTTCGGCCGCGGCACGATCCCCCTCGTCGAGCAGCCGCCGGATGGCCGTCGAGCTGACGCGGACGCCGTCGACCGTGCAGGGCCCTACCCTGACGACCCGGATCCATTCGGCAAGCCGGGGATCGCTGCTTGCCACCCTGTCGTGCCCGAAGCGGTGGTTGTAGCCCGCGACCAGCACCTCGGCCCCGAGCCTTCCGATGAGGTATCCCTCGATGAAGTCCCGCCCCGAAAGCGAGCTGAACTCCCGGTCGAAGGGTATGACCACGAGGTTGTCGACCTCGGCCGCCTCCAGCAGGGCGCACTTCTCCTCGAAGGTCGTGAGCAGCCGCAGCCCCTCGTCCGTGTGGAGCGTCACGCGCGGATGGGGCTCGAAGGTCAGCACGATGCTCTCGCCCGCGTTGCTGCGGGCCTCCTCCAGGAGCCTCCCGAGCAGCGCCCTGTGGCCGCAGTGCACGCCGTCGAACGACCCGACGGTCACCGCCGGGTGCACAAAGTCGGGAAGGTTCTCGAATCCGTGGAAAATCCGCATTTCGTGTCAGGTGTTGCTGTTCTCCTCGTTCTCCTTGACGAAGTAGGCGACCTTCTCGAGCAGCGTGGTGATGTCGTAGTTCTCGACGATGATCCCCTGGGGAAAGTTCAGCGGCGTGGAGGTGAAGTTCAGCACGCCCTTGATTCCGGCGTTGATGATCGGCAGGACGAGCGTGGGTGCGACCTTCGTGGGCGACGAGACGATGACGATCGAGATCTCCCGTTCCTCGACCACCTCTTCGAAGTTGTCCATGTGGTAGCAGGGAATCCCGTCGATGTGCTTTCCGACCTTCTCGGGGTCGATGTCGAACGCCGCGGTGATCTTGAGCTTCAGGCCCTTTCCGTTGAAATACTTGGTGATGGCCTGCCCGAGGTGCCCCATGCCGATCACGGCGATGTTCATCGACGTGGGGCTGTCGAGGATCCGGCTGATGTATTCGATGAGCACCTGGACGTCGTATCCCTTTTTCGTGTCGCTCGAAAATCCGATGAGCATCAGGTCGCGGCGGACCTGCACGGCGGTGATTCCGTGGATGCCCGCCAGGACGTGGGAGAAAATGTGCGTGATTCCCTGCTTGTGGCTTGCCAGGAGCGTCCGCCGGTATTCGCTCAGCCGCTCGATGGTCTTCTCGGGAATCGAATTGGGCAGTGTCGCCATGTGTCGTCTATTCGATGGTTATCGTAAAGTCGTTCTGGTAGTTTACACGCATCCAGTTGCGGTTGACGTGGTTCCCGCTTTCGGGGTTGCGTTCGAAGCGGTAGGAGGTCTGCAGCGGCGTGTAGAGCTTCTGCTCGAGGTCGTACTCGATGTCGGAGAACATGGCCGGGGCGAAGATCATCGCCGTGTCGTATCCCCGGTAGGAGTAGAGGGTCGGGAGCGCCCCGAACGCCCGGATATAAGCGCTGTCGAAGGTCTTGACGATCTCGGCGTCGCGCTTGGCATGGTAGGTCGAGATGAAGGTCACGCGGTCCTTGAAGAACATCTCGCGGTCGAGGTTGTAGCGGTTCCAGCGGGCGTTGCCCAGCACGCGGAACTGCGGAGCCTTGCGGCCGCGGCTCGTGAGACCGCTCTCGGCCGAGGCGAGGGCCGCCAGAATGCGGTCGAGCTCCACCTCGTCGTCCGAGAGGATGATGAAGAGATTGTCGTCCTCGTTTTCGAGCAGCGGCGTGAGGTCGCTGCTGCTGTTGCGGGCCGAGGCCCCCGAGGGATGGACGTATTTGTAGGTGAAGCGCCGGTAGTCGACGCCCTCGAGCAGTGAGAGCATCTCCTGCTCGAACTCCTTGTCGGTCGAAGCCGAGCCGATGAGCGTGATGCGCTTGTTCCCGGCGAAGAGCTCCTTGACCTTTTCGTATTTGCATGTGGGGTCGGGCGCAAGCTGGAAGAGCGCGTCGCTGTTCATCCGCTCGATATTGGCCAGGGGCGAGACGACGGGAATACCCTTCTGCTCGGCGAAGACCACCACCGGATAGAGCCCCTCCTCATAGACCGGTCCGACGATCAGCCCGGCCTGGCGGAACGATTCGTCGCGGACGATCTGCGCGATGCGCGCCGAGTCGCGGGCCGTATTGAAGAGGTCGACATGCACCGAGTACCCGAGGCGCGTCTTCACGCTGTCGAGCCCCATGAGGAATCCCTGATAGAATTCCAGGTAGTTGGCATTGGGCTGGTTGTCGGTGGCCAGGGGCAGCAGCAGGGCGATGCGCAGGGTTTCGCTGCTGCGCAGGGCGCGGAATTCGAGCTCCTTGGCCCGGGGCATTTCGAAGCGGTGCTGCGGAAGGAGCGAATCCCCTGCCGCAGGCTCTTCCGACGCCCTTCCGGGCACCTTGATCATCGCTCCGGCCTTCAGGTCTGCGGCCTTGAGCCCGTTGTTCAGGGCCCCGAGCTCCTCCTCGGTAATCCCGAAGCGGTGCGAGAGCGAATAGAACGTCTCGCCCGGGTGTACGATGTGGTAGGCCGTGCCCTCTTCGGCCACGCTGTTGAGCGACTGCCGATACTGTTCCCACTGCTCCCGGGTGCCGCTCTCGTCCTCCGAACCGATCTGCTTGCGGCGGACGAGGATGCGCTGCCCGAGGCGCATGTGCAGGGGGTCGAGATCGGGGTTGTCCTCCATGAGCGTGTTGACCGGGATCTCGTACTGGCGCGAAATGGCGTAGAGCGTCTCGCCCTTCTGCACGAAGTGGAAGTCGTAGGTCTTGCGCAGCTTGCGCTCCTTTTCGGGCTTGACCCCGGCGTCGTCGGTCACGCAGGGAATCTTGATGTTTTGCGCGGCCTTGAGCCCCTCCGCAAGGACAGGATTGCACTCCCGGAGCACCTTCTCGTCCACGCCGTAGGTTTTCGAGAGCCCGTAAAGCGTCTCCCCCGCCTGCACCGTGTGGATGTAGTATTTCGCCCCGTCGATGTAGACGATCGTCCGGGATTTCTCCTGTGCCACGGCGCAGAGGCTCCACAGGATCAGGAAGGCTGTGACGCAGAGTCGTTTCATGGTCGTCATTTCTGAATTTTGTCGCGCATGCGGATCTCGGTGATGACCTTTTTGGTGTAGAGCGGGAAATCGCCGTTCATCATCCAGGCGTAATAGCTCGGCTCCAGGCGGAAGACCTCGGCCACGGAACGCCCCTTGTACTTTCCGAAACCGAAGACCTCCTCGCCCTTCTCGTTGTAGAGGATCCTCCCGGCATAGTCGGCCGCTTCGCCGCGCGAGGAGAACTCCGCGAGCTTGTCGACGTCGTTCTCGAGGTCGTCGTAGCGGTCCAGCTGGGCCTTGAGCACCTCGTAGGTGGCCATCGTGTCGGCCTGTGCCGAGTGTGCGTCGTCGAGGTCCTTGTCGCAATAGAACTTGTAGGCCGCCACGAGCGTGCGCTGCTCCTTCTTGTGGAAGATGTTCTGCACGTCGACGAAGCGGCGGCGTTTGAAATCCACGTCGACGCCGGCGCGGAGGAACTCCTCGACCAGCACCGGGAGGTCGAAACGGTTGGAGTTGAATCCTCCGAAGTCGCACCCGCGGATGAACTGTTCGAGCGAGCGGGCGATCTGCGCGAAGGTCGGCTCGTCCTTCACGTCGTCGTCGGTGATGCCGTGAATGGCCGTCGCCTCCTCGGGAATGTGCATCCCGGGGTTGATGCGCCGGGTCTTGACGATCTCCTCGCCGTCGGGCATGACCTTGATCATCGAGATCTCGACGATGCGGTCGCGGGCGGTATCCACTCCTGTGGTTTCGAGGTCGAAGAAGATGATCGGGCGTTTGAGGTTGAGCTTCATTCCGCGGGCCGTTATGCGTTGATCATCATCGGCATCAGGAGCATGAGCGTGGCGCTTGTCTGCTTGTCGTCGTAGACGGGTTTGAAGACTCCGGCACGCGTCGAGTCCGCGAGCTCGACGATGACCGTCGGGGTGTCGATGTTCGAGAGGATCTCCACCAGGAAGGTCGACTTGAAGCCTATCGAGATGGGCTGTCCGTCGTAGCTGCACGAGATGGTTTCGTTGGCCGAGACGGAGAAGTCGATGTCCTGGGCCGTGAGGTTGATGCGGTTGTCGGCGATGTCCATGCGGATGAGGTTCGTCGTGGGGTTCGAACATACGGCCACGCGCTTGATGCCGTTCACCAGCTCGATACGGTCGACGAGGACCTTGTTGGGGTTGTTGGCCGGGATCACGGCGTTGTAGTTCGGGTAGCTGCCCTCGATCAGGCGGCAGACGAGCGTGTGGCTCTTCAGTCGGAACATGGCGTTCTTCGAGTCGAAGGCCACCTGGATGTCGTCGTCCTCCTTCAGGAGCACCGACTTGAGGAGGTTCGCGGGCTTTTTCGGGAGGATGAACGAGGCCTGAATGTCGGTCTCGGTCTCGGTCTCATACTTCACGAGCTTGTGGGCGTCGGTTCCGACGAAGGTCAGGGCGTTGGGGGCGAAATTCAGATAGATGCCGTTCATCACCGGACGCAGTTCGTCGTCGGCCGTGGCGAAGATCGTCTTGTTGATGCCGTTGACCAGGACGTCGACGTCGAGCTGCAGCTCCTTCTTCTCGGGGCTGAGCTGCGGAACGACGGGATAGCTTACGGCGCTGGCCCCGGGGATCGAGAGCGAGCCGCTCTTCCAGTTGATCTTGATCTCCCAGTTCTTGTCGTTGACGCTGATCGTCAGCGGCAGTTCGGGGAACTCCTTGAGCGAGTCGAGCATCAGTTTGGCCGGGGCGGCGATGGTTCCTTCGCTCTCGACGCTGTCGACCTCGATCTGTCCGATAAGGGTCGTTTCGAGATCCGAGGTGGTGACCTTCAGGGTATTTCCGTTGAGCTCCATGAGGAAGTAGTCCAGAATGGGCAGCGTATTCTTGTTGCTGATAACCTTGCCGGTAGTGGCCAGGAGCGAGAGCAGGGCGGAACTTGATACGGAGAATTTCATGATGTTATGCGGTTTGTGCCTAAATGGTTTGTAATTATGGTTCTTGTTTACGGTTGCGGGGCGTTACTCGAGCGCCGCGAGCTTGTCGAGGGCCATGGCGATCATCCGGCGCACGTGGGGTTTGTAGTCGGTGCATGCGTCGAGGGCGATGCGCTGGGCGATGATCGTGCAGATCGTCGCGGCGCGGTGGCCCATCAGGGCGGCGAGTCCGGCCAGTGCCGAGCCCTCCATCTCGAAGTTCGTGATGCGGCGTCCTTCGTGCGTGAAGGACTCGATCTTCTCGTTCAGGTGCGGGTCGTGGGGTTCGAGGCGCACCCAGCGGCCCTGGGGAGCGTAGAATCCCGGGGCGGCGATGGTGATACCCTCGCGCGTGGTGTCGCGGAAGTGTTCGAAAAGGGTCTTGTCGGCGTCGACGAAGTACGGCCGGGGCATCTTCTCGTACCATCCGGTGTGCGCGACGAACGCCTCCTCGAGCGCGAGGTCGCAGACGGCGTCGCGTCCCTTGTAGTAGCTCAGCAGGCCGTCGAACCCGCAGGAGGTGCGCGAGAATACGAACTCCCCGACGCGGATGTCGGGCTGTATGGCCCCGGAGGTTCCGAGGCGCAGGAGCGTGAGCTGCCGCTTGACGGGCTTCTCCCGGCGGGTTTCGAAGTCCACGTTGGCCAGGGCGTCGAGCTCTGTGACGCATATGTCGATGTTGCCGATGCCGATTCCGGTCGAGAGGACGGTCATGCGTTTTCCCTTGTAGGAGCCGGTGACGGCGTGGAATTCTCGGTTGGAGGCCTCGCACTCCCGGGAGTCGAAAAATCCGGCCACGAGGGCCACGCGCCCGGGGTCTCCGACCAGGATCACGGTGTCGGCAATCTGCCCGGGACGCAGGTGGAGGTGGAAGACGGAACCGTCGTCGTTGATTATCAATTCGGAAGCGGGAATAATTCTCATATTTGTCATTTCTAAATTTTCAGAATTGGCATAAAAGTAATATATTTACCTCGAATATCAAAACTTTGCCGCTATTTTTCTTTTATATAAGTATAGCATAAAAATCCCTGTAAAAACCCTGTAACATGACACTTATCAAGTCCATTTCCGGCATCCGCGGAACGATCGGAGGTCCCGCCGGCGAAAATCTCTCTCCTCCCGATGTCGTAAAGTTCACGACCGCCTACGTGCGGTTGATTTCCGAACGCCGTCCGGGCAAGAAACTGACCGTCGTCGTGGGCCGCGACGCCCGCATTTCGGGACAGCTGGTCTCCGACCTCGTCGAGGGGACGCTGCTCGCCTGCGGCGCCGACGTCATCAACGTGGGCCTCTGCACGACGCCCGGCACCGAGATGGCCGTCATCACGAAACGGGCCGACGGCGGCATCATCATCACGGCGTCGCACAACCCCCGGCAGTGGAACGCCCTGAAGCTGCTCAACGCCGACGGGGAGTTCCTCTCCGACGCCGAGGGCAAGCGGGTGCTTGCCATGTCCGAGGAGGAGGCGTACGACTATCCCGCGATCGACGAAATCGGCCACGTGCTCTCGCGCGAGGACTTCAACGACGAACACATCCGCCTCGTGCTGGGGCTGCCGCTTGTCGACGTCGAGGCCGTGCGCCGGCGCCGCTTCAAGGTGGTCGTCGACGCCGTGAACTCCGTGGGCGGCATCGTCATGCCGAAACTGCTGCGCGAGCTGGGCTGCGAAGTCGTGGAGCTGAACTGTGAACCCACGGGCGAATTCGCCCACAATCCCGAGCCGCTGCCGCAGCACCTTACGGAGATCTCGGAGGTCATCGTGCGCGAGAAGGCCGACCTGGGCGTCGTGGTCGATCCCGACGTCGACCGCCTGGCATTCGTCTCGGAGGATGGCTCGATGTTCGTCGAGGAGTACACGCTGGTGGCTGTCGCCGACTACATTCTCTCGGAGAATCCCGGCGGCACGACGGTCTCGAACCTCTCCTCGTCGCGTGCGCTGCGCGACGTCACTGTGCGCCACGGAGGCAAATATTACGCCTCGGCGGTCGGTGAGGTGAACGTCACGACGAAGATGAAGGAGGTCGGCGCGGTGATCGGCGGCGAGGGCAACGGCGGAGTGATCTACCCCGGGCTGCACTACGGCCGCGACGCGCTGGTGGGCACGGCGCTCTTCCTGACGTGGCTGGCCCGCAAGGGCATGACCATGACGCAGCTGCGCGCCACCTACCCGGCATACTACGCCTCGAAGAACAAGATCGAGCTGACGCCGGCCATCGACGTGGATAAAGTGCTGCGTGAGGTGAAGGAGCGTTATGCCGGTGAGAAGGTGAACGATATCGACGGCGTGAAGATCGACTTCGCGGAGAACTGGGTACACCTCCGCAAGTCGAATACCGAGCCGATCATCCGGGTCTACACCGAGGCCAAGTCGATGGACGAGGCCGATGCCCTTGCCCAGCGGTTCATCGCCGAGATCAAGGGTATCTGCGGCATCTGATCCGACGTCGTACGACACAACTTTTTTAACTGCAAGACAAATATGAACAGAATTCTGTCGATGGCCGCTGCTGCACTGGTGCTTGTTTCGTGCGGAGGGAACGCGCAGCGGAAAACGACGCAGACCACTCCGCAAGAGACGGCCGCAGCCGACATGCACTGCGCCGCGAACTCGCTCGATTACCGGGGCACCTACCGGGGCACGCTCCCCGCGGCCGACTGCCCGGGCATCGAGACCACCCTTACGCTGGAAGAGGACGGCAGCTACCTGCTGCACATGGAGTACCTCGAGCGCGCCACGTCGTTCGACGAACGCGGAACCTACGCGGTCGAGGGGAACCTGCTGACGCTGACGCCCGATGACGGGGAGAATCCCGGGTACTACAAGGTGGAGGAGCGCCTCCTGCGCCACCTCGATGCCGACCGGCAGCCCATCACGGGTGCGCTGGCCGATCATTATGTCTTACGGAAAGAACAGTGAAAAATGGATAAAGTAAAGGTTTATGTCGAAGCGAACAAGGATCGCTTCATCAAGGAGTTGTTCGACCTGCTGCGTATTCCGTCGATCAGCGCCCAGTCGGAGCACCGGCCCGACATGCAGCGCTGCGCGGAGTTCCTTGCCGCAGCGCTGGTCGAGGCCGGGGCCGACCGTGCCGAGGTGATGCCTACGGCGGGGAATCCGGTGGTCTACGCCGAGAAGATCATCGACCCGAAGGCCCGCACCGTGCTCGTCTACGGCCACTACGACGTGATGCCGGTCGATCCGCGCGGGGAGTGGCGCACCGACCCCTTCGAACCGGTACTGCGCGACGGCCGCATCTGGGGCCGCGGGGCCGACGACGACAAGGGGCAGCTGTGGATGCATGCCAAGGCCTTCGAGGCGATGTGCGCCACGGACTCGCTGCCGTGCAACGTGAAATTCATGCTCGAGGGCGAGGAGGAGATCGGCTCGGCGAGCCTCTACGACTTCTGCCGCACGCACCGCAAACTCCTGAAGGCCGACATCATCCTCGTTTCGGACACCTCGATGCTCTCGATGCAGACGCCGTCGATCACCTGCGGACTGCGCGGCCTGGCCTACATGGAGGTCGAGGTCACGGGGCCGGACAAGGATCTCCACTCGGGGCTCTTCGGCGGGGCCGTGGCCAATCCTGCCAACGTCCTGACGCGCCTGGTGGCGGGCCTGATCGACGCGGACGGCCGGGTGACGATCCCGGGTTTCTACGACGACGTGCGCGAGCTGACGCCCGCCGAGCGCCGGGCCTTCAACCGTGCGCCGTTCAGCCTCGCGGCCTACAAGAAGTCGCTGAAGATCGGCGACGTCGAGGGCGAGGCGGGCTACACGACGCTCGAACGCACGGGCGTGCGTCCGTCGCTCGACGTGAACGGCATCTGGGGCGGCTATACGGGCGAGGGCACCAAGACGGTGATCCCCTCGAAGGCGTCGGCGAAGATCTCCATGCGGCTGGTTCCGAATCAGGATTTCCGCAAGATCTCGAAGCTCTTCGAACGTCATTTCAAGGCCATTGCGCCGCGCAGCGTGAAGGTTTGCGTGAAATCGCTGCACGGAGGCATGCCCTACGTCTCGCCTACCGACATGCCCGCCTACAAGGCGGCCGAGCGTGCCGTGGCGGAGGTCTTCGGGCGCAAGCCCCTGCCCTTCTATTCGGGCGGCTCGATTCCGATCATCAGCGGTTTCGAGTCGATCCTGGGCATCAAGTCCCTGCTGATCGGATTCGGACTGGCCGAGGACGCCATCCACTCGCCCAACGAGAGCTTCGGACTGGAGCAGTTCGAACGCGGGCTGGCGACCATTCCGCTCTTCTACAAATATTTCGCACAGAGCCGTTAACCCCCGTTCCATGGAAACATCCCAGAACCCTTACCGGGAATACCTCGACTTCGCCGTGCGGATGGCCTGGCAGGCCGGGGCCATCCATCTCTCCTACTTCCGCAGCCGCGACCTGGAGATGCACACCAAGTCGAACGTCTACGACGTGGTGACGCGCGCCGACCGCGAAAGCGAGGCCTGCATCGCGCGCATGATCGCCGCGCGCTACCCTTCGCACGCCCTGCTGGGCGAGGAGGAAGGTGCCCGCGGTGCGGCGCAGAGCGACTACCGCTGGGTGGTCGACCCGCTCGACGGAACGACCAACTACAGCCAGGGACTTCCCGTCTTTGCGGTCTCGATCGCCCTGCAGCACTGCGGGCGCACGGTCGCCGGCGTGGTTTACGCCCCCTACCTCGACGAACTCTTCACGGCGGTGCGCGGCGGCGGGGCCTTCCTGTCGGTGCGGGGCGCCGCGGCGCAGCGGCTCCACGTGAGCGACAAGTCCGCGCTTGCCGAGTCGGTGATCGCCACCGGGTTCCCCTACGACAAGGATGTCGACCCGGACAACAACAGCGCGAACGTCGCGCGGATCCTGCCCCACGTGCGGGATCTGCGGCGCATGGGCTCGGCGGCCTACGACCTCGCGTGCGTGGCGTCCGGGATGCTGGACGGCTTCTGGGAGCTGGCCCTGCACGAATGGGATGTCTGCGCGGCCTCGCTGATCGTCGAGGAGGCCGGCGGGGAGGTTCGGCCGCTGCGCCCCGACCGGGGTGTCTCCGTCGTGGCGGGGAATGCGGCGATCCTCGGCGAGATGCTCCGCTACGTGCGGTAGCATGCAGTGCGCGGCAAACGGCCCGTCCAAACGCAAGGCCCCCGGATGAATTTCATCCGGGGGCCTTTTTCTCCTGTTGCCCGGAGCCCGGGAGGTGCCGGGGGCCTTTGGGGTGGCGTTACTTCAGCCGGTCGCGCTGCACGCCCTCGAAGGTCATCTTCACGGGAAGGATGTCGCCGTTCGCGTCGAACTCCATGCGGTCGATGCACGTCACGCGGTCGTTGCCGTCCCTGGAGCCGAGCGGATGGCGGTGGTAGACGATGTAGTAGTGGCCGCTGCGCGGGTTGTGGAGCACGGAGTGGTGCCCGGCGCCGGTTGCCACGCTCTCGTCCGTGCGCAGGATCACCCCCTTGCGGACGAACGGACCCAGCGGGTTGTCGGCGATGGCATAGGCCACGCGGTAGTCGGGGCCCGTCCAGCCCCCCTCCGACCACATGAAATAGTATTTCCCGTCGCGGATGAACATGAACGGCCCCTCGACGTAGCCTTCGGGCGTCACCTCCTTGAAGATCTCCCCGTCGTCGAAGGGTACGAAGCCGCGCAGGTCGTCGCGCAACTTGGCGACATTGCAGTGGCGCCAGCCCCCGTAGTACATGTAGAGCGTGCCGTCCTTGTCCTTGAAGACGTACTGGTCGATGGGCTGCGCGCCGTTGATGATCTCGCCGATGAGCGGCTCTCCGAGGTAGTCCTCGAAAGGCCCTGCGGGGCTGTCCGCCACGGCGACGCCGATGCCTCCGATCTCGCCCTCGTGCACGTCGTTGGCCCCGAAGAAGAGGTAGTAGCGTCCGTCCTTCTCGATGGCGGCCGGGGCCCACAGCGCGCGCCGCAGCCACTTGATGCGCGAAGAGTCGATGATGCGTTCGTGTTTGGTCCACTTGACGAGGTCCTTCGACGAGAAGGCGTCGAAGAAGAGCTGCTCGTCGTACGGCGCCGAATAGGTGGGATAGATCCAGTAGGTGTCGCCGAAGACGACGCCTTCGGGGTCGGCGTAACGCCCTTCGAAGACGGGGTTGCCGCTGCTCTTCTGGCCGTAGGCCGCCGCGGAGCCTGTGACGGCCGCCGCGAGCAGCAGGATGCTCAGGGTCTTTTTCATGGTGTGTTTTCGGGTAAATGGATGGTGTTTCTTCGTGATTCGGGTTGTTCTGTTCCGAAACCGGCCGGGGGCGTTCGTGCGGGAATGCCTCCGGCCGGATGTCGGGGTTCGGGTGTCAGCACATCTCCTCGCGGGCGTACCGGATTGCGCGGTTGAGCCGCGCGACGAAGGGCTGCGTGCGGCGGAACTCCTCCACGAGGCGTTCCACGAGTCCCCCGGCGAGCACCTCCCGCTCCGAAATCGCCTTCTCGAGGCAGAAGTCCTTCTGCCGGAGCAGCTCGCCGTAGGGCGAGTCGGCGGGGAATCCCGTCGGCAGGCGCTTCAGGCGGTTCGTCGTGTCGAGCCGGAAGCCGCGGGCCCGGTCGATCTCGCGCATCATCTCCCCGCCGTGGTCGAGCACCTCCTCGCGGATCGAGCGCAGGAGCGCCGGTTCGATGCAGACGGCCCCGGCGGCCAGCAGGTGGTTGCCGAGGAGTCCGTCGCCCGAGGATTCGAGGTGGAAGTAGTAGCCGGCGTATCCCGACTGCTTGCCGTGCGGCGCGACGAAGGCGCTGATCCAGTTCTTATAGGGACGCTTGTCGGCCGAGAAGCGCGTGTCGCGGGCGATGCGGTAGGTGCACTCCTGGGGCCGCAGCCCCCGCACCGAGGGGTCGAACGCCGCGATGCCCTCGATGAGCTCCGCGGTGAAGTCCGCGAAACGGGCCTTCACGCGCGTCCATTCGGCGCGGTGTGCGTCGAACCACTCCCGGTCGTTGTTGTCGTGCAGCCGGCGGAGGAAGTCGAGGATCTCCTGCATGGCGGTTACCAGGCGAAGAGCGGATAGTCGGCCATCAGGGCGTTGACGTCCTTGCGCACGGCGGCGATGTTCTCCTCGTTCTCCGGATCGTGCAGCACGCGGTCGATCAGCCCGACGATGTAGTCCATCTTGTCCTCCTTCAGGCCGCGGGTCGTGATGGCCGGGGTGCCGAAGCGCAGTCCCGAGGTCTGGAACGGCGTGCGGCTGTCGAACGGCACCATGTTCTTGTTCGTGGTGATGTCGGCAGCCACGAGGCACTTCTCGGCCAGCTTGCCCGTCAGCTCGGGGAACTTCGTGCGAAGGTCGACGAGCATCAGGTGGTTGTCGGTGCCTCCCGAGACGATCTTGTAGCCGCGGCGCGTGAAGGCCTCGGCCATCGCCCGGGCGTTCCTCTGCACCTGCTTCTGGTACTCCCGGTATTCGGGCTGCAGGGCCTCGCCGAAGGCCACGGCCTTCGCGGCGATGACGTGCTCGAGCGGCCCGCCCTGGATGCCGGGGAAGACGGCCGAATTGAGGATCTGCGACATCATCTTCACGGCACCCTTCGGGGTCGTGAGGCCCCAGGGGTTCTCGAAGTCCTTGCCCATGAGGATGATGCCGCCGCGCGGCCCGCGCAGGGTCTTGTGGGTCGTCGAGGTGACGATGTGGGCGTATTTCACGGGATTTTCCAGCAGTCCCGCGGCGATCAGTCCCGCGGTGTGGGCCATGTCTACGAGCAGCAGCGCGCCGACCTTGTCGGCGATCTCGCGCATGCGCTTGTAGTCCCACTCGCGCGAGTAGGCCGAGGCACCTCCGACGATCAGCTTCGGACGGCACTCCAGGGCCTTGCGCTCCATCGCGTCGTAGTCGATCACGCCGGTGGCCTCATCGAGCTGGTAGCCCACGGCCTTGAAGTACTTGCCCGACATGTTGACCGGCGAACCGTGCGAGAGGTGCCCTCCGTGTGCGAGGTCGAGCCCCATGAAGGTGTCGCCCGGCTGCAGGCAGGCGAAGAAGACCGCCATGTTGGCCTGGGCGCCCGAGTGGGGCTGGACGTTGGCATATTCGGCGCCGTAGAGACGGCAGATGCGCTCGATGGCCAGCGATTCGACCTTGTCGACGACCTCGCAGCCTCCGTAGTAGCGGGCCGCGGGGTATCCTTCGGCGTATTTGTTGGTGAGAACCGAGCCCATGGCCTCCATGACCTGGTCGCTGACGAAGTTCTCCGAGGCGATGAGTTCGATGCCGTGCATCTGACGGCTGCGCTCGGCGCCGATCAGATCGAAAATCTGCGAATCTCTTTTCATATTCTGACGTTGGGGTTTTGTGATGTGCTTTTCCGGTCGGTAAAGATACGCAAAAATGCCGAAATTCGCTCATCGGCCGCACCTTTAAAATATTTTTCCTATCTTTGTGCTGCAAAATTGGACGATAGAACCTCTAAATAAGAAAAAAGTATGAAACTGCTCGAAGGAAAAGTTGCCGTGGTGACGGGCGCCGCCCGCGGAATCGGCAAAGCCATCGCACTGAAATTCGCCGCGGAGGGAGCCGATGTGGCCTTCACCGACCTGGTGATCGACGAAAACGGCAAGGCTACCGAGGCCGAGATCGCCGCGCTGGGCGTCAAGGCCAAGGGATATGCCTCGAACGCCGCGAACTTCGAAGAGACCCATCAGGTCATCGACCAGATCATGAAGGACTTCGGTCGCATCGACATCCTGGTCAACAACGCCGGAATCACGAAGGACGGACTGATGATGCGCATGTCGGAGGCCCAGTGGGACGACGTGCTCACGGTGAACCTCAAGTCGGCCTTCAACTTCATCCACGCCGTAACGCCGGTCATGGCGCGCCAGAAGGGCGGCTCGATCATCAACATGTCGTCGGTGGTGGGCGTCAGCGGCAACGCCGGACAGTGCAACTACTCGGCTTCGAAGGCCGGAATGATCGGCCTGGCGAAGTCCATCGCCAAGGAGATGGGCCCGCGCGGCATCCGTGCCAACTGCATCGCCCCGGGATTCATCATCACCGACATGACCGACAAACTCCCCGACTCGGTCAAGGAGGAGTGGTACAAGCAGATCCCCCTGCGCCGCGGCGGCACGCCCGAGGATGTGGCCAAGGTCGCCCTGTTCCTCGCCTCGGATCTCTCGTCGTATGTCAGCGGTCAGGTCATCCACTGCTGCGGCGCGATGAACTGCTAAACGATCCGACGCCGAAATGCCGGAGCGTCCGCCGAACAGTGTGCGGACGCTCCGATTTTTTTGCCTGTTTGTCGTCTGCGCGGCGCATTCCTCCGGTACGATGCCGCGCGTTGGATCTTTTTTTATATATTTGTCCCGTATGAAACGATTCTTGACCCTGCTGGCCGTGGTGGCCGCACTCCATTGTTCCCGGGCGCAGGAGGCTACCCTCCCGACCCCCGATGCCCAGACGCTCGGCATGGGCGGCGTGGCGATGACCAACGTAACGGGTTCGCACGCCCTGTACGGCAACTCCGCCCTCGCGGCGTTCTCCATGTCGCCCGCACAGATCGCCTCGTCGTATTACGGACAGAGCAATTTCGACTATTATGCCGTGACGGGATTCTACCGCTTCGGCGGCGCGAACGTCCTGCAGGGCGGCTGGCGCCAGTACCTGCGCGAGCGGGGCAACAACGACATGGCCGTCGACCTGGGCTATTCGCGGCGCCTGACCGACAACTGGTCGGTCGGCGTGGTGGCCCGCTACATGCACCTGAAGCGGTACGAGGCCTCGGCCGATGCCCTTGCCGCGGATCTGAGCGTCGCCTACCGGCTGCCGCTCGAGGGCCTCGGACGCTACTCCACGCTGCGCGCGGGCGCGAAGCTGGGGAACCTCGGGGGGTATCTCGACGGCGCGGACTATTCGCTGCCGACGGATTTCACGGCGGGCGCGGCGCTCGACACCTTCTTCTCCGACGCCCATGAGCTGACCGTGGGCGCCGACCTGGGCTACAGCTTCGCGCCGGAGGCCGTGCGGGGGTTCCGGATGTCGCTCGGGGCCGAATACAACCTGATGCAGCTCTTCCAGTTCCGCGCGGGATACCACTACGGCGAACGGCGCTACTACGACCCGAGTTACTGGTCGCTGGGCGCCGGGGTGCGCTTCCTGCACCTGCGCCTCGACTTCGCGTACCTCTTTGCCAAGTCGGACACGCTGCTGCACAACTCCTGCGCCGTCAGCTTCGGATTCGACTTCTGATCCTGAGTCTGATCCCCGCGGCACGGAGAGAGCGCCCTCCGGTCATGAAAACGCCTCCCGTTCCATTCGCGGAACGGGAGGCATTGTTTCGGGCCCGGCGAGGGAAATTTTTTCTTTCCCCTCTCCGCGGCGGTTGCTCTTTCGGCGCACGCCCCGGGTCAGGCCTTTTCGGACTGCTCGAGGTACTCCAGGATGCCGCGGCACCCGTCCTCGAGCATGTCGAGCACCAGTTCGAATCCCTCCCGCCCTTCGTAATAGGGGTCGGGGACGTAGGTGCGGTCGGGATGGCGGCGGCAGAACTCCGTCATGCGGAAGATCCTCCGCGCGGCCTCGCGCGACGGCGCCAGGCGGTGGAGCGTCTCATAGTTCATGTCGTCCATCGTCACGATCAGGTCGAAGCGTTCGAAATCCTCCTCGCAGACCTGCCGCGCGCGGTGTGTGAGGCTGTATCCGCGGCGTGCCGCGGCGCTGCGCATGCGCGGGTCGGGAAGGTCGCCCCGATGTCCCCCGTAGGTTCCCGCGGAGTCGATCCCGAGGCGTTCGGACAATCCCTCCTCCGCGGCCATGCTGCGCAGGATGCCCTCGGCCGCCGGGGAGCGGCAGATGTTCCCCAGGCAGACGAACAAAATCCTTTTTTTCGTTTCCATGCCGCAAAGATAGCATTTCGCGGCCGCCGCGGCAAATCTTCGGACGTAAAACCGCCGCGCGCACGCCGTTTCGGATGTCCGGCGTTCCGACCTCTGCCCGGGGACTTCCCGGGGCGGCCTTTCATGCATGAAATACACCCAAACGAACAATAATAACTTTTGAATAGCCGTTTTTCTCGGAAAAAAAACTTTAACTTTGCACCGATTTGCTATTTGGAAATTAAACGGAAAAAATGAAGATGAAAACGCTTTTATTCTTGTCGGCCTTTCTGTTGGGCGTCGGCGCGACCTCCGCACAGAACCTCCCCCGCAAAGTCGAGAATGTAAAAATATTGGACCTCCAGGGCAAGCCGGCACAGCTCCCCTACTTCGGTGAAAAGAACCTCATGATCTTCTACGTCGATCCCGACCGGCACAAGCAGAACGAGGATTTCACCATCGAACTGGAGGAGAACCACCGCGCCAAGGGCGACAACCTCTACGGTTTCGGAGTGATGAACCTCAAGGATGCCCCGATGATTCCCAACGGCATGGCCCGGAGCATGGCCCAGAAGCGTACGGCCAAGAACGGCGCGACGGTGCTTGCCGACCAGGACCGCGTGCTGAGCACCGCCTGGGGACTGGGCGACTGCAACAACCAGTTCGTGCTGATGATCGTCTCGAAGGAGGGCGAGCTGGTATTCCTCCGCAAGGGCGAGCTCTCCGAAAAGGACAAGGCGGAGTTCTATCGCGTGATCGAGCAGTACAAATAAATAGAACACCGAATGACCGGAATGTCGCTTCGAACCGTCGTTTTCGGCCTGATCCTCTCTCTTGTATGCGTCCGTGCGGCCCATGCGCGGACTGACTTCCCGGGTATGCTTCCCGCATCCGCGGAGCGTGCGGCGTCCGTCGCCCCGGCTCCCCCGGCCGACACCCTTCCGGCGGCTCCCGCCGATCCGTTCCCGGCGGCTGTTTCGGCCGACACTCTTTCGGCAGCGGCCTTCCCTGCGCCTGCCGATTCGCTCGGTGCGACAGCCGCAGCCCGGAAGCGCTCCTTCGTGCGGCGCATCATCGACTATTTCGGGGAATCGACCCAGGATAGGACTTTCGAGAAGAAGATCGACTTCACCTTTGCCGGAGGCCCGAGCTATTCGAAGAACACGAGCCTCGGAATCGGCATCCTCGCCGCGGGCCTCTACCGGCTCGACCGCACCGATTCGGTCACCGTGCCGTCGGACATCTCGCTTTATGCGAACGTCTCCGTCTCGGGATTCTATTCGGTGGGTATCGAGGGCAACACGATCTTCGCGCACAACCGCCAGCGCGTCGACTACACGCTGGAGTTCTCCTCGGCGCCGACCTACACCTGGGGCATCGGCTACAACGACGTCCAGAAGGACGACAAACGCAGCTACACCGAGCAGCGCTACGAGATCAAGGCGCGCTACCTGCGGGAGATCCTGCCCCACGCCTACATCGGCGGGCTGTTGAGCTTCGATCATGCACAGGCTTCGAAATACGACGGCGAGACCCCCCTGTTCGGAGACCAGCGGCTCCGGTACACCACCACGGGCCTCGGACTGACCGTGGAGTACGATTCCCGGGACTTCATTCCCAATCCGTTCAAGGGAATCTATCTGAGTTTTCAGAATATCTTCTATCCCAAGGGCCTCGGGACGTGCGACAAGCTCCTGCAGCGCATGACCTTCACGGCCGACTTCTACCGGCGGGTCTGGACCGACTGCATCCTGGCATTCGATTTGTACGGGGAATTCAACTCCTCGGGTACTCCGTGGCCCATGCTGGCCCGCATGGGCGGGAACCAGCGCATGCGCGGATACTACAAGGGACAATACACCGACAACGACCTGATTACCGCACAGATCGAGCTCCGGCAGCGGGTCTGGAGACGCATCGGTTGCGTGGCCTGGGCGGGCGCGGGCAACGTCTTCCCGACGTTCCGCGAGTTCGACTGGGCGGAGACGCTGCCCAACTATGGCTTCGGGCTGCGCTGGGAGCTGAAAAAAAGGGTGAATATCCGCCTCGACTACGGTTTCGGAAAGAACACGGACAGTTTTCTGTTGAGTATAAACGAAGCATTTTAGACATCGCCTATGGAGGACGCTGAATTGAAAGGTGCAAAGCATGTCTCCCGAGTGCTCAAGACCCGCAGCCGGTTCACCGCGCTGCTGACCGTCTATTTCTTTATCGCACTGATTATCCCCAACCTCGTGCTGGCCAATACCGAGCCCTATTCGCTCTGGACCGTCGAGGCGCTGATCCTCATGCCGCTTGGCTTCTATATGATGTGGAGCGTCGCCCTGCGACGCTCGGGCGTGATGATCTGGCTGGGGTTCCCGTTCATCTTCTTCTGCGCCTTCCAGATCGTGCTGCTCTACCTGTTCGGGAACTCGATCATCGCCACCGACATGTTCACCAACCTGCTCACGACCAACCCCGGCGAGGCGGGCGAGCTGCTCGGAAACATCTACCCCGCGGTCGTGCTGGTGTGCGTGATCTACCTGCCGCTGCTGTGGCTCGCGGCCCGGGAGATCGCCCTCAAGCGATACATCACCTACACCACGCGCATGAATATCGGACTGACCGGGGCGGTGCTCTTTTCGCTGGGGATCCTGGCGCTGCTCCCGGCCTACAGGGTGAGCGACGACAAACATGTCCTGCGCGACGAGATCTTCCCGCTGAACGTGCTCTACAACCTCTACCTGAGCGGCTCGGAGTTCCGCAAGTCGTACAATTACCCCGAGACCTCGGCGGATTTCACCTACGGGGCCCGCCGCACGGCGGAACTCCCCGACCGCGAGGTCTACGTCTACATCATCGGCGAGGCGGCGCGCGCGATGAACTGGCAGCTCTACGGATACACCCGGGAGACGAACCCGCGCCTCTCGGAGGTCGACGGACTGGTCGTCTTCCGCGATATGCTCACGCAGAGCAACACCACGCACAAGAGCGTGCCGATGATCCTCTCGTCGGTGGCTCCCGGCGAGCACGAGGAACTCTTCCGCCGCAAGGGACTCCCGGCGCTGTTCAACGAGGCGGGATTCGACACCTGGTTCATCTCGAACCAGTCGCGCCAGGGGGCGATGATCGACCACCTGGCCCAGGACGCCCGGCACCAGATCTACATCCGTTCGCCGCGTCAGGACATGCAGCTGCTCGACGAGATGCGCCGCGCGATCGACCGCTCGCCGGAGCGCCGGATCCTCATCATCCTCCACTGCTACGGATCGCATTTCAGCTACCACCAGCGCTATCCGCGGGAGTTCGCGCAGTTCAAGCCCGACAACGACGTGGCGATCTCCTCGCAGCACCGCGAGATGCTCGTCAACGCCTACGACAACTCGATCCTCTATACGGACTACGTGCTTTCGGAGATCATCAACTACCTGTCGTCGCTCGGAAACACCTCCTCGGCGTTGCTCTACTGCGCCGACCACGGGGAAGACCTGATCGACGACGAACGCGAACGCTTCCTGCACGCCTCGCCCACGACGACGGCCTACCAGCTCCATGTGGCGTCGCTGGCCTGGTTCTCGGAGCGCTACCGGGAGCATTTCCCTGCGAAGGTTGCCGCGGCCGAGGCCAATGCGACGGCTCCGGCGACAACCCATGCCCTTTTCCATACGATGGCCGACATGGCCTCGATCGAAGGCCGGTGCCTGACGACGAAGGTTTCGCTCGTGAGCCCGGAGTACGACCGCACGGCCCCGCGCCGCTACCTGAACGACCACAACGAGGCGGTGCCGTTCCGCAAAACGGGGCTCAGGGCGCAGGATCTGGAGGTCTTCCGCCGC
Source organism: Candidatus Alistipes faecavium (assembly GCA_019118605.1). Lineage (GTDB taxonomy): Bacteria > Bacteroidota > Bacteroidia > Bacteroidales > Rikenellaceae > Alistipes > Alistipes faecavium. The sequence continues at coordinate 21,475 of DWYP01000011.1, read as the reverse complement.
TACGGGATCGAGGTCGACTGACAGAGGGCTCCGGCCCGGGCGCTGCGGCGGCGGTTCTCCCTGCCGGACAAGGCATAAAAAGCACGAAGGCTGCCTTTCTGTAAGGCAGCCTTCGTCGTGGAAACCTGATACGGATTATTTCGCAGCTTCAACCGAAACCTTGCGGAACTCTTTCATCAGTTTCGAGAGCTCGAGAGCCGATTTGCGTGCGCGGGTGCCGGCAGCCTTGTTGCCTTTCTCAACCTGAGCTGCTGCATTGGCAGCGAATACCTCGAACTCGGCATTGATCTTTTCAACTAATTCTTTCATGGCGTTTGTAAATAATATTGGGTTGTTAGGAGTTTGTTATCAGCGCAAAGATAAAAAATAATCCATACAAAATCATGTGAGGAGGAAAAAAAACACTTTTTTTCGATAAAAAACATGCGCTTCGGGATTCGGCAGCGGATTGCAGGCCCGATTTTATTCCGAAAAGTCCGAAAAAACGATCCGACAGCGCTTTGCCCGGACGCTTGGCCCTTCGCGTCTCTCCGCGCAAGGCCGCGGGCCGAACGGCGGGAGCCGTTTGCAGATACCTGTTTTTTGCGATTGCATGTCTCGCAGGAAAATCGTACCTTTGCGGTGCTTTTTCAGCCCGGCGGAGGCGGTGCCGGAGCCCCTTTCCCGAAGCCGCTCCCGGGCACAAAACCGTAACGACAGATGCGTTTATCCGAATTGAATACCGGCGACGTGGCGACCATCGTCAAGGTCATGGGCCACGGAGGCTTCCGACGCCGCATCATGGAGATGGGCTTCGTCCGCGGACAACGGGTCGAGGTGATCCTGAACGCCCCGCTCAAGGATCCGATCGAATACCGGATCATGGGCTACGAGATCTCGCTGCGCCGCAGCGAGGCCGACATGGTCGAGGTGCTTACCGACGGCGAGGCCAACGAGATCCTCTCCCACCGCCTGCAGACCCGCCGCTCCGGGCCCGAAGCCGCTGCGGCCGCGCAGGACTCCGCACCCGTCGCCGCCGTGGCGGACGCCGCCGACGTGTCGGAATGCGAAAGCATCGCCGACGTGGTCACGCACCGCAGCCGCACGATCTGCGTGGCCCTGGTCGGGAATCCCAACAGCGGCAAGACCTCGTTGTTCAACGCCATTTCGGGAGGCCACGAGCATGTGGGCAACTACAGCGGCGTGACCGTCGGCGCCAAGATGGGATACCGCCTCTACCGCGGCTACCGCTTCGAGATCACCGACCTGCCCGGAACCTATGCCCTGTCGGCCTATACGCCCGAGGAGCGTTTCGTGCGCGAGCACCTCGCCACGAAGATGCCCGACGTGGTCATCAACTCCGTGGTGGCCTCGAACCTCGAGCGCAACCTCTACCTGACCACCGAACTGATCGACATCAACCCCCGCATGGTCGTCGCGCTGAACATGTACGACGAACTGCAGGCCAGCGGCGCGAGCCTCGACTACGACAGCCTCGGCCGCATGATGGGTGTGCCGATGGTGCCCGTCGAGGCGCGCAACAACCGGGGCATCGAGACGCTGCTCGACACGGTGATCGACGTCTACGAGAACCGCGACGAACGCGTGCGCCACATCCATATCCACATGGGCACGGTGATCGAGGAGGGGCTGCGACGCCTGAACAGCGACATGAGCGCCCACCGCGGGGAGCTTCCCAAGGCCTTCCCGCCGCGCTACTACGCCCTGAAGATGCTCGAACGCGACGCACAGGTCGAACGCCACCTGCACGCGTGCGAACGCTATCCGGTCTGGGCGGAGATCCGCGACCGCGAGGCGCGGAGGATCTCCGAGGCCCTGGGCGAGGATGCCGAAACGGCCTTCGCGAATCAGAAGTACGGCTTCATCCAGGGGGCTCTGAGGGAGACCTTCACCCCGGGCAAGCAGGCCGAGGTGACGGCCACGAGCGTCATCGACACCTTCGTGACGCACAAGCTCTGGGGCTTTCCGATCTTCTTCGTCCTGATGGGCGTGATGTTCTGGTGCACGTTCAGCCTCGGGGCCTATCCGCAGGAGTGGATCGAGTGGCTCGTGGCGAGGATCGGCTCGACGGCCGACGCGCTGCTCCCCGCGGGGACGCTGCGCGACCTGCTGGTCGACGGCGTGATCGGCGGCGTGGGATCGGTCATCGTCTTCCTTCCGAACATCATGATCCTCTACCTGTTCATCTCCTTCATGGAGGATTCGGGATACCTCGCGCGCGCGGCCTTCATCATGGACCGCGTGATGCACCGCATCGGACTGCACGGGAAATCGTTCATCCCGCTGATTATGGGCTTCGGGTGCAACGTCCCGGCGATCATGGCCTGCCGGACGATCGAGAGCCGCAGCAGCCGTCTGATTACCATCCTCATCACGCCCTTCATGTCGTGCAGCGCGCGCATTCCGATCTACCTGCTCATCGCCGGGGCCTTCTTCCCGGCACACGCCGGAGCGGTGATGACGGGCCTCTACCTGCTGGGGATCGTGCTGGCCGTGGTGACGGCGCGCCTGATGCGGCGCTTCAAGTTCCCGGTCGACGAGACGCCCTTCGTCATGGAGCTCCCGCCCTACCGCCTGCCGACGTGGAAGACGACCCTCACGCACATGTGGGACAAATGCGCGCAGTATCTCAAGAAGATGGGCGGCATGATCCTCGTGGCATCCATCATCGTATGGTTCCTGAGTTACTATCCCCGCACGGAGCAGCCCGCCGGGAGCGAAGCGCACTACGAAAATTCCTACCTCGGACGCCTCGGCAAAGGGTGCGAGCCGGTCTTCCGCCCGCTGGGATTCGACTGGAAGGCCAGCGTGGCCCTGCTTTCGGGACTCCCGGCCAAGGAGATCATCGTCAGCACGCTGGGCGTGCTCTACTCCGAAGTTCCGGCCCCCGACCCTGCGCATGCGGCTCCGGCAACGGCTTCGGACGCCCTGCCGTCCGGGACGTCCGGCATCATCGGAGGGGCCGACGGCCCGACGCGGATCGTCGTGACCGACAACGCGGCGGTCTCCGCCGAAGAGGCTGCCGCGGCTTCGCTCCCGGCGCGCCTGCAGCAGAGCGGCGACTTCTCGACCGCTTCGGCCCTTGCGTTCCTGGTCTTCGTGCTGCTCTACGTCCCGTGCATCGCCACGGTGGTGGCCATCGGTTCCGAGGCCGGGTGGCGCTGGGCCGTGGCCTCGGTCGTCTACAACACCGCCGTCGCGTGGGTCGCGGCGTGGATCGCCTACCGGCTTCTCCTGTTTTTCTGAACCATGGGCTGGCAGGACTATACGGCCTGGGCGATCGTCGCCGCGGCGTGCTGTGCGGCCGGCGTGTGGGCATGGCGTCGGCTCTGCGGCCGCAGGCGCGGGGGCTGCGCCTCGTGCGGCGCGGCGCAGTGCCCGATGAAAAAAATCGCCCGGAAGTGACAGAATCCGATTTAAGCGTTATCTTTGCCGCCTGAAAACGGCGGCAGGGTGCGGAGCCGGCCCGAAAGAGCCGGCTCCGCACATGCAAACCCCGTCCGCCGATACAGCGGATTCTTATGACCGGACTTTTCTACATCCTCTTATTCTGGCTCGCGGGCAACGCCCTGAGCCTGGTGACCGGAGGCTACGTCTCGGGCAACATCATCGGCCTGATCCTCCTTTTCGCCTCGTTGTGCCTGCACTGGGTGCGTCCCGAGACGGTGCGTCCCGCGGCGCGCTTCCTGCTCGGGGCCATGGCGCTCTTCTTCGTGCCCTACGGCGTGGGGTTGATGGACTCCTACCGGGTCATTCTCGAAAACCTCTGGGCGATTCTCGTCTCGGGAACCGTCTCCACGATCCTCGTGCTGCTCGTCGCGGGCAAGACCTTCCAGAGTCTCAACCGCCGGGCCCGCCTGCGTCACCTCAAACACCTGCGCCACGATGCTTGACTTTTCGTTCTTTTCGTCGGATCTCTTTCTGCTGACCCTGACCGTCGGCCTCTACTGCCTCGGCGGCGTGATCTACCGCCGGCTGCACCTCCCGCTGCTGCATCCCGTGCTGCTGACCTTCGTCGCCGTGATCGTCTTCCTGCGCTGCACGGGCATCGACTACGAACGTTACCGCGAAGCCACCGGAATCCTCAATTTCGCCCTCGGAATGTCGGTCGTGGCCCTCGGGTACCTGCTCTACGAACAGCTGGAACGCCTGCGCGGAAGTCTGCTTCCGGTCGGTGTGGCGACCCTGGCCGGATGTGTCGTCGGGGTGCTGAGCGTGGTCTACATCGCCATGGCCTTCGGCGTCGAACGCTCGATTCTCAACTCCCTGGCCCCGAAGTCGGTGACCGTGCCGATCGCCGTGTCGGTCGCCGGGCCGCTGGGCGGCAACGTCTCGGTCACCTCGGTGGTGGTCTTCTGCGTGGGGATCTTCGGCAGCATCTTCGGCGAATGGATCCTGCGCCGCTGCGGCGTCCGGGATCCCGAAGCCCGCGGCTTCGCACTCGGGGCCGCGGCCCACGGTATCGGAACCGCCCGGGCCATCGAGATCGGGGCCGTCGAGGGTGCCTTGAGCGGCCTGGCAATGGCCCTGATGGGGCTGGCGACGGCCCTGCTCATGCCGCTGATGGAGCGTTACCTCTATTGACCCTCGCCTCGCGGGGGCTGCGGCGCACCTTTCCGAACGACGGCACTCCGTCCGGAAGGCATTTTCCCGAGAACTGCGCCCGCGCCCGGGAGTTTTTTCCCGAGAACCGCGCCTTCGTCGGGAGCTTTTCCCCGTGGCCGGTGCTCCGCTCCGGTGTACCCTCCCTTCGGCCCTGCGCAATCTTTCCCGGAAAAAGTTTTTAAAATTCTGTAAGATATGCTACTTTTGCAGGAAATTCCGACACACCACACAAACACAATACGATGGACTGGTTGTACTCCCTGTTTTTAGGTAACGGCATCGCGCACTCCGTGCTGACGTTCGCCCTGGTCATCACGTTCGGCATCCTGCTCGGAAAGGTCAAGATCAAGGGCGTGTCGCTGGGCATCACCTGGATCCTCTTCGTCGGCATCATCGCCAGTCACTTCGGCATGACGGTCGATCCCGAGGTGCGGAACTTCGTCCAGGAATTCGGTCTGATCCTCTTCGTCTTCTCGATCGGCCTGCAGGTCGGCCCGGGATTCTTCTCGTCGTTCAAGCACGGCGGGGTGACGCTCGTGAGCTGCGCCACGGCGATCGTGCTGCTCGGCGTGCTGACGGCCTACATCATCCATGTGGTGACCGGGACGCCGATCCCCACGATGGTCGGCATCCTCTCGGGCGCCGTGACCAACACCCCCGGACTGGGCGCCGCGCAGCAGGCCTATGCCGATGCCACGGGCGTCAGCGATCCCACCGTGGCCCTGGGCTACGCCGTGGCCTACCCGCTGGGCGTGGTGGGCATCATCCTGACGATGATCTTCATCCGCTATGCCCTGCACGTGAAATTCGAGAAGGAGGACGAGGCCCTCGCCGCGCTCTCGCACGAACAGAAATACGCCCAGAAAGTCTCGGTGGAGTTCACCAACACGCTGCTTGACGGCCGCACGATCGAATACGTGCGGGATCTGATTCACCGGCAGTTCGTGATCTCGCGCGTGAAGCACCCCGACGGGGGGATCACGATGGCCGACGCCGACACGGTCATCCATACGGGCGACACGCTGTGGGTGATCTGCCAGTCGGAGGACGAGGAGGCCATCGTGGCGTTCCTCGGACACCGCGTGGAGCTCTCCGACGAGGACTGGGGCAACAACACCCCCAACGCGGAGCTCATCTCGCGCCGCATCCTGATCACCAAGTCGTCGATCAACGGCAAGAAGTTCTCCGACCTGCGCCTGCGCACCCGCTACGGCATCACCATTACGCGCGTCAACCGCGCCGGCATGGATCTGATCCCCTATCAGGGGCTCGAACTCCAGGTCGGAGACCGCGTGATGGTCGTGGGCCCCGCGGCGGCGGTCGCCAAGGTCGCCGACGTGCTGGGCAACTCGCTCAAGAAGCTCGACCACCCCAACCTGATCACGATTTTCGTCGGCATCGCCCTCGGAGTGCTGCTGGGCTCCATTCCGCTGATGAACGTCCCGCAGCCCGTGAAGCTGGGACTCGCGGGCGGCCCGCTGATCGTCGCCATCCTGATCGGGCGCTTCGGCACCCACTTCCACCTGGTGACCTACACCACGGCCAGCGCGAACCTCATGCTGCGTGAGATCGGCATCGCGCTGTTCCTCGCGGCGGTGGGCATCGGTGCCGGAGACGGATTCGTCGAGGCCGTGGTCGGGGGCGGCTACCGCTGGATCGGATACGGATTCATCATCACGGTCGTGCCGCTGCTGATCGTCTCGCTCGTGGCGCGCCTCTACCTGAAGATGAACTACTATACGCTCATGGGGCTGATTGCCGGATCGACGACCGATCCCCCGGCCCTGGCCTACGCCAACGCCACGGCGGGCAACGACATGCCGGCCGTGGGCTATTCGACCGTCTATCCGGTGGTGATGTTCCTGCGGGTGCTCACTGCGCAGATCTTCATCCTCTTCGCCCTGTAACCCCGCTGAGGGGCGGCGGGAGCCTCCGTGCGTCGCCGCCATCGCGGAGACGGCCCCCGGCGGGCAGCTCCTTCCACACGCGCCTCCGTCCCTTCGGACGACCGGCCTGGGGCCGAAGCCTCCACCCGTGTGCCGCCCGCCTTCGCGGACAACCGCATCCCGCGGCAGAAACCTTCTCCCATACGCGCCTCCGCATTCTGCGGGGGCGTTTTTTTGCGCTTACGGCGGCGTGCGGAACCCTCCCTGCGCGGGGCTGCGGTTTTTTATTTCCGAAAATTTTTAATTTTTTCCATTATTTCCCTATCTTTGTCCAAAAGCAAATCCCCAAAAACTCTTATACTATGGCAAAAGCAGTTCAAATCGCCCGTTCACATCGGCTGGACGGTATCGGAGAGTACTATTTTTCGCGCCGTCTGCGCGAGATCGGTGAGATTGAGGCAGCCACGGGCCGTCAGATTGTCAAACTGGCCATGGGCAGTCCCGACCTGCCGCCCCATTCCTCCGTTATCGAGTGCCTCTCGAAGGAGGCCCAGCGTCCCGACGTGCACAAATACATGTCCTATCAGGGAGAACCCATCCTGCGCAAGGCTTTTGCCGACTGGTACAAGAAGTGGTATCATGTGGATCTGGACTTCAAGACCGAGGTCTATCCGCTGATCGGTTCGAAGGAGGGCATCATGCACATCTGCATGACGTTCCTCAACCCGGGCGACAAGGTCCTCGTCCCGAACCCCGGCTACCCGACCTATTCGGCCGGCGTGAAGCTCGCGGGCGGCGTGATGGTGCCCTACGCGCTCAATAAGGAGACGAACTTCTACCCCGATTTCGAGGCGATCGAGAAGGCCGGGCTCGAGGGCGTGAAGATGATGCTCGTGAACTACCCCAACATGCCGACCGGACAGATCGGCTCGATGGAGCTCTTCGAGAAGATCATCGACTTCGGCGCGCGGCACAATATCCTGATCGTGCACGACAATCCCTACAGCTTCATCCGCAACACGGCGGGGCCGCTGTCGATCATGGCTGTCGAGGGCGCCAAGGAGGTGGCTCTGGAGCTGAACTCCCTGTCGAAGGGGCACTCGATGGCCGGATGGCGCGTCGGCGTGCTGGTCGGCAAGGCCGAGTGGCTCAAGGACGTGATGACCTTCCGCAGCAACATGGACTCGGGCATGTTCTACCCCATCCAGGCGGCTTCGGCCACGGCGCTGTCGCTGGGCGAGGAGTGGTTCAAGGAGCTGAACGCCATCTACTACGGGCGCGAGCGTCAGGCCTACGAGCTGCTCGAGGCGCTGGGATGCCGCTACCGCAAGCATCAGGCCGGCCTGTTCATCTGGGCCGAGCTGCCCGAGGGATACGAGGGCGACAGCTTCTCGTTCTCGGACGAGGTGATGGAGAAGACCGACGTCTTCCTGACCCCGGGCGGGATCTTCGGCTCGGAGGGCAAGAACTACATCCGCATCACGCTGTGCTGCCCCGAGGAGCTGCTCAAGAAGGCTACGGACAAGATCAAGGCCGCCTTCGGAAAGTAATCGGGCCCCGATCCGATATGCAAACAGCCGCCTCATCGCTGAGGCGGCTGTTTTTTGTTGCCGGGCGGCCGGGCGGCGGCATGTTTCCCTGCCGCGGATGTCGGGCGATGCGCGGCGGCGGGCCCTACTCCTCGACGATGCGGATCGAGAGGATCCGGTCGCCGCGGCGGATGTCGTCGATCACGTCCAATCCCTCGACGACCTGTCCGAAACAGGTGTGCACGCCGTCGAGGTGCTGCGTGTTCTCGCGGTTCATGCAGATGAAGAACTGCGAACCTCCGGTGTCCTTCCCGGCGTGGGCCATCGAGAGCACGCCGCGGTCGTGGCGCTGCCGCGGGGCCGAGGTCTCGCACTTGATTGTGTAGCCCGGGCCTCCGGTGCCGTCGCCGCGCGGGCAGCCTCCCTGAATCACAAAGTCGGGAATCACCCGGTGGAACGTGAGGCCGTCGTAGAATCCGTGCTCGGCCAGGTCGATGAAGTTCGCTGCGGTGCCGGGTGTCTCGGCGGTGTAGAGCTCGGCCTTCATCACGCCTTTCTCGGTCGAAATGATCGCGTATTTTTTCATGGTGCGGAGGGGTTTTGTCATTCCGTAACCTTGACTTTCGCCGCGGCGGCCTTCACGCGGTCGCGCAGCGCTTCGAGGCTGCTTCCGTGGGGCTCGTACCCCACGACGACGCCCATGCGGCGGTTCACGCGCGCCGAGGGTTTCCCGAAGAGGCGGATGTCGGTGCGCGGGCTGTCGGCGAGCGCCTCGGCGACCCCTTCGAACTGCGGCGCGGAGGTGGCGATCTCGGAGAGAATCACCGCGCTGGCGCCCATGCGCTCGAAGGTGATCTCCGGAATCGGAAGCCCCAGCACGGCGCGCAGGTGCAGCTCGAATTCGTTGAGATTCTGCGTCCCGGCCAGCGTCACCATGCCCGTATCGTGCGGGCGCGGCGAGAGCTCCGAGAAGTAGACGCCCTGTTCGCGGCTCAGGAAGAACTCCACGCCCCAGATTCCGGCACCGGTCAATGCCCCGGTGACGGCTGCGGCCATGCGCTGCGTCTCGGCCAGGTGTTCGGGGGCGATCTCCGGCGACTGGAAGCTCTCGCGGTAGTCGCCGCTCTTCTGGACGTGGCCGATCGGCGGGCAGAAGAGCGTGGGTCCGTGCTGCTGCGTCACGGTGAGCAGCGTGATCTCGCTGTCGAAGCGGATGAACTCCTCGACGATCAGCTCGCGGATGTCGCCGCGCGAACCTTCGCAACCGTATTGCCAGGCGTGCTCCACCTCCTCGGGGCCGCGGACAACCGACTGCCCCTTCCCGGAGGAGGACATCAGGGGTTTCACGACGCACGGGAAGCCGATCTTCGCGGCGGCTTCGCGCAGTTCGTCGAGCGACGTGGCGTAGAAACAACGCGCGGTCTTGAGCCCGAGGTCGCGGGCCGCGAGGTCGCGGATCGCCTTGCGGTTCATCGTGAAGTTCACGGCCCGGGCGCTCGGGACGACCTGAATGCCCCGGCGTTCGAAGTCGTAGAGGCGTTCGGTGCGGATGGCCTCGATCTCGGGGACGATGATGTCGGGGCGGTGGCGGCGCACAACGGCGGCCAGGGCCTCGCCGTCGAGCATGTCGAAGACCTCCGCGGCGTCGGCCACCTGCATGGCCGGAGCTCCGGCGTATTTGTCGCAGGCCACGACGGTCTGCCCGAGCCGCTGTGCGGCGATGGTAAACTCCTTGCCCAGTTCACCCGAGCCGAGGAGCAGGATCTTTTTTGTCATAGTCGGTGTTTTGTGTGGTACAAAGATAGTAAAATCGGCGGATGCGGAGCCCGAAAACAGCTCGGACAACGCCTTTTTTTCGTATATTTGTCTGAAACCGAAACTCCTGACACCATGCGTTTGCTGACATCCCTCCTGCTCCCGCTCGCCGCGATGCTCTGCGGGGGCCTCCCCGCTGCGGCGCAGACCACGTTAGTACGCAACGGAAAACCTGCGGCGCGGATCGTCGTCGCGGATGACGCTCCGGCCAACCTCCGGGCCGCGACACTCCTGCAGCGCTTCGTGCGCGAGGCGAGCGGCGCGACGCTTCCGCTGCTCGAAGGCGCAGCGCCCCGCCGGGGCGACGTGCTCATCGGGGCATGCGACACCGCCTCGCTTGCCGAAGACGGATTCCGCCTCAGCACCCGCGAGGGCGTGCTCCGCATTTCGTCGGGCGGCGACAAGGGGGCGATATACGGCGTGGTGACGCTGCTCGAGCGCTGCCTCGGGATGGACTACTACGCCGCCGATACCTATTCGCTCGACCGCCGCAGCACGGTGACGCTCCCCGAGATGGACTTTTTCGAGAATCCCGCGTTCCGCTACCGCCAGAGCCAGGCCTACGGCATGGCGCAGGATGACGTCTACCGGGACTTCCTGCGCCTCGAGGAGCCCCGCGACATCTTTGCCGGAGGGCTCTGGGTGCACACCTTCAACCAGCTGATGCCCGCGGCGGTCTACGGCGCGGCGCACCCCGAATACTATTCGTTCATCAACGGCGAGCGCCGCCCGGGGCGTGCGAGCCAGTGGTGCCTGACCAACCCCGAGGTCTTCGAACTCGTCGCTGCGAAGGTCGACTCCATCTTCCGGGCCAACCCCGGAATGCGGATCCTCTCGGTCAGCCAGAACGACAGCAACTTCACCTACTGCCGCTGCGAGGAGTGCGAGAAGGTGAACGAATACGAAGGGGCGCCTTCGGGCAACTACATCCGCTTCCTGAACAAGCTCGCCGCGCGTTTCCCCGACAAGGAGTTCTCGACCCTTGCCTACCTCTTCACGATGCAGCCCCCGCGGCACGTAAAGCCGCTCCCGAACGTCAACATCATGCTCTGCGACATCGACTGCACGCGCGAGGTGCCGCTCACCGACAACGCCTCGGGGCAGGAGTTCGTCCGCGCGCTGGAGGGCTGGGCGGCCATCTCGGACAACATCTTCGTCTGGGACTACGGCATCAACTTCGACAACATGGTCGCGCCGTTCCCCAACTTCCCGATCCTGAAGCCCAACATCGAGCTCTTCCGCCGCAACCACGCGACGATGCACTTCTCGCAGATCGGCGGATCGTACGGAGGCGACTTCTCGGAGATGCGCACCTATGTGGTGAGCAAGCTGATGTGGAACCCCGACCGGGACACCGACTCGCTGATGCTCCGCTTCATGCAGGGGTACTACGGCGCAGCGGCGGCCCCGCTCTACCAGTACGAGAAGCTGCTCGAGGGGGCGCTGCTCGCCTCGGGGCAGCGGCTGTGGATCTACGATTCGCCCGTCTCGCACAAGGACGGCATGCTCAACGCCGCATGCCGCAAGCGCTACAACGCGCTCTTCGACCGCGCCGAGGCGGCCGTGGCCGGGGATTCGGCACGCCTGGCCCGCGTGCACATGGCGCGCCTGCCGCTGCTGTATGCCGACCTGGAGATCGCCCGCACGACGGCGGAGAAGGATGTCGGGGCCGTTGTCCGCGAACTGGAGACCTTCGAACGCTACGTCAACGTGTTCGGCGTGCGGACGCTCAACGAACGCAACAACAGTCCGCAGGAGTACTGCGCGCTCTACCGTGAACGCTACCTCCCCTCCGCGCGGCGGAGCAAGGCCCTCGGGGCGCGCATCGAGTGGATCGTCGAGCCCACGGGAAAGTATCGCGAGGTCGGCGAGCGGACGCTCACCGACGGACTGTTCGGCGGGGCGTCGTTCGTCGAGAGCTGGACCGGATGGGAGGGGTGCGACGGCGCCTTCATCGTCGACATGGGCGCCGAGCAGCGCTTCACGACCGTCGAGGCGGACTTCCTCCACCAGCTCGGGCAGTGGATCCTGCTGCCCCGCTCGGTGACCTACGACATCTCCCGGGACGGCGTGACGTGGGAGGAGTTCGGGCGCGTGGCCTTCCCCGAGGACGACTCCGTGCCTGTGAAGTTCGTCCCGGCCACGGTCAGCAAGCCGCAGCCCGTGGCGGCGCGTTACGTCCGCGTGTCGGTCGAGGGGGTCAAGATCTGCCCTCCGTGGCACTACGGCGTGGGATGCCCCTGCTGGTTCTTCCTCGACGAGGTGTCGGTATTCTGACATCCTTCCGACATCCCCGCGGAGGCGTTTCCCGGGCCTGCAAAAAAAAGAGCACCCGGCTGAGAATCAGCCAGGTGCTCTTCGCTTGTCCGCCCGGGGCGGCTTGTGGAGGTGGAGGGAGTCGAACCCTCGTCCAAACAGGGAACCCGAAAGCTTTCTACACGCTTATCCGTCGATTGATCCTTCTCCCCGCGCCTGGCCGACGGCCGCCGAACGCTGGGCCCAGTCCCTTGAATTTCGCACGCGGATCGGGACCCGCCGCGCACTATCTCCCAATGAATGATACCCCGTATGAAGAGCCGTTAAGGAGCGGAACCGCCCTTCGGGATACTCGTCGCCAAAGCTCCTTGGCTCCGGCGATTAAGCCAATTTTCCTTGAAAATTAGGCAGCGAGTGCAAGGCTGTTGTTGCCATTTGTAGTTTGAGCATCGGGATTAACGAGCCGCCGCACAGCGCTCGACGTGCTTACAATCAAACTCTGCCTGCTGTCAAAACCGGGCACCCCCGTTTTTTCGGCGCAAAGCCTGTCGAAAGTTGGAGCAAAGATAGTGCTTTTTTCCCGAAATCCGATAATTTTGCGTATCTTTGTTCGCAAAGCGCATGAACTCATGATGAATCATCAATATGTCGTGGAGCTCCGCGACGCGGCCATTTACCATACCGACGACCCGTTCGGCAGCTGCTCGGAGAAGAAACTGCTCCAGCGGGGCGAAATGATCCTCTCGGAGGTGAACCTCGCCGTGGCCCCGGGGGAGTTCGTCTACCTGCTGGGGCGCGTGGGCAGCGGGAAGAGTACCTTGCTCAAAACTTTATATGCCGACGTGCAACTCATTTCCGGTCAGGGATATATCGCAGGTTTTGACCTGCGCAGGATGCGGCGCCGCGACATCCCCTACCTGCGCCGCAGCATCGGCATCGTATTCCAGGACTACCAGCTGCTCACCGACCGCAACGCCTTCATGAATCTCCACTACGTGCTCAAGGCCACGGGCTGGAAGCGCGAGTCGGAGATCCGTGAGCGCATCGACCGCGTGCTGGGGCTCGTGGGACTGGGTTCGAAGTGCTACAAGATGCCCTTCGAACTCTCGGGAGGCGAGCAGCAGCGGCTCGTGATCGCCCGGGCGCTGCTCAACGACCCGAAGGTGCTGCTGGCCGACGAACCCACGGGGAACCTCGACCCGGTGACGGCCGACGGGATCATGCAGCTCTTCCACACGATCGCCGCGCGCGGCTGCGCCGTGGTGATGTCGACGCACAACACCGCCCTGATCGAGAAATACCCTGCCCGGGCCATCCTCTTCTCGCAGGGGAAGATCCGCGAGGTGGATCTCAAAACACAACTTGCCTGATAATTCGGGTGTTGCGGAAGCGGAGCCTTCCGGCTGCCGCCGCGGCCGAAAAAACCTCCTTCGCAGGGTTCCGGAGGCTTGTTTTATCCGGAAATATTCCGTATATTTGTATGATATTTCAAGACTACGATGAGTACCGAACAAGAAAACGTTAAGAAGCAGGCAGAAGAGTATTCTGCGTCAAATATCCAGGTCCTCGAAGGACTCGAAGCCGTGCGCAAACGCCCGGCGATGTATATCGGCGACATCGGCGAGAAGGGTCTCCATCACCTGGTCTACGAGGTGGTCGACAACTCGATCGACGAAGCCCTCGCCGGCTTCTGCACCGATATCGACGTGACGATCAACGAAGATAACTCCATCACCGTCAGGGACAACGGCCGCGGTATTCCGACCGACTTCCACGAAAAGGAGGGCAAGTCGGCCCTCGAGGTCGTGCTGACCGTGCTGCACGCCGGAGGCAAGTTCGACAAGGGCAGCTACAAGGTCTCGGGAGGTCTCCACGGCGTGGGCGTCTCGTGCGTGAACGCCCTCTCGACGCTGCTCATCGCCGAGATCCGCCGCGACGGGAAGATCTTCCGCCAGACCTACAGCAAGGGCGCCCCGACCTCGGCCGTCGAGGTCGTCGGCGAGTGCTCCGACCGCGGTACGATCATCACCTTCAAGCCCGATGCGGAGATCTTTACCCACACCACCGAATACAAGTACGACATCCTGGCCAACCGCCTGCGCGAGCTGGCCTTCCTGAACAAGGGCCTCAAGCTGAACCTCTACGACAAGCGTCCCGACGAGGACGGCAAACTCCGTGAGGATCACTTCTATTCGGAGGAGGGCCTCAAGGAATTCGTGAAGTACCTCGACGCCACGCGCGGCACCCCGATCATCGACCAGATCATCTACCTCGACACCGAGAAGAACGGCGTCCCCGTGGAGGTGGCCATGCAGTACAACGATTCCTTCTCGGAGAACGTCCACTCCTATGTCAACAACATCAACACGATCGAGGGCGGCACGCACCTCACGGGATTCCGCCGCGCACTGACGCGCACGCTCAAGAAATACGCCGACGATTCGGGCATGCTCGCGAAGTTGAAGTTCGACATCAACGGCGACGACTTCCGCGAGGGCCTCACGGCCGTCGTCTCGGTGAAGGTCGCCGAGCCGCAGTTCGAGGGCCAGACCAAGACCAAGCTTGGAAACGACGAGGTCTCGGCCGCCGTCGACCAGGCCATGACCGCTGCATTGGGCAACTACCTCGAGGAGAACCCCAAGGATGCCAAGGCCATCGTGCAGAAGGTGATCCTCGCCGCCACGGCCCGCCACGCTGCGCGCCACGCCCGCGAACTGGTGCAGCGCAAGACCGTCCTTTCGGGCGCCGGGCTTCCCGGAAAGCTCGCCGACTGCACGAGCCGCGACCGTTCGATTGCCGAGATCTTCTTCGTCGAGGGAGACTCCGCAGGCGGTACGGCCAAGTCGGGCCGCGACCGCAACTTCCAGGCCATCATGCCGCTGCGGGGCAAGATCCTGAACATCGAGAAGGCCCAGGAGCACCGCATGTGGGAGAACGAGGAGATCAAAAACATGTTCACGGCGCTCGGCGTGACGATCGGCACCGAGGAGGACTCCAAGGCGCTGAACCTCGAGAAGCTGCGCTACAACAAGATCATCATCATGACCGATGCCGATGTCGACGGAAGCCACATCGCCACGCTGATGCTGACGTTCTTCTTCCGCAAGATGAAGGAGCTGATCGAGAACGGACACGTCTACATCGCCACCCCGCCACTGTTCCTTGTGAAGAAGGGACAGAAGGAGCGCTACTGCTGGACGGAGAAGGAGCGCGACGAAATCACGGCCGAATTCGGAAAGGGCGCGCACGTGCAGCGTTACAAAGGTCTCGGCGAGATGAACGCCCACCAGTTGTGGGAGACGACGATGAACCCCGACACGCGCATCCTGCGCCAGGTGAACATCGAGAATGCCGCCGAAGCCGACCGCATCTTCTCGATGCTGATGGGCGACGAGGTGCCGCCGCGCCGCGAGTTCATCGAGAAGAACGCCCATTACGCCAACATCGACGCCTGACGCGCCCGTGTTTCAGGGGATGGCCTCCGCAGGGAGGCGATCCCCGTTTTCTTTTCCCGCCGACGGGCGGCGGGCAGGATTTCCGGCCGGAGCGCCGGACAGAGAGACGACCAACCTTAAAACGACTATACGATGAAAGTGACCGTGATCGGAGTCGCCGGGGGAACCGGCTCGGGGAAATCGACGCTTGTCAAGCGGCTGCGCGAGGCGTTCGAAGGCGACGACGTGGTGACGCTGTGCCACGACTACTACTACAAGGCCCACCCCGAACTCACCTACGAGGAGCGCACGAAACTCAACTACGACCATCCCAAGGCATTCGACACGCAGATGCTCGTGGATCACATCAAGGCGCTGAAGGACAACGTGCCGATCGAGCATCCGGTCTATTCGTTCGTCGACCACGACCGCCTGCCCGAGACCGTGAGCGTGAAGCCCTCGAAGGTAATCATCGTCGACGGCATTCTGATCTTCGAGAACAAGGAGCTGCGCGACCTGATGGATATCAAGGTCTATGTCGACACGGATGCCGACATCCGCCTGGCACGGCGCATCCTGCGCGACGTCTGCGACCGCGGGCGTACGATGCAGTCGGTCATCACGCAGTACACCACGACGGTGAAGCCCATGCACGAGGAGTTCGTCGAGCCCTCGAAGAAGTATGCCGACGTCATCATCCCCGAGGGAGGTTTCAACTCCGTGGCCGTGGCGATGCTGATCCAGAGCATCCGCTCGCTGATCGACAACAACAACTGACCGGGCGGGCGGGGCGTCCGACCCTGCCGGAACCCCACAAGCGGCCCCGACAGCCACTACCCTGCCGAAACCCGGCAAGCGGCCCCCGACGCCCCGGGATCCGCTTCGCACGCCGGTTCGGCCGTACAGATGACAAAGCCCGTCTCTCGCAAGAGACGGGCTTTTCGCATGTCCGCAGGAAAGCGGGGCGTTTTATATGCCGGGGCGTTTTATATGCCGGTGATCTTCTTGATCTCGTTGAGCTTGTTCAGCGCCTCGAGGGGTGTGAGGGAGTTGATGTCGAGGCCCTTGATCTGGTCGCGGATCTGCACCAGCACGGGATCGTCCAACTGGAACATCGAGAGCTGCACGTTGTGCGCCGAGGGAGCCTCGGCTGCCTCCTTCACGGCCTGGGACATCGGTTTCCGGCCCCGCTCCTTGAGGCTGCGGCTCGGGACGATCTCGTTGTTGCCGTAGACCAGCTCGAGGTTGCGGAGGATCTCCTCGGCCCGGGCGACGACCGATGCCGGCATGCCGGCCAGCCGCGCCACGTGGATGCCGAACGAGTGTTCCGTACCTCCGCGTTCGAGCTTGCGCAGGAAGACGACCTGGTTGCCCGCCTCCTTGACCGAAATGTGGTAGTTCTTCACCCGCGGGCACATGCGCTCCATTTCGTTCAGCTCGTGGTAGTGCGTGGCGAAGAGCGTCTTGGCGTGTGCCGTGGGATGGTTGTGCAGGTATTCGACCATGGCCCAGGCGATCGAAATGCCGTCGTAGGTGCTCGTGCCGCGGCCGATCTCGTCCAGCAGCACGATGCTGCGGTCGGAGATGTTGTTCAGGATGCTCGCCGACTCGAGCATCTCGACCATGAAGGTCGACTCGCCCTGCGAGATGTTGTCCGAGGCGCCGACGCGCGTGAAGATCTTGTCGACGATGCCTATGCGCGCCGACTTCGCGGGGACGAACGACCCCATCTGCGCCATCAGGATGATGAGCGCCGTCTGCCGCAGCAGGGCCGATTTTCCCGACATGTTGGGGCCTGTGATCATCATGATCTGCTGCTGCCTGTCGTCGAGCATCACGTCGTTCGGGACGTACTCCTCCCCTACGGGCATCAGCGTCTCGATCACGGGGTGGCGACCCTGGCGGATCTCGATGCGCTTTCCGTCGTCGAGCACCGGGCGCACGTAACGCCGCTCGACGGCCAGGCGTGCGAACGACTGCAGGCAGTCGAGGCGTGCGACGAGCGACGCGTCGCGCAGCATCGGGGCGAGCGAGGAGCAGATGTCGCCCAGCAGCCGCGCGTAGATCTGCTGCTCGAGCAGCAGCATCTTCTCCTCGGCGCCGAGGATCTTCTCCTCGTACTCCTTGAGCTCCGCGGTGATGTACCGCTCGGCGTTGGTCAGCGTCTGCTTGCGGATCCACGTCGCAGGAACCTTCTCGCGGTGGGCGTTGCGTACCTCGATATAGTATCCGAAGACATTGTTGTAGCTGATTTTCAGCGACGGAATGCCCGTGGCCTCGCTCTCGCGCTGCTGGATGTGCGCCAGGTAGTCCTTGCCGTGCAGCGCGATGCGGCGCAGGTCGTCGAGTTCCGGATCCACGCCGTCGGCGATGACCCCGCCCTTCTGGATCTGGTTGTTCGCAGGGTCGGGATAGATCTCCCGCCCGATGCGCTCGCGGATCTCCTCCAGAGGGTCGATCTGCCCGGCAATCTCGTGCAGGCGGCTCTGGTCGGTGGACTCCAGCGCGGCCTTCAGCGTCTCGATGGCCGCGAGCGAGTGGCGCAGCTGCACCAGCTCCCGCGGCGTGACACGCTGGGCCGAGATCCGCCCGGCTATGCGCTCCAGGTCGCCGACCATCGCGATCTGCTCCCGCACGGTCTCGGCGAAGTCGGCATTCGCGGTGAAATACTCCACCACGTCGAGCCGCGCGTTGATCCGTTCGGGATCCTTGATCGGCAGGGCGATCCACCGCTTGAGCAGGCGTCCGCCCATCGGGGTGAGCGTGCGGTCGATCACCTCGGCGAAGCTGCTCTTCTCACGCATGCCGTTCGAGGAGAAGAGCTCCAGGTTGCGGATCGTGAACTTGTCGACCCAGACGTATTCGTCCTCGTCGATGCGCGAGATGGAGGTGATGTGCCCCGTATTGCGGTGTTCGGTGAATTCCAGGTAGTAGAAGATCGCCCCGGCGGCCGAGATGCCGCTGGTGAAGTGATCCACGCCGAAACCCTTGAGCGAACGGGTTCCGAACTGTTTGCAGAGTTTCTCGCGGTTGACATCCTCCGAGAAGACCCATTCGTCGAGGCGGTAGGTGTAGAGCTTCGAGCCGAACGACCCGGTGAACCGGTCTTCGAAGCCCCGCTGGTAGATCACCTCCTTGGGCTGGAGGTTCGAGAGCAGCTTGTCGACATAGGCGTCGGTGCCCTCCGAGACGTAGAACTCTCCGGTCGAGAGGTCGAGGAAGGCCACGCCCGTGTTGCGGCGCCCGAAATAGACCGAGGCGATGAAGTTGTTCTCCTTGTTCGAGAGGATGTTGTCGCCGAGGACGATGCCCGGGGTGACCAGCTCGATGACGCCCCGTTTGACGAGCCCCTTCACCAGTTTGGGATCTTCGAGCTGCTCGCAGATCGCAACCCGCTCGCCCGCGCGCACGAGCTTCGGGAGGTAGGTGTCGACGGCGTGGTACGGGAATCCCGCCAGCTCGACATACGACGCGGCTCCGTTGGCGCGGCGTGTCAGCGTGATGCCGAGGATGCCGCTGGCCTTGATCGCATCGTCGCCGAAGGTCTCGTAGAAGTCCCCGACGCGGAACAGCAGGATGGCGTCGGGATGCACGGCCTTGATGGAGTAGTATTGCTTCATCAGGGGCGTGTCGACGTATTTCTTCTCTATTTTGGTCTCTTGGGGTGTCAAGGGGTATTACGGTTTTGTTTGACAAACAAAGATACGAGATTTTCGGAAGCCTTGCAAAGGCCCTGGGCGATTTTTTTTGCCCTCGGAGAGGGGTTTTCGCAGCGGGACGCGGGGCCGTCGGCCGCAGGGTGCGGCGGAGACCGGAGGGGGTCGGAGCGCCGGATGCGGGACACCGCGGCTCCGGGGATGCGGCGGGTCAGAAGGAGCCGCGAGGCGGGTGGCGCCGGACTTCGGAATGCGGCGGGGTCAGGAGAGGCGTCCAAAGTGGCCGCAAACAGGGGTACGAAGGCCCGCAAGGGCGCGGCGGGTCACAGGATGCCGCAGGCTTCGAAAACCTTCCGGTAGAAGGCGGCCTTCCACTCCACGGGGCGCGGGTAGGCCCGCGACGTGGAGGGCATGCGCCAGATACGCAGCTCGCGTCCGGCGAACTCCGCACGGACGTATTCCCCGACGGCAGGGGCGTCGCATGCAAGGATCCGGCAGAGAGTGTCGGCGGCCTTCTGGCCCGTCACGGCGATGTCGCGGCAGGCGGGAATCCGTGCGAGCAGGGCCTCGAGATTCACCTCGCGCACCACTTGAAGAAAATTGTCCGAAGCGTTGTCCTTCAGGCGTATGACCTCCTCGGCGGTGTCGTAGAGCGCCACGCCCCGTCCGCGGCAGAACGCCTCGATGCGCGCGCGGTCGAAACGCCGCCCTCCGGGCTCCAGGAAGTGCATCCTGTCGCCCGTGGCAAGGTAGCCCACGACGCGCCACATGTCGTTCTGAAGGTTCGGGTAGAAGAACTCCATCGACCAGCGCCGGCGCTGCGGGGGAAAGCTCCCCAGCATCAGCAGCCGCGCCCCTTCGGGCAGGAACGGTTCGAGCGGGTGGCGTTCAGGACTGTTCATAGAAAGCGTCGTCGAAATTTACAAGATAAAGTTTGTCCGTGGCGCGCGTCAGGGCCGTATAGAGCCAGCGGAGAAGGTCGTGTGTCATGGGCTCGTCGCCGAACAGGCAGCGGTCGACGAAGACTGCGCGCCACTGCCCTCCCTGCGCCTTGTGGCACGTCACGGCATAGGAGAACTTCACCTGCACGGCATTGAAATGGGGGTTTTCGCGGATCTCCCGGAAGCGTTTGAGCTTGCTGCGGATCTCGAGGTAGTCCTTCTCGACCTCGTAGAACAGGCGCGTGGACTCCTCGCGCGTGAGCGACGGCGATTCCGAGGCGATGGTGTCCAGCAGGATCTTGCACTCCAGTTCCGCGTCGTCGTAGTCGGGAAACTCCAGCACGGCCGTCGCGAAGCGGAATCCGTAGAACTCCTCGAAACGCCGCAGACGCTTCAGCCGTGCGATGTCGCCGTTGGCGATGAAGTTCATCGGGCAGTTCTCCGTGTGCTCGGGATAATAGTAGTTGTTCTTCACGACCATCAGCATGTCGCCGCTCTCGATCTCCTCCTCGGCGCAGAGCACATTGCGGCGGATGCCTTCGTTGTAGCGGTTGGCGCGCCGGTTCGACCGCGTGATGACGATCGTCTCGTCGCGTCCGTACTGCGCGTAGCAGTCCTGAAGCTTCTCGAGGAACTCCCCGCCGCCGAGGGCCTCGATGTCGGGAAAATCCATCCTCAGGCGCGGAATTTCGCAGATCCCCTGCTCGAGCATGCAGCGCACGAGCGTGGCGTTGAACAGGATTCCCGACTGCGCCTCCTGGCGCACGACCTCGTCCATCGTGCCGTAGACGACCTCCCCGTAGGCGCCCATCGTCGCGGGATCGAGCGCCGGACTGAAGTCCGAACCCACGGGCGGCAGCTGCGCGCTGTCGCCCACGAGAATCAGGCGGCAGCCGCGGCCGCTGCGGACATATTCGATCAGGTCGCGCAGCAGCGAGCCGCTGCCGAACAGCGCCCCGGCCGACGTGTGGTCCGAGAGCATCGAGGCCTCGTCGACGATGAACACCGTCCCGCGTTCGGGATTGATATTGAGCGAGAATTTCGATTCGTAATCGGCATTCGTGCGCTGGCGGTAGATGCGTTTGTGGATCGTGTGGGCCTTTTCGCCGGCGTAGCGCGCGAGGACTTTCGCGGCACGTCCCGTCGGCGCGAGAAGCACGGATTTGATTTCCAGCTCCTTGAGCGCTCCGACAAGCGCCGCGATAAGCGTCGTCTTGCCCGTTCCGGCGTATCCGTTCAGCACGAAAATCTTCGAAAAATCATCATCAGCAAGGTATTCGGACAATTTTTCTATGATTTTTTTTTGCCCCGGAGTTGTTTCGAAACAAATTTTAGTGTAAATTTGGGTCGCAA
>DWYP01000010.1 GCA_019118605.1 Candidatus Alistipes faecavium | reverse complement strand
GACCGTCGGACCGACGCGGAACGTACCCGAGGTGGGCTCTTCGAGATCCATAATCATCCGGAAGAGCGTCGTCTTGCCCGTACCGTTGGGGCCGATGACGCCGACGATGCCGGCGGGCGGCAGCGAGAAGTTCAGATGCTCGTAGAGCACGCGGTCGCCATAGGCCTTCGACACATCGTGCGCCTCGATGACCACGTCGCCCAGCCGAGGACCGTTCGGGATGAAGATTTCGAGCTTCTCCTCCTTCTGCTTGGCATCCTCGTTGAGCATCTTGTCGTAGGCCGACAGACGGGCCTTCGACTTGGCATGGCGGCCCGACGGCGACATGCGCACCCACTCCAGCTCGCGTTCGAGCGTCTTGCGGCGCTTCGACTCCTGCTTCTCCTCCATGGCCATGCGTTTGGTTTTCTGCTCGAGCCATCCCGAATAGTTGCCTTTCCAGGGGATGCCTTCGCCCCGGTCGAGCTCGAGGATCCACCCGGCGACGTTGTCCAGGAAGTAGCGGTCGTGCGTCACGGCGATCACCGTGCCCTTGTACTGCTGGAGGTGCTGCTCCAGCCAGTCGATCGACTCGGCGTCGAGGTGGTTCGTGGGCTCGTCCAGCAACAGCACGTCGGGCTGCTGCAGCAGCAGGCGGCACAGCGCCACACGGCGCCGCTCACCGCCCGAGAGCACCTTCACCGACTGATCCGGGTCGGGGCACCGCAGGGCGTCCATCGCGCGTTCGAGCACGCTGTCGAGCTCCCAGCCGTTCACGTGGTCGATCTGCTCGTACAGTTCGCCCTGACGCTCGATCAGCCGAGCCATCTGCTCGTCGTCCATCGGCTCGCAGAGCTTCATGTTGATCTCCTCGTACTCCTTCAGCAGGGCCACCGTCGCGGCGCATCCCTCCTCGACGACCTCCCGAACAGTCTTCGTGTCGTCGAGTTTAGGCTCCTGCTCGAGGTAGCCCACCGTGTATCCGGGCGAGAAGACCACTTCGCCCTCGAAGTTCTTGTCGAGGCCGGCGATGATCTTCATCAGCGTGGATTTTCCCGCGCCGTTCAGACCGATGATGCCGATCTTCGCGCCGTAGAAAAACGACAGGTAGATGTTGTTCAGAACCCGTTTCTGGTTGGTGAAGGTCTTGCTCACGCCGACCATCGAGAAGATGATTTTTTCGTCTGCCATATGTTTCAGGAAAGATTTTTCACAGTTGGGCAAAGATACGCAGAAATTCCGGATTTTCCCGCCCCGCAGGCCGAATATTTCCCGTCCCGCACGCATGCCGCAACAAAAGCCCCGCTTCCTTCGCAGGAAACGGGGCTCGACGGTCGGGGTCGCGACCGATCAATAGTTCTCCTTCTTGGGCTCGAAGTAGGCCTGCGGGTGCTTGCACGCCGGGCAGAGCTTCGGAGCCTCCTCGGCCTCGATGATGAAGCCGCAGTTGCGGCACTGCCACCAGATCTTGCCGTCGCGCTTGAAGAAGTTGCCGTCCGTGAGGCGGCTCAGCAGCTTCAGGTAGCGGCGCTCGTGCTCGGCCTCCACGATCGAGATCATGCGGAACGCCGCAGCGATCTCCGCAAAGCCCTCCTCGTCGGCCACCTTCGCGAATTCGCGGTAGAGCACATCCCACTCCTCGTTCTCGCCCTTGGCCGCAGCCAGAAGGTTCTCGGCCGTCGTGCCGATGGGGCCGGTGGGGTAGCTGGCCGTGATCTCCACGTCGCCGCCCTCGAGGAACTTGAAGAAACGCTCGGCATGCTCCTTCTCCTGCTCGGCCGTCTCGGCGAAGACGCCGGCAATCTGCTCGTAGCCCTCTTTCTTGGCCTTGCTCGAGAAGAAGACGTAACGGCTGCGCGCCTGGCTCTCGCCGGCAAATGCCTTCAACAGATTCTGTTCGGTACGGGTACCCTTGATGCTCTTTTCCATAATTCGTATTGTTTTGAGTGTGTTTCGTTGTTTCTGCGGCAAAGATAGGAATTTCATCCGGCAAAAGCCAAATTTTTTCGATCGGTTGTTTTTATACGCCCATTCGGAACACTTATGGCTCGATTTTATGGCTCGATTCCCGTCAGTTGGTGGAGGTCCGTGCGGAAGAGCCGGTAGTCGGCCGGGGCCGGGAGCGTGTCGGCAGCCTCCGGGGGCAGGATCCGGTAGCCCGGCATCGCAACCCACACGGGCGTCGGGCGCAGCGTGTAGCGCATCCGCCCGTCGGGATGGCGCACGGCGTCGATCTCCGCCACGAGGCCCCCGTCGGTGTAGCGGCGGCGCTGGTTCGAGACCAGGTTGCCCAGCGAGTAGAGCACCACGCGCGCCGAGTCGGCAACCCACGGCTGCACCACGTGCGGGTGCCCGCCGACGATGACGTCGACGCCCTGACGGCGGAGGAACTCCGCAAGGCGCCGCTGCGAGGCGTTCTCCCGCCGCTCGTACTCCGTGCCCCAGTGCAGGCAGGCCACGATGAAGTCGACCCCCGCAGCGCGGGCCTCCGCCACGTCGCGGGACATCCGCACGGTGTCGAGCAGGTTCACGATCATCCCCGCGGGAACGGGCATTCCATTGGTGCCGTAGGTGTAGTTGACAAGGGCCAGGCGCACGCCGTGGCTCGAGAGGTAGAGCGGGTGGTTGCGGCGGTAGTCGGCGCTGTCGGCGAAGGCCCCGGTGTGGCGGATGCCGCAGCGCGAGAGCTCCTCGATGCTCGTGCGGAGCCCCTCGGCGCCGCCGTCGCAGCAGTGGTTGTTGGCCAGCAGCGCCACGTCGACCCCCGCAGCGCGCAGGGCGTCGGCCAGGGCCGTCGGCGAGCGGAACATCGGGTAACCCGTATAGGGGCCGCGGCGCGTCAGCGTGGTCTCGAAGTTGACCACCGCGATGTCGGCCGCACGCATGCGCGGGGCCAGGGCCGCGAAGCTCTCCGAATAGTCGAAACCCCCGTCGCGGCGCGCCGCCTCGACCTGCGGGAGGTGCTGCATGACGTCGCCCCCGAACCACATCCGCACCCGCTGGGGCGGAAGCACAGGGCCCGGGCCCGACCAGCCGTCGGGGTGCGCGCCGTGCATGCGTGCGGCATCCCCCGCAGGCCGGCAGCCCCCGAGGAACAGCCCCGCGGCAAGGAGTGACACACAGATCGGACGCAGCAACATGGTGAATGAGGAGTGACTGTTGGGAAGGTTTACGGTTTCCGCCGGGGGTTGCGCGGGAACCAGCCCCGGGCGACCCTTTTGCGCTGTTCGAAGAGCTCGCCGATGCTCCAGAGCGACGACGCGCCCCAGACGGCCAGCAGCGTCGACCACAGCAGGTGCCGCACGAGGATCGACGCCCCGACGGCAGCGATGCCCATCACGAGGAAAACCCACCAGATCTTCACTCCGAAGTAGTATTCGCCCTTGATGACCAGCGGGTGAAACAGTCCGATAATCAGGAACGTGGCAACACCGATCACGATGCCCGTCAGGTTGTATTGCTCGATGAATTCCATTCCGTAGCTGTATTGCGGCCGCGGGCACAGGGGGCTCCGCCGCCGGATCCGTCCACAAATATAGAGGAAAAAACGAAATCCGAGCGGAGATGTCCAAAAATTCGTATCTTTGTCAGAAAGCGGCTGCCGCCCGCGGCAGTGCCCCCTGAACCGAACCGAATACGTATGTTATATACCCTGGCCCTGATCCTTCTGCTGCCCGGCGTCACGGCCGACTGGTTCCACCTGCGCCGCTGCAAACGCCGCGGACGCCCCGTGGCACGGTGGATCGTCGCGTGGATGGCCGTCACGAACCTCCTGCCCGCCGTCATGATGGCGATCGGCCTCCTGAGCCGCGACAATACGACGCGCCTGATGGCCGTCAGCATGTGGCTTCTCTGGGCATGGTTCGCAACGGTCCTGCCACGCCTGTTCTGCTACCTTTTCCGCGCCGTGAGGCTCCCCCGCACGGGGTACGTCGCGGCCGTGCTGCTGACGCTCCTCTTCGTATGGGGCGCCACGCGGGGGCGCACGCGCCTGCACGTGAACCGCGTGGAGATCGCCTCGGAGCGTATTCCCGAGGCATTCGACGGTTTCCGCATCGCGCAGATCTCCGACCTGCACGTTGGCACGCTGGTCTGCCCCGAACGCGAGCTGCGGCGCCTGGCCGACAGCATCAACACCCTGCGGCCCGATGCGGTCGTTTTCACCGGCGACCTGGTGAACATCCGCGCCGCGGAGCTCGACGACAGGACGATGCGGCTCCTGCAGCGCATCGAGGGGCCCGTGTGGTCGGTGATCGGCAACCACGACCTCGGCACCTATATTAAAGATTCGCTCCGCTTTCCGATGGAGGAGAACCTCCGCGAGGTGATCGCCCGCCAGCGGCAGATGGGGTGGAGGGTGCTCAACGACACGACCGTCTACCTGCGCCGCGCCGCCGACAGCATCTCCCTCACGGGCCTCGGATTCGACCCCGCGCTGCGCAAGCGGCGCCACGACCGCCACCTCCCGGCGCCGCAGCTGCCCGCGGCGTATGCCGGGATCCCGGAGACGTGCTACAACATCACCCTGGTGCATGTGCCGCAGCTCTGGGAGCAGATCATCGCCACGGGGCACGGCGACCTGACACTCGCCGGGCACGTGCACGCCATGCAGATGAAGATCCGCCCCTGGGGGCGCGGCTGCTCCCCGGCCTCGTGGCTCTATCCCCGCTGGAGCGGCCGCTACGACATGGGCCGCCACACGCTTTACATCAACGACGGAACAGGATACGTCGCCTATCCCATGCGGCTGGGGGCGTGGCCCGAAATCACCCTTTTCACCTTGAAACGATGCGCATAACCCTCTCCTTCGCCACGACGGCCGACCACTACCTCGACGACAACTCGCCCCGGCGGCTGATGATCTCCACGCCCGAAGACTGGGACGCGGTGATGCGCCTGCGCGCCGCGTGCGACGCGATCCTCGTGGGCGCCGGGACACTGCGGCACGACGATCCGGCACTGTTGTTGCGGGATGAAGCCGAACGCGCCCGACGCCGCGGGGCCGGGCTGCGGCCCGACCTTGCGAAGGTCGCGGTAACACGCTCCGGAAGGCTCTCGCCCACGCTGCGCTTCTTCACCGAAGGGGATGCCGAGCGGTATGTCTTCGCGCCCGGGCCGCAGCCCGGCCTCGACGGCGTGGCGACGGTCATTCCCTGCGACGGGAAGGTCACGGCCGCGGGGATCGTCACAGAGCTCGAGAAACGCGGCATCGGGCACCTGCTCGTCGAGGGCGGGGCGGAGATGCTCCGGATGTTCCTCGACGAGGGAATGGCCGACGTCGTGCGATGCGCCGTGAACCCGCACCTGACACTCGGGGAGGCACGCGGAGGCGCACGTTTCGAATTCCGGCCCCCGCAGGGCGCCGGCGTCCGCCGCGAACGGCTCGGGGAGATGGAAGTCACGTGGTGCACGCTGCATCCCGACACGTCGGAGACCGACCGCCGCTTTTTGGCCGAAGCCATTGCCCAGGGACGCCTGTGCGTGCCGTGTGCGACCTCCTACTGCGTCGGGGCCGTCGTCGTGCTGCCCGACGGGAGGAGCTTCGCGGGGTACACCCACGAAACATCGCCCACGCATCACGCCGAGCAGGAGGCCGTCCGCAAGGCCCTCGACGCCGGGGCCGACCTGCGCGCCGCGACGATCTACTCCTCGATGGAACCCTGCTCGCAGCGCAGCAGCGAACCCGAGAGCTGCACGCAGCTGATCTTGCGGCACGGCTTTGCCCGCGTGGTGTTTGCGGCCTACGAACCCTCGTGTTTCGTCTGCTGCCGCGGCGCCCGGATGCTCCGCGAGGCGGGTGTCGACGTGCGCGTCTATCCGGAAATGGCCGGAGGCGTGCGCGAAGCGAATGCCCACGTATGGAGATAATCCGGCTTATTTATACCCTTTTCGGGCCAATAATGTTCCAAATGGCATATTACAGACCATCCTATCGAAAGAACACATATATTTGCAGGACTAATGCATCACGAAACGGTATGAAAACAATTCTCAAGATCGCCATCGCGACGGCTACGGCACTGCCTGCGCCCGGTCTCGCACAGACCGGCAAACAGATGCTTTCGCTCGAAGAAGCGATTGCCGTCACGCTCACGGAGAATCCCGCCATGAAAGCCGCCGGTTACGAGGAACGCGCCGCCCAGCAGGAGCGTCGCGCCGCCATAGGTCTGCGCATGCCCCAGATCAACGTCACCGGGGCCTATGCCTATCTGGGAAAGGATATAGGCGTGGATTTCAACAACCTCAAGGCCCCGACACAGGAATTTGCCGGAAAACTCCTCGGAAGCGGACTGATCACCGACCCCGCCCTGCTGCAGGGTATTCAGGGGCTGATCACCCCCATGCTCGAGGCCGACTGGTTCCTCAAGGTGCAGGACCGCAGCCTCGGATTCGTCGGCGGAGAGGTCACGCTCCCGATCTGGATGGGCGGAAAGATCAACGCCGCGAACCGCGCCGCGAAAATCAACGAGAAAACCGCCGTCGAGCAGGGAAACCAGACCCGCAACGCCCTGATCTCGGAGCTCGTGGAGCGTTATTTCGGACTCTCGCTCGCCGAGCAGGTCGTCACCGTGCGCCAGCAGGTCGTGGACGGCATGCGCCGCCATCTCGAAGACGCCCTCGCCCTGGAGAAAAACGGAATGATCGCACAGAGCGAACGCCTCTACGTCGCCTTCAAGCTCGCGGAGGCCGAACGCGAACTGGCCAATGCCAAACTGCAGGTTCAGACCATCGCCAGCGCCCTGTCGAATACCCTCGGACGCGAAAACGAGTGGCAGCCCGTGACCGCGATGTTCATTCTCTCGCAGATCGAGGAGCTGGAATACTATCAGGATATGGCCGAGGCCCGCAACCCGCTGCTCAGCCAGGTGTCGCTCAAGCGCCAGCTGGCCGAAGAGGGCGTGCGCGCCCAGCGTGCGGAGTTCCTGCCCCAGGTTGCGGCAATGGGCGGCGCCTCGTTCTACAACTACCAGGTCACGGGGATCCTGCCCCGCTGGGCCGTGGGCGTGGGGGTCAACATCAAGATCTTCGACGGCCTGAGCCGCGAATACAAGTATTCGGCCGCCAAGCAGACCGCACGCCGCGTGGGCGAGCTGCAGAACAAGGCCGGACAGGATGTCGCCGTACTGGTCGAGAAGCTCTACAACCAGCTGATGAACTACCACAACCAGATGATCTCGATCGACGCCTCGCTGGCCTTCGCCGAAGAGTACCTGCGGATCAAGCAGGCGGCATTCAAGGAGGGAATGAGCTCCTCGACCGACCTGATCGACGCCGAGCTGAACCTCGCGGGAGTGCGCACCGAACGCCTCCAGACCGCCTACAACTACGACCTGCTGCTCGCCCAGCTGCTCGAAGCCGCGGGCATCAGCGACGAGTTCCCGACCTACGCGCGCCGCAACGACGCACAGACCATCCAATTCGAAAAAAAATAAACATCGAAACATATGAAACGAAGCAACGTTATCGGAATCTTGGCCGCCGGAGCGACCATCATCCTCGCCGTGGTGCTCATCAGCCTCTACCTGAACAAACGCACCCCGACGCTGATTCAGGGAACCGTCGAATGCACGACCTACAAGGCCTCCTCGAAAGTCCCCGGGCGAATCGACGCCATGAAGGTCGAACAGGGTCAGCAGGTTACCAAGGGAGAGCTGCTCTACACGCTCTCGACCCCCGAACTGAATGCCAAGCTCGAGCAGGCCGAAGCCGTGAAGAGCGCCGCCTCGGCGCTCGACGCCGCGGCCATCGCCGGAGCCCGCGCGCAGCAGATCGCCGCGGCCCTGAACATGTGGGAGAAGGCTCAGGCAGGGCTCGAACTCGCGCGCAAGACCTTCGAGCGCGTGCAGAACCTCTATGAAAGCGGCGTGCTCCCGGCCCAGAAGCTCGACGAGGCGCAGGCAAACTACAAGGCGATGGAGGCGACGGCCATGGCCGCGAAAGCACAGTACGAGCTGGCCACCGACGGTGCCCGCAAGGAGGACAAGGAGGCCGCCGCAGCCCGCGTACGCCAGGCTCAGGGCGCCGTCTCGGAGGTCGAGTCCTACATCAACGACGCCATGGTCTATTCGCCCGTCACGGGAGAGGTCTCGACGATCATCGCCGAAGAGGGCGAGCTCGTGGGCAGCGGATACCCCGTGGTCGCCATCCTCGACATGAGCGACATCTGGGTGACCTTCAACATCAAGGAGACCCTCCTCCCGGGAATCGTCCTCGGGACCCGCATGACCGGATACGTCCCGGCGCTGGACCGCGACGTGGAGTTCGAGGTGAGCTACATCGCCCCGCAGGCCGACTTCGCAACGTGGGCCGCCACGCGCACCCAGGGAGGTTTCGACATCCGCACCTTCGCCATCAAGGCCAAGCCCGTCTCGGAGGCCGGGAACATGCGCCCCGGAATGAGCGTGCTGGTCGACTGGGATAAAATCGCACGGTAACCATGCCGGGATTCTTTCACAACGTCGGCGCCGTCCTGGAGCGCGAGTGGGGGAGACTGACCCATCAGCCGATGTATTTCGTGCTGACGGTCTTTCTGCCCGTGCTGTCGTTCGCCTTCTTCGCGCTGCTGTTCAACCGGGGAGCCATCCGCGACGTCCCGATCGCCATCCTCGACGAGGACCAGACGACGCTCTCGCGGAAAATCGCCCAAATGATCGACGACACCCCGACCCCGATGGTGGCGTACGACATTCAGGACATGGCCGAAGGAGAACGCCTCATGCGCGAGGGGAAGATCATGGCCATCGTGCAGATCCCGGCGTTCTTCGAGAAGTCGATCCTGAGCAACAGCCAGACGCACCTCGAAAACTACGTCTCGGGAACAAACATCACCGTCAACGGACTGCTATCCAAGGACATTCAAACCGCCGCAACGACCTTCTCGGCAGGCATCCAGCTGCAGCTGCTCATGAAACAGGGGCTGACCGAACGCCAGGCCATGGCGCAGCTCATGCCCATCCGTTTCGACCGCCACGTGCTCTTCAACCCCCTGATCAACTACGGATACTACCTGGCCCCGAGCTTCATGCCCATGATGCTGATGATCTTTACGGTCATGGTGACGATCTTCGCAATAGGCACCGAGCTCAAGCGCTCCACGGCCCGCGAATGGCTCCGCACCGGTGGGGACTCGATCACCGCGGCGCTCACGGGAAAGCTCCTGCCCATCACGGCCATCATGTTCCTCGTCTCGCTGGTCATGCTGCTCATCAACTTCCGCATCGTCGGGACCCCGCTCAACGGAAGCCTCGCCGTGATCCTCGTCGGCACGCTGCTCTTCATCCTCAGCTACCAGGCGATCTCCGTACTGATCGTCTCGCTGCTGGCCAGCCTGCGCCTCTCGCTCTCCATCGGCGGAGGATACTCCGTCCTGGCTTTCACCTTCTCGGGACTCACGTTCCCGATCATGGCCATGTGGGAGCCGATGCAGTGGGTGAGCAAGTTCTTTCCATTTACCTTCTACACCGACATCTTCGTCGACCAGATGCTCCGCGGCACCCCGTGGATCTATTCGATCACCGACCTGCTCTGCATGACGCTGTTCATCCTCCTGCCGATGCTGTGTCTGCCGCGGCTGCGGAAAGTCTGCACGGAGGAAAAATTCTGGGGGAGACTCTGATATGAACCGATTCAAGAAACAAATTGCCTCATACTGGCAGCAGACACGGACTGTCGTCAGCAACGAATTCCGCACGATTTTCACCGACGGAGGCGTCATGCTGGTGCTGATCTTCGCGCTGCTGATCTATGCCACGGTCTACTCGCTGGCTTACGGCACGCAGGTGCTGCGCAATGTCCCGATCGGCGTGGTCGACGAGTGCCGCACGCCTACAAGCCGCAGCCTCATCGAGTCGTTCAACAGCGGCCCGAACACCTATGTGGCCTACGAGCCCACCTCGATGGAGGAGGCCCGGCAGCTCTTCTTCAACCGCGAGATATACGGAATCGTCTACATCCCCGCGGACTACGAGCAGAATCTCTACGGGGGCGAGCAGGCCGACGTGGCGATCTACTGCGACGCCAGCTACTTCCTGATGTACCGGCAGGTCTTCCAGGAGCTCGTGACGACGATCGGGAAGACCGGCGCGATGGTCGAATTCCAGCGGCTGATCGCCAAGGGCGCAAACCTCCCCCAGGCGCAGGCCACCGTACAGCCCGTGATCTACGAGTCGCACAACCTCTTCAACCCCTATCTGGGATACGGAACCTTCGTCATGCCCGCGATCATCATCGTCATCATCCAGCAGACGATGCTCATAGGAATCGGCATGATCGGCGGCACGTGGCGCGAATTCGGCCTCTACCGCAAGCTCTGCCCCCCGGGGCGGAGGCAGATGTCGACCCTCCCGATCGTCGTGGGACGAGGACTCGTCTACGCGGCCATCTACGCCGTGACGTGCACCTACATCTTCGGGCTCCATTACCGGCTCTTCCACTTCCCGATGAACGGCGCCCCGTGGGCCGTCTTCCTCTTCGTCTCGATCTACGTCGTGGCGTGCATCGCCATGGGCATCGCCGTGTCGACGCTCTTCCGCTACCGCGAGAATTCCCTGCTGCTGCTCCTGTGGACTTCGATCCCCGTGCTGATGCTCAGCGGCGTATCGTTCCCCCGCGAAGGATTCCCCGAATGGCTCTACGCCTTCGGAAAGATCTTCCCCAGCAGCCACGGCGTCAACGGATTCATCCGCCTGCAGACCATGGGGGCGACGCTCCCGGAGGTCTTTGCCGAGATCAAGTGGCTTGTCATCCTCACGGTCATATACAGCGGACTGGCCTGCATCGGCACCCATCAGGTGATCCGCCACGAGCAGCGCGAGCAGTTGCAGAAGCCGGTGAAGGCCCGGATCACCGAAGGGAATTCGCCCGGGAATTCGCCCCTCCGCCGCAAGCCGATCCGGAGGCAGTAGCCTGCCGGGGACGGGGCGACTCCGGAGGGTGCAAGCAAACCCGAGAGCCAAAGCAAGCGAGAGCCGACGGCAGACGCGACAAGCGGCAGCCGAAGCGAGCCCGAGAACCGAAGCAAACCCGGCAGCCGCGTCAAAACATGAAAACCCCCTGCAGCCATTGCTGCAGGGGGTTTCTCTTGTGCGGAGCGCTGCGCTACCGCGGGCCCATTCCGTGGGGAGGGGGAGGAGGGCCGCCGGGGCCGCCGGGGCCCATCCGCCGTGCGGGGCCGCCCATTCCTTCGTAATCGTTGATGTTCTGCGAGCCCTTCTTGCCGAAATGCCGCAGGTTGAAGGTGAACTGCACCATGTAGTAGCGTCCGATCACGCTGTTGGTCGAGTTCTGCGTCCATCCCGAACCCGTCGAACGCGCAAAGGCCGTATTCTGGTTGAAGAGGTCGTTCACGCCGATCAGGATCTCGCCGCGCTGGTTCTTGAAAACCTTCTTGCCCAGCCAGACGTTGCACAGCAGGTAATCCTCCTCGTAGTCGTTCGTGTAGCCCACGTACTGCGTGTAGGAGGCGCTGCCCGTCAGGGTGAAGCCCAGCGGTAAGATGAACTTCATGCTCCCTTGCGCCGTGTGGTTGAAGTAGCGGTTCTTCGAATTCGACGTGTTGAGCGAGTTCGTCGCCTCGTTGTAGTTGCCGTTCCACGAGAAGGTGAAGTCCACGTTCTCGGAGATGTTGCTGCCCAGCACGGCCCGGAAATTATAACCCAGGTTCCGCGTGTCGTTGCGCTCGCCGTCGAGGATCGTGCCCGTTGCTTCGACCGTGCCGCCCAGCATGCTCGGAGCCACCGAATAGGAGACACCCGCCATGACGTTGAAGTTCGACTTCAGGAACCCGATCGGGAATCCGTAGCTCAGGTTCGTACGCAGATTCCAGTATCCGTCGAGGTTGACCTGCGTGGAGTAGTAGTTCGGCGTATAGGTCTCGCCGGCGATGTTCATCGTCCCGGGATTCTGGACCAGATGTGTGGCAACGTAGTCCTGCGTGGCGTTCATCCCGAACATCCACATGAACGTCCGGCCCTTCTCGACGTTGGAGTTCGTATAGTGGAAATCCACACGGTGCGAGTAGTTGGGGTTCAGGTCGGGATTTCCGCGCGAGATGTTCTGCGCATCCGACACGTCGTACACGCTCTGCAGCGCCGTGACCGACGGGCTGTCGGTATAGGACGAGACGAACAGTCGCAGCGAGTTCTCGCGGTTGATGTTCAGCTGGCCCATCATGAAGTAGGTCACGTTGTCGTACGAGTGTTTGATCTTCTCGGAATTCTCCTGCACGATCTGTCCGTCGAGGGCCGAACGCTGGTAGTAGACGTTCGCCACGAACGTGTTGCGCTCCTTCGAAAAGCGGAAGCCCGGGCCGACGCTCTGCGTCAGGTAGCCGCTCTCGTAGGAGTTCGACAGCAGCGGGTCGGGCGTGAGGCCTGCGATCGAGAAGTCGTCGCCCGTGACGTAGGAGCTCTTGTCGCGTTCCTGCGAGTTGTACGACATCCGGTACTGGAGGCTCACCTGCGCGTATTTGGCAACCGGTTCGGTATAGGTGACATTCCCGCGCAGGCTGTACGACGACGACGGGGCCATGCTCCGCAGGTAGCGCAGCGTGGTGTAGGCCGCAGGATCCCACGCGAAAGGATCGCTCCCGACACCCGGGCGGATGGTGGAGATCTCCTGCACGTTGGACCACGAGGTCGAATTGTTCTTGCGGTCCGAATAGCTGAACGATCCGTCGAGGGTCAGCGTACGCCCGTCCTTGCCCAGCTTGGCCCGGTAGACGGCGCTCGTGCCCAGGTTGTAGCCGTAATTCCGGGAATCGCTGTAATTGTCGGTATAGCTGTATCCGCTGCCGCCGCTCTCCGGGGCGCCGAACTGCCATCCGGTCGTCTGGCTCCACGGATCGTTGATCTGGTAGCTGAAGCGCGGGCGGATCATCAGGTTCTGGTTCTCGGAAATCTTCCACTCCAGACGGGCGTTGAAGCGGTGGTTGTAACCCTCCGTATCGGAATAGCCGCGGGTCATCAGCGTATCGGGGCTCATCGGCGCCTCGTACCACTTGTCCACCGTCGAGCGGTTCGCCGTGTTCGTATTGTTGAAGAAGTAGCTTCCTTCGATCTTCACCTGATCGCGTTTGCCCCACGTGTCGGAGTAGTTGACGCCCAGGGCGTTGACCGTGGCCACACCCGCCTGCGGGCGCACCATGTACTGGCCTACGCCCCCGCGGCGCCCGCCTCCGCCGCCCGTGACGCCCAGAATATCCTCAAAGGAGAAGTTCTGCTGGTTGACGTTGTTGAACAGCCCGATCAGCGACACGCGGCTGTCACCGTGGAAGAGGTTCACGTTGCCGCCGGCGAGGTATTTGAAACGGTCCTTGTCCTGGGTCTCGGATTCGGCATCGTAGCCGACTCCGGCATAGAGCTTTCCGAACAGCCCCTGGCGCATGCCCGGACGCGTGACGATGTTGATGGCCTTGTACCCTTCGCCGTCGTCCATACCCGAGAACTCCGCGGCATCGGAGAGCTTGTTGTAGACCTCGATGCGGTCGACGGCCTCCGCGGGAAGCGACTTGATGGCCGTCGTCACGTCCTCGCCGAAGAACTCCTTGCCGTCGACGAAGACCTTCTTGACCTCCTCGCCCTGGGTCTCGACCACGCCGTCGATCACCGTGATGCCCGGCATCTTCTTCAGAAGGCCCTCGACATCGGCGTCATTGGTCACCTTGAAGGCCCCGGCGTTGTAGCTCACCGTGTCGCCCTTCTGCGAGGTGCGCAGGGCCTTGACCTCCTTGACGACGGTTTCGATCTGCACGCCCGGCTTGAGTTTCACCGTCCCCAGGTCGACCCGGGGCGCCGCCACGCGGAAGGTCGTGTCGTAGTTCTGGTAGCCGATGAACGACACCGAAAGCGAATACTCGCCGTAGGCGAGCGAGGGGATCGACACGGAGCCCTTGTATCCGGAAGTGAAACCCTTCTGTGCGGAGGGATCCTTCACCGGCGAGACGATCAGCACCGCCCCGACGACCTCTTCCCCGGTATCGGCATTCACGACCGTACCCTTCACGCTCCCGTTCTGGGCGAAGGCCGCCACGGCGAACAGGGCCGAGAAAAATGTCAACAGGATTTTTTTCATTTCGATGGAATGTTTCTTCTGTTTTCAGTTTGAGCCTCGCAAAAATAACCTTTTTTATGCGATTTTCACACTCCCCGCAGGGTGAAACGGAAAAAATGGGGTGTCAGCCGACAGGACTGACACCCCCTCCGGCTGCCGCGAGCCGCTGTGAGGAACGCCTATTTGCGATCCTGGTCCCGGGCCTTGTCCTTGTCCGGACGGTGGCGTCCGTAGTCCTTGCCGTCCGGGGCCTTGCGGTCGTGGTGACGCTCGTGCATGCCTCCCATGCGGTCGGGGCGCTGCATCTGCGCCCACTGCACGAACTGGTCGGTCGAGAGAATCGACTTCATCTTCTCGGCACGCTCCTCGCGCATGGACTTCATCTTCTGGTGCACGGCCTGCATCTCCTTGGCCTGCTTGAGGTTGATGTCATAGACCTTGCGGGCCTGATCGTCCGAGAGCTTCAGCTGCTGGGTCATGCGCTCGGTCTGACGCTGCGCCATCTGCTCCGCGGTCGGGGGCGTGGGAGGGGTCGCCGGAGTCGTCGGCTCCTGGGCCAGAACGCCCGTTACGCAAAACATGCAAAACGTTGCCGCAGCAACAAAAATCTTCTTTTTCATGGTACTCCTGTTATTGGTTAGATTTGTATTTCCCGATCCGGGACCCGCGGGAACCGCTGTCCCGGAATCACCGTTTCGTGATACAAAAATAACGCCACAGGAGGGATTGCATACTGCCCCGCGGGTCAAACATCCGATCCCGGGGGCCAAACAGCCTATTCGGAGGGGTGAACCGCCCGCAGCCACGCCTTGAATTCCGGGACCCGGGCCTTCGAGATGATGATCCGCTCGGGGGTCTCGACCGTCAGCGTCAGGGCCAGGCGGCTGCCGAACCACACGACGATCTCCTTCACCGCACGCCGTGCGACGATGAACTGCCGGTTGGCGCGGAAGAAATCCTCCTCGGGAAGCTGCGCCTGCAGCGTCTCGAGCGTGCGGTTGAGCGGGTAGGAGGTTCCTTCGAAATCGTAGGCCGTAACCCGTTCGTTGGCCGTATAGCAGAAGGCGATCTCCTCGCGCCGCAGGGGGATGATCCGGTCGCGGACATGCACCAGGAAGACCGATTCGCTCTCGCTGCGCTCCGCGGCGAGCGTCCGCACCCGCGTGCCGTAGTCGCGCTGCTCGACCGACGTCAGACGCCGGAGCTTGGCCAACGCACGCTCCACGTCCGCCGTGTTGAGCGGCTTGAGCAGGTAGTCGATGCTGTTGACCTTGAAGGCCTCCAGCGCATAGCGGTCATAGGCCGTGGTGAAGATCACCGGGGAGGTGATCTCCACGAAGTCGAAGATCCGGAACGAATCGCCGTCGGCCAGGTGGATGTCCATGAACAGCAGGTCGGGCTGCGGATTCGCACGCAGCCACTCGACGCTCTCCCCGACGCTCTCGAGCGTCGCCACGATCTCCATGTCGGGGGCCGTCTGCTT
The DNA here is from genome assembly GCA_019118605.1 of Candidatus Alistipes faecavium. Classification (GTDB taxonomy): domain Bacteria; phylum Bacteroidota; class Bacteroidia; order Bacteroidales; family Rikenellaceae; genus Alistipes; species Alistipes faecavium. Next base: position 87,320 of record DWYP01000010.1, on the reverse strand, counting down.
GAGGATCGCCGCGAGGTTCACCGCCGCGGCGGTTTCGTCTTCGATAATCAGGGCTTTCATTACGCTTGGTCGGGGTGTTGCAGCGGCATGCGCACCGTAAAGGTCACGCCGTCGTCGAGGATTTCAATCGTCTGGCCCGTGATCAGCTGCCAGCGGTTGCGGAGGTTCTCGAGGCCGATTCCCGTCGAGGGCTCCGGCTCGAGCTTCGGGATCCTGGGGTTCGAGACCACCAGATGCCCCTCTTCGGTGCGGATCGAGATGTGGAAGGGCCGCGAACGCGTGATCGTGTTGTGTTTCACGGCGTTGCCGATCAGCGGCTGCAGCGACAGTGCCGGAAGCCGCCACGACAGATATTGCGGGTCGACGTCGACGTCGAAGAAGAGCTTGTCGGCATAGCGGATCTTGAACAGGTAGCCGTAGGCCTCGGCGAACTTCAGCTCCTCGTCGAGGGTCATCAGCGTCGACTGCCCGTTCTGGATGATGTAGCGGAACGTATAGGAGAGCTGGTCGATGTAGGTCAGGGCCTTCTCGTCGTGCTTCTCCCGCACGAGCATCGCCAGCGAATTGAGCGAGTTGAAGAAGAAGTGGGGGTTGATCTGCCCGACGAGCATGTTGTAGCGCGTGGTGAGGTTCTCGTTCTTGAGCAGCTCGTTCTCGACCACCACGGCCTGACGCTGCGAGATCAGCACGTAGATCCGCCCGTAGAGCATCGAGGCCACCACGGCGAACGAACACTTGAGCAGCAGCATGTAGTCGAACATCTGCCCGCTCATGCAGTTGAGCGTGATGCGTTTCGAGTGCCACTCCGTGACGGGCGCCAGGCAGTAGAGCGCGACGGCGGCCAGGCAGCACCACAGGCACCGCCGGATGAAGCGGCCCATCGTGTAGTTGCGGCGCACGGAGGTGAGGATCGAGAGGATGACGAACGAGACCACGAGGTAATAGAAGAGCTGCAGGAGCAGTTCGGTCATCCTCGAAGGGCCCGTATAGAGGCGCCCGTAGTCGAATTTCTCCCCGTTGTGGCGGCGCATCTCCCACAGCACCGGGTGGCCCTTCGCGTGCCGCGGGGGCATCAGGTCGGCGACGATCCGGTCGCCGGGGGCGATCCCGAGCCAGCGCATGCGCTGCGTGGGGACGTAGACGCTGTCGCCGTTTTCGTAGACGAGGTATCCGTAGCCGTCGGGATGCACCGACAGAAGCCCTTCGTCGCAGCGTTCGAGGATCTTCTGGTTCGCAGGGCGGGACTGGCTCTCGTTGGTCACGTCGATGAGCATCAGCAGCACGTAGGAAAAGTTCACCACCAGGCTGATCGCCACGGCGACCATCAGGTTCAGCACAAGGTCGGAATATTTCGATTGGAGCTTCATGTCCGGGAGGTTTCAGGGTTCGGGGTTGCGGCGCGGATGGCCGGGCGCCGCCGGCGCGCTACTCCCCGTCGCGGGTATACCACGAGGCATAGAGCATGTAGTCGTGGGCCGTGCGGCGCACGATCTCGTCGCGCTGCTCGGGGGTGATCTCCTTGACCTTGCGGGCCGGGACCCCGGCGTAGACCGAATTGGGCTCCAGCTGCGCGTTCGACAGCACCAGGGCGTTGGCCGCGATGATGCAGCCCGAGGGGACGTGGGCGTTGTCGAGCACCGTGGCGCCCATGCCGATCAGGCAGTTGTCCTCGATCACCGCGCCGTGGATCGTGGCGTTGTGGCCCACCGACACGTCGTTGCCGATGATCGTCTGCGAGGGGTGCTTCGCCTTGTCGTAGATCGTGTGCAGCACGGCGCCGTCCTGGATGTTCGTGCGGTCGCCGATGACGATGCGGTTCACGTCGCCCCGCAGCACGGCGTTGTACCATATCGAGCAGTCGCGGCCGATGGTCACGTCGCCCAGGATGACGGCCGTTTCGGCCAGGAAGGTGTTTTCGCCGATCACGGGCTCATGCCCGCGTACTTTTCTGATCAGAGCCATATGTTTCTCGGTTGTGTTTCCTTGGTATGTGCATTGCCGGGGTCGTCGCCCCTGCGGCTACTCCTGCGTCTTGGCCTCCTGCCAGAGGGACTCCATTTCGTCGAGGGTCATCTCGTGGAGCGTATGTCCTTTTGCCGCAGCCTGTTCCTCCATGTAATTGAAGCGTCGGATGAACTTCTTGTTCGTGCGTTCCAGCGCCGATTCGGGATCCACGCCGTAGAGGCGCGCCGCGTTGACCAGCGCAAAGAACAGGTCGCCGAACTCCCCCTCGAGGTCGCATTTGCGCCCCGACTTCATCTCGGCCTCGACCTCCGCAAGCTCCTCGCGGACCTTGTCCCAGACATCCTCGCGGCACTGCCAGTCGAAACCCGCCCCCGCGGCCTTCTCGCCCACGCGGTAGGCCTTGACCAGCGCAGGAAGCGACCGCGGGACACCGCCCAGCGTGCCGCTCCGGCGGTTCTTCTTGCGCAGCTTGAGCGCCTCCCAGTTCTCCTTGACCTCGGCGGGAGTATTGGCGTGGATGTCGCCGTAGACGTGCGGATGCCGGTAGATGAGCTTGTCGCACAGGGCGTTGGCCACGTCCCCGAAGTCGAAGGCCCCTTGTTCCTCGCCCAGCTTCGAGTAGAAGACCACATGCAGCAGCAGGTCGCCAAGCTCCTCCTTGATTCCCTCCATGTTGTGATCCGTGATGGCATCGGCCAGTTCGTAGGTCTCCTCGATCGTATTGCTGCGCAGCGAGTCGAAGGTCTGCTCCCGATCCCAGGGGCATTCGCGGCGCAGGGTGTTCATCACCTCCAGCAGGCGGGCCGTAGCCTGCAAACGTTTATCTTCCATAGATGCAATGCCTGTTCAAATCTCGTACGGCAAAGGTAGCATATTCGGCGTAAAAATCGTACCTTTGCCGGGAACAAATTTATACGTACCATCCATGAAACTCCGAATTTTCCTGCTTCTCGCGCTCCTTGGCGGAGCGGTCTGCGGCGGAATGGCCCAACCCGCACCCCGGGAGACGCATTCCCGCCCGGGGTCGTTCGTCTTCCAGCCCGGAACGGCCATCTCCGCCGACGAGGCCCTGCAGCCCCTGGCACAATATGCCGCCGAATACCTCGGGTACCCCGTACGCCGCGAAGTCACCGGCGACGGCGCCATCGTCCTGACGCTCGAAGACACGGATTCCGCGGCCGACAGCCTCCTCTCCCCCGAAAGCTATACGCTCGAGATCGCTGCCGACCACATACGCATCAACGCCGCGACCTCCGGCGGCGTATTCAACGGCCTGCAGGAGCTCTTCCGCCTGCTGCCCCCGGAGGTCTATGCCCGGCAGGGGATCCCCGTGGGCACGATGATCGGGTGCCGCACGGTCGACGACGCCCCCCGCTACGCATACCGCGGCGTGATGATCGACGTGGCCCGCACGTGGATCGACGCCCCGCGCATGAAGCGCTACATCGACCTGCTCTCGTACCACAACATCAACAAACTCCATATCCACCTCACCGACGACGAGGGCTGGCGCATCGAGATCCGCTCACACCCCGAACTGACAGAAATCGGGGGATTCCGCGGCGGGGATTCGCCCGTGCGTCCCGTCTACGGCAAGTGGGACGAGAAATACGGCGGGTACTACACCCAGGACGAAATGCGCGAGCTGATCCGCTACGCCGCGCTGCGCAACATCGAGATCATCCCCGAGATCGACCTCCCGGGACACAGCCGCAACATCGCCTCCGTATGGCCCGAGATCCGCTGCAACTATCCCCCCGACACCGTCTCGACGAACGGATACGACTACCGCTCGGCATGGTGCGTGGCCCGCGAGGAGAACTACGCGCTGCTCGAAGACATCCTCGGGGAGATCTGCGAGCTCTTCCCCTCGAAGTGCATCCACGTCGGAGGCGACGAGGTCGACCTCACGCAGTGGAAGCGCTGCCCCGACTGCCAGGCGCTGATGCGCCGCCGCGGGATGACCGACCCCCACCAGCTCGAAGATCTCTTCATGGAGCGCGTGGCCGGGATCCTCGCCGCACACGGCAAATACCCCGGGGTGTGGAACGAGGCCGTCCGCACGGGAGCCGTCTCGCGCGAAAGCCTCGTCTACGGATGGAAAAACACGAAGGCCTGCCTCGACGCCACGCAGAAGGGGTACCGCACCGTGGTCATGCCCAGCGAATACTTCTATTTCGACATGCGCCAGTCGGAGCATGAGGACGGGCACAGCTGGGCCGCGATCTTCGACGCCCGGAAGACCTTCTCGTTCGACCCCGCGAAGGCGGGGTTCTCCGACGGGGAGCAGCAGCTGATCGCCGGGCTGGAGGGGGCCTTCTGGAGCGAGCTCTACGTTTCGCACGAGCCCGAGAAGCCCGATTACCTCGACTACATGCTCTTCCCGCGGGTCTGCGCCCTGAGCCGCATCGCATGGAGCAGCAACGCCGAGGGGTGGGACGAATACTACCGCGAGCTCCGCGACAGGCATTACGACCGCATGGCGGCGATGGGCATCCGCTTCCGGCTCTTCCCCCCGAAGGTCGAATACCGCGACGGCGCATTCACCGTGACGGCGGACGACCGCTCGGAGGTCCGCTACCTCGTGGACGGAGAGGACGGGGAGCACGCCTACACGCACCCGCTGCGGACGGACATGCCGCACCGCTACCGCTTCTTCTCCCGCTACGGGACGGGCCGCAGCCCCTACGTTGCCGACGCTTCGTACTGGAGGACGATACGCCCCGCGCTGACGATCACCTCCTCGATGGGCGAAAGCGAAAAGTTCCCCTACACGAACGCCTCGACCTACAAGGGCATGACGCGCACGCGCCGCGCCTGCCGCCAGCAGGACTGGATCCTCTACACGTTCGACGAACCCGTTACGTGCCGCGAGATGGTCATCCAGACGGGTTATCCGCAGCTGCCCAAGACGATTATCACGACAGGATACGCCGAGATATCCTACAACGGATCCTCGTTCCGCCGCGTCGGCGAGCTGGAGAAGGGCCGTATCCTGATCCGCCCCGAGAAACCGGTGAAGGCCGTGCGCCTCGTCTCGACGTGCGACGACAACGGCACGCCCTACGTCACGATCCTCGCCCCGGCCGTCAAGCCGCAGCTGTAAGAGCCGGGGAGAAGGATCTCCGAACGCACGAAGAGGCCCGGAACTCGATGGTTCCGGGCCTCTGCGTGCAGTATCGCGGGCTGTTGCGGAGTCCGCAGCGTATGGGTCTTGCGCGGGGCTTTGCCGGGGTTCGCAGGGGGTCGGGATTGCAGCGGGGTGTGTCGGAGATTACGGTGCGACGGCCTCGCCTCCCGGACTCGCCCCCGGCTACGCATCAGCCGTCAGCGGAATCGGCACCTCAGCGCAATCAGAGCGTCCCCTGCTTGAGCTGCTCGACGAAGGCGTCGATGCGCCGCAGCTGCTTCGGGATGTCGATCGACTGCGGGCAATGGGGGTTGCACTGCCCGCACCCGATGCAGTGGCTCGCCTGGCGCAGGCGCGGCACCGAGCGGTCGTAGCCGACGAGGAACGCCCGCCGCGCCGCACGGTAACCGGGATCCTCGCCGTCCCGCGGAACATTCCCCTCGTTGACGCACTTGTTGTAGTGCAGCAGCACGGCCGGGATGTCGATTCCGTAGGGGCAGGGCATGCAGTACTTGCAGTCGTTGCACGGGATGGTGGGGTACTGCTTCATCAGGACGGCCGTATCGAAGAGGAACTGCCGCTCGTCGTCCGTCAGCGGCACGAGCGGCGAATAGGTGCGCAGGTTGTCCTGCAGGTGCTCCATGTAGGTCATGCCGCTCAGCACGGTGAGCACTTTTTCGGGCGACCCCGCGAAGCGGAAGGCCCACGAGGCGACGCTCGACTCCGGGCGCCGCTCCTTGAGCCGCGTGGCGATATGGTCGGGAACCTTCGAGAGGCGCCCGCCGAGCAACGGCTCCATGATGATCGCCGGAATGCCGCGCTTCTCAAGCTCCCCGTAGAGGTATTCGGCCGGGACGTTGTTGCCCGAGGCGTGGTGCCAGTCGACATAGTTGAGCTGAATCTGCACGAAATCCCAGTGCACGCGCTCGTGCATGGCCAGCACCTCGTCGAAAACGGCCTGCGTGCCGTGGAACGAGAAGCCCAGGTTGCGGATCCGGCCCGCCGCACGCTCCCCGATCAGGAAGTCGAGCATCCCGTTGTCGATGTAGCGCGCACGGAAGGTCTTGATCCCCCCGTTGCCGATCGAGTGGAGCAGGTAGTAGTCGATGTAGTCGACCTGCAGATCCTCGAACGACTGCCGGTACATGGCCATCGAGTTCTCGCGCGTGAAGTTCGAGAAATTCGAGAGCTTCGTGGCCACGAGGAACTTCTCCCGCGGGTGGCGCTTCAGCGCCAGCCCCGTGGACTTCTCGGACCACCCCTGCACGTAGACCGGCGAGGTGTCGAAATAGTTCACCCCGTGGGCGATGGCATAGTCGATCAGCGAGTTCACGGCATCCTGGTCGATCACGTTCCCGTCGCCGCCCGGCGCGGGTAGCGTCGGCCAGCGCATGCATCCGTAGCCGAGCAGCGATACGCGTTCGCCGTTCTTCGGGTTCTCCCGGCAGGTCATCCGATCGGTCGGGACCTCCCCGGCGGATGCACCCGCACCCGCCGAACGCCCTCCCGGACGGCAGCCCGTTGCCAGGGCCGCCGTGGTCGTCGCGGCGCCGATACCCACGATCTTCAGGAACTCTCTCCGCGAAATGGGATCCTTCGTATCTTTCTCTTTCGTATCCATATCCTTTTTCGGAACTTTCGGGTTGTCAAATCAGGCGATGGCGCTCGTGGCCCTCGACGTAGATGGCGCTGAACGGCCGCGCCGGGCAGAGGTTTTCGCAGGCCCCGCAGCCGATGCAGCGCTCCTCGTCGACGGCCGGGATGCGCAGCGAATGCGGATCGGAGGCGTCGAGCGGGACGAGGCGGATCGCACCCGTCGGGCAGTGGCGCTCGCAGTTGGTGCACTGCACGCCGTCGTTCACGACCACGCAGTTCGCACGCACCCACACGGCGTGGCCGATCTGCGTCGAGGCCTTCTCCGTGAGGTCGGCCAGGCGGATGGCGTCCGTAGGGCACACCTCGGCGCACTTCGCGCACTCCGGGCGGCAATAGCCGCGCTCGTACGACATCTCGGGCTTCATCAGCCGCTCCAGCGCACCCGACGGGCGCAGCACCTGGTTGGGGCACACCGAGACACAGAGCTGGCACGCCGTGCAGTGCGACAGGAAGCGGCGCAGGTTCTGCGCCCCGGGCGGCACGAGGGGCGTGGCACGCGCGGGGATCTTCTTGTCGAGGATCGGCGCGAGGCCCCCGTCGACCTTCTTCTCCTGCGCCCGCAGGGCCGTGAAGGCGAATACCCCGGCCAGCCCCAGGAAGCTGCGCCGCGAAGCGTCCGCCGCGGTGTCCCCTGTCGTCGCGGGGGTTGCCGCGGAGCCCGCCGCAACGGGCTCCTGTCGCCGCCGCGTGTAGCGGATGGCACCCTGACGGCACACCTCCAGGCAGTCCATGCAGGCCACGCAGCGGCTGTAGTCGATGCTATGGTTCACCGCGTCGATGCACGAGGCCTTGCAGCTGCGTGCACAAAGTTTGCAACCGTTGCATTTCGAGCGGTCGATCTCGGGGCGGAAGAGCGAGAAGCGCGACAGGAAGCCGAGCACCGTGCCCACGGGGCAGACCGTGTTGCACCACGTGCGGCCGTTGCGCCATGCGAGCCACGCCACGACGACGAACGTCACGACGGCGACGGCCAGCGTCGAGAGGCTCTTCACCCACACGTCGACCGAATAGAAGGCGTAGCTGTCGAGGCGTTCGGCCGCGGCGGCGAGCAGGTTGTTCACGCCCTGCCACACGGGGGCCAGGAGGTTCGAAACGATGCGTCCGTAGGCGCTGTAGGGCGCCAGCAGCGTCCCGAAGCCCGCGAGCAGCATCGCCACGAAGACCACGAGCATCGTATAGCGCAGCCACGTCAGCGCCCGGGAGTAGCGGAAGCGGTAATGGTGTTTCGGCCGCCGTCCGGAGATCCACGACACGACATCCTGCATGACGCCCAGCGGGCAGATGACCGAGCAGTAGACGCGGCCGAAGAGCAGCGTCAGAATTACCAGCCCGGCCACGACGCCGACATTGAGGGCCAGCAGGGCGGGCAGCAGCTGGATCTTGGCCATCCAGCCCAGCCACGCGTGGAGCGTCCCCGAGAAGTCGAGGAACAGCAGCGTGATGCCTGCGAAGAAGAGTGCCGCAAGGGCAATCCGGATTTTACGTAACATGCCTGAAAGGATTCGAGTTTGTATGCGGGCCGTCCGCCGACGGCCCTTCGAACGGTTTGCCGCGGCGGGTGGCACCGCCGGGCTCCGATCATACAAAAATACGAAAAATACTTGAGATCGGTGTATGCAGGAGGCTCAAAATCAGGCCCGGAAGCAAAAAAATCTCCGCAGGAACAGTCCTGCGGAGATTTTCAAATCCCTCCACCGAAGGTCAGGTATTGCGGTCTATGAGGTCGATGCCCTGTTTCGTGGCGGCGCCCCGGAGAATCGTCCGGCAGAAGAAGTACAGCTCCTCCCGCTTCGACCCGCCGAGACGCAACTCCAGCAGCGTGCTCATCAGCCGGTTCGCAAAAGCCTGCGAATCAACCTCCGGGAGCAGATAGTGCTCTTCGCGGCACGCCTCGAAAGCCCGGGCCAACTCCTTGCACCAGAACGACCGGTGATCGTCGTAGTGCCCGGCAAAGGCCTCCCGCCGGCGAATATCCGACAGGAAGGTATGGTCCACGTCATACAGGTTGTCGAGGTACTCGTTGGCCAGGCGGAACGCCCGCTGCAGAGGATTCCCGGCCCGGCGCCTCCGACACGCCGCAATACGCTGCTGCTGCTGCCGGTTCATGGCGTCGAGGCAGGTGTTCACCAGGTCGTTCTTGTCGGCGAAAAGTTCGTACAGGGTGCGTTTCGAGATTCCCAGCATCTGCGCGATCTCGTCGACCCGCACGGCCCGGATGCCGTTGCGGGCAATCAACTCCTGCGTCGTGCGGATGATCTCCTCTCTGGTTGCCCCGCGTTTCATCTACTCGGCCTCCTTGTCCTGCGTGATGTCGCGGCCTCCGCCCAAAGCCTGGTAGAGGTTCACGATACCCTGAATCTCGTCGAAACGATCCGAGATCTGCGACAGCTGCGCCGAAAGGAGCGACTGCTTGGCCGTCAGCACCTCGAGGTAGGTCGTCGAACTGAACTGCATCAGATCCTCGGTACTCGATACGGCACGCTGCAGCGCCTCGACCTGCTCCATCCGCAGATCGGCCTTGGCGCGCGCCGTCTGGCACTGCACGAGCGCATTGTTGACCTCCGCACCGGCGTTGAGCAGCGTCTGCTGGAAGGCCAGCTTCGACTCCTCCTGCTGCGCCAGGGCGATCTTCACCCGCGCACGGTTCGAATTGGCGTTGAAGAGCGGCTGCAGCAGCGATCCCGCGGCATTCCACAGCAGCTTGCCCGGATCGACGATCCCCGCGCCGCTGTTGTTCGTCCAGCCCAGCGTGCCGCTCAGCGTGATCGAAGGGTAGAGCGCCGAACGGGCCTCGCTCGTAGCGTAGTAGGACTGCATGAGCGTGTATTCGGCCGAACGGACGTCGGGACGGTTCGAAAGCATCTGAACCGGGACGCCGACCATCAGTTCGTCGGGCAGCACCTGCTCCTCGAGGCGCCCGCGCGTCACCGGATGCGGAGCTTCGCCCAGCAGCGAGCAAAGGCTGTTTTCGGTCTGCGTGCGCTGGAACGAGAGGTCGTGCAGCGACGCCTCGATCGAGAGCATCGTGGCCTCGTACTGCGCAAGGGCGGCTTCGTTGGCCATACCCGCCTCCTTCATGGCCTGCATGATCTCGACGCTCCGGCGCCAGCTGGCGGCCGTCTCCCGGGTCACCTCGTACTGGCTGTCGAGCATCAGCAGCGTATAGTAGAGATTCGCCACACCGGCAATCAGCTGCGTCTTCACGGCCTGCTCGTACTCCTGGCTCTGGAGGTACAGCGCCTTCGACTTCCGCTTGGCGTTGGTCAGGCCGTTGAAGATGTCGATCTGCCAGCTCGCCTGCACGGGAATGGAGTAGGTCTTCGTCGGAGTCGCCCCGTCGAAGCTGCTCAAAGACCCCTGCGGGGCGAAGTTGAACGACGGCAGGTAGGCCAGGCGCGCCGACTTGAGCGTCGCCTCGGCCTCCTTCACCCTCCAGCCCGCCGACTGCAGGTCGGTGTTGTTCTCCAGCGCCCGGGCAATCAGCTCCTGAAGCGCCGGGTCGGTGAACATCTCCTGCCAGCTGATGTCGCCCAGCGTCGTGGAATCGGCGGTCTCGGCGTCTCCGTAGAGGCCGTCGACCTGCACCTCCGGACGCGTATAGGGCTTATAGATACCGCAGCCGGTCAATGCCGCCGCCGCGAGTATGATTACGATCTTTCTCATAGCGTTATTCCTCCTCTTTTTCGTTTTTAACCTCTTCGAGCTCGGCACGCACCGCCCACTGGGGATCGGGATCCAGCTCCAGGGGCTTGACCTTCTCCTGCAGCGTCTCGAAGACGATGAACAGCGTCGGCACGAGGAACAGCAGTGCCAGCGTTCCGACGATCATTCCGCCCACGACGCCCGAACCGAGGGTCGAGTTGCCGTTGGCGCCCACACCGTGCGACAGCACCAGCGGGATCATACCGAAGACGCAGGTCAGCACCGTCATCAGGATAGGACGCAGACGGACCTTGGCGGCCGAAACGGCGGCCTGCGTGAGGCTCATGCCCGCACGGCGGCGGTCGGCGGCGTACTCGGTGATCAGGATGGCCGTCTTCGACAGCAGTCCGATCAGCATGATGATACCCGTCTGGAGGTAGATGTTGTTCTCGAGTCCCATGATCTTGGCCAGCAGGAACGAGCCCATAAGACCGCACGGAACGGCCAGAATCACGGCGAACGGCAGGAGGAAGCTCTCGTAAAGAGCACTCAGGATGAGGTAGATAAGAAGGATGCAGATTCCGAAGATGATGATCGTGTTGCTGCCCGTCTGGGCCTCCTCACGCGTGATGCCGTCGAATTCGAATCCGTATCCGCGCGGAAGCACCTCCGCGGCAACCTCCCGAATGGCCTTGATGGCGTCACCCGACGAATACCCTTCGGCCGCCGTACCGTTCACGGCAATCGAGTTGTACATGTTGAAGCGGTTCAGCACCTCGGAACTGTAGACGCGCGTCAGGGTCACGAACTGACCCAGCGGAGCCATCTCGCCGCTCTCCGTACGTACGAAGACGTTGTTCAGCGACTGGGCGTCGAGGCGGTATTTCGGATCCGCCTGGATCGTCACGTAGTACATCTTCGAGAAGCGGTTGATGTTCGAAACGTACTGGCCTCCGTAGTAGCCCGAAAGGGTCGAGAGGATCGTCGAGGGCGAAATCCCTTCGCGTTTGGCCTTCGCGGCGTCGATGTCGACCATGTACTGCGGGAAGTTGATGTTGAAGGTCGAGTAGGCGCGCTCGATCTCCGGACGCTGGTTCAGCGCCGCGATGAACTGCAGGTAGACGTTGTAGAAGTCCGAAAGCTCGCCGCCCGCCTTGTCCTGCAGGTGCATGGAGAATCCCGTCGAGGTACCGTAACCCGAAATCATGGGAGGCGCCACCGCGAAGAGCTGCGCATCCTTGATGTCGGCCGTACGCGCGTAGATCTGGTTGATGACGGCATTCACCTCATCCTCCTTCTCGGGACGCTCGTCCCAGTCCTTGAGCTTGATGATGCACATACCGTACGACGAGCCCTGTCCGGCGATCATTCCGTATCCTGCCGTCTGCATGAAGTCGCGGATCTGCGGGATGCTCTGGATGCGCTCCGAAACCTCGTCCATGACCTTGTGGGTCTCGGCAAGCGACGAACCCGGAGCCGTCGTCACGTTGACCATGATCGTTCCCTGGTCCTCGTCGGGCACCAGACCCGTCTTGGTGGTGTTCATCAGCAGCACGAGCGCCGCGATGGCAAGACCCAGCGTCGACCACATCAGCCACTTGTGCTTGATGAAGAGCATCACGCCGTGCTTGTACTTGTTGACCATGGCGCCGAAGGCCGCATTGAAGGCCTTGCGGAAGCGGGCCGCGAAGTTGTCGCGCATCTCGCCCTTCTCATCGAGGTAGGGCTTCAGCATAATAGCGCACAGCGCCGGAGAGAGCGTCAGGGCGTTCACGGCCGAAAGACCCACGGCCACGGCCATCGTGATACCGAACTGCGTGTAGAAGACGCCCGACGTACCGCCCATCATGGCCACGGGGATGAACACCGCCATGAAGACCAGCGTCGAGGTGACGATGGCCGACGTAATGCCCGACATGGCGTCGATGGTGGCCATATAGGAAGATTTGTACCCGGCGTCGAAGCGCGCCTGCACCGCCTCGACGACGATGATGGCGTCGTCGACGACCGTACCGATCGCAAGCACCAGGGCGAAGAGCGTCAGCAGGTTGATCGAGAAGCCCGCCACCGAGAGGAAGGCGAACGTACCGACGAGCGCCACGAGGATCGAGACCGTCGGCACGAGCGTCGAGCGGATGTCCTGCAGGAAGACGTACACCACGAGCACCACGAGCAGGATGGCCTCGAAGAGCGTCTTGACCACCTCCTTCATCGAGGCGTAGAGGAAGTCGTTCACGCTCTGCAGGTGGGCGATGGCCACTCCCTTCGGGAGCTCGGCCTCCACCTCGTCGAGCAGGGCGTTGATGTCGTTGACGACCTGCGTGGCGTTCGTGCCTGCGGTCTGGAACACCATGGCGCTGACGCCCGGGTGTCCGTTCGTATAGCCTTTGAAGGCGTAGGACTCGCGGCCCAGTTCGATGTCGGCGATATCCTTCAGGCGCAGCACGTTGCCGTCGTCATCCGAGCGGATCACGATCTGCCCGAACTCCTCGGGGGTCTGCATGCGGCCCCGGTACTTCATCGTATACTGGAACGTATTCTCGGAGTTCTCGCCCAGGGTACCCGTTGCTGCCTCGATGTTCTGCTCGGCCATCGCCGCCGTCACATCCGAGGGGATGAGCTTGTACTGGGCCATGACATCGGGCTTGAGCCATACGCGCATCGAGTAGTCGGCGCCCAGCGTGAAGGCCTCGCCGACGCCCTGGATACGCAGGATCCGCGGCTCGACATTGATCTTCAGGTAGTTCGACAGGAACGTCTCGTCGTAGCTGTCGTCGGGGCTGTAGAGCGAGAAGATCTTCACCATCGAAGTCTGGCGCTTCATGGTCGTCACACCGATCTGCGTCACTTCGGAAGGCAGCTGTCCGGTGGCGCGCGAAACCTTGTTCTGCACGTTCACCGCCGCCATGTCGGGGTCGGTGCCCTGACGGAAATAGATCGCTACGGAAGCGCTTCCGGCGGCTGCCGTGGAGGTCATGTAGGTCATGTTCTCCACACCGTTGATCGCCTGCTCCAGAGGCACGACCACCGCTTTCTGGATGGTCTCGGCGCTGGCTCCGGGGTACGAGGCGTGCACCATGACCGTCGGGGGCGCGATGTCGGGATATTGCTCGATAGGAAGTGTCGCAAGGCCGATCAGACCCGCAATCACGATGACAATGGAGATGACCGACGCCAGTACGGGTCGTTCAATGAAATGTCTGAGTGTCATGGGTTATTCCTCCTTCTGGTTTTGGGTTTCGGCGGCAGCTTCGCCGGACGTCTCTCCGGCGGCCGCGCCGGCGGCTTCTACGGCCGGCTGTTCTCCGGCAGCTGCGGACTCTGCGGCGGCCGGCTGCTCCCCGGCGGCTGCGGCTGCGGCCGTTCCTTTGGGAACGATCGGCGTACCCTCACGCAGCAGACCGACACCCTCGGCTACGATCACCTCGCCGGGCGTGAGCCCCGAGGTCACGATATACTCCGTGCCGTTGGAAACCGTCTCCACGCCGATGGCCGAAGAGGTGGCTTTCCCGTCGACGAGTTTGTAGACGAAAACCTTGTCCTGAAGCTCGAAGGTCGCCGCCATCGGAATGGCGATGCAGTCCTTGTGGACAATGGGCATCACGATGTCGCCGGCCCCGCCGCTGTGGAGCAGTCCGTTGGGGTTGGGGAAGGCGGCACGCAGGTTCACCACGCCGGTCTCGATCACGCCGCTGATCGACTCCACGCGGCCCGTCTGGTCGTACATCGAGCCGTCGTTGAGCCGCAGCTGCACGTCGGGCATGTTCTTGAGCGTCCCGGCAATCGAACCGTAGCGGCGCGTCAGCTCGAGCAGCTGCTTCTCGGACATCGAGAAATAGACATAGACCGTCGAGTTGTCCGACACGGTGGTCAGCGGCTTCGGCATCGAGGCGCTCACGAGCGCTCCGACACGGTAGGGGAGCGTCCCGACCACGCCGTCCGACGGGGCCTTGACAACCGTATAGGAGAGGTTGTTCGCGGCGTTGACCTGCTGGGCTTCGGCCTGTGCGAGCTGCGCTTTGGCCGTCAGCAGGCTGTTCTCGGCCGTCGAGAGGTCGAACTGCGATACGACGTTGCGGGCGAAAAGTTCCTTTTTGCTATCGTAGGTGAGCTGAGCCGTGGCCACCCCGGCCTCGGCGGCCGCCACATTGGCCTCGGCGGTCTGCAGGGCGGCCTTATAGGGAACCTGGTCGATGATGAACAGGGTCTGGCCCTTCGACACGCGCTGTCCCTCGGTCACGCACAGCTGCCAGATGGTTCCCGACACCTGCGGATAGATGTCGATGTCCTGACGTCCCTCGATCCGTGCCGAATAGTTCGTCGGGATTTCACGGTCGGTGGTCGTAACGGTCAGCACGGCATATTCGCCGGGACCCGTCGTCATCTGGGCCTGTTTGCATCCGACAGCCGCCACACTGCATGCGATGAGGGCAGCCTTCACAAATCTCTGTTTCATAATTTCCTATTTATTTACTGTACAAAAAAACTTTTCCCGGTGCAAAAGTATTCTAAAATCGTTCGGTTCATGGCACTATATTGCGAACAGTGTTGTCAATTTTCGGAACAAACGCATTTTTTTTAACCGTAAAATCATTACTTTTGTTCGAAAAACGAATTGATATGATTCCTGCCAACCCTTTTGCCATCTCCGATAACGATCAATTCATCGTCGGGGATTCCGATCTGGCCTTTTTCGACAGCTATGCCGGCCGGATCGAAGGATGCGTCATCCTGTTCTGCCGCGAGGGGAGCGCCGATGTCATCATCAGCCAGATCCAAAGAACGTTGAAAACCAATTCGCTGGCCCTGCTGCTCCCCGGATCCATATTGCTGCTGGCCAACCGCTCGGAGAACTTCCGCGTCTCCTTCTGCTCCTTCTCGCACGACCTGTTCGCCGAGGCGGCCTTCCGGATCGAGCCGAGTTTCTTCCACTCCCTGCGCGAGCGTCCCGTCACCATGGCCTCGCAGCACATCGCCCAGGGGGCGAGCATCTGGTTCGACATGGCCGTCTACACCTATTCGGACCGGGAGAACATGTTCCGCAACACCATTATTAAAAACAGGCTGCAGAACCTCCTGCTCGAAACCTACGACAAGATGCTGCGCTTCGCCTTTCCCGAACAGGAGGCCTCCAGCACGACAACGCGCCAGACAGAACTCTTCCAGCGCTTCGTGTCGCTCCTCCACGAACATTGCGCCCACGAGCGCGAGGTCTCGTTCTATGCCGACAAGCTCTGCATCTCGACCCGCTACCTCTCGAACATCATCCAGCTCATCGCACACACGTCGGCCAAACACTTCATCGACCGCTCCGTGGTGCTCGAAATCAAGATGATGCTCCAGTCCACCGACCTCTCGGTCCAGGAAATCGCCTACAAGCTGAAATTCCCCGACCAGTCGTATCTGGGACGCTTTTTCAAGAAACATACGGGGATGTCTCCTTCGGAATACCGTAAAAACAAAAAATAACCGCACACATTCGTTTTCGAAACGTATTTTTTCGGACAAATAGTATCCGGTGTGAAAAAAATCCTTATATTTGCATCCGTGGATCGACTCTTTGCGATGAATGACTACCGGACATACACTTCCTCCAGCGAAATGCTCCGCCAGAGCATGATGATGGTCATGTCCATGCGCAGCCGTTTCAGCCGGGTGTAGATCCTTCGTGTTCCGACAGATACAATCCGGCTTCCCTGAGGTCGGATTTTTTTATGGAATTTTAACTTTGCAGATTGATATGACTCCTGACAAGAAGTACCGCTTCGAGACCCTGCAGATCCATGCCGGACTGCAGCCCGACGAACCCACCGGTTCGCGCGGCGTGGCCATCTATCCCACGGCCGCATACCGCTTCCGCACCTGCGACCACGCCGCACGCCTCTTCGAACTGAGCGAGGCCGGAAACATCTATACCCGCCTGCAGAACCCCACCACCTCGGCCTACGAACAGCGCATCGCCGCACTTTACGGTGCCGTCGGGGCCCTGGCCGTATCGTCGGGCATGTCGGCCATTCTGGTCACCGTGCTCTCGCTGGCCGCCGAGGGAGACAACATCGTCACCTCGCCCTTCCTCTACGGCGGAACCTACAACCAGTTCCGCATCACGCTCCGCAAGCTGGGCATCGACTGCCGCATCGCCCCGAGCGAGGATCCCGAGGCGTTCGACGCCCTGATCGACGCGCGCACGAAGGCCATCTACGTCGAGAGCATGGGCAACCCGACCTGCGCGGTACCCGACCTGCAGGCGCTGGGCGAACTCGCACGCCGCCGCGACGTGCCGTTCGTCGTCGACAACACGTTCGGCGCCGCGGGGTACCTCTGCAACCCCTTCGAATGGGGCGCCAACATCGTCGTGGACTCCGCGACCAAGTGGATCAACGGACACGGCACGGCCATGGGCGGCGTGATCGTCGACGGCGGCAACTACAACTGGGCGAACGGCAAGTTCCCGCAGATCGACGGGCCCTCGGAAGGATACCACGGACTGAATTTCCACGAGGCGTTCGGCAACGCGGCCTTCATCGTGAAGTGCCGCGTCGACGGGCTGCGCGACATGGGCTGCTGCCCCTCGCCGTTCGACGCCTACCTGATGATGATCGGTCTGGAGACCCTCTCGCTGCGCGTGCGCCACGAGGTGGAGTCCACGCACCGCCTCGCGGAGTACTGCCGCAACCACCCCAAAGTCCGGAACGTCAGCTTCGTGGGATTCGAGTCGCACCCGAGCTACGCCAACGCCCGCAAATACTACCGCTTCGGATCGTCGGCCGTCTTCACGATCGAGCTCAAGGGTACGCTCGAAAGTACCGTGCGCTTCGTCGAATCGCTCCGCCTGGCCGCCAACATGACCATGATCGGCGATTCGATCACCGTGGTCACGCACCCCGCGTCGACGACCCACAAGCAGCTCAGCGAGGCCGACCTCGCCGCCGCGGGCGTCACGCCGACGCTGCTGCGCATCTCGCTCGGGCTGGAGAACGTCGAGGATCTGATCGAGGACTTCGAGCAGGCCTTCGCACACGTCGAATAGATCCGCCCGACCCCTAAACCGCTGCCGAAAAAGATGGAAGCCCAGCTGTACATAGCCCCCGAGCCGTTCGAACTCGAGACCGGACACACGCTGCCCGAGCTGCGCATCGCGTACCATACCTACGGAACGATGAACGCCGCGCGCGACAACGTCGTATGGGTCTGCCACGCCCTGACGGCCAATTCCGACGTCGCCGACTGGTGGCCCCACACGGTCGAGGCGGGGCGGTTCCTCGACCCCGCGCGGCACTTCGTCGTCTGCGCCAACATCATCGGGTCGCATTACGGCACCACGGGGCCCCTGCACGTGAACCCCGCGACGGGGAAACCGTGGTACCGCACCTTCCCGCCCTTCACGATCCGCGACCTGGTGCGGGCCCACCGCCTGCTGGCCGACGCCCTGGGCATCGGACGCATCGCGACGCTCGTGGGCAGTTCGGTCGGGGGGTTTCAGGCCGTGGAGTGGGCCGTGGAGGAGCCTGCGCGCATCGAGCGCCTCGTGCTCATCGCCACGGCGGCCAAGGCTTCGCCCTGGGCCATCGCCATCGACGAGACGCAGCGCATGGCCATCGAGGCCGACACGACCTTCGGCGAGGAGCGCGACGACGCCGGAATGAAGGGCCTCGCGGCGGCGCGCGCCATCGGGCTGCTGAGCTACCGCGGCCCCGAGGGGTACAACCTCACGCAGCAGGACCGCGAGGAGGCCCCGGCGCTCCACCGCGCATGCACCTACCAGCAGTATCAGGGCGAGAAGCTCTGCCGGCGCTACAACGCCTACTCCTACTACGCGATCCTCGACGCGTTCGACACCCACGACGTGGGGCGCGGAAGGGGCGGCGAGGAGGCGGCGCTCGCACGCATCTCGGCCCGCACGATCGTCGTGGGAATCACCACCGACATCATCTTCACCCCGGCCGAGATGCGGCAGCTTCACAGCCGCATTCCCCGCAGCAGCTACTACGAAATCGACTCGCCGTTCGGGCACGACGGATTCCTCGTAGAGCACGAGCAGCTGAACGGCATTCTGCTCCCATTCATGAACGACTAAACACGAAATACCTATGAGCAAGATCAAAATCGGACTGTTCGGATTCGGCGTCGTCGGACAGGGCATCTACGAAGTGGTGCGCAAGTCGAAGAACGCCCATGCCGAGATCATGCGGATCTGCGTCCGCGACCCGCACAAGCCCCGCAAGGTCGAGGCCGACCCCGCGCTGTTCACCACCTCGACGGAGGAGATCCTCGAGGATCCGAACATCAACCTGATCGTCGAGGTCATCGACGACGCGCAGGCCGCATACCGGATCGTCAAGAGCGCCCTGCTGCGCGGCATTCCCGTCGTCTCGGGCAACAAGACGATGCTCGCACACCACCTCCCGGAGCTGATCGACATCCAGAAGACGCGGGGCGTCGCCCTGCTCTACGACGCCTCGTCGTGCGGCTCGATCCCCGTGATCCGCAACCTCGAAGAGTATTATGACAACGACCTGCTGCTCGAGGTGAAGGGCATTCTCAACGGGTCGTCGAACTACATCCTCTCGCGGGTCTTCGACCACAAGGACTCCTATGCCAACGCCCTGGCGCAGGCCCAGGCCTTGGGATTCGCCGAGAGCGACCCCTCGTTCGACATCGAGGGATACGACTCGCTCTTCAAGCTGGTGATTATCACCGTGCACGCCCTGGGCACCTACGTCGACCCCGAGCGGATCTTCACCTACGGCATCTCGACGATCCACGATTCGGACATCCAATATGCCCGGGAGAAGAACGTCAAGATCAAGCTCGTGGCGCAGGTCGTGAAGGTCAGCGACGAACACTTCACGATGTTCGTCATGCCGGAGTTCGTGAACCCCTCGAAGTACATCTACAGTGTCGACGACGAGTACAACGGCGTGGTGATCCGCGGCGAGTGCTACGACCGGCAGTTCATGTTCGGAAAGGGCGCCGGAAGCCTTCCGACGGCCTCGTCGATCCTGAGCGACATCATGGCCCGGCAGCACAACTACCGCTACGAGTACAAGAAGATGAACTACATGCAGAAACCCGACTACACGACCGACATCACGCTGAAGGTCTACGCCCGCTACACGGAGACCGACGTGCGCGGCATCCTGAACTTCTCGAAGATCCACGAGCAGTACTCCAGCGACGAGAGCAACTACGTGATCGGCGACATTCTGCTCAGCGAGCTGATCGCCAAACGCCCGCAGCTCTCCGGGAAGGACGTCTTTCTGGCGAACATCCCGATCTTCTTCCTCAATCGCGACTGACCCGGCCGCGGCGGGGATTGTCCGCGGCGTGCGGCAACCGGCAGGAGACGTGCGGCAACCGGCAGGCCGTGACCGGAAACACGAAGGCCGAACCCGTTGAGAGGGTTCGGCCTTCGTGCTTTTTTGCCGGCAGGGTAGCGGACGGGGAAACGGCCCGAAAATGCCGGGCAGACTGCCGGAAGCAGTTCCCCCGCAAGGACGTCAGTCCTTTACGCAGCGCACCGACAGGCCCATATCGACCTGTACTTCACCTACGGACAACGTCTGATCCTTCTTTTTCAGCGACTGGCAATACCTCGCATCGGTCGCATCGCCGCCCAGCAGGTAGGAAGCCGAGGTGTTGTATCCGCCGTCCTTCCAGAATCCCGCGTCGGGGACAAAATCGGCGGAAGCCTCCGCAACCAGCGCCTGCAGCTCCTCCTGCGTGGGAAGGTGCCAGCCCGAAGGGCAGATGCCCTGAATCGCCGCGCCCGAAACGGACGAGGCGCCTGCCGTTGCCGTGGCATAGTCGTACAACAGTCCCAGCGCCGCTGTCTGCGATTCGTCGCCCGGATACCAGACGCCCGCACCGATCTCCGCCGTCGCTGGCTGGTAGCGGAGGTTCTCGGCCATCCAGGTCTTCCCGCCGACCGTGGTCGTCGCATAGCGCTCGCCGGCATACTCCAGCACCGAGCCGGGAGAGTCAGAGACGTCGCTGCCCGACGAATCCCCGGGTTCCAACTCCCCACCGCCGAGAGAGCCTCCATCGACCCATTCGCCGATCTCCCCGCTCAGCGTCATGTCGAACGTCTGGTCGGTGAGCGTGACCGACAGGTCGTAATGCTTGCCGCCTTCGAGAAGCGTCTCCGAAAGGGTTTTCTCACGGCTGGAACCATCCTCCAGAAACACCGTAACAGTCAGGGCGCGCTGCTGGGGCACGAGAATCAGCCGATAGGACTTGTCGGGAGTCTCCTCGAAAGCCGTGACATCGGCCGGCGACACCTCCTCGCGGGCCGTCACGCTCAGGGAGGCGAGGTCCACCGTCGCCGTGGGGACAAACCCCGACACGACAACCTCCGACACCGCGGACGACGAGCTGTTGTCGACCACGACGGTCAACTGCGACAGCAGGTGGTGGAAGATCATCTTCACGGCACCCGATGCGGGCAGCACATTCTCCTTCACGGCACCCAGCAGGTCGGAAGCCTCACAGCCGCCGCGCTGGTCCGCAGCCACGGAGAAGCCCTCCTCCACACCGTTTTCCGCATAGGGATAATAGGCCGTCAGAGTAGAGGTTTCGTCCTGTACGCCGTACCATGTCAGCCCGTCGCCGACGAATGCCGAACCCTTGTAGGTCATTTTGCCGTTCCGGACGTAGTCGCCCGAGGCCCGGGTGACGGTCAGTCCGATGCAATCGTTCTCTTCGAAATAGAGGCCCGCAGCACGCGTAAGGATCGAGGGTTCGATTCGGATCTCCCCGGGAGCGGGATCCGTAGCGGCCCGGCGGGAGCAACCCGAAAGAAGAAGTGCCGCAAACAGCGACACGGCATAGGAATAGATTCGATACATAGTTGAAAATATTGTGTTTATGCAGGGTACAAATATACACCTTTTTATTGCACGGAACCCGTCCTCGCGGATGATCCACCGACACATTTTACCATATCACCGGAACCGCACGGGACATCGCCGCAAAAAAACGGAAACGGATCGGCGCAAATGCGCCGATCCTCCCTTCATTCGTATATACCGCCTATCCTGTGGGGATGGCGTCAGTCGGCCCGCACACACCGCAGCGACATGCCGTTGGCGCGCACGTACGGTTCCTTGTGCAGGACGCCGCCGGTCGAGGTGCTCTTCTCGAACCAGAAATGGAAGGCCGCAGCCTCGGACGACGACACCTCCGCCGTCCAGTAGAGGCCCTCCCAGGGCTGCGCGTCGTCGGCCCGTGTCATCAGGCCTGCCTGTTCGAGGTCCGTCAGCGGAATATAGATGTTCTGCACCTTGGAGTCGTCGTAGCGGCGGCGTCCGGCCCCGAAAAAGAGCGATTCGGCACCATCCTTTCCGAGGGTCCAGGCGTATTTCTCGGCATCCTCGACGGCGGGCGTTCCCACGATCTCCAGCCCCGCATAGGCGGCAGCCGGAGCAACGCGCCAGCCGTACGGACACGGATCCTGCAGCGTCTTGCCGTCGGCCGACCACAGAGCGTCGGAGCGCGAACCCCACCGCCAGTCGAACTCTGACTCCGCAACGCCGGTGATGTAGGTCAGGGGATTCCGCGCGGCGTACTCCTCCGTGCCGGTCTCGGCGCTCGAGGCCTCGACGGCCATGTAGACGCGGCTGCCCGAGGCGTTGTACATCGCGGCAGACGATCCGCTGCTGGCCTGATAGGAGCTCGGCCCGATGAAGGGATCCTTGCGGCCCCACTGGTAGAAGAGCCCGAACGACGCCAGGATGTCGTCGGTCGAGGAGTTGTCCGCGGCCAGTGCCCCGAGGTTGCGCGTCATCATCGTATAGCCGTTGAAGTCGACCGTACCTCCCTCCGCATCGGGATCGTAGTCCGCCACCCAGAGGTGCCAGCTCCACAGCAGCTCCCCGTCGGCGCCGTATGCGCCGATCAGGGCGTTGCCCAGCTTGATGTCGGTGGTATCGTCATCGGCGGCGACGTAGAACGACACCTTGCCGTCTTCGAAATCCAGATACTGGATAAGGCTCGACTTGCTTTGCCAGATGATGTCGACCGAGGCCGTCTGGAGCGCGGAACCGTCGCCGCGCACCATGCCGTCGATCAGGTAGCGGGTGTCCTTCTTGTTGATCAGGTAGCTGTTGGCGGCTTTCGAGGTCAGATCCTCGGTGCCGACCATGCCCACGAACAGCGTCGCCGTGACGGTCGAGCCGCCGTTGACCTTGCCCGAGAAGGTGATCGTACCGGTCAGCTCGGTATCATCCTCGATCTCCGAGGGGGCCGTCACCGTGATCGTGTGCGCCGGGACGTCGATCACCGGGTCGTCCCAGCCCTCCGGGCAGGTGGTCACCGAGATGCTTCCGATATGCGACGAGGTGAATGCCACCGTGACGCTCTGGCCCTGCACGAGGTATACGGCCGACTTGTCGAGCACGAAAGTTCCCGTCTCGTCCTTTTTGCACGAGGAGAGGAGGAGGGCGGCCACCGCCGCAACGACTCCGATCAACCCTGCGATTCTTTTCATATACGCTGTAATTTTCTGAATTTCCGTTTTCAAAACCTCCGCAAAGATACCAAAAAGCAGGATAATTCCTACACCGGCACCCCAATTTTTGCATCGCACAGCCTGCCGGCCGCCTTCCGGTTAACGGTTCCGGGAGGGTAATTAGTATGTCGCGGGGCGAAAAACGGGCGATCCCGCGCTGCGGAGATCGCCCGAAAGGGTAAAGGTCGTGGCTTTCGCCGCCGGTCACTCGACGCCCTGCCGGTGGAACCAGCGCTGGAAGAAGAGCATCTGATAGGGCAGGGAGTTGGCCCAGTAGGTTGCGTTGTGGCCTCCGGGGCGGATCACGAAGTCGTGGCCCACGCCCAGCGTGCGCAGTTTCTCGTGCAGGGCCTTGTTCACCTCGAAGAAGAAGTCGTCGTACCCGCAGTCGAAGATCAGCGCCAGGTCGCCTTCGTGCAGCGAGTCGACCTGGTTGATTACCGTATGGCTCTCCCAGTTCTCGGGGTGCTCGTTCTGCGCGCCGAGCTGCTCCTTCATGAGCCACGAATCGGGGAAGGGGCGGATGTCCACGCCTCCCGACATCGAGCCCGCGGCCCCGAAGATGTCGCGGTGGCGGATCCCGAGCCACAGGGCCCCGTGGCCGCCCATGCTCAACCCGGCGACCGCGCGCCCCTCACGTCCGGCAACCGTGGGGTAGTGCGCGTCGACCCACGCGGGGAGCTCCTGCGACACGAAGGTCTCGAAACGCACGGCCGGATTCATCGGGCTGTCCCAGTACCAGCTGTTCTCCCCGTCGGGGCATACGACGATCATCGAATAGCTCTCCGACAGCGGACGCAGGTCGGTGATGCCCTGCCAGGCCGTATAGGAGCCGCCGAATCCGTGCAGCAGGTATAACACCGGCAGCGGACGCTCCGCTGCCGCCTCGGGAACCACCACAAGGGCCGGGATCCCGCGCTGCATCGCGGCGCTGTGCACCTCCACCGTGTCGATCCGGGCCGCCGAGGCCGCCGACACGAGGCACACGAAAAACAGAATCGAAAGGATTTTTTTCATATCGACAGACATAAAAAGGGACGGAGTGCGGTTGCGGCGCACCCCGTCGGACGGTTTACGGATTATTTCTTCTCGGGCCGGGCGATCGACTCGCGCATCGAGGTATCGGCCATGATGTTTTTCATCTTGTAGTAGTCCATGATCCCGAGGTTTCCGTTGCGGAACGCCTCGGCCATGGCCAGCGGCACCTCCGCCTCGGCAAGGATCACCTTGGCCCGGGCATCCTGTGCCTTGGCCCTGTTCTCCTGCTCGAGGGCCACGGCCATCGCACGCCGCTCCTCGGCCTTGGCCTGAGCGATGTTCTTGTCGGCCTGCGCCTGGTCCATCTGCAGCTGCGCGCCGATGTTCTTGCCCACGTCGATGTCGGCGATATCGATCGACAGGATCTCGTAGGCCGTCCCGGCGTCGAGGCCCTTGTCGAGCACCACGCGCGAGATGGAATCGGGGTTCTCGAGCACGATCTTGTGCGACTCGGCCGAGCCGATCGACGAGACGATGCCTTCGCCCACACGCGCCAGCACGGTTTCCTCACCGGCGCCGCCGACCAGCTGCTTGATGTTCGCGCGCACCGTCACGCGGGCCTTGGCGATCAGCTGGATGCCGTCCTTGGCCACGGCCGCCACGGGAGGCGTGTTGATGACCTTGGGGTTCACGGACATCTGCACGGCCTCGAAGACGTCGCGGCCCGCGAGGTCGATGGCCGTGGCCATCTTGAAGTCGAGGAGGATGTTGGCCTTCTGGGCCGAAACGAGGGCGTGCACGACGTTGGTCACGTTGCCGCCGGCCAGGTAGTGCGCCTCGAGCTCGTTGGGGTTGAGCATCAGCCCGGCCTTCGTGCTCTCGATCATCGACGAGACGATCGTCGAGGGAGGCACCTTGCGCCAGCGCATCAGCACGAGCTGCAGCAGACTGATCCGCACGCCCGAGACCAGGGCCGAGAACCACAGCCCTACGGGGATGAAGTAGAAGACGAGCCAGATGGCAACCAGCGCCACGAAGACGATCAGTGCAATAAATCCTATTTCCATAACTTTCAGTATTTTATATAAAATATTTCATCTTATGGTTTAGATCCTGCGGCCGCGCAACCGTGCGGTATTCGGACAGTTTTCCGCCGGGGCGGGCAACACCCCTCGAACAGTCTCCGCGCGGGATGCTCTCCGGCTTTTCAAACAGGCTGCGGCCGGATCGCGCCGGGGCGGTTCACAGTTGCGGCCGGATCGCGCCGGGGCCGGTCACGCCTGCGCGTCCGCAACCGGGCGCACCACGACGCTGAAGTTCTCGAAGCCCACAACCTCGACCGTACGCTGCGGATCAACGTACGGGCCCTGCGACTTGGCCTCATAGGTCTTGCCGCCGATCTCGACCTTGCCCATCGGCGAGAGGCGCGAGACGGTCGTGCCGCGGTCGCCGACCTTCAGCTCCTCGGCAGGCGTGACGGGCATGCTCGAGGAGCGGATCTCCTGCCGCAGCGAAAAGCGCTGCCACGTCTTGGCCCGCAGCGAGATGACAACGGCGAGGAGCGACAGCGCGAGAATCGCGACAATGACCCAGATGCCCGTGGAGGTTCCGTGGTCGCGGAAGGAGAGGTAGATCGAACTTCCGTAGCAGACCATCGACAGCAGGGCGCCGATCGACACCCCCGGCAGCAGCACCACTTCGGCCACCAGGAACAGCAGCCCGAAGAAGATCAGCAGGATGATGAAAAACATGGACGAGAGCCTTTTAATGTGTGCATGATAATTGGCCTAAAGATAGCAAAAAAAGCCGGAATCCCGACGATTCGCTTCACAAAATCGTCGGGATTCCGGCTTTTCGGACGGCACGGCTACTGCCCGATCGCGGTAACCTCCGCATTCAGAGACGGGTCGGCCTGGCGGATGGCTTCGGCAAGACGGTCGGCCACCGCACGGTCGTGGAAACTCCCGACGATGAACAGCTGGCCCACACGCGAAAGTTCGCACCCCTCGGCCAGGGAGGAGATCGCCTCCTTGACGGCATCCGACAGCGCCTCCGCCCCGGTGATTTCCACCCGGAACGCCTGCGTCACGGCCTCGGGATCCCGCGAGAGGTTCCGCGCCACGCCGTCGGTCCACACGACGATCTCCGGACGGATGAATCCGTGCTTCTTGAGCCGCGCCTGCGCCTCCTCGGCCTCGGCGAGCGTGGCGAAACCGCCCGTATAGTAGCACCACTTATTGTCCTCGTTGATGAGGTAGAAGAGCGGATAGGCGCCCCGGAAGGTCGAAACGGCACGCTTGGTGTTGAACGTCCCGAGCAGGATGCGGTAGATCGTGCCGTTGGCGTAGACCTTGCACTCGGGGATCGGATGCTGCGTGGAGTATTTGGGCGTCGAGGAGAAGGCCACGCTGTCGAAATCCAGGAAATAGCGCTCCCGGATGGCCAGCCGCGGAAGCTGGAAGTCCATCCCCTCGAGCACCGAGGCGACGCCCTGCAGCGAATCGCGTGCGGCGTCGAGCGTCAGCAGGTCGGCCACGGCGGCCTCATAGCCCACGAGCATCCGCTTGCGCAGCAGGTAGTCGGTCAGGGCGTCCGACGCCGTTTCGCCGCGCAGCGACGTGATCCGCCGGACGGTCTTCGCAAGCGCTTCCTCCTCACGCGTCAGGAGATCCTCCGCACCCAGCACGTCGAGCACGTAGCCGTAGGCGTAGTTCTTGTTGTCGAAGATGAACGTCCACGCCTCGTGCAGCGAATCCGCCAGCCGGGCATTCACCTGCTGCAGAGAGTCGTAGCGCGCGTAGATCTCCAGCGCCTCGGATTCGGTCTCCACCGACGCATAGGCGTCGACAAGGTCGGAAAGCGTCGTATGGTTGGACAGGATACGTTCGGCATACTCCCCGGCCCGGGTCTCGAGACGCTGCGACTCCAGCAGCGCCGCATAGTCGCTTTCGGGAAGGTGGCTCCGGAAATAGAGGTTGTCGACCAGGTTGCGGACTTTCAGCGAATCGGGAATCGACACCCCGGGATCCGCACGCAGCGGCACCTGCACGGCGGCCTCGTTGTTCAGGTTCGCAAGCACCCATTCCTGCTCGATGGTGTTGATGCGGTCGATCAGGCGTCCCTTGGCGTTGCGGATGTCGAAAATCTGGCCCTCGAGCCGGAGGATCTCCTGCGAATAGTTCTGCCGCCGTTCGGGCTCCTCGCGCAGCAGTCCCCGCAGACGCTCCACCGCCAACATGACCGAATCCTCGCGCTGGCGCAGCGCCGCATCCTCGCGCAGCAGCGACATGTACTCCTCGTTGCCCTCGAGCCCGGCGATACGGGGTTCTACGCGGGGCTGCTGTGCGAGCGCGGCCCCGGATGCCAGCAGCAGCGCTCCCAGCATCAGGCGAATAACGGTTCTGCGATACATATTCTTGTTGCTCATTTCCACCATTTCATGAAAAAGATCTGTATGAGGCCGAAAATCTCCAGACGGCCCAGCAGCATCAGCAGCGTGTTGGAGACCTTGAACGCCGCGGGCATCGCCGACCAGTTGTCCATCGACCCGACCTCGCCGAATCCCGGTCCCACGTTGCCCATCGAAGCGACCGACCCGGTGAAACTGGTCGTCAGGTCGACGCCGAACAAGGCCCCCGCAATCGTCCCCAACAGCAAAAACATCAGATAGGCCACGATGTAGATCATCACGGAGTGCAGCACCTCGTTGTCCTGAATGACGCCGTCCAGCCGGATGCGGATCACGGCGTTGGGATGCTGCTGGAGTTTCAGGCGCGCGCTCATCATCTTTCCGGCTAGGACCATGCGGTTGACCTTGATGCCTCCGGCCGTAGACCCCGCGCAGGCGCACACCAGCGACCCGAAGATCAGCAGGATGGTGGCGAAGGGCGTCCACGTGTTCGAATCGGCCGTGGCGAAACCGGTCGTCGACACCAGCGAGGCGAACTGGAACATCGCATGCCGGAACGAGGTGGCCAGCGTGGGGTAGATGTCCGCGGCGTAGAGGCTGATGGCGATCAGCACGCCTCCGGCAAGGAACATGCCCAGGTACCAGCGCGTGACTTCCGAGCGGAAAATGTTGTTCCGCTTGCCGGTCACGGTGGCGTAGATCAGCCCGAAGTGGATGCCCGCGATAATCATCGTCAGGATCAGGATCGTATCGATCGCCGGGCTGTTGAAATAGGCCACGCTGGCGTTCTTGGTCGAGAATCCGCTCGTCGCGCAGGCCGACATGGCGTGGCACAGGGCGTCGAACCAGTTCATCCCGGCCAGCTTGAGGAGCACCGTGGAGACGGCCGTCAGGCCGATATAGACCACGAGCAGGATCTGCACGACGATCTGCGAGCGGTAGCGGTAGTTGTCCTTGGCCATGGTCGAGAGCTCCACGTTGGAGAGCATCATCCGGCTGCGGCCGATCGACGGAAGCACCACAAGGGCGAACATCACCACGCCCATGCCGCCGATCCACGTCGAGGCCATGCGCCAGAAGAGCAGTCCGCGCGGCAGCGCCTCGACGTCGATGAGAATCGTCGACCCGGTGGTCGTCAGGCCCGAGACGCTCTCGAACCACGCGTTCACGAGGCTGAACTCCCCGCCCCAGATCAGATAGGGGAACATCGACACCACGCATGCCACGAGCCACGCACCCACGACGATGCAGAATCCCTCCTTGTTGGTGATCTGGTCGCACTTGCCCACGAAAATCAGCGGGAAGGCGCCCAGCAGCGCCGTGAGCAGCGAGGAGAGCAGCAGCGGATAAAATGCCGAATCCATGCCGCTGACGTAGGAGATCCCCGCCGACAGCAGCATGAAGAATGCAAAGAAGAGCATCACGACTCCGATATATCGCAAAACAACGTCTACCCGCATCGCAGCAATCCTGTCAAGTTAAAAAATCCGGTTATTCCCTTGCCGGGTCACGCCTTCGGGGTTTTGGCCTGCTTGATCAGCAGGTCGATTTTCTCCTTGAGCTCCAGCACCTCGTCCTTCAGGTCGCCCTTCACCGTGAAGGGCGCGCGGAAGGTGAGGTAGTTGCCCAAGCCCTTGTTCATCCGCTCGATGGGCGCCACACAGTAGATCGACATGAAGTAGAAGAGCATCAGCACGATGGCGATCATCACGACCAGCGAGATCAGCACAGGGGTCACCGCCCGGTAGGCATTTTTCTTCATCTGCTCGGCACGCGGGGCCAGGGAGCTCTGCGTGGAGGTCATGTAGCTCTTGATGGCCGAGGTCAGCTGCCCGTACACCCTTTCGTACTGGTCGTCGTACCACACCCTCCCGAGCGAGTCGAGAGTCTGTCCGGCGGCTACGGACACCGAATCCCGGGATCCGAAGGCGAGGTAGTTGTCGGTCAGCAGCCGCAGCTCGGTCGTCGCGAAGGCCAGCGAGTCGAGGAACGACTTCTCGAGGGCCTCGTTCTGCGCCACGAGCAGCGTGTTCTCGAGCCGCTCCATCGAGGCGCGGCAGAGGCTGTCGTAGCTCCGGTCGCCGAAGACCGAGCGGTGAATCAGCGCGATATTCTGTTCGTGGGCGGCATCGAGCATCTCCTTGGCCAGCTCGATGTTGCGCTTGTTGGCCTTGAGGATCTCGCCCGTATCGCGGCTCAGGTGGCTCAATTCGAGGAACGACACCATACCCGAGAAAAACAGCAGACAGACGATGCTCAGAAAGCCTACCGTCACTCGCTTGCGCATACCTGTCATATCGTCAACGATTTACGTTTCCAGGCCCCGTCTCCCGGCCGGACACCTTTCCGGCAATCGGGGCGCTGCACGGCGGAACGCCGCCGCACGGCGCAGGGCTACACTTCTGCAAATATAACAATTTAATCCAGAATTTCCCCTATCAGATCATGAGATTCGTCCATGGAGAGGAGTTTCACCCGGCAGATGGTGTTGACGCGCGCGGCGTCGTAGGGTACCCTGACGCGGCGATAGGCGCCCGTGAAGCCGAACATCATCCCTGCGCGGCGCGTGCTTTCGAAGAGCACCTCGTCCTCCGTCCCGACGGCCCGGGCGCAGAACGCCCCGTGCAGGCGGTCGCACAGCGCCTCGAGCTCGGCCACGCGCCGCGTGGCCACCGAGGCCTGCACCTTGCCGGGCAGGTCGACGGCCGGGGTTCCGGGACGCTCCGAGAAGGGGAAGATGTGCAGGAACGACGGTGCGAGCCCCGCGAGGAAGTCGTACGTCGTGCGGAAATCGGCCTCCGTCTCCCCGGGGAATCCGACGATCACGTCGATGCCGATGAAGGCGTCGGGCATCAGCCGCCGCACGGCGGCGATGCGCTCGGCGAAGCGCGCCGAGGTGTAGCGCCGCCGCATGAGCCCCAGGATACGGTCCGAGCCGCTCTGAAGCGGAATGTGGAAGTGGTGCTGGAACTTCCGCGACGAGGCGCAGAAGGAGAGGATCTCGTCGGTGAGCAGATTCGGCTCGATCGACGAGATGCGGTAGCGCTCGATCCCCTCCACGGCGTCGAGCGCCCGCAGCAGGTCGATGAAGCGTTCGCCGGTCGTGCGGCCGAAGTCGCCCGTATTGACGCCCGTGAGGACGATCTCCTTCTGGCCCCCGGCGGCAATCTCGCGCGCCTCGGCCACCAACTCGGCGATCGGAAGGTTGCGGCTCGACCCGCGGGCGTAGTGGATCGTGCAGTAGGAGCAGCAGTAGTCGCAGCCGTCCTGCACCTTGAGGAAGGCCCGCGTGCGGTCGCCGCTCGAGAAGGCCGCGAAGAACGACGTCAGCGAATCGGTGTCGCAGCTGTAGACCCGGGCGCGGCCCTTTCCCGAAAGTTCGACCACCCGTTTATATAAATCGCCCTTGTCGTTGTTGCTCAGGACTATATCCACGCCCTCGATCGCCGCGATCTCCTGCGGCTTCAGCTGCGCGTAGCAGCCCGTCACGGCAATGATCGCCTGCGGGTTGCGGCGGTGCAGCCGCCGGATCAGGTTCCGGCACTTCTTGTCGGCATGCTCGGTCACCGAACAGCTGTTGATGACGCATATGTCGGCCTCGGCCGTCGGCGCCACGCGCACGAACCCGCCCCGCTCGAATTCGCGGGCAAGGGTCGAGGTCTCCGAAAAGTTGAGCTTGCAGCCCAATGTATGAAAATTGACTCTGCGCGGTTGCATGGATTCACGTTTTTACGCGGCGAAATTACGAAATCCCCCCGAATGTAGGCGGCTTTTCCGATAAAAAAACGTAAATTTGCGCGCTATCGAGCGAAGTATGGGATTTTTCAGCGATCTGTTTCAATTCGGCTATCTGTCGAATGCCCTGGCAGCCTGCATCCTCTCGGGCATCACGTGCGGGGTGATCGGCACCTACGTCGTATGCCGGCGTATGGTCTTCCTCGCCGGAGGAATCACCCACGCTTCGTTCGGAGGCCTCGGAATCGCATTCTACCTCGGCGCGAACCCCATCGCCGGAGCCATGCTCTTCGCCGTGCTCTCGGCCCTGGGCATCGAGTGGGCCGGAAGCCGCGGACGCATCCGCGAGGATTCGGCCATCGGCATCATCTGGTCGGTGGGAATGGCCGTCGGGGCGCTCTTCATGAGCCTGCGGCCCGGATACACCTCCGGAGACCTCTCGGCATACCTCTTCGGAAGCATCGTCACCGTCACCGCGGCCGACGTCCGCGCACTCGCCGTGCTCACGGCCGTAATCACCGTCGGGGCGGCACTCTGGCTGCGCCCGGTGATGTACGTCGCCTTCGACCGCGAGTTCGCACGCTCGCGCGGAATACCCACACGTCTGATATCCTACCTGATGGCCGCACTCGTCGCCGTGACGATCGTCCTCTCGATCCGCATCATGGGAATCGTCCTGCTGATCTCCCTGGTCACCATGCCCGTGGTGATCGCCAACACCCTCTCGCGGTCGTACCGCACGATCGCCCGCACGGCTCCGCTTGTCGCCGTGGCCGGGAACGTCGCGGGACTCGCCGCAAGCTACCACCTCGAAGTTCCGCCCGGCGCAGCCATAATATTTCTGCTCACCCTTACGCTTATTGTCGTAAAACTCGTATCTTTGCGTAACCGTAAACCGCGACCCGCCGCATGAAAACCATTCACAAGCTCGTCCTGAAGTCGTACCTCGGCCCGATGGTCCTGACGTTCTTCATCGTCATGTTCGTGCTGATGATGAACGTCGTGTGGCGCTACATCGACGAGCTCGTGGGAAAGGGCCTCAGCGCCGGAATCATCATCGAGCTCATGACATACTTCATGGCCAACATGATCCCGATGGGGCTGCCGCTCTCGATGCTCCTGGCCGCGATCATGACCATGGGAAACCTCGGCGAGAACTACGAACTCCTGGCCATGAAGTCGGCGGGCATGTCGCTCGTGCAGATCACCAAGCCGCTGATTATCCTCGTGAGCTTCGTGGCCGTGGGCAGCTTCTTCATCGGCAACAACCTCGTCCCGGCGGCCAACAAGAAACTATACAGCACACTCTACGACATCCGCCAGCAGAAGCAGGCCCTGGAGTTCCAGGACGGGCTCTTCTTCAACGGTATCGACAACATGTCGATCCGCGTCGGACACCAGGAGCCCGAGACGCACCTGCTCCACAACGTGCTGATCTACGACAACCGCTCGACGGCCGGAAACATGAACACCATCGTCGCCGACTCGGGGTACATCCGACTCTCGGACGACAAGCGCTACCTGCTCGTGACGCTCTTCCACGGCGAGACCTACGAGCAGACGCGCAACAACCAGTGGTACACAAAGAGCGCCCTGCGCCACCACACCTTCGACCTGCAGAAACAGATCATCCCGATGGACGGGTTCGCCATGGGACGCTCCGACGCCGACCTCTTCTCGAACAGCCAGACCAAGAACATCAACGAACTGCAGCACGACATCGACTCCCTGGAGATCAAGGTCAACGAGGCGACGACCACCTCCTACGAGCCGCTGCTCAAGGAGCATATCTTCGCCCGCGACAACAGCGTGTTCCCGCAGCCCGACAGCCTGCGCATCGACAAGAGCCGCTTCCGCAGCCTGAGCCTGCAGGATTCGGTCTCGCAGCTCCCGCTGCGCAAGAAAGAGCAGGTGTGGAACCAGGCCCGGAGCCTGGCCAAGAACTCGCGCAACATGTTCTCGTCGTTCGACGAGTCCTCGGCCAAGAACACGCTCAACCAGCTCTACCGTTCGGAGGTCGAGTGGCACAAGAAAATATCCCTCCCGGTGTCGATCATCATCTTCTTCCTG
This sequence comes from Candidatus Alistipes faecavium, assembly GCA_019118605.1. GTDB lineage: Bacteria > Bacteroidota > Bacteroidia > Bacteroidales > Rikenellaceae > Alistipes > Alistipes faecavium. The sequence continues at coordinate 54,227 of DWYP01000010.1, read as the reverse complement.
ATCGGCGCACCCCTCGGGGCGATCATCCGCCGCGGAGGCCTCGGACTTCCGGTCGTCGTGTCGGTCATCTTCTTCGTGATCTACTACATCATCAGCCTCTCGGGAGAGAAAATGGCCAAGGAGGGTACCTGGGACGCCGTATACGGCATGTGGCTCTCGACATTCATCCTCTCGCCGATCGCCATATACCTCACCTACAAGGCCACGAACGACTCCGCACTCCTCGACACGGACTGGTATGCCGGGAAGATGAAGATGCTCCGCGAAAAATTCGAGGCGCGCTTCGGAAAATGGAAATTCGGAAAAGGCAAGAAACTGAAAATAAAAAAACGCAACCCCAATGGCAAAAGAGACGTTACTCAATAGCGTGGAGGAGGTCATCGAGGACTTCCGCAACGGAAAGATCGTGATCGTCGTCGACGACGAAGACCGCGAGAACGAAGGCGACTTCATCGTCGCGGCAGAGAAGATCACCCCCGAGATCGTCAACTTCATGCTCAAGGAGGGCCGGGGCGTGCTCTGCGCGCCCCTCTCGGAAAAACGATGCGAGGAGTTGGGACTCAACATGATGGAGGAGAACAACACCTCGCTGCTCGGAACGCCCTTTACGGTGACGGTCGACCTGCTGGGCAGCGACTGCACGACGGGCGTCTCGATCCACGACCGCGCGGCGACGATCCGCGCGCTGGCCGATCCCGCGACACGCCCGACCGACCTCGGGCGCCCCGGGCACATCAACCCCCTGCGGGCCCGCGAGAAGGGCGTGCTGCGCCGCCCCGGCCACACCGAGGCGACGATCGACCTCGCACGTCTGGCCGGGCTGCAGCCCGCCGGAGCGCTGATCGAGATCATGAACGAGGACGGCACGATGGCGCGCCTCCCGCAGCTGCTCGAGAAGGCCCGCAAATTCGGGCTCAAGATCATCTCCATCGCCTCGCTGATCGCATACCGCCTCAAGGAGGAGTCGATCATCGAACGCGGCGTGACGGTGCCCCTGCCGACCGAATGGGGCGAGTTCAAGATCACGCCCTTCCGCCAGAAGTCGAACGGCGTGGAGCACGTGGCCCTCACCAAGGGGGAATGGAAGGAGGACGAACCCGTATTGGTGCGCGTGCATTCGTCGTGCGCCACGGGCGACATCTTCGGGTCGTACCGCTGCGACTGCGGCGAGCAGCTCCACCGCGCGATGCAGATGATCGAAAAGGAGGGGCGCGGCGCCATCGTCTACCTCAACCAGGAGGGACGCGGCATCGGGCTCTGCAACAAGATCCACGCATACAAGCTTCAGGACGAAGGTTTTGACACCGTGGACGCGAACATCAAGCTGGGATTCAAGGCCGACGAGCGCGACTACGGCGTCGGGGCGAGCATCATCCGCGAGCTGGGCATCCGCCACATGCGGCTGATGACCAACAACCCGCTCAAGCGCGCAGGACTCGAAGGGTACGGGCTCTGCATCGACGAGATCGTGCCGATCGTCATCGCCCCGAACCCCTACAACGAACACTATCTGGAGACCAAGCAGGAGCGCATGCACCACACGCTGGGGCTCAAAAAGGAGTAGGGTATGAGCGGCAAGGACCTGCGCATCATATTCATGGGCACGCCGGAATTCGCCGTGCCGTCGCTCCGCGCGCTGGTCGCCGGAGGATACAACGTCGTGGCGGTAGTCACGACGCCCGACAAACCCGCCGGTCGCGGGCAGAAACTCCACGAGAGCGACGTGAAGATCGCCGCGCGCGAGCTGGGCCTTCCGATCCTGCAGCCCGTGAAGCTCCGCGACGAGGAGTTCGTCGAGGCCATGCGGGCCCTGCAGCCCGATCTGGGCATCGTCATCGCCTTCCGGATGCTTCCGGAGGTCATCTGGGCCATGCCGCGCCTGGGAACCTTCAACCTCCACGCCTCGCTGCTGCCGCAGTACCGCGGGGCCGCGCCGATCAACTGGGCGATCATCAACGGCGAAACCGAGACGGGCGTCACGACCTTCCTGCTGAACCACGAGATCGACAAGGGCGCCATCATCGGACAGCGCCGCGTGCCGATCGGCGCGGAGGACACCGTCGGCACGATGTACGACCGGCTCATGGAGCTCGGCACAGGGCTGGTTCTGGAGACCGTCGAGCGCATCGCGGCGGGGGATATCCGGCCCGTCGGGCAGCAGGACGCCGACGAGGCGGCGCTGCACCCCGCGCCGAAGATCTTCAAGGAGGACTGCCGCATCGACTGGAGCTGGCCGGGCAAGCGGATCGTGGATTTTATCCGCGGGCTGTCGCCCTATCCGGCGGCGTGGACCGCGATGTACCGCGCGGGGTCGGACGAAGAGATGACGGCGAAGGTCTTCGCGGCGGCGTTCGAGCCGGCGGAGCACAAGGGCGTGGCGTGCGGTGCGGTGGAGAGCAATTCGCGCACCTTCATCCGCGTGGCGTGCGCCGACGGGTGGATCGCGCTCCGCGAGCTGCAGATCGCCGGAAAAAAGCGTCTGGCGGTGCGCGAGCTGCTCCTGGGCTGGCGCGACGTCCAGCAGTACCGGTTCGGGAAATAGGGCAGCGGGCGCATCGTGAAGGCGCCCGTTCGGCAAGGAACAAAGGAAAACCCCGGAAGGCTTCGGCTTTCCGGGGCTTTTCGCATGTGGGTTCGGGAGGGGCTCGGAATGAATCCTTTGAGGGTTCGGAATAAATCCTTTGGGGATTCGGTTGGGAGTTCAGAGGGGGTTCAGAGGAGGTTCGGAACGGAACCTTCCGGGATTTCCCGCAGCGGAACCCTTCGAAGGGGACGGGCAGTATCCTTACCGCACCCGGCGGATGATCTCCCCGCCGTGGCGGATCGCCTCCTCGTTCTGCGGAAGCATCTTCCACGCACGCTCCGGAAGCGACTTCTTCAGACCCACCATCACGTTCTCCATCTCTACCACCGGGCAGACCTTCAGGTAACCGCCCAGGATCATCGTGTTGAAGAGCTTCGCCTGGCCCATCCGCGCGCATTCGGCCGTGGCGTCGATCGCATAGACCGAGATGTCCGTGCGCACCGGATGCCGCGTGATGCCGTTCGTATCGTAGATCAGCACACCGCCCGGCTTGACCATCGGCTCGAATTTCTCCATCGACTGCTGGTTCAGGATGATCGCCGTGTCGAACTCGTGCGCAATGGGCGACGAGATCTTCCGGTCCGAGAGGATCACCGTCACGTTGGCCGTGCCGCCGCGCATCTCCGGGCCGTAGGAGGGCATCCACGTCACCTCGAAGTCCTGCATCACGCCCGAGTAGGCGAGGATCTTTCCCATCGAGAGGACGCCCTGTCCTCCGAATCCTGCTATGATCAATGTCTCTTTCATCGCTTTACTCCTTTTTTACGTCCTTGATATCGCCCAGCGGGTAGAAGGGCAGCATGTGCTCCTCCAGCCAGCGGTTCGAATCCACGGGCGAGAGCTTCCAGCCGCTGTTGCACGTCGAGACAACCTCCACGAGCGAGAAGCCGTTCCCGGCCATCGCGTTCTCGAACGCCTTGCGGATCGCACGCTTGCACTTGCGCACGTTCGCAGGCGTATGCACGCTCTGGCGCGTGATGTAGGTCGCACCCTCGAGGTGCGCCATCATCTCGGCAATCTTGTAGGGATAGCCGTTCAGCCGCGGGTCGCGCCCGTAGGGCGTCGTCGAGGTCTTCATGCCCAAAAGGGTGGTGGGCGCCATCTGGCCGCCCGTCATGCCGTAGATCGCGTTGTTGATGTAGATCGCCACGACGTTCTCGCCGCGCGCTGCCGCGTGGATCGACTCCCCGGTGCCGATGGCCGAGAGGTCGCCGTCGCCCTGGTAGGTGAAGACCATGTTCTGCGGGTGGAGACGCTTGACGGCCGTCGCCACGGCCAGCGCACGTCCGTGCGCCGCCTCGATCCAGTCGATGTCGATGTAGTTGTAGGCGAAGACCGCGCAGCCCACGGGCGAAATGCCCACGGTGCGATCCTCGAGGCCCATCTCCTCGATCACCTCGGCGATGAGCTTGTGCACCGTGCCGTGGCTGCAGCCCGGGCAGTAGTGCATGACGTTATCGGTGATGAGTTTCGGTTTGGCGTAAACCAGATTCTCCTGTTTGATTTCAACCTCTGCCATCGTTGCTACTTTTTAATCAGTTTTTCCTTCAGGGCCTCGAGTACCTCGTCGGGGGTGAACACCATGCCGCCCTGACGTCCGTAGTGCTCGACAGGCGCCTTGCCGTTGACCGCCAGGCGCACGTCCTCGATCATCTGCCCGGCATTGAGCTCCGCGGAGAGGAAGCCCTTCACGCCGCGGGCCGCCAGTTCGGCGATCTGCCGCTTCGGGAAGGGGTAGAGCGTGATCGGGCGCAGCAGACCCACCTTCAGACCCTCGGCGCGGGCCATTTCGACCGTCGCCGAGCAGATGCGCGCCGACGATCCGAAGGCCACGATGACGTATTCGGCATCTTCGCAGTCGATGGCTTCGTAGCGCACCTCGTGCTCTTCGAGGGCCCTGTACTTCTCCTGCAGGCGCTTGTTGATGATCTCCATCTTCTCGGACTGCAGCTCCAGCGAGGTGACGATGTTCCGCGCGCGGTCGGCGGGCTTGCCGTACGTGGCCCACGTGCGGCACTCCGCGGCGATCTGCTCGTCGGTGCGGCGCGGACGCTGCGGGGCGAGCACCACCTTCTCCATCATCTGGCCGATGGCGCCGTCGGCGAGGATCATCGCAGGATTGCGGTATTTGAAGGCCAGGTCGAAGGCCTCGGCCACGTGGTCGTGCATCTCCTGCACGGAGTTCGGGGCGAAGACGATCAGGTGGAAATCCCCGTGTCCGCCGCCCTTGCAGGCCTGGAAATAGTCGCCCTGCGAGGGCTGGATCGTACCCAGACCCGGGCCGCCGCGCTGGCAGTTCACGATCAGGCAGGGGAGCTCCGCGCCGGCCAGGTAGCTCAGACCCTCGGACATCAGGCTGATACCGGGGCTCGACGACGAGGTCATCACACGCTTGCCGGTCGAGGCGCCGCCGTAGACCATGTTGATCGACGAGATCTCCGACTCGGCCTGCAGCACCACCATGCCGGTGGTCTCCCAGGGTTTCAGCTCCATGAGCGTCTCCATCACCTCCGACTGCGGGGTGATCGGGTATCCGAAATATCCGTCGCAACCGTAGCGAATCGCCGCATGGGCGATCACTTCGTTGCCTTTCATCAGTTTGACTTCCTTCTCCGCCATAGTCTATTCGAATTTTTGACGATAAACCGTGATGCAGCTGTCGGGGCAGATCACCGCACACGACGCGCATCCCGTGCAGGCGTCCGGACGGGCCATCTGCGCCACGGGATACCCCTTGCTGTTCACTTCGACCGACAGGGCGAGCACATCGCACGGACACGACGCCACGCAGACGCCGCATCCCTTGCACCGCTCCCTGTCCACAACGATCGTTCCCTTGATTTTTGCCATAACGATAGTGTTAAGTTCTTACAAAGATACGAAAAATTCCCGGTACCGATTTATTTCCGTAATAAAAAACACCTTTTCAGGATAAAATTGTGCGGACGGCGCCGACGCAGTGATTTTTTTCGACGGGGCCCGAACGGCTCTTTTTTCCGTCCCCGCCCCCGGGATGGCGGAAATCGGAAAAAATTGATTATTTTAGCCTTCGGGATGCCCCCGGACAACAGACCGACCCAGCCCATAAGTTTTAACCATCAAACATCAATGACATGAAAAACAAGTTCTTCACCTTCCTGGACCCCGCGCTCGCGCTTATCGACAACGGGGCCTTCTTCCGCAAACCGTTCCGCTGGCTCTACACCCTGCTGGCCGTCCTCAACCTGCTCGTACCCATCGCCATCCTCGTCGCGGCCATCGACAACCGGCTCTTCAGTGCCGGAGGCAAGTTCGTCGTGGCGTTCATCATCGTCTTCCTGATCGTCTGCGGCCTCTCCTGGTTCGGGTTCCAGATCTGGTGGAACCGCCGCGACAAGGTCAATATCTCGTCGCAGGACGGAGACGAATTCATCGCCATTCCCGTCTTCTCGCACTTCCTCCAGACCGCGGGCGAATGGCTTGGCATGTATGTCGGCATCGGAGGATTCACCATCTCGCTGATCACCTGCCTCTTCTTCGGATCGGATTCCCAGATCATGGGACATATGCTCGGCATCGGCGGCCTCATCGGCGGAAGCCTCCTTTCGTGCCTGCTCTTCCTCGTCTACGGATTCCTGATCGTCGTGGTGGCACGCGTCCTCGCGGAGCTCTACCGCGCCCTGGCATCCATCGCCAACAACACCCGAAAATAGGCCCCCGGAGGCCGCCGCCCGCAAGAATCGGGGGCGGCCCGAAAAGAAGGAACCGGAGCGTTTGCACAAACGCTCCGGTTCCTTTTTCCGGATTGCAGGCCCGTCGGCGGGAGATCCCCGCCGACATCGGCGGCCCGGGGTTACTTCTTCTCCTCGGCGAAGGAGTGGATCACCACGCCCGAGCGCAGCTTCGGCTCGAACCACGTCGTCTTCGGGGGCATGATGTTGCCCGTGTCGGCGATGTCGATCAGCTGCTGCATCGAGACGGGGTAGAGGGCGAAGGCCACCTTCATCTCCCCGCTGTCGACGCGCCGCTTCAGTTCCCCGAGGCCCCGGATGCCGCCCACGAAGTCGATGCGTTTCGACGTGCGCAGGTCCTTGATGCCCAGGATCTTGTCCAGCACGAGGTTCGACAGCACCGTGACGTCCAGCACCCCGATCGGGTCGCTGTCGTCGTACGTTCCCGGTTTGGCCGTGAGGCTCCACCAGTGCCCCTCGAGGTACATCGAGAAGTTGTGAAGCGCCGACGGGCGGTACTCCTCCGTCCCTTTGTCCTCGACCTCGAACGACTCGCGGAGTTTTGCAACGAGTTCCGCGGGCGTCAGGCCGTTCAGGTCCTTCACCACGCGGTTGTAGTCGATGATCCGCAGCTGGTTCGCCGGGAAGGTCACGGCAAGGAAATAGCAGTACTCCTCCTCGCCCGTATGGCGGGGATTCCGGTCGCGGCACTCCGCGCCCACACGCGCCGCAGCGGCCGTGCGGTGGTGACCGTCGGCTACGTACAACGCCGGGATCCCGGCGAAGATCTCCGTGATGCGGTCGTTCGTCTTCCGGTCGCGGATCACCCACAGCTGGTGCCCGAAGCCGTCGGCCGCCGTGAAGTCATACTCCGGAGCGTTGTTCTTCACCACGTCGGCGACGATGGCGTCGATCTCGGCATTGTCGGGGTAGGCAAAGAACACCGGCTCGATGTTGGCCTGCTGGTTGCGCACGTGGATCATGCGATCCTCCTCCTTGTCGGGACGCGTGAGCTCGTGTTTCTTGATGGCCCCCGAGAGGTAGTCCTCGAAATGGCAGCACATCGCAAGACCGTACTGCGTGCGGCCCTCCATCGTCTGTGCGTAGATGTAGTAATACTCCTCGGGATCCTGCTGCAGCCATCCCTCCTGCTGCCAGCGGCGGAAGTTCTCCACCGCCTTGTCGTAGACGGGCTGCGAATGCTCGTCGGCAATGGGATCGAAGTCGATCTCGGGTTTGATGATGTGCAGCAGCGAGCGCTCCGTGGCTTCGGACTTGGCCTCCGCGGAGTTCAGCACATCGTAGGGGCGCGACGCCACCTCGGAGGCATGCTCCTTCGGCGGGCGGATGGCGCGGAAAGGTTTGATTCGTACCATAGTAATGCGGTTGTATAGCTTTTGAAAAACACCGCGGAACCGCCTGCCTGCTCAGGGTGCGGCTCCGCAGCGCCTTGCGGTTGGTTTATTTGTTGACCTGGAAACGCGTGTTGCCGTGCTGCAGGTAGTCGACGATCTGACGCGCCGCGGCAAGGCCCGCATTGATATTGGCCTCGGCGGTCTCGGCGCCCATCTTCTTCGGCGTGGCGAAGACCCGCTTGCCGAACTTCTCGTCCAGCACGGCCTGGTTCCCCGCGGCGATGTCGGTGATGTACTTCAGATCCTCTCGCTCCGAAAGCGCGCGTTCCACGCCCTCCTCGTCGATCACCTCCTTGCGCGCGGTGTTCACCAGCGTCGCGCCCTTGGGCATCGACATCAGCAGGTCGTAGCCGATCGACCGGACGGTCTGCGGCGTGGCGGGGATGTGCAGCGAAAGGAAGTCGGAACGCTTGTAGAGCTCCTCGACCGAGGAGACCTGCTCCACGCCGTCGGCCGCGAAGACCGCCCCGTCCGTAATGAACGGGTCGTAGGCGATGACCGTCATGCCCATCGCCCGGCCCTTGCGCCCGACGAGCTTCCCGACGTTGCCGTAGGCGTGGATGCCGAGCGTCTTGCCCTGGATCTCCGAGCCCGTGCCGGGGGTGAAGCGGTTGCGCGACATGTAGATCATCATCGCGATGGCCAGCTCGGCCACGGCGTTGGAGTTCTGGCCCGGGGTGTTCATCACCACGATGCCGCGCTCCGAAGCGGCGGCGAGGTCGACATTGTCGTAGCCTGCGCCGGCGCGCACGACGATGCGCAGGTTCTTTGCTGCGGCGATCACCTCCGCGGTCACCTTGTCGCTGCGGATAATCAGCGCGTCGGCATCGGCCACGGCCTCGAGCAGCTGGCCCTTGTCGGTATATTTCTCGAGCAGCGCCAGTTCGTAGCCCGCCGCCTCGACGATCCCGCGGATCCCGTCGACGGCCTTCTTCGCAAAGGGCTTCTCGGTTGCAACGAGTATTTTCATAATTTTCGGATTTTCAATGTTCAACACTTCCTGTATGTCCCACGCCCTCACTTCGCCCGTCAGGGCGTCGTAGCCGGTCGGGACACGCGTAACGAGGGGCATGGCAGGCGTTTATTTGGCGTGCTTTTCGGCAAACTCCCGCATGCACTCCACCAGTACGCGCACGCTCTCGATCGGCAGGGCGTTGTAGCACGAGGCGCGGAAGCCGCCCACCAGACGGTGGCCCTTGATGCCCACGATGTCGCGGCTCTTGGTGAACTCCAGGAACTCCGGAGCCAGCTCCTCGTAACCGTCGGCCATCACGAAGCAGATATTCATCAGCGAGCGATCCTCCTTCTCGACCGTGCCGCGGAAGAGCGGATTGCGGTCGATCTCGTCGTAGAGCAGCGCGGCCTTCTCCCGGTTGCGGCGGTAGATCTCCGGAACGCCCCCGATCGACTTCAGCCAGCGAAGCGTCTCCATGAGCACGTAGATCGGGAAAACCGGCGGGGTGTTGAACATCGAGTTGTTCTCGACGTGCGTGCGGTAGGACATCATCGTCGGAAGATCCCGCACGATGCGGTCGAGCATGTCCTCGCGGATGATGCCGAAGGCCACGCCCGCGGGGGCGAGGTTCTTCTGCGCGCCGCCGTAGATCATGGCGTATTTCGTCACGTCGACCGGACGCGAAAGGATGTCCGACGACATGTCGGCGATCAGCGGCACCGGGGAGTCGAGATCCTCGTGGTACTCCGTGCCGTAGATCGTATTGTTCGAAGTGATGTGCACATAATCCAGATCGCCGGGAATGGCAAAGCCCTTGGGGATGTAGGTGAAGTTCCGATCCTCCGAAGTCGCCAGCACCTCGACCTCGCCGTAACGTTTGGCCTCCTTGATGGCCTTCTTCGACCACACGCCCGTGTTCACATATCCCGCCTTCGTGCCCAGGAAGTTCGCAGGCACCTGATAGAAATAGGTGCTGGCGCCGCCTCCCAGATAGATGATCTTGTAGTTGTCGGGGATGTGGAGCAGTTCACGGAACAGTGCGTCGGCCTCGGCCATCACATTGTCGAAGTCCTTCGTGCGGTGGGAGATCGAAAGCAGCGAAAGCCCCGAGCCGTTGAAGTCCAGAACCGCCTGTGCCGCCTTTTCGATGACCTCGTCCGCAAGGATGGAAGGTCCCGCATTGAAATTGTGCTTTTTCATATTCGTATAGGATTTGAAAGATCTGACGCTGTTGTTAGTTAGCTAACACAAATGTAAATAAAATTTTTTTATATTTCCAACCGCCGGCCAAATAAATTTCACTCCGAAGCCCGAAGCCGACGCTTTTTGGAGAGTTTTTATTATTTTTGCCGAAATTTAACATCCGTCTCCATATGGTAAAATCCATGACCGGCTTCGGGAAGGGCGAAGCCGTCTTCCGGAACAAGAAAATCACCGTCGAGATCCGCTCGCTGAACTCCAAACAGCTGGATCTCTCGCTGCGCCTTCCCTCGGCGTACAGGCAGTCGGAATACGAGATCCGCAACCTCGTGAGCCGCGCCCTCCAGCGGGGCAAGGTCGACCTCTTCGTCTCGGTGGAGACGCAGGCCGTCGAAACCTCCGCTCACATCAACCGCGAGGCGTTCGCGGCCTATGCCGGGGAGCTGCGCGAAGCGGCGAAGGCCGCAGGCCTCGAAACCGACACAAAGGAATGGGATGCCGCGGCGCTGGCTGCGCTCCTGCGCCTGCCCGACGTCGTGACCACGGAGACCGAAGCGATCGGCGAGGAGGAGCATGCCGCACTGCTGGCCGCCGTGGAGTCGGCCGCCGCGCACCTCGACGCATTCCGCCAGCAGGAGGGGGCCACGCTCATCGCCGACCTCCTGCGCCGCGTAGACCTGATCGAACAGTACAAGGCCCAGGTCGAGCCCTTCGAGAAGGCCCGCACGGAGAACATCCGCGCACGCATCCTCGACAACCTTTCGAAGCTCCCGGTCGAGGTCGACAGCAACCGCCTCGAGCAGGAGATGATCTTCTACCTCGAGAAGCTCGACATCACCGAAGAGAAAGTCCGCCTGACGAACCACTGCCGCTACTTCCGCGAGGTGGCCGCAGGGGAGGAGGGCGCCGGGCGCAAGCTCGGATTCATCGCCCAGGAGATGGGCCGCGAGATCAACACCCTCGGTTCGAAGTCCAACGAGTCGAACATGCAGATCCTCGTCGTGAAGATGAAGGACGAGCTCGAGAAGATCAAGGAACAGGTCCTGAACATATTGTAAACCGCAGGGCCGGAGCCCGGCCCCGCATACCTAACGACAGACAATGGGAAAAGTCCTCATATTCTCCGCCCCGAGCGGGTCGGGAAAGACCACCATCGTACACCGCCTGCTGGAGCTCTACCCGCAGCTCGAATTCTCGGTCTCGGCGACGAGCCGCGCTCCCCGCGGACAGGAACAGGACGGCGTGGACTACTATTTCCTCTCGCAGGAGGCGTTCCGCGAGGCCGTCGCCGCCGACCGTTTCGTCGAGTGGGAGGAGGTCTACGCCGGAACCTGTTACGGGACCCTGCGCAGCGAGGTCGAGCGCATCTGGCAAAAGGGGCACGTGATCGTCTTCGACGTCGACGTCATGGGAGGCATCAACCTCAAGCGCATCTTCGGCGGCGACGCCTGCTCGGTATTCATCATGCCCCCGTCGGTCGAGGAGCTGCGGCGCCGGCTCGTGCACCGCGGAACCGACGCCCCGGAGGTGATCGAACGCCGCGTCGCGAAGGCCGAATTCGAAATCACGAAGGCCCCGGAGTTCGACCACGTGGTGGTCAACGACCTCCTCGAGGAGGCCATCGACCGAACCCGCGCAATCCTCGACCGTTTCATCGCCCAGTAAACCCACCGGAGATGAAAGAACGGGTCATGCTCTATTTCGGGTCGTTCAACCCCGTGCACAAGGGGCACATCGCCCTGGCGGAATATGTCCTCGACAAGGGATTGTGCGAGCGCACGGTGCTCATCGTCTCGCCCCGGAGCCCCTACAAGGAGGCCGGGGAGCTCGCCCCGGAGATGGATCGCTTCGAAATGGCCGAAATAGCCTGCGCCGCCTCGCGCCACCCCGGGAAGATCGTGCCCTCGGCCGTGGAGTTCCTGCTCCCGAAGCCCTCCTACACGATCGACACGCTCCGCTACCTCGAAGAGACAGCCGGCGACCGCATGCGCTTCTCGATCCTCATGGGCGCCGACCAGATCGCGCGCCTCGACGGGTGGAAGGAGTACGAACGGCTGCTCGAATACCCGATCTACGTCTACCCGCGGCAGGGTGCCGCGACCGGCGGCTACGAAGGGCGCGTGACGCTGCTCGACAGTGCCCCGCTGCACGACTTCTCCTCGACCTGCATCCGCGAACGCATCTCCCGGGGCGAGGACGTGACGCAGATGCTCGAGGCCGGGGTGCTCGGCTACATCCGCCGCAAGGGGCTCTGGAGCCCCGCACGGCGCATCGAGGCCCTCTCCGAGCGCCTTGCCGCCGCGCCGCACGATGTCGGGCTGCTCGTCGAGCGCGGAAAACTCCATTACCGCACCGGGGCCTGGGGCCCGGCGCTGAACGACTTCAACGCCGTACTGCGCCTCGACGCCGGGCATGTCGAAGCCCGGCAGTATGCCGACATGGTGCGCGAGATCCTCGAATTCCGATACAAAGACATATACAACCCCTGAAAATGACACGACTGAAGATCGCCCTCCTGGCGGGCGGCGACTCCCCGGAGCGGGAGATCGCCCTTCAGAGCGCCGCACAGATCGAAGCGGCGCTCGACCACACGAAATACGACATCACGGTCATCGACCTCCACCACCGCGACTGGCACTGCACGACCCCCGACGGGCGGCAGTGGCAGGTCGACAGGAACGACTTCTCGGTGACGGTCGACGGCGAGCACAAATGCTTCGACTACGCACTGATCCTCATCCACGGCACCCCGGGCGAGGACGGGCGCCTGCAGGGATACCTCGACATGATGGGAATTCCCTATTCGTCGTGCTCGATGGTCTCGTCGGTGGTGACCTTCGACAAGATCACCACCAAGCGCACGCTCGCCGGGCACGTGAACCTCGCGCGCGAACGCTTCCTGCGCCGCGGCGAAGCGTGGGATGCCGGGGAGATCGTCGCCGAGCTGGGGCTGCCGCTCTTCGTGAAGCCCAACGCCAACGGATCGTCGTTCGGCGTGACGAAGGTCCGCACGGCCGGGGAGCTGCCCGCGGCCATCGACGCGGCGTTCGCTCAGGGAGACGAGATCCTCGTCGAGGAGTGCATCACGGGCCGCGAGATGGGGTGCGGGATCCTCGTCACACGACAAAAGGAGTACATCTTCCCCGTCACGGAGATCGTCCCGAAGAACGACTTCTTCGACTACGAGGCCAAATACACCGCCGGACGTTCCGAGGAGATCACCCCGGCACCGATTCCCGACGAGGTGCGCGCCGAGCTCAACCGCATGACCCGCGAGGCGTACCGGCTGTGCCGCTGCTCGGGCGTCGTCAGGGTCGATTTCATCGTAACGCCCGAGGGAACGCCCTATTTCATCGAGCTCAACTCCATCCCGGGCATGAGCGCCGGGAGCATCGTCCCGAAGCAGGCCCGCGAGATGGGCCTCTCGCTCGGGGAGCTCTACGACCTGATTATCGCCGACACGTGCCGCAAATGATCGAGATCGACGACAAGATCGTGAGCGCCGACCTGCTGCGCGAGTGCTTCGCCTGCGACCTGGCGCAGTGCAAGGGCATCTGCTGCGTCGAGGGAAATGCCGGGGCGCCGCTCGAGGCCGACGAGGTGGAGATCCTCCGCCGCGAATACCCCAACTACCGTCCCTACATGCCCCCGGAGGGCATCGAGGCCGTCGAACGCCAGGGTTTCATGGTCGTGGACGACGACGGAGACCTCACCACGCCGCTCGTCGGCGGCGCCCAGTGCGCCTATGCCTGCGAGGAGCACGGCGTGACGTACTGCGCCATCGAAAAGGCGTGGCGCGAGGGCCGCACGTCCTTCCGCAAGCCGATCTCGTGCCACCTCTATCCGATCCGCCTGATGCGCTTCTCGAACGGAACCGTCGGGCTGAACTACCACCGCTGGTCGGTGTGCGAACCGGCCCGGAAGTGCGGAGCGAAGCTCGGCATCCCGGTCTACAAGGCTCTGCGCGAGCCGATCATCCGCCGCTTCGGAGAGGAGTTTTACCGCGCCCTCGAGGCCGCCGAAGAGCTGATGAAGGGTTAAAAATTAAAATGGAACAATTAAATCGAACAAAGCAGAAGGAACAATGAAGAGATACGTGCTGATTCTCACCCTGCTGGCCGCGATATCCGTCGCCGAGGCCCGCGAACAGCGCCCCTCGCGGGCAAAACTCCAGGAACAGGCTACCGAGGCAATGGCCGAAGCCGACTCGCTGCGCACGCTCACAGGAGTGCAGCAGAGCGTCATCGACTCGCTGCAAAGCCTGCTCGACGGCGCCGAAGCGCGGCTGATGGCCCGCAGCAACGCCCTCCGCAGCGACGCTTCCGCACCCGTCGATCCCGAGCAGGCCGCCGCAGACTCCATCGCCGCCCTGCAGCTGCGCCTCGAACGCAAGCAGATCGAATCGACCTTCGACACAAACGGCCTCACGGTTCTCGATACCCTCTCGTCGGGCAACGACGCGCTCTTCGTCATCCTCTACGGCAACAACACCTGGAAATATGTCCGCAACCGCGCCGTGGCACGCGACAGCACGATCTTCGAGAAGTACTGGGACACGAAGTCGCTCTTCCCGTACCAGAAAGTCGACATGTCGTCGATGCCCCAGTCGGTGGTGATCGACCTGATCGACTCGACCAAGAGCTACCACTATCCCTACAAGGGCGCCGTGAACCCCCGGGGCAAGTACGGGCCGCGCCGCGGTCGACGTCACCAGGGTGTCGACCTCCCGCTCAAAACCGGGGATTCGGTCTACGCGACCTTCTGCGGCCGCGTGCGCATCTCGCAATACGTCAGCGGCTACGGCAACCTGGTCATCATACGCCACGACAACGGACTCGAAACCTACTACGGCCACCTCTCGGAGCGGCTCGTGGAACCGAACCAGTGGGTCGAGGCCGGGCACATCATCGGACTGGGCGGCTCGACGGGTCGCTCGACAGGCCCGCACCTGCATTTCGAAACCCGCTACTACGGGCAGGCTTTCGACCCCGAACGGCTGATCGACTTCAAAAACGGCATACTCTGCCGCGAGACCTTCCTGCTGAAAAAATCCTTCTTCAGCATCTACTCCAACGCCGGGCAGGATTTCGACGACGAGATCGCCAACGAGGAGCAGGACAAGAAGGAGGCCGCCGAAAAGGCCGCCATGCGCTACCACAAGATCCGCTCGGGAGATACGCTCGGAGCCCTGGCCATCAAGTACGGCACGACGGTCTCGGCCATCTGTCGTCTGAACGGCATCAAGCCGACGACGATTCTGCGCATCGGCCGCACGCTCCGCGTCCGCTAACCCGCCGGCTTAAGAAGCCGGTTTTAGAGGGCGAAAGGAAGCACATCACGAATCAGACCCCGTTCTGCGCCCCGGCTTAAGAAGCCGGTTTTAGGGCGGCGAAGGAGGGTTTGAAGAGATTCCGAAAGCCTCTTTCGCCATCCACCCGCCTAAGAGGCGGGATTTAGAGGGCGAAAAGAAACTCATCCCGAATCAGCCCTCGTTTTGCGCAAAGACGGAATCCTTCTTATACGCACAAAATAATTCCGCATCCTCGCGTTGCGCGGAAAAAGATCCGGCAACGCCCACGCGCCCGGAGCGGGAAGAAGGATAGGCGAAGATCTTCCTTCGCCCGCTCAGCGGGGGCGACGGCCGGAACCCGCGCAAGGCGACTTGCGGATGGTTTTGGTGGCACCTTTTGACACCAAAAGGTGCCGCCGGCTTAAGAAGCCGGTTTTAGGGCGGCAAAGGAAATCTTGAAGAGATTCCGAAAGCCTCTTTCGCCATCCACCCGCCTAAGAGGCGGGATTTAGAGGGCGAAAGGAACCGCATTACAAATCGGCTCCCGGTCTGCGCCCGCCCGGCGGAACGCTACTCCTTCTTCCGCTGGATGGCGTCGATGGCGTCGATCACCGCGCCGCGGAAACCGCGCCGCTCAAGTTCCGCCACGCCGACGATCGTCGTGCCGCCCGGCGAGCATACGGCATCCTTCATCTCCCCGGGGTGCTGGGCGGTTTCGAGCTGCAGGCGCCCCGTGCCGACAATCATCTGACTTACCATGCGGTAGGCGTCGGCGCGGGAGATGCCGTGCTTCACGGCGGCGTCGGACATCGCCTCGATGAACATCGCCACGAAGGCCGGGCCGCAGCCGCAGACCGTCCCGGCGAGCCCCAGCAGCGGGGTGTCGACCGGAAGGACCATGCCGACGTGCGACAGAAGGGCCTCCACCTCGCGCCACTGCCCGTCGGAGAGCGAATGGCGCCGCTCGCAGGCGATGATCCCTTCGCCCACGGCCACCGGGGTATTGGGGACGGTCGAGAGGTGTGCCGTGCCGGGCAGGAGCATCCGCTCGTAGTCGTCGAAGGTCACGCCCGCGGCCACCGAGACGACGATTTTTCCCTTCAGCTGCTCCTTCAGGGGTTCGACGACGCCCGCGACCTGATGGGGTTTCACGGCGACGATGACCACGTCGGCGAAGTCCGCGACCTCGGCCGGCGTGTCGAAGGCCCGCATGCCGAGCGGTTCCGTATTGCGTTGCAGTTTGGCACGGTCGCGCGCCGCGGCGCCGAGCTGCGCGGGCTCCAGGGCCCCCGAGCGGAGGAATCCGCAGGCCAGGGCCCGGGCCATGTTTCCGAATCCGATAAATCCGACTTTCATCTTTTTTCTATGGTGTGTGACGTTTAACGATCGTTATTTCGAATAGTCCCGCTCGCCGAAGATCAGCGAGCCGACGCGCACCATTGTCGCGCCGCACGCCACGGCCAGCGGATAGTCGTGCGACATGCCCATCGAGAGGGTGTCGAACGTCGCGCCGAAGCGTGGCCGGAGCTCCTCGAAGAGGCCCTTCAGGGTCTCGAAGTCCCGACGCACGACGGACGCGTCGTCGGTGTTCGTGGCGATGCCCATCACCCCGCGCACGCGGAGGTTCGGAAGCTGCGCGAAGGGATCCGCGGCAAGGTACGTGCGCAGTTCGCCGGGCTCCCAGCCCGACTTGGTCTCCTCCTCCGCGACGTGGATCTCGAGCAGGATGTCGATCACACGGCCGCACTTCGCGGCCTGCGTCTGGATCGCCTCCACCAGGCGTGCGCTGTCGACCGAGTGGATCAGCGCCACGAACGGCGCGATGTATTTCACCTTGTTGGTCTGCAGGTGGCCGATCATGTGCCACTCGATGTCGCGCGGCAGCGCGTCGTACTTCTCGCGCAGCTCCTGCGGGCGGCTCTCGCCGAAGATCCGCTGTCCGGCGTCGTAGGCCTCGCGGATCAGCTCCGCGGGGTGCGTCTTCGACACGGCGACCAGCGTCACCCCTGCGGGCAGCGACTTCCGCACAAGAGCCAGTTGGGATGCGATCTCTGACATGGTTTGCGGTTTTGTCGGTAAAATTAGGGAAAATTTCCCGCACATGGCACCCTTGGGGCTCTTTTTTCGGCCGAAAGTCCCGTGTTTCCCGTCCGGCGGGGCCACGGAGGTCCCGCCAGGAGGTGCCCCGCTGCGGGGCAGGGCGTTCGTAAGGTCTCTTTTTTTGCCGTTTCGGAATAGTTTTCTATATTTGTCGACCGCATAGTTTTTTGCGCACAGAAACCGAAAATCCATACCTTACATGAAGAACATCCGATTGATTCTCGCAGCCTCGGCCCTGATAACCTACGGAGCCGTTTCGGCCTGCACAAACTTCATCATCACGAAAGGAGCCTCGACCGACGGCTCGGTCATGGTCAGCTACGCCGCAGACTCCCATTCGCTCTACGGAGCCCTCTACCACACCCCCGCCGGGCGGTTCAAGGCCGGAACGATGCTCCCCGTGCGGGAGTGGGACACGGGACGCTACCTGGGCGAAATCCCGCAGATCCGCGAGACCTACTCCACGATCGGCAACATGAACGAGCACTCGCTCGTCATCGGCGAGACCACCTACGGAGGACGTGAGGAGCTGGTCGATCCCTCGGGCCGCATCGACTACGGCTCGCTGATCTACATCACCCTGCAGCGCGCACGCACCGCCCGCGAGGCCATACTCATGATCGCCGAACTGGCAAACACCCACGGATACGCCTCGAGCGGCGAGTCGTTCTCGATCGCCGATCAGAACGAAGCGTGGATCATGGAGCTCATCGGCAAGGGGTACAAGGACGACGGACAGGGCGGGAACGCCCGCAAGGGCATCGTCTGGGTCGCACGTCGCATTCCCGACGGGTACGTCTCGGCCCATGCCAACCAGGCGCGCATCACCACCTTCCCGAAGGATGATCCCGAGAACTGCCTCTACGCCCCCGACGTCATCTCCTTCGCCCGCGAGATGGGCTATTTCGACGGCCGCGACGAAGAGTTCAGCTTCGCCGATGCCTACTGTCCGGCCGACTTCGGCACCGTCCGCGGTTGCGACGCCCGTGTATGGGCCTTCTTCCGCACCGTGGCCGACGGAATGGACGCCTACGAGGATTACGCCATGGGCTACAACCTCAAGAACCGCATGCCCCTGTGGGTGAAACCCCGCACGAAAGTGTCGCCCAAGACGGTCTTCGACTGCATGCGCGACCACTACGAGGGCACCCCGATGGATATGACCAAGGATCTCGGGGCCGGGGGCCACAACTGCCCCTACCGCTGGCGACCGATGGAGTTCGAGGTCGACGGTGAGACGTACCTCAACGAGCGCGCCACGGCCACGCAGCAGACGGGCTTCTGGTTCGTGTCGCAGGCCCGCGCCGACCGTGAGGCCGACATGGGCATCCTCTGGTTCGGGGTCGACGACGCCGCCACGTCGTGCCTGACGCCGATCTTCTGCTCCGCGCAGGAGGTTCCCGAATGTTTCCGCGAGGGCAACGGCTCGATGCTCGAGTATTCGCCCACGTCGGCATTCTGGCTCTTCAACCGCACGACGAATTTCGCATACATGCGCTACGACATGATCGCCGCCGACATCCGCAAGGTCACCGACAAGTGGGAGAATGACCGCCTCGCGGAGATGGAGAGCCTCCCGGCCCGCACGGGACGCATGTCGGAGGCCGCACGCCGCAACTACCTCACCGAACTGAGCGTCTCGACGGCACAGGAGCTGTTCGACCGCTGGCAGCTGCTCAACGGATACCTGCTCATCAAGTATATCGACGGCAACGTCAAGAGCGAGCACGGCGACGTGCTGTCGTTCCTCGACGGCGACGCTTCGGCCGCGCACTTCGTAGACAACGGAAACGGGCAGCAGATTCCCGACAAGATCCAGTTCCCGGGCTACAACGAGAAGTGGAAGAGAGCCGTGGCCGCCGACAACGGCGAGGTGCTGCGCGTCCGCAAGTAACTGCGGCATCCCGTTCGGCGGCGCTTTCTCCGGAGGCGTTTCCTCCGGCGGCATCTTCTCCGGCGGCGTCCTGTTCGGCGCTCCGGGCCCGTTGCATATCTGAAAAAAACTTTATAACACCATGAAATACGACATTCTGATTATCGGCAGCGGCCCGGGGGGATATGTGGCCGCAATACGCGCCGCACAGCTGGGCCGCCGCGTGGCGCTCGTCGAGCGCGCCGAGGCGGGCGGCGTCTGCCTCAACTGGGGGTGCATCCCCACAAAGGCGCTGCTGAAAAGCGCACAGGTCTACGGCTACTGCAGCCATGCCGACCAGTACGGGCTCGAGCTCTCCGGAGAGATCCGCCCGAACCTCGAAAAGATCGTCGCACGCTCGCGTGCGGTGGCCGAAACCATGTCGCGGGGCGTGCAGTTCCTGCTGAAGAAGAACAACATCGACCTGATCGCCGGAACGGGACGCCTCACGGCGCCCGGGTGCGTCGACGTCGACGGCATGCCGTACGAGGCCGACCACATCATCCTCGCCACGGGGGCGCGTCCGCGCGAGATGCCCTCGATTCCCGTCGACGGCGAGCATGTCATCACCTCACGCCAGGCCCTCGCGCTCACGCGCCTTCCCGAGACGATGATCGTCGTCGGTTCGGGGGCCATCGGCAGCGAGCTGGCATGGTTCTACGCCGCGTTGGGCGTCAAGGTCACCGTCATCGAGTACCTGCCCCGCATGATGCCCCTCGAGGACGAGGAGGTCTCGAAGGCCATGGAGCGCGCCTTCCGCAAGATGCGCGCCGCGGTGCTCGTCGGCACGGCCGTCAAGCAGGTGCGCGTCAACGCCGAAGGAGGCTGCGAGGTGGAGATCGAAGGGAAGAAGGGCGCCGAGACCCTCACGGCCGATATGGTTCTCTCGGCCGTGGGCATTCAGGCCAACATCGAGGGAATCGGCCTCGAAGAACTGGGGGTGGAGGTCGAGCGGGGAAAAATCCGCGTCGACGAATTCTACCGCACCAGCGTCCCGGGCATCTACGCCATCGGCGACATCGTGCCCGGCCCGGCTTTGGCCCATGTCGCCTCGGCCGAGGGAATCTGCTGCGTGGAGGCCATCTGCGGGCTCAATCCCGCGCCGGTAGACTACACGACCATTCCGTCGTGCGTCTTCACGCAGCCCGAGGTGGCGTCGGTGGGCATGACCGAGCAGCAGGCCGCCGAGCAGGGCATTGCCGTGAAGATCGGACGCTTCCCCTTCACGGCCTCGGGCAAAGCCACGGCCGCGGGGGATCGCGACGGATTCGTGAAGCTGATCTTCGACGAGCAGGAGCGGCTGCTGGGCGCCCACATGGTCGGGGCTTCGGTGACGGAGATGCTTGCCGAGCCGACGCTGGCCCGCAGGCTGGGCACCACGGCGCATGAGATCGCCCGCACGATCCATGCCCATCCGACGATGAACGAGGCGGTAATGGAGGCTGCGGAGGCAGCCCTCGGCGCCGCGATCCACCTGTAAACAAATACCGGATGCGATCGTTCTTATTGATTCTTGTCGCCCTGTTCCTCTCTCCGGGGGTTTCGGCCATCCAGCCGAACCGCACCTACATCCGCATGCCGGAACAGGTGGGGCTGGTCTACGAAGATCTCGACGTCAGGACGCAGGACGGGTATCGGATCGCCACGTGGTTCTTCCCCGCCGACCGGCAGGCTCCTCAACAGAAGGCGGCTGTCCCGCAGTCGGCCGGAGATTCCGCCATCCGGCGTCCGGCGATCGTCATCTGCAACGGTGATGCGGGCAACATGTCCTATTTCCAGCTGCATCTGGCCCGAAGATGGTGCGAAAAGGGATTTCATGTCATCACGTTCGACTGGCGCGGGTTCGGGGCAAGTTCGGAGTTCGAAATGGATCCCGATTACCTGTGTTACACCGAAATGCTCGAGGATTACAGAGCCGTGGTCTCCGCAGTCGCCGCCCTGCCGGAGGTGGATCCGCAGCGGATCGCCGTAGTCGGATGGTCGACGGGCGCCTATTTATCAATGATCGCAGCGTATGACATGCCTCAAGTCGGGGCATTCATCGGGCGCTCCCTGGCAACAGACTTCGAGGATTTCATCCCGCTGGTTATGCAGGTTCGCAACAAGAACCGGGATCAGCTGCTCGTTCCTGCAGATTTCCCGACAAAACGGATGCCTGTACATATCGCTTCCGATTTTCGGAAACCAATCTTCCTGATCGTCGGCGAAAACGATATCCGAACCCCGGTGTGGATGAGCCGGAAGATTCTGGAGCTGCTGCCGCAAAATACCCCCCCGGGAGCTGATGGTGGTCAAGGATGCGGCACACGGAGGCAACGAAGACCCCATGCTCATTGCCTTCGATGAGTTCATCGATCGAACGGCCCGATTCCTCCACAACAACCTGCCATGAAAAAATGCCTTCTCCATTTGCGGAGAAGGCGTTTTTTCAGATCGAAGGCAGTTTTAGAGTCGGCAAAATATTTCTCCGACCGTTCCGGTCGTTGGAATTAAGCCGCTTTTTGGATCGGCAAAAAGCGGCGTAAAAACCGCCCGGCGTGCGAAAAACACGGAAAGAGCACGTCCCTTCATGGCGCCGGGCGACTACGCGGGTTTGCAAGCAAACCGTCCCCGGCGCTTGCATTCCGGTACGCGCTCTTTCTCGATCGCGTTTTTCGCAGAGCCGGAATTCCTTTTACTACACCTTTACACCGCTTTACTTTTACCTGCTCTGTTTCTTGCTTTTGCGCGTAAAAATCCCCTCCGCATTTTCGCGTTGCGCGGAAATAGATTTGTCGGGGCTCCGAGCGCTCGGAAAAGGAGGAAGGAAAGGCTTGATCTTCCTTCGCCCGCCGGCTTAAGAAGCCGGATTTAGAGGGCGAATGCAGACAGATCACGGACTGGATCCTGTCCTGCGCCGGGTGAGGACGAACCGGAACCCGCGCAAGGCAACATGCGGATGGTTTTGGTGGCACCTTTTGACACCAAAAGGTGCCGGCCCGGCTTAAGAAGCCGGTTTTAGAGGGCGAAAGGAATCGCATCCCGAATCAGCCCTCGTTTTGCGCCCGCCGGCTTAAGAAGCCGGTTTCAGAGTCGGTAAAAAACTTCTCCGACCGTTCCGGTCGTTGGATTAAGCCGCTTTTTGAATCGGCAAAAAGCGGCGCAAAAACCGCCCGGCGTGCGAAAAACACGGAAAGAGCACGTCCCTCCATGGCGCCGGGCGACTACGCGGGTTTGCAAGCAAACCGTCCCCGGCGCTTGCATTCCGGTACGCGCTCTTTCTCGATCGCGTTTTTCGCAGGGCCGGAAATCCCTTTTATACGCGCAAAAGAGTTTTCCGCATTCTCGATCTTTGCGGAGAAAAAATCCGGAGAGCCGCAGCGCGCCCCGAACGGGAGGGAGTATAGGCCCGATCTTACTCCGCCCGTTCAGCGTTGCGGCCCTCCGGATTCCGCAAAGAACGATATGCGGATGGTTTTGGTGGCACCTTTTGCCATCAAAAGGTGCCCCGGCTTAAGAAGCCGGTTTTAGAGGGCGAAAGGAAACTCATCCCGAATCAGCCCTCGTTCTGCGCCCGCCGACTTAAAAAGCCGGTTTTAGGGGGCGAAAGGAATCGCATCCCGAATCCGCCCCCGTTCTGCGCCCCAGCTTATGAAGCCGGTTTTAGAAAGCAAAAAAAGACTCAAAAAAGCGGCTTGAATAACTACCACGTTACCTGCCGCGTGAAAAGTTCGGAAGGGTAGCGCACGTCGCTCAGGAAGAGCCCCTGCGCCGGAGCCCCGGCACTCGAACGCGAAAGGTCGCGGCTCGCGACGATCGCCCGGAAATCCTCCTCCGTGTAACGTCCGCGCCCCACGTCGACCAGCGTCCCCACGATCGCCCGCACCATGTTACGCAGAAAACGGTCTGCACGGATCGTGAAGCACAGCACACCCCGCTCGTCGACCGTCCATGCGGCGTGCCGGATGTGGCAGATGTTGGTATGGTTGTTCGAATTGAGCTTCGCAAACGACGTGAAATCCTCGTATTCGAGCAGCGTCGCCGCCGCACGGTTCATCCGCGCGACGTCCAGCGGCACGTAGTACTGCCATGTGGCGTGGCGCGTGAAGGGGTTTTTGTGCGGCTCGAGGTAGTAGCGGTATTCGCGCTCCCGGGCATGGAACCGGGCGTGGGCGTCGTCCGCCACCGCCGTGAGGCTTCCCGCGGCGATGTCGCCCGGAAGCAGGAAGTTCAGCTTGTAGACCGTCTGCGCGGGATCGGCGACCGGTGTCGCAACATCGAAGTGCGCCACGTAATACGAGGCGTTGACACCCGTATCGGTACGGCCTGCGCCGGTCACCTCGACGGGCTCGCGCAGCAGGGTCGTGAGCGCCCGTTCGAGGGTCTGCTGCACCGACGGCTGGTCGGGCTGCCGCTGCCACCCGCAATAGGCGGCGCCGTTGTAGCGAAGTTCCAGGAAATAGCGCATGTGGGCTCTCTTTGGGCCCAAAGATACGAAAATTTTCCGCTCCGCGGATTTCCCGCCCGGACGAATACGAATATGCCCCGCGGGGCCGTTTGTATTCGAAATAAAATTCGTATCTTTGCAGGAACCCTTTTTCCGATTCGCGGGCTCCGGGCCCGGAGCCCGCGAAAAGGCGGGCGCGAATCCGGGGAAAAGGGCTGAAACACAAGGTCAAAACACGGAAAACAGCATGAAGGCAGCCATCATAGGATATGGGAAAATGGGCCGCGAGATCGAGCGCATTCTCGTGGAACGGGGGCACGACGTGGCCCTGGTCATTGATGTGGACAACGCCGCGGAGCTCGACGCCGCGCACCTGAAGGGCATCGACGTGGCCCTGGAGTTCACCACGCCGGCCACGGCCTACGGGAACATCCGCACATGCCTCGAATGCGGCGTGGCCGTGGTGAGCGGCACGACGGGGTGGACCGACCGCCTCGCGGAGCTCCAGTCCTTGTGCCGCGAGCGGGGCGGGGCGCTCTTCTACGCCTCGAACTACTGCCTGGGCGTGAACCTCATGTTCCGCCTCAACCGTCGGCTCGCCGCGATGATCGACCGCGTGGGCGGCTACGGCGTGCGCATCGAGGAGGTGCACCACACCCAGAAGAAGGATGCCCCGAGCGGCACGGCCATCACGCTGGCCGAGGGGATCATCGAGAACCTCTCCTCGAAGAGCGGGTGGGTGAACTTCGCCCCCGGCATCGAGCACGCCGCGCACCGCGTGGCGCGCAGCGAGGAGACCCCGGCCGACTGCATCGAGATCCGTTCGGTGCGCGAGGGCGCGGTTCCGGGCATCCACACCGTCAGCTACGAGTCGGAGGACGACATCCTCGAGCTGCGGCACACGATCAAGAACCGCCGCACGCTGGCACAGGGGGCTGTCGTGGCCGCCGAGTTCCTCTGCGGAAAGCAGGGCGTGTACGGAATGGACGACCTCCTGAAATAGTTGAATTAAAAATTGCAAGATGAATAAAATCAAGGAAATACTGCGAAACAAGTGGTTCGGATTCTCCGTCGCGGCGATCCTCTATACGCTCTGGTTCGTAGTCTGGACCGGAAACCTCTGGCTGCTGCTCGGACTGCCCGTCATCTATGACCTCTACATCTCGAAGCTCTTCTACCGTTACGTCTGGCGCCACAACGCCGAACTGTGCCGTAAGAGCAAAACCTACAAGACCGTTTACGAGTGGGTCAATGCAATCATCTTCGCAACGGTCGTGGCTTCGCTCGTGCACATCTTCTTCTTCCAGATGTACGTGATCCCCACCTCGTCGATGGAAAAGTCCCTGCTCATCGGAGACTACCTCTACGTGAGCAAGGTCTCCTACGGGCCCCAGATGCCCAACACCCCGATCGCGTTCCCCTTCGTGCACCACACGATGCCCTTCTCGCAAACCAAAAAGTCGTTCTGCGAGGCCGTCAAGTGGCCATACCACCGGCTCAAGGGGCTCAAGCCCATCCGCCGCAACGACGTGGTGGTTTTCAACTTCCCGGCAGGTGACACCGTGCTGCTCGAAAACCAGAACGTCACCTATTACGACGTGCTGCGCGAATTCGAGTCCACCTTCGGGAAGGAGGAGGGGCGCAGGCGCCTCAACGAGCAGTACACGGTCATCAGCCGCCCGGTCGACAAGCGCGAGAACTACATCAAGCGGTGCATCGCCCTCCCCGGCGACTCGCTCGAGATCCGCGACGGGCAGGCTTTCATCAACGGGAAGCCCCAGGAGCCCGTACCGGGGATTCAGTACCAGTACATCGTGCAGACCTCCTCGCCCATGACGCAGTACGCCATCGACAACCTCGGAATCCGGGAGTACAGCGGAAACGGTTCGGCATACTACATGGCGCTCACCGACGAAACGGCCGAGAAGGTCGCAGCGCTCGACAACGTGATCTCCGTCCGCCGCTACGTCTTCTCGCCCAACACGGACGTATTCCCCCAGTGGGACGACGCCCGCTGGAGCCAGGACAACTTCGGGCCGATCTGGATCCCGAAGAAGGGTGCCACGGTGGAGCTCACGACCGAAAACCTGCCCCTCTACCGCCGGGCGATCGAGGCCTACGAAGGACACGAGCTCGAGGTGCGCGACGGACAGATCCTCATCGACGGGGAGCCCGCCACGAGCTACACCTTTGCGATGGACTACTACTGGATGATGGGCGACAACCGCCACAACTCCGCCGATTCGCGTTTCTGGGGTTTCGTCCCCGAGGACCACATCGTCGGGAAGGCCTCGTTCGTATGGCTCTCGCTCGACGCGAAGAAGAGTTTCCCCTCGAACATCCGCTGGAGCCGGATGTTCAGAAAGGTGCGCTGAGATGGAGCCCGGGGACCTGTACCGCACCGTCGAGGCCCCGGCCGAGGCGGCCCTCCGCGAGCGGAGCAGCAAGTTCCTCGCGTACATCTATCCGGTGCAGTCCGAGGAGGAGATCCGCGAGATCCTCGACTCGCTGCGCAAGCGGTACTTCGACGCCACGCACCACTGTTACGCCTGGAGGCTCGGGCCCCGGGGCGAGCGGTTCCGCGCAAACGACGACGGCGAACCTTCGGGAACGGCCGGGAAGCCGATTCTCGGGCAGTTGCTCTCGAACGACATTACAGACTGTCTGACGGTGGTGGTGCGCTACTTCGGAGGCACGAAGCTCGGGGTACCGGGGCTGATCGCCGCATACCGCGAATCGGCCGCCGAGGCCATTGCCGCGGCCCGCGTGGTCGAGCGCACGGTAGACCGCACGCTGACGGTCGATTTCCCCTATGTGGCGATGAACGACATCATGCGCGTGGTCAAGGAGGAGCAGCCCCGCATCGCCGGACAGGCGTTCGACAACCTCTGCACGCTGCGCCTCGTGATCCGCGAGAGCCGGGCGGAGCTCCTCGCCGAAAAGCTCCGCAAGGCCGGAGGGTCGATTGCCGACGAAAGCTGAACCCCCGGCCGAACGACAACGAATGCCCGGGGTGCGCCCCGGCGAGACATCACGATGAAACACGATAACTGCATATACATCAAGGGCGCGCGCGTCCACAACCTGCGCAACATCGAGGTCGAGATCCCGCACGAGAAACTGGTCGTCATCACCGGGCTCTCGGGCTCGGGAAAGTCGACCCTCGCTTTCGACACGATCTTCGCCGAAGGGCAGCGGCGCTACGTCGAGAGCCTCTCGGCCTATGCCCGGCAGTTCCTCGGAAAGATCAACAAGCCCGACGTCGACATCATCTCGGGAATCGCCCCCGCGATTGCCATCGAGCAGAAGGTCAACACCCGCAACCCGCGGTCGACCGTCGGCACCACGACCGAGATCTACGACTACCTCAAGCTGCTCTTCGCGCGCATCGGGCACACCTTCTCGCCCGTCTCGGGGCGCGAGGTGCGCTGTTACAGCGTCGACGACGTGGCGGCGTGGATCCTCGCCCGCGAAGGGCAGCGCGCGGTGATCGCCGCGCCGATGGTGCTCGCCCCCGGGCAGGGGATCATCGAGAAGCTCACGCTGCTGCTCTCCGACGGCCTGATGCGCGTGCAGAAGGCGGGGGAGACCCGCCTGATCGAGGAGGTGCTGCCCGAAATCGGGCCCGCGACCCGCGCCGAAGAGATACAGGTGGTCATCGACCGCCTGCGCGTGGCCTCCGACGACGACACCCAGACCCGCATCCGCGATTCCGTGGCGAGGGCCTTCTCCTACGGGGACGGCGTCTGCACGGTCACGGCCGGGGAAGAGACGCAGGCTTTCTCCTCGCGCTTCGAGGCCGACGGCATCGAATTCGAACCCCCGACCGAGCACCTGTTCAGTTTCAACAACCCCCTCGGGGCGTGCCCCCGCTGCGAGGGGTACGGAAAGGTGATCGGCATCGACGAGGATCTGGTCATCCCCGACAAGAGCCGCACGATCTACGAGGATGCCATCGCCTGCTGGAGGGGCGAGACGATGCGCCGCTGGAAGGACGCCCTCGTGGAGAACGCCTACCGTTTCGACTTCCCGATACACACGCCCTTCTACGAGCTGACCCCCGAGCAGAAACGACTCCTGTGGCGCGGAAACGACTATTTCCACGGCCTCGACGAGTTCTTCGAGTACATCGACTCCGAGCGGCGGAAGATCCAGTTCCGCGTGATGAAGGCCCGCTACACCGGTAAGACCGTATGTCCCGAATGCGGCGGTTCGCGCCTGCGCCGCGAGGCGCTCTATGTGCGCGTCGGGGGGTACACGATCGCCGACCTGGTGCGCATGCCCGTCGACGGGCTCATCGGCTTCTTCGGCACGCTGCAGCTCGACGACCACGACGCGAAGACCGCCGCGCGGATCCTCGTGGAGATCCGCAACCGCCTGCAGTGCCTCTCGGACGTGGGGCTCGGATACCTTACCCTCGACCGGCTGTCGTCGACCCTCTCGGGCGGCGAGAGCCAGCGCATCAACCTCTCGACGTCGCTCGGCAGCAACCTCACCGGATCGCTCTACATCCTCGACGAGCCCTCGATCGGACTCCATCCCCGCGACACGAACCGCCTGATCAAGGTCCTCAGGCAGCTGCGCGACCTCGGGAACACGGTCATCGTCGTGGAACACGAGGAGGAGGTGATCCGCGCCGCCGACTGGATCGTCGACATCGGCCCCAAGGCCGGATACAACGGCGGGGAGGTCGTCTTCAGCGGCCCCCTGGAGCAGCTGCTCGCCGCGCCGCGGAGCCTCACGGCCGACTACCTCACCGGACGGCGCGGGATTCCCGTTCCCGAAAGCCCGCGCGGCTGGAGCCGCTCGATCGTCGTGAAGGGCGCCCGGGAGAACAACCTGCGCAACATCGACGTGCGCATACCCCTCGGAGCGATGACCTGCATCACGGGCGTCAGCGGCTCGGGAAAATCCTCCCTCGCGAAGGGGATCCTCTATCCGGCCCTGCGGCGCATGTTGTACGACACGGGCGTCAAGCCCGGCGACTTCGACGGCATCGAGGGCGACGTCCAGCTGCTGAAGTCCGTGGAGATGGTCGACCAAAACCCCATCGGGAAGTCCACGCGGTCGAATCCCGTGACCTACATCAAGGCCTACGACGAGATCCGCAAGCTCTTCTCCGACCAGCCATACGCCCAGCACAACGGACTCGGCCCCGCGGCCTTCTCGTTCAACGTCGCCGGAGGCCGCTGCGAGGAGTGTCAGGGCGAGGGCGTCATCAAGGTCTCGATGCAGTTCATGGCCGACGTGGAGCTCGTCTGCGAGGCCTGCGGAGGAAAGCGTTTCCGCGACGAGGTCCTCGAGGTCAGGTACCGCGACCGCTCGATCTACGACGTCCTGGAAATGACCGTCGACGACGCCATCGCCTTTTTCGGCGAGGAGGCCTCGAACGCCACGTGCCGCCGCATCGTCGAGCGGCTCCAGCCCCTGCAGGACGTCGGGCTCGGGTACATCAAGCTCGGGCAGTCGTCCTCGACCCTCTCCGGAGGCGAGAGCCAGCGCATCAAGCTCGCGTCGTTCCTCTCGAAGGAGAGCACCGCAGGGAACGTAATGTTCATCTTCGACGAACCCACCACGGGACTCCACTTCCACGACATCTCGAAGCTCCTCGCGGCATTCAACGCCCTGATCGAAAAGGGCCATACGATCGTCGTCGTGGAGCACAACATGGAGATCATCAAATGCGCCGACTGGGTCGTCGACCTCGGGCCCGAAGCCGGGTCGGAAGGCGGGCGCATCGTCTTCGAAGGCACGCCCCGCGAGCTGGAGCAGTGCCCCGCAAGCCACACGGGGGCGTTCCTGCGCCTGCGCACCAAACACTGAACCGCATCATGGAATTCCATACCTACACCTTACCCAACGGCATCCGCGGCATCCACCGCCAGGTGAAGGGCTCGGTGGCCCACTGCGCGCTGGTCATCGGCGCCGGAAGCCGCGACGAACACCCCGGAGAATTCGGGCTCGCGCACTTCGCCGAGCACGCCTTCTTCAAGGGCACCGCGCGCCGCAAGGCCTGGCAGGTGAACTGCCGCCTCGAAAACCTCGGAGGCGAGCTGAACGCCTTCACCACCAAGGAGGACACGACGATACACGCCACGACGCTGCGCGGCGACTTTGCGAAGGCCGCGGAGCTGATCGCCGACATCGCCTTCCGCTCGACATTCCCCGAGCGGGAGCTCGAACGCGAGAAGGAGGTGATCGTCGACGAGATCAACACCTACAAGGACTCTCCGGCCGACCTGATCTACGACACCTTCGAAGACCTGCTGTTCGAAGGCTCGGAGCTCGGGCACAACATCCTCGGGCGCAAGGCCGCGCTGGCACGCTACAACGGCGACTCGATCCGCACGTTCCTCGCACGCACGCACACTACCGACCGCATGGTCTTCTCGTCGATCGGCAACTTCTCGCCCCGGGCCGCCGAAGCCGTCGCCGCGCGCTTTTTCGGCGCGCAGGAGGCCTCCGTGCACCGGTTCGAGAGGGTGGCGCCCGCGCCCTGCAGCCCCTTCGACCGCAGCGTGACGAAGCACACCCATCAGGTGCACTGCATCATCGGCAGCCGCGCGTACGGAATCGCCGAGGAGCGCCGGCTGCCCCTGGCCCTGCTGTGCAACATCCTCGGGGGACCCTGCGCCAACTCGCTGCTCAACGTCGTCGTGCGCGAACGACACGGACTCTCGTACAACATCGAGGCCTCCTACACCCCCTACGGCGACACGGGGATCGTGGCCATCTACTTCAGCTCCGACCACGGGAACGCCGAGCAGTGCATCGAGCTCATCGAAGGGGAGTTGCGCAAGCTCCGCACCGCGCCGCTCACGGCACGCCGCCTTTCGATGGCCAAGAAGCAGTTCATCGCCCAGCTGGCCATCTCGAGCGAGAGCAACGAGAGCTACATGCTGGGAGCCGGAAAAAGCCTGTTGACCCACGACGAGGTCGACACCATGGAGCAGGTTTACGCCAAGATCCAGGCGCTGACCGCCCGGCAGCTGACAGAAGTCGCCGAGGAGGTCTTTTCCGATATGTCACGACTGATATACAAATAGATACATGGACGCCCTCGAACAATACGTACACGCGCATTCGGCTCCCGAGGAGGAGCTGCTCCACGAACTGGACCGCGAGACGAACCTTCGGGCCGTGGCCCCGCGCATGCTGTCGGGGCATATTCAGGGGCGGCTGCTCGAGATGCTCGTGCGGATGCTCCGGCCCCGGAGGGTGCTCGAAATCGGAACTTTCACGGGATACTCGGCCCTCTCGATGGCCGCGGGGCTCGACGGTGAAGCCCGGCTCGACACCATCGAGGTCGACGACGAGCTGGAGGAGTTCACGCAGTCGTGGTTCGACCGCTCGGAGCACGGCGCGAAGATCCGCCTGCACATCGGTTCGGCCCTCGACATCGCCCCCCGGCTCGGCGAGGTCTACGACCTCGTGTTCATCGACGGCGACAAGCGCGAATACCCCGACTACTACCGCATGCTGATGGGCGACAGCGGCGCGGAGGCGCTGGTTCGCAGCGGCTCGGTGATGATCGCCGACAACATCCTCTGGTCGGGGAAGGTCGTGCAGCCCATCACGCACGGAGACCGACACACGCAGGCCCTCGTGGAGTTCAACCGCATGGTCGTCGAGGATCCGCGCGTGGAGAACGTCATCGTCCCGCTGCGCGACGGGCTGAATCTGATCCGCGTAAAATAAAACAGTCTCGAAATATGGAAATCAAGGAGTTGCAGGAGAGGGTAGACACCTGGATCAAGCAGTACGGCGTACGCTACTTCTCGGAGCTGACGAACATGGCCTGTCTGACGGAAGAGGTGGGGGAGTTGGCCCGCGTAATGGCCCGCACGTACGGCGACCAGTCGTTCAAGGAGGGCGAGAAGGCCAACCTCGCCGACGAGATGGCCGATGTATTGTGGGTGCTGGTCTGTCTGGCCAACCAGACGGGCGTGGATCTCACCGAGGCCGTGGAGGCGAACTTCGCCAAGAAAACCTCCCGCGACAGGGAGCGCCACCTCCACAACGAAAAACTGAAGGGATAAGACGGATCACGCGGCCGCTTCCTGGCACTTCGGAACACGGCGGATCGCACATGGAAATATCATCATTTGGTCGCGAAGTTCCTGCTGACCTCCGAGATCCGGACTGGCACGGCCTGCTGCACCGACTTGCGCTGCGCCTCATCCAGCGCATCGAACGGTTGGCCGAACCATTGGCGGGAGAGGTCGGTGCGGAGTCCGGCATAGACTTCCGACAACGCCTGCTGCACATCGGTATAGACGGCATAGGGGGTCTTGCGGGTCGTCTGAATGCCGAAAACACCCCGGCTGACCCCATACTGCTCCGTGCGGCCGTCGGGAAGGAGGATCTCCTGCGGACGGCTCTCGGAGAGCGTCCGGTCGTCCGAAGGGTTGAGCATGAACTCCCGGGCCCGGACTTTCAACGCCTCCACATCGCACAACTCCAAATGGCCCCAGGTTCCCGCAAGGATCTCTCCCCGGGCATTGATCAGCACCATAAAATAATTGCGCTCCGCTATCTTCAAATGATACGAGTCGGGGTATTTCGAATCACCCGGGACGGTCTCCGAAAGTTCCCAGACCTCGACCTTGGCGTTCGAGGTGTCGGGCAGCGTCTCGATCCGGGGCGGAAGGAGCCGGGCGATCCCGGCCCGGCCG
Source organism: Candidatus Alistipes faecavium (assembly GCA_019118605.1). Taxonomy (GTDB): domain Bacteria; phylum Bacteroidota; class Bacteroidia; order Bacteroidales; family Rikenellaceae; genus Alistipes; species Alistipes faecavium. The sequence continues at coordinate 21,960 of DWYP01000010.1, read as the reverse complement.
TCGACCGTCTCGTAGCACACGCGCAGCGTACCGGACCTGCGCAGCAACTCCTTGACGTCAGCCACGGCGCCCATCTGTACCTGACGGGCAGCACGGATCGTCACGGTCATGCGTGAACGCTCCTCCTCGGAAAGGCTGTCCCGCTTCTCCACAATGCGCCGCAGGAGGTCGTCGCCCGTACCGGGTGTGCCGTCGATCCACATCGAGTCGCGGCTCAAGCAGACCTCGAGCCTGGGGGCATCGTCGGCCGCGGGGCGGGGTGTGGCGGCGGGCGGCTCGGGATCGCGCGTGGTAAAGCTGCAAAGCATCATCATACCGGCCACCACGGGGATGGCTGCACCGAACCGCAGGGCGGCGTGGCGCTGTTTTCTGAATCGTGTCATCATGGCAAATCGGGTTTTGGTGAGTGAATGGTTCAGCCCGCAGGCTATATCCGGATTATAACCGAAGAGTTGATGGAACAGGACGATTCGATACCGCGTAAGGTCGTAGCCCGCATCAAGGACATCACGGTCAGCCTCCCACTCGTGCACCTCGCGCAGCCACCGCTGGGCGATCCACACGAAGGGATTGATCCACAGCAGGCACCGCACCGTCTCGGCAAAGAGGTTCTCGACCGAATGGCGGTGGCGGACATGGCTCGCCTCGTGGCAGAGCACCATCTCGCGCCGTTCACCCGCGTAGCCCGGGCCCATATAGACCGTGCACAGGAACGAGAAGGGGGTCGGCACCTGCGGGCTCTCGGCCAGCGTGTAGCCCTTGCAGGGCGTCAGGCGCGCCCCGCGGCGCAGGCGCCGCAGGCGGGCAAGGCGCACGACCAGAAACCCCAGCGACACAGCGACCACGGCACCATAGACGGCGGCGAGACCTCCGCGGAGCAACCTGCGCCGGTCGACAGGCTCGGGCTGAAGCGGCTCACGTGCGGCAACGGCCGCGAAATCCCGTTCCTCGGTGTGCGCGGCGGCCGACACGGGAAAGACGGGCTCCGCGACGGACCCCGGAATCGGTTCCGGAGCGGGATAGAGCGGAATGTCGAGGGCCGGAATGACAACGGAGAGAAGCAAGGATGCCACCAGATAGCGGCGGCAGGCGCGGAACGAGACCCTGCGTACCAGCAGCAGACGGTAAAATGCCAGCAGGACGCCACTGCAAAAGAGCGCTTCGATGAGGTATAGCAAGGGTGATTTCATGGCTTCTGCGTTTTTCGGAGACAAAGGTGTGTTTCAGCGGCGGCCTCGCAGCATGGTGAGGATTTCGTCGGTTTCCTCGGCCGAGAGCGTCCGGTTTTCGGAGAAGAACGACACCAGGCGGCTCACCGAGCCGTCGAAGAAGTTTTCGAGCACCGTATCCATATAGCGGCGCGCATAGGCCTCCTTTGAAACGAGTGGATAATACTCGTAGGTCTTGCCGTATGCCTTGTGGCCCACAAAGCCCTTCTTCTCGAGGATGCGGACGATCGTGGAGACGGTGTTGTAGGCAGGGCGGGGTTCGGGCATCTCGTCGAGAATCCCATGAACCACCGTCGCGCCTTTGGCCCACAGCACCTGCATGATCTCCAACTCGGCGCGGGTCAGCTCCTGAGGGCGTTTTTTTACGATTTCTACCATAACGAAAAACTTGGTTGATATGTCACAAATATATAACTAATATTTTAGTTATACAACTAAAAGCTTAATTTTATTATCGGCAGTACGAAAAGATCGCGGAGGAGGGGGGGGGAGAAACAAGGCAAGGAGAGACAAAGAGATGAAGAGAGGAAAGAGAGGAAAGAGAGGAAAGGGACGATCGGGGCAGGGCACAGATGCGCGGTATGGGCAGGAGCGGACGCAACAGGGCAGAACGGAGCGCAACAGAGGCGCAACGCAGCAGGAGAGACACAGCAGGAGATACCGCGCGGTCCGGCCTCAAAAAAAAGCCGGAATCCGACACATCGGATTCCGGCTTACTCTCGTCGGCAGGAAAGACACTACACGAGCTTCAGCTCGCGCTTGATCGCCTCGATCTTGGCGTCCAGCGCGGCCAGCGTCGCGTCGAACTCTTCGACAGAGGCCAGCGGCTCCTTCACCCCGAAGTAGAACTTGATCTTCGGCTCCGTGCCCGAAGGACGCACCGAAACCTTCGTGCCGTCCTCGGTGAACCACTGCAGCACGTTGCTGCTGTCCTGCTCGATCGGCGTCTTCACGCCCGTTTTCGTGTCGATGGACTCCAGCGACTGGAAATCGTTGATCCGCACCACCGGCGACCCGAGGATCGACTTCGGGGGATTCGTCCGGAAGTCGACCATCATCTGCTGGATCTGCTCGGCGCCCTCCTTGCCCTTGCGGACTACCGAAACGAGGCCCTCGCGGTAGAAGCCGTACTTCACGTAGAGCTCCTGCAGCCACTCGTAGAGCGTCAGACCCATCGTGTCGCGCGCCCAGGCGGCCGCCTCGGCGGCCATCGAGCACGCCGATACGGCGTCCTTGTCGCGCACGTAGTCCCCGGCCAGGTAGCCGAACGACTCCTCGCCGCCGCCGATGTACTTCGCCTTGCCCTCGTTCTCGCGGATGATCTTCGCGATGTACTTGAAGCCCGTAAGGCAGTCGTAGCACTTCACCCCGAAGTGCTCGGCCACGGCATTGGCCATCTGAGAGGTCACGATCGTCTTCACGACATACTGGTTGCCGTCCAGACCGCCGCGCTCGGCCCAGCGCGTGAGCTGGTAGCTCATCAGCAGCACCAGCGTCTGGTTGCCGTTCAGCAGCACGTATTCGCCCTTCTTGTTGCGAAGCGCCACGCCGATGCGATCCGAGTCGGGGTCGGTGGCAAGCACCAGGTCGGCGCCCTCCTTCGCCGCGAGGTCGATGGCCATCGCCATCGTCTTGCGCTCCTCGGGGTTCGGGGACTCCACCGTCGGGAAGTTCCCGTCGATGACCGCCTGCTCCTTGACCATGATGACGTTCGTGAAGCCGAACTTGCGGAGCGACGCCGGAACCAGACGCACGCCCGCGCCGTGCATCGGCGAGTAGACGATCTTCATGTCGTGGTACTTCGCGATGCTCTCGGGCGAAAGCGAGAGTTCATGGATGCGTTTGAGGTAGATCTCGTCGAACTCCTCGCCCAGCACGGTGATGTTTTCGGGGTGCAGTCCCGTGAGCACCATGTCGACGTCGGTGATCTTCTCCACCTCGGCGATGATGTTCTTGTCGTGCGGAGAGGTCACCTGCGCGCCGTCGGTCCAGTAGGCCTTGTAGCCGTTGTACTCCTTGGGGTTGTGCGATGCGGTGATCACCACGCCCGAGTGGCATTTCAGCTCGCGGATCGCGAAGCTCAGCTCCGGGGTCGGACGCAGGGCGTCGAACAGGTAGACCGCGAATCCGTTCGAGGCGAAGATGTCGGCCACGCGCTCGGCGAACATCCGCGAATTGTTGCGGCTGTCGTGCGCCACGGCCACGCGCACCTGCTCGCCCGCGAAGTTCTTCTTGAGGTAGTTCGCGAGGCCCTGCGTGGCGGTGCCCACCGTGTAGACGTTCATGCGGTTCGAGCCCACGCCCATGATCCCGCGCAGGCCGCCCGTGCCGAATTCCAGATCCTTGTAGAAGCTCTCCACGAGCTCCTTCATATCATTCTCCATCAGGTACTTGACCTGCTTTTTCGTCGCCTCGTCGTAGTTGCCGTCGAGCCAGGTCTGTGCTTTTTTCAGTACTTGCTGTTCCAATTCATTAGCCATAAGTCATCGGTTTTATTTATAATTTATGTTGGTGCCAAACCAAAATATTTATATGCAAATATAAAAAATAAAATTCGATAATTCAATATCAACGAGTTAAAATCGGAACGCCGAAAACCGTTGTTTTTCTATATATAAAAAAAAGAGATTTGCAACCCTTTTTCAAAAATCTTTTCGCAAAATTATGCACAACTTTGTGTCATCAAAAGCAACCCTTCAATCCATCATGATCAACAACCAGCAGGCATACGGCGATATGTGGCAGCACTGCCTGGACCGCATCAAGGCCCAGACCTCCGAAGAGGAGTTCCGCAAGTGGTTCCAGCCCATCGTCCCGCTCGAATTCGACGGCACGACCCTGCGGTTGAAGGTCCCCAACGAAAGCTACGTCCGCCAGATCGAGAAGAACTACATCCCGTTCCTCAAACCGATCATCTCGCAGCTATACGGACAGCAGACACGGCTCCACTACGCCGTGCCGCGCGCCGCGGCGCAGAGCGTTCCCGTAGCCTCCGACGCCGACACGACGGCCATCTCGCGGTTCAGCACCCAGACCAACACGGCAAATATAAAAAATCCTTTTGTCATTCCCGGCCTGAAGAAGATCATTATCGATGCGCAGCTGAACCCGAACCTTACGTTCGCGACCTTCATCGAGGGCGAATGCAACCGCCTGGCCCGCTCGGCCGGAATGTCCGTCGCCGTCGATCCCGGGAACACCCCCTTCAATCCCCTATATATATATGGCGATTCGGGGCTCGGGAAGACCCATATCGTGCAGTCGATAGGCCACGAGGTGCAGTCCCGCCACCCGGAGCTGCAGGTGCTCTACGTCTCGATGAACAAGTTCCAGGCACAGTTCCAGACCGCCTTCAAGAACGGTGAGATCCCCGATTTCATCCACTTCTACCAGATGGTCGACGTGCTGATTATCGACGACATCCAGGAGCTCACCGGAAAGCCCGGCACGCAGAACGCCTTCTTCAACATCTTCAACCACCTGCAGCTGGCCGGAAAGCAGCTCGTGCTCACCTCCGACAAGCCCCCCGTGGAGCTGAAGGACATCGAGCAGCGCCTGCTCACCCGCTTCAAGTGGGGGCTCTCGGCGCGCCTCGACACCCCGGACTACGAGACCAAGATCAAGATCATCCGCGCCAAGGCCCAGAAGCTCAAGGCCGAGATCTCGGACGAAGTTGTCATCTACCTGGCCGACAACATCTCGGCAAACGTCCGCGAAATCGAGGGTGCGCTCTCCTCGCTGGTGGCAAACGCCTCGTTCCTCGGACGCAAGATCACCACGTCGCTCGCCAAGGAGATCCTCAAGGTCTACGTGAAACTCTACCAGAAGGAGATCACCATCGACCATATCATCCAGGTCGTCTGCGACTACCTGAACCTCGATTTCGCGCGGTTCAACTCCTCGGAGCGCACGCGTGAGATCGCCCAGGCCCGGCAGATCGCCATGTATCTGGCCAAGCAGCACACCAAGGCGCCCCTGACGACCATCGGAGCCGCCATCGGAGGCCGCAACCACGCCACGGTGCTGCACTCCTGCAAGGCCGTCTCGAACCTCCTGGAGACCGACAAGGCCTTCCGCCGCCAGGTCGAGGAGATCGAGAAGCGCGTACTGGCCCAATAGCCAGGGTACGGCGGGAGTGAATGCCGCCGTGAAATATCCGCCACCGCAAAGTCGTGACAGAACCCTGTCACGACTTTTTTTCGTATCTTTGCCTGCACAGAACCCCAAAAACGTAGCAACAGGATGAAAATTCCGCTTGCCTCCGCCCTGGCATCCGCCGCGCTGACGGTCGGATGCGTCACCGACTCCTCAATCTCCTATACCATTCAGGGGCAGGATCCATCGTTCGTCGACGGGCGGTGGATGTATGTGCTCTCCTTTGCCTCCGCAGACGAAGAGATCATCGACTCGGCTCGGATCGAGAACCACGCCTTCACGATGAAGGGCCGCTATCCCTATCCGGTCAGCGCCTACCTTTATATGGGGCGCGGAGCCGAAGGCGTGCAGATCAGCGCCTCGGACTTCATCCTCGAATCGGGCGAGATCGTCGTCGAGAAACGCGGCGAGGGAGTCTTCCTGCTCGCCGGAACGCCCCAGAACGACCTTTACAACGACCTGCCGCGAAGGATCGCCGAGATCGAGGCCAGCGGCCGCCCGGCGCTCCGCCGCGCCGAGGCCCGCGACAGCCTGTTGCGCGCCATCGTGCTCGGGAACCGCAGCGCCCTGGCCCTGACGCTCCTCGACATGGAGCTGCAGGAGAAATCGGGAGAGGAGGTTTCGGCGTTGCTGGACTCCTTCCCCGAGGCAATGCAGCGGCATCCCGGGCTGTGCGAACTGCGCTCGCGCATCGCCCGGATGCGCACCGACATCGGCAGGCCCTGTGTCGACATCTCCGGACAGACACCCCGCGGCGACACGCTCTCGCTCGGCGAAGTGATCCGCCGCCCGGGATGCCGTTACGTGCTGCTCGACTTCGGGGCCCTGTGGTGCGGCCCGTGCCGGGAGGAGTTTCCCCACCTCGCGGCGCTGCGCGAAAAATATGCCGCGAAAGGGTTCGAGATCTTCGGCGTCTCGTTCGACGCCTCGCCCGAACGCTGGCGCGAGTGCATCGAGACCTACGGTATGGAGTGGCCGCAGATTCATCAGGGATTCGGCCGCGCGCCGCGCGAAACCGAGGCATGGAACGACTATGCGCTCGACGGCATCCCCGCCTGCTTCCTGATCGACGCCCGCGACGGGAGGATCGTCGCCAAGAACCTTCGCGGCGAGGCCCTCGCCGGGAAAGTCGCTCAACTGCTCATGGAATAAAACCGCCTCACCACCCATGGACCAGCCGAAACTCGAACGCCTGCTGCGGCTCATGAAGCTGCTCACGGCAAACACCACCTACAACGTCGACCAGCTGGCCGAGCGCCTCGACATGTCGCGGCGCACCGTCTACCGATACATCGACACCTTCCGCGAAGCGGGATTCGTCATCAAGAAGTCGGGCGACTGTATCCGCCTCGACAAGGAGTCGCCCCATTTCCGCGACATCTCCCAGCTGGTGCACTTTACGGAGGAGGAGGCCGTGATCCTGAAGAGCGCCATCGAGAACATCGACGACACGAACCTCCTGAAGCAGAACCTCAAGCGAAAACTCTATTCGGTTTACGACAACCGCACGCTCGCCGACACGGTCGTGCGCGGGAAAAACGCCCCGAACATCCGCCGCCTGGTCGAGGCCATCGAGGAGCAGCGGCAGGTCATCCTGCACGGATACCAGTCGGCGCACGGCGGAGAGGTCCGCGACCGGAGGGTCGAGCCCTTCGCCTTCACGACCAACTACGTGCAGGTGTGGTGCTTCGACACCGAGGACCGTGCGAACAAGCTCTTCAAGACGGCGCGCATCGGCGAGGTGGTGCCGACCGACGTTCCCTGGGAGCACGGGGACGCGCACCGCGAAGGTTTCATCGACGCCTTCCGCATCCACGGCGAAGTGCGCCACAGGGTTCGGATCGAGATGGGGCTGCTGGCATACAACCTCCTCTGCGAGGAGTATCCGCTCGCCGAGCGCGACGTCCGCCCGCTGGGGCACGGCCGCTGGGTGCTCGACACCGAGGTGGCCTCGATGGCCGGCGTGGGGCGTTTCGTCGTGGGGCTGCTCGACGACATCCGCATCGCGGAGTGTCCCGAGCTGACCGAATACATCCGCGCATATATTGCCGAAAACCTGAAATAAAACCCTTAAAAACAACGGAACATGATTGACGAGATTCTTGCATACAACCGCCGCTTCGTGGCCGAGAAGGGCTACGAGCGCTTCATCACCGACAAATACCCCAACAAGCGCATCGCCATCGTGACGTGCATGGACACGCGGCTGGTGGAGCTGCTCCCCGCGGCCCTCGGATTCAAAAACGGCGACGTGAAGATCATCAAGAACGCCGGGGGCACGATCACGAACCCCTTCGACAGCACGGTGCGCAGCCTGCTGGTGGCCATCTACGAACTGGGCGTCGTGGAGGTGATGATCATCGGACACACCCATTGCGGCGTGCAGGGGATGGACAGCGCCGAGATGCAGCGCCTGATGAAGCAGCGCGGCATCCCCGAGCAGCACATCTCGCTGATGAAGCACTGCGGCATCGACCTCGACCAATGGCTCCACGGGTTCGACGACACCGAAGCCGCCGTCCTCGAGACGGTCGACCTGGTGCGCAACCATCCGCTCGTCCCCGACGACATCGTCGTCAAGGGATACATCATGGACTCCACGACCGGGGAGCTGCGGCCCATCGGAAACTGACCCGCCCAGAAGACCTTCGCAACATCTTTTCGACACGACCCAAACTGCAACCGCATGAAAACAAGAATCCTTGCTCTGCTCTGCCTGCTCCTGGCCGGAGCGGCCTCCGCCCAAACCCGAAAGGCCGTATTCATCATCGTCGACGGCGTCCCGGCCGACATGATCGAACGCCTGCACACCCCCGCGATCGACGAAATCGCCGCACGCGGCGCCTACGCACGCGCCTATACGGGCGGCGAGGTGGGAGGCTATTCGCAGACCCCGACCATCTCGGCCATCGGGTACACGAACCTCCTGACGGCCACATGGATGAACAAGCACAACGTCGACGGGAACTCCGACCTGAAGCCCAACTACAACTACTGGACGATCTTCCGCATCGCCAAGGAGCAGCCGAAGGAGTTCCGCACGGCACTCTATTCGAGCTGGACCGACAACCGCACGGTGCTGCTCGGCGAGGGAAAGCCCGAGACCGGGCACCTGAAGATCGACTTCGTGTGCGACGGCTACGAGCTCGACACCGTGCGCTTCCCGAAGCGGGAGAAGGATCTGCAGATCTTCGACATCGACGAGCACGTCGCCCGCGAAGCCGCCCGGGGGATTGCGAACGACGCCCCCGACCTGAGCTGGGTCTATCTGTGGTACACCGACGACGCCGGGCATTTCGAGGGAAACGGCGCCTTCTTCGACGAATACACCCTGAAGGCCGACCGGCAGATCGGAGAAATCTGGGAGGCTGTCCGCTACCGTGAGGAGCACTTCGACGAGGAGTGGATGGTGGTGGTCACGACCGACCACGGACGCACGGAGAACGGATACGGTCACGGCGGGCAGTCGGCGCGCGAAAGAACCACCTGGGTGGCGACGAACCGCCCCGTGAACAGCCATTTCCACAGCCCCGGGCTGGCCATCACCGATATTGCGCCCTCGATCTGCCGCTTCATGGGGTTCGACGTCCCGCGCGACGTCCTCTGGGAGCAGGACGGCATGCCGTTCATCGGGCAGGTGGACATCGCCTGCATGGGGAGCATGCCCTATGACGACGACATCATCCTCACGTGGGAGTGTCTGAATCCCGGGGCGGAGGTCACCGTATGGGGGGCCGCCGACAACCTCTTCCGCACCGGGGGCAAGGAGTGCTGGATCGAGCTCGGGCGTGTCCCGGCCTCCGACGAAAGTTTCCGCGTGGAGGGTGCGCGCATGCCCGACACGGGGTTCTTCAAGTTCGTGCTCTCCACTCCTTCCAACCATCTGAACCGCTGGGTCAGGAAGTAACGCGCCCCGCCGCATAATAATTTTCCCGTTGCGTGCGATCTTTTTTTTGTGGTGTCACAAGTTGTCACTGCGGCGCCGTTCCTTTGCAGTGTGAACCAATAAAAACGTACAGCTATGGGAACAGCCTACAAGATCAGATGCAAGCACTGCGGTGCGCAGTTCGACCACTACATGCAGCCCGGATACGGCATCCTGCCCATGTGCGTGGGATGCGGAGAGTATGTCGAAACCCAGACCGTCATCCGATGCCCGGCATGCCGCCGCCGGATAAACCCCTCGCAGGAGGAGTTCAACGAGCAGATCGAAGTGACATACCAGTGGGATTAGGCGGCAAAAAAGTGTCCGGGAATCGTCAGACATATCGGGATTTTTACTATCTTTGAAAAGTATTATCGACTTATCGGAACGTTATGGCACAGTTGCAGGAAGGGGACAGGGCTCCCGAATTCCGCTCGACCACCCAGGACGGTGAGCCCTTTGCGAGCACCGACCTCCGCGGACAGCGCACGATCCTCTACTTCTATCCCAAGGACAACACCTCGGGATGCACGCTCGAGGCAAAGAGCCTTCGCGACGGAAAGGACGAGCTCGCACGCATGGGTTTCCGCATCGTGGGCGTGAGCCCCGACAGCGAAAGCTCCCACCGCAGTTTCTGCGCGAAGCACGAGCTGAACTTCACCCTGCTGGCCGACACCGACCACTCGGTATGCGAGGCTTTCGGCGTATGGGCCGAGAAATCGATGTACGGACGCAAATACATGGGCGTCGTGCGCACGACCTTCGTCCTCGACGCCGAAGGCCGCATCGAGAAGATCTTCCGCAAGGTGGACACCAAAAACCACTACCGCCAGATTGCCGACGCCTATAAGGAGTAGCACAAGAAACAAGCAACCCGAAACGGAAATGAAAGCACCGTCCGACCGTTCAGCCTCCCGCCGCCGCACGGGTGCGGGGTTCCGGAAGTCCGGAGCGCTCGCAGCGGGGCTGCTGCTCCTCGGAGCCGCGGGCGGCGCTCTCCCGGCCCGGGCGCAGGAGCTCCCGGACAACCCCCGGGGACTCGAAGCATCGGCCCCGCTCGGGGAGATGGCGCACGACGCGGCAGGGGAGATGGAACTCCGCCTGCCCTCCGTGGAGGAGTACCTGCCGCTGATCCGCGAGCAGAGCGACCCGATCCTCCAGGCCCGCATGCGCATCCGCCGCACCCTGCGTGAACGGGCCATCCGTCAGACGATGGAGGCCGCGCAGCAGGCGCCCCGGAGCTCGAAGCCCCAGGATCCGTCGGTGGAGGTCGGGGACTGGAGGTTCAGCGTCGGAAACAACGGCAACTGGAGTCCCTATCCGGACCGGGAGCTGGATGCCCGCAACCTCTCCTTCCCGATGCGCCGGGATGCCCGGGCCGACAAGCGCACGGATCAGCAGCGGGCCCTCGACCGGATGCGCCGGGCGAACCGATAAGAGACGAAAGACAACAAAACGAACACAAACCCGGACAAGCCGGGACAACAACAAAAGAGAAATATGGCAGAAAAAGTACAGGTAAACGCGGACAAGCTCAAGGTCTTGGACGCCGTCATGCAAAAAATAGAAAAGGATTTCGGCAAAGGGTCGATCATGCGCATGAACAGCGCGGAGGTCAACGACATCCCCGTAATCCCCACCGGATCGATCACCCTCGACATGGCACTCGGGGTCGGAGGGTATCCCAAGGGGCGCGTCATCGAGATTTACGGCCCCGAGTCGTCGGGTAAGACCACCCTGGCAATCCACGCCATCGCCGAGGCCCAGAAGGCCGGAGGAATCGCGGCCTTCATCGACGCCGAGCACGCCTTCGACAGCTTCTACGCACAGAAACTCGGCGTAGATGTCGACAACCTCCTGATCTCACAGCCCGACAACGGCGAGCAGGCTCTCGAAATCGCAGACTCCCTGATCCGCTCGAGCGCCATCGACATCATCGTCATCGACTCGGTGGCCGCCCTGACCCCCAAGGCCGAGATCGAAGGCGAAATGGGCGACGCGAAGATGGGACTCCAGGCCCGCCTCATGTCGCAGGCCCTGCGCAAGCTCACCTCGAGCATCTCCAAGACCAAGACCGTCTGCATCTTCATCAACCAGCTCCGCGACAAGATCGGAATCGTCTACGGAAACCCCGAAACCACAACCGGAGGAAACGCCCTGAAGTTCTACGCCTCGGTGCGCATCGACATCCGACGCGTCTCGGTCATCAAGGACGGCGACGAGCAGCTCGGAACCCGCACGAAAGTCAAGGTCGTGAAGAACAAGGTCGCACCCCCGTTCAAACGCGCGGAGTTCGACATCATGTTCGGCGAAGGCATCTCCAAGATCGGCGAAATCATCGACCTGGGCGTCGACTACGGAATCATCAAGAAGGCCGGGTCGTGGTTCTCATACGGCGACCAGAAGATCGGTCAGGGACGCGACGCCGTGAAGGAGCTGCTGAAAAACAACGAGGCACTCGCCGCGGAAATCGAAGCGAAGGTCCGCGAAGCGCTCAAAAACCCGATTAAGGAGTAACGCCTATGGGATATACTGCCGAGGATGAAGCCTTGATAAAGGAAAAATGGGACGACCTCCTGCTGTCGTGCACCAAGATCTGCAAGAACGACGAGGACTGGAACCTGATAAAACGGGCATTTTTCCTGGCCAAAGAGGCCCACGAGGGGGTGAGGCGCCGGTCCGGCGAGCCTTACCTCCTGCATCCTATTGCAGTAGCAAAGATCGTCATCGAGGAGATCGGGCTCGGCGTCAAGTCGGTCGTCGCAGCCCTGCTCCACGACGTCGTCGAGGACACCGAATACACCGTCGAGGACATGGAGCGAATCTTCGGGCCCAAGATCGCCTCGATGGTCGACGGCCTCACGAAGATGTCCGGGGTCTTCAACGCCGACACCTCCGAGCAGGCGGAGTATTTCCGCAAGGTGCTGCTCACCCTTTCGGACGACGTGCGCGTGATCCTCATCAAGATCGCCGACCGGCTCCACAACATGCGCACGCTCGGCGCCATGCCCCTGAACAAGCAGATCAAGATCACAGGGGAGACCATCTACCTCTTTGCGCCGCTGGCGTACCGTCTCGGCCTCTATTCGATCAAGAGCGAACTGGAGGATCTCTGCATGAAGTACCGCTTCCCGCAGCAGTACGCCGAGATCACGCAGAAACTCCAGGAGAGCGAGGCCTCACGCCGGGAGTTCATCGACAAGTTCAACGCCCCGATCATCGCCGCGCTCAACCGCGACAATTTCAACTACGAGATCTCCGGGCGTGTGAAGAGCGTCTATTCGATCTGGAGCAAGATGCAGCGCAAGCAGATACCCTTCGAGGAGATCTACGACCTGTTTGCCATACGCATCGTCTTCAAGCCCCTGCCGTTCCCATCCGAAAAGACCCAGTGCTGGCAGATCTATTCGACGATCACCGACATCTACACCCCGAAGCCCGACCGGCTGCGGGACTGGATCTCGATGCCCAAGGCCAACGGGTACGAGGCCCTGCATTCGACGGTCATGGGGCCCGACGGAGTCTGGGTCGAGGTGCAGATCCGCACGCAGCGCATGGAAGATATCGCCGAGCGCGGATTCGCCGCACACTGGAAATACAAGCATGCCACCATCTCGCAGGACGAGGACGAATTCGACAAGTGGCTCAAGCAGATCCGCGCGGCGCTGAACAGCCCGACGGAGAATGCCGTGGACTTCCTGGATAACTTCAAGCTATCGCTCTATACGTCTGAAATCGTGGTGTTTACACCGAAGGGCGAAGTCCGGAAGATGCCTTACGGCGCTACGGCCCTCGACTTCGCGTACGACATCCACTCGAAGATCGGAAACAACGCCATCAGCGCAAAGATCAACCACAAGCTCGAGCCCATCACCACGCAGATCAACAGCGGAGACCAGATCGAGATCATCACCGCCGACAACGCGCGCCCGAAGCCCGAATGGCTCGACATCGTCACCACGGCAAAGGCCAAGCAGGCGATCAAGAGTTTCCTCAAGCGCGAGCGGCAGAACAACATCGAACGCGGCATGCAGATGCTCGACGAGAAGATGAAGTCGCTGAATGTCAAGCTCAGCGGACGCGTCCTGCGCAAGATCATACCCATCTACGACAGCAACAACAAGGAGGAGCTCTACAGCAAGATCGGAGCCGGCATCGTCTCGCTCGACAACCTCGACAAGGCCCTCAAGGTCAACTCCAAAAGCAAGATCCTGAAGTTCTGGACACTCTTCATCCCCCAAAAAGAGGAGGAGGAGGGCGACGACTCCGCACCCGGCGACATCGCCCCGGCAGCCGACTCTCCCGCCGCGGAGCCGCAGTTCGTCATCGCCGAGTGCTGCAAGCCCATTCCCGGAGACAAGGTCATCGGATACCATGACCCCGCGACGGGAAACATCATCGTCCACAAGGCCACGTGCGACGAACTGAACCGCCTGGCCGCACAATACGGAAAAAACATCGTCAAGGAGGAGATCAAGTGGTCGCAGCACAAGGCCATGTCGTACCTCGTGGCCACCGAGTTGCGCGGAATAGACCGCCAGGGCCTCCTGCTCGACCTCGCACGCACGGTGAGCACCGACTTCAACATCAATATCCGCGAGGTGAACATCCACAGCCACGACGGCGTATTCGAGGGCAGCGTCAGCCTTTACGTCAAGGACGCCGAGAGCCTGAACGCCCTGATGGACAAACTGCGCCAGATCAAGGGCATAGAGAGTGTCAAACGCATGATCAACTGACAGGGAGGAAGAAGAAGATGGGAGATTTCGGAACAATCCTTTGGGTGCTGGTAATCATCGGCTTTGTGGCTTCGAACTACGTATCGAAGGCACAAAAGAGCCGCGGAAAGGGCACTCCGCACACCGGGGAGGCGTGGCCCTCGTCGGAGGAGGAAGAGGAGGAGCCCCGGCGCGAAGAATCCGGCATCCCCGGCATCCCCGGCATCCCCGACATTTTCGACACCCTGCCGACCCCCACGGCAAGGCCCGCCGCACCCCGGACGCCGCGGCACCCGGAAACGTCCGCGGACAAAGCGGCAGGGCGGGAGCGCGCGTCTGAAGGCGCGGCATCCGTCCCGACACCCCGAAATCGGGCCGCAGAGGCCGAAATAACGCCGCGGAACGCCCCGCAGGCAATCTCGTCCGGGACAAGCGCCCGGCGCAAGAATTCGGCCCCGGAGACCGGAGACGAAGCCAAGGCCAAAGCAGACATCGCGGCAGCCCTGCAGGCCGCCGGGCAACAGGAAGCGCCCGATTCGCCCCTCGGCGAGGAATTCGACCTGCGACGCGCCGTCATCTATTCGGAGATCCTGAAGCCCAAATTCGAGGAGCCCTGACCCTTCCCGCAGGAGGAAAAGCAGGAACGCAGATCCGCAAAACGGAGAAACGCCAGAATGTCCCCGGCAACAGGGGGGGGGTGAGAGGTGAGAGGGAGAGTAGAATTTTCTTGCTTTACAAAAGAAAAGTCTTTATATTTGTAAAAAATACGCCCATGAAGGTGAGAGGGAGAAAGGCGAGAGGGAGAAAGGCGAGAGGGAGAACACGGAAGCAGCCTTTTACGGAAGCAGCCTTTTCCATAAAGATCAAATTCGGACATACACCAAAACTCTCAAAATATGAAAACGAATGCCATCACAATGTCAGCCCTGCTGTTTCTCCTGTGCGGAGGTTTCGCCGCATGCGACGACACGGAAGATTCTCACATCACCGGGACACCGCCCGCCAGCGCCCCCGAGGAGGTGAGTGCCTTTTTCGAAACCTGCCTGCCCCCGAGTTCCTACTCGCATTCCGATCCGGAGTTCGGATTCAGCGAAATCAATTACGGCGAATCGGAGTGTTTCCTGATCAACAGCATGGAAGAGTTCGCGGCCATTGCGCCGTCGGGGACCGATCTGCCCGCAATCGACTTCGACAAATATTCGCTGCTCATCGGACAATACCGCACAGGAGACCCCGGATACAAACTCGACGCCCAGGCCGTTGACATCCAGTCCGACCCGATAATATGGAACGTGAGGTACAAACGGCTCCACGGGGCGAGTCCGGCAGTAGTGACGACTTTTTACTTTTGGGGACTTTACAACAAGCTGCCCGCAGGGGCCGCTGTAGTCGATATAACAATCCTGTAAAATACAACCAACACCATGGCAACCATTTTCTCACGCATCATCGCAGGGGAGATCCCCTCGTACAAGGTCGCCGAAGACGACCGTTATTATGCATTCCTGGACATCAATCCGCTCGCCAAGGGGCACACGCTCGTAGTACCCAAGCAGGAGGTGGACTACCTGTTTGACCTCGACGACGAGACGCTTGCAGGGATGATGGTTTTCGCTAAAAAAGTTGCTGCGAAAATCAAGCGCGAAATAGCCTGTAAAAAGGTCGCAGTGGTGGTGCTGGGCCTCGAAGTGCCGCATGCACACATCCATCTGATCCCGATTCAGAGCGAAAGCGACGTCGATTTCCACCGCGAAAAGCTCCAGCTCACTCCGGATGAGTTCCGGGAAATCGCCGAGAAGCTGTCGAAATAAACGGCTGTTAACAAATATACATTTAGCTGATTTGCAGCAGGGTAGTGTGTTATCAACACTGCCCTGTTCTTTTTTATTTAACATAATATATCCGCTTTCAGCATTTTTCAGCAAAATGAATCGAGCGCAGTTCGTAAAACGGTCAAAATGTCAAAAATCGGTAGGAAAGGGTAGGGTAATTTACATTTGTTAAACTCAGCAACCGATGTAAGGAGGATGAACATTTACGTTTGTAAAATACGTAAAGGTCGACACATTGTTGATTTCTACAATCAGTAAAATCGGCAAACAGGGTGGTAAAGCGCCGATTTTCACCCGAAAAACCGGAATCAAAGCACTAAACTTTCATAATTAAGTATACTACAACCAGTATTTTACGAAAATGTATTAAAGTGTCAATTGAATCATTTGGGCCCCGGAAGGACGTACGGGCGGGTTAGCAGGCGCATCAGGGTAAAATAGATATGTAACTTATCGATTTACCAGTATTTTATGCATTATATTTAAATATCCGGTTCATATTTGTCGGTTCATTCACTTTTAACCATATTTTTACATTGACAATTGTAAACTTTATCCACACTTATTAACATTTTACAAATGTAGAATTTTCTTGCTTTACAAAAGAAAAGTCTTTATATTTGTAAAAAATACGCCCATGAAAGCCAAAATTCTCGAATTGATGCAGCGCGAAGGGTTGAAGCCCGGGCAGCTGGCCGAACTCCTCGACATCAGTCCGGCCGTCATCTCCCACATCCTCTCCGAGAGAAACAAACCAAGCCTCGACCTCCTCTGCAAAATCCTCCGCCGCTTCCCGCAGATCAATCCCGACTGGCTGCTGCTCGACTCCCCGCACATGTACCGCTCCGATGTCCCCGCCCGGGAAAATACGTCGTCGGCAGCTGCCACCGGATCCGCAGCGGACGAGAACACGAACCGGACGTTTCAGGGCGGACTCTTCGATATTGCCGAAGCAATGTCCGCGCACCAACCCGCAGCCGGGCGGTCGGCGGCCCCGCAGGGTAACATCCCGGGATTCGGCTCCGGGCAAAGCGTCGGAGGGCCGGACGTCCGAACCGATCGAAATGCCGTGTCCCCGGGTGCGGAAACATACGGACACACCCGACAGTCGGAAGTCGCGCGCGTGGTGATCTGCTACACCGACGGAACGTGCGAAAGTTACCTCCCGACAATGCGATAAAATCCTGCCTCCCGGCCTGCGGTAGGGAATATCGCGTTCTCGGAGGGATAAAATCGCGCCTCCGGAAGGGTCAAAAGCCCCGTCAGGAAGCGTCAGGGCTCGATTTTGAAGGTTTTTCACCGCCCGGGAATTCACCGGAACGGCATATGCGGTAGGCATATTTCGACCCGAGCCGGGCACATCCTCCACAGAAAAATGAACGCGGGGCCTCCGTCAACGCCAAAGGGCAAGGAGGCGTTTGGCGGCGGCGAAGCGGAAAACCGGGACTGCATGCTCCGGAACGGATTCATGAAAACAAAAGACAACTGAAATGCCGGACAATCCGATAAGCTCCACAAAAGAGGATCTGCCGCAGGACACAACGTCCGGCGGTGGCATCGTTCGCCCGCTGCGGGAAGAGGAATACGGGCTGTTGAAAGATTTCCTATACGACGCGATTTTTGTGCCCGAAGGTGCGGATCCCCCGTCCCGGGACGTCGTCGATGACCCCGCGCTGAGCATCTATTACGAGGGTTTCGGGACACAAAGGTCGGATAGGGCCCTGTGTGCCGAAATCGGCGGTCGGATTGTCGGGGTCGTATGGTGTCGCGCCACGGCAGGATTCGGGCAGGTGGCAGGCGGGATTCCCGAGCTGGCGATGTCCGTCAAGGCGCTGTTCCGCAAGCGCGGAATCGGAAAGCGGCTTTTGCGGGCGATGCTTGAGGCGCTGAAAAAAGAGGATTTTGCAAGGGTCTCGCTGTCGGTACAGAAGGCCAATTTCGCATACGCCATGTATCTCAAGGCGGGATTCAGGGTCTTTCGCGAGACCGAAAAGGAATATATTATGGTATGCGATCTATAGCGAGGCGTGGCATTCGGCGGGCTGTCGCAGGCATATGCCGCAGCATGCCGTATGCCGTGCGCAATGTCGCGGCGACGCCGGGTGCCGGTGGTCGGTCTTGTGCCGTCGATGGGTTGCAAGGCGACGTGTATCGGTGCAGGAATGCCGGGCGGCACGGGATATGAGGGGTGCCGGGCATCATGTTCAGGAGCTAAACTTCCGGAACCCTTGCCGCCTCATAGGCGGGTAAAATTCTTTCGAATTGGAGATCGGATTTGAGTTCGTGCACTCCGTTTACGGTCTGTAAAGGCACCCGCACGTACTGCGGTCTGCGCCGGATTGTCGTCCCGAAAAGGACGCGCTTTTGTTTTTCTGAGAGCATGGTAATTTGGTGTTAATGGGTTGATTATACAAATGTTACCTTAGGTTTGTGACGATACGTGAGTACGGATTTTTTCTAATAGTCGGATAATCAATACAGCACAAAGATATGAAATAATATTTACATTATGTTAAATAATAGAGCGGAGATAAGCAGTGAGGCTTGTAACAAGCTATGCTAAAAGACTTTTTACAGGCGGTTCTGCGAGGCTAAATATGCCTTTGATAAGCAGCGCTGCGAGGTTAAATATGCCTCTGATAAGCGGCATTGTGAGGCTAAATATGACTTTGATAAGCGGCGCTGCAAAATTAAAACGCGAAACTTCTCTTATCATCTTCTCTCGCTGCGCATGAATGCGAAATCAGCACCCACGGGCTCAAAACGCATCAGGAGGCACCGGCGAGCTGACATACGAGAAAATAAGTACATGGAGATTACAGGCTGACACGTGAGGAAGAACCGCTGGAAGAACCGCCGGAAGAAGCATTGGTTCGCGGACTTGCGGGGTTCCTACCTATATAAAGAATTACTCGGACCGGTTCTACTGTCTCGCATACAAATATCGGGTTTGCCGAGGAGTTTGCAGCAAACAGCTGCAAGTGCCGGGGTGTCTTACAACGCCGACTTCCGAGGCTCTTGGCGGCAGGCAGACATTTCAACGGAAATCGGCACAGCAGCAACTTCTTATATTACAATATCTTATATATAAGTACAAAAGAGCAACAAGCATGTTGTCTTCGGTCTCGCACGTGTTGTCACGGGCCGTCGTGCGGCAATCTGTCCTCGCAAGAGGTTTTCAGAGGTCTCCGGAAACGAACATATTCCGGTAGTCTATTGTCAAGCGTTTGAAGTACAGCACAAAATCGGCGCCGAGGGAGCCGGAGACATCCGGCATCGCCGAGGTAGGATCACCCAGAAGAACCTCCGTATGGATGAGTCGCACAGGAAGCTCTGAAAGGGTGAACTCGAACGTCGGAAGCGTCACACTCCGTTGTTCGACTACCCCACCGAAACCGCCCCGCTGCGTGGCATGCGCATCAAGTCCCGCAACAGCATCCGGGAAACGCCGCGCAAAAGCCGGGCCCAGGTCACTTTTCACGTTTCCGGTGTCAAAATGCAGGTCGAGCGACTCTCCTCGATACGCAATCCGGACGTAGGGCTGATTCGACGAGAAATACATGTTCGGCAGCCGATGAACATCCCAGTCGGAGGAGTCGCTCGGAGCGGGAAACAGGCAGCGGCCGTTTTCGTTGTCGAGAGTAACCTCTCCCACTTCGCACAGGAACCGATTGTCGAGAACTCCGTCGTAGGAAAAGAGCGAATCGACACTCGGGTCATGAGAGGCAACCAGGAACACCGGATGACGGAGGGTGATCTCCCCCACCCGCATCGAATCGGCCGTGGCAAGTTTTACGAAGCCGAGGTTCATACCCGCAACGGGAATCGAATCGGCCAGAATCCGCAGGCCTGCATCCCGTGCATAGCGTTCGGATACAAAATGGCCGAACGAGCAGCCCGTATCAAAGATGAAATCGCGCGTTACACCGTTGACCTCCACAGGTATATAAAGGTGTTGGCCCCGGCCGACAGAGTCCTTGCGCAGCGGCACGCTGACCGTATGAGCCGGGCGTGATACGGTAGGAGGCGGAACGTCTGCAAGGCTGCGGCCTACACGTTCGATGAAGACCAATCCGAACATGGATTCGAGCGGCAGGTTATCATTAAGGGCCGCAACAAGATCCGCTCCGGCCTGTCCGGCCGCCGCATACAGGCCAAGGTTCAGCAGGTTCATGGCCCGCAGCGAAGCAAGGTTCAGGGATCCCTCCGGCCCCAGAGCGTCCTGATGACAGAGCAGCAGGCTGTCCATTGCGACGGCGGCCTGCTCCAGACGGTTGAAGCCTACGTCGAGCTGCGCCTCGGCAAGCAATCGCAACAGGTCGTATGACAGGGAGTCTTTCAGGCGTGTGTAGCCGTCTCCGAGGCGGAAAAGATCCCCGTCATTCAGTAGTGCGGCCATGGTCTGATTCGCAGCATTCTGCGCCACGGGACGGGACAGGGGGAACAGCGTCGCCACAAGAGACATCGCAAGCAGAAGAAGGTTCTTCGTCAGATTCATACCGTTACGTTTTTCGGCCCGGAAGCCGGAGTTCGAAGTCAAAGATAGTGAAAAGCCGAGCGCAGAGACAAACGAAAACGGAGTTTTCCGGTTTGGCTATGCCGAGGCGCATCCTATCTAAGACGAAGTCAAAGATAGAGAAAGCCGAGCGCAGAGACAAACGAAAACGGAGTTTTCCGATTTGGCTATGCCGAGGCGCATCCTATCTAAGACGAAGTCAAAGATACGCAAAGCCGAGCGCAGAGACAAATTTTTCGGAAGAGGCAATCGTGTGCCCCGGCATCCGATTCACGCATTATTTTAGATTTTCAACAGTTTGACTTAACCAGTTGAAGAATAAACTTTTAGCGAATTATTTGAGAAATAGTAGTAACGACTAAGAGACCGTGCAAATTTCAACGTTTCGCTATGTTTGACTGTCAAATAACTCAGCTGCAAAAATAGCCAAAATCCTTAATAATGCAAGGATTTGGCTACTTTATCTTATTTATCAATTATTATCCATTCTCCTGTTTTACCTCCTTTTCTGGTCAGTCTTTCATCTGCTCGTAACTGATCCATCATCTTACGCACTTGTCGTTCACTCAAATCAAGTTGTCTTGCAAGTTCTGCTCTTGATATCGAAGGATTATTTTTTATCAATCCTATAAGGTCTTCTACTTCTTTTGGATCGCTTTGGATCGTCTTTGGATCGTCTTTGGATCGCTTTGGATCACTTTGCCTTTCTTCTGCTGCCCTCCAGATGACTACTCTGAAATCTTCCTCTTGATAAAACTCCGGAGTCTTCAATCCATAATCACGACATTTCTCAATAATATCCTCCGTACCGGTACCAACCTTCTCGATATACCCTTTCCAATACATCGGATCAGCTATCAGAGGATTAGTCGGCAGCGACTTATGAGGGCCTTGAAGTTTCTGTACCGTAAGTCCATACGGTAATTGCCCCGGATTCCATATCTCCAGCCTATTTCGGAATAGCATCACCTGAACACTTGCATTACTTGTGTAATCTCTATGGCAAACGGCATTTACAATCGCCTCTTTAACTGCATCAATAGGCAATTCCGGACGCGTTGGAACAGATGCTGTTTCTCCTTCGTCACGAGTTCCTACCCAATTATCTACACGACTCATCACAAAACTTGTTGCCTGATCCACCAATTCAAACACATCACCGCGATATATTTGATATGCAGGCATCGGTTTTCTCACGACATTACCATAGAACTGCACACACTTCACTTCCGAAGTGATAAAATATTTTTGAGGTTTCTTTCCGAAAAGCAGAATTGCAGCATTGGCAATCCTATCATTCTCATCGATTAAATCTAAATGAGTAAGCAACTCTTTTATTGGCGTATCCACTGAAAGTGGAAAATTTCGTTTTGAACGGGCAACCTGAATGAAACTGCGAATCTTATCTTCATCCAAATCATCTATCGTCGCCCCATTGTCGTAAGAAGCATCGAATGGCCTCCACCTGATATACTCCTTCTCTTCCAAATAACGAATCAAGGATGCATACACAGAGGTCCGCAATCCATCCATATCTACAAAGGTCTTACGGACTATATCTCGCTCAACTTTTCTTATGAAAGCT
>DWYP01000009.1 GCA_019118605.1 Candidatus Alistipes faecavium | reverse complement strand
ATCTCGGTGTCCATCATTGTGTGTATTTCCTCTTTCGTGACATATCCTCTGTCCACACTTTCGGGAGAGTTGATATACCCTGCAAAAGGATTAAAAGGCAGACGTCCGTCATTCCGCGCTATGGAAACGATGTGTTTCAGCACAATCATGTAGCCCCATATAGTGTTGGTACGGCATTTCTTTTCCGTGCGCAGGAAATACTCGAAGTCGTTAATGAAAGAGAGACTTAACTCTTTCAGCGGAATATCCTCACGCTTGTAAGTATGAGGCAGGAACTCGCGGATATGTTTGCAGACGGTCACATAACGTTGGTACGTTCCTTTTGCCCTGCTGTATCCCACTTTCTTGGCAAACTCGCTGTTGTGTTGGTCAAAAAGTTTCAATAGAGTTTCCTGCTTGACACCAATACCGAGATAGGCATCTTTTAACTTGGCGGCAGTGACATACCCATCAGTCTGCATCAGCTCTTGATAACGGCGGTTTACTTCCACCCGGATTTTATCAACGGCTATGTTGATTTTCTGTGCTTCGATGCTCTTGCCCGAGGCCCTGTTGTTTTTCACGTCCCACAGACGCAAAGGTACATCCATCTTACAACTGAACTGCTTGATTTCTCCGTCCACCGTAAGGCGGCACATCAAAGGCAGGTTGCCATTAGGCTTCTCGCTACCTTTCTTTACGTAAAATAATACTTTAAAGGTACTTCGCATAACTCACTTTTTATGGTTACAAAATTAATTCATAGTGAGTTACAGACAGTTATGACAAATAATGCAAATTGCAGAAATATAGCCACTTAGCAACACGATTTGACTGTATCACTTGGTAATGATGTGGTAACTGAACATTTGCATCATTACGCTATATTACGGATTCCTTCAGCCTTTCATTAAGAGGGAAATGTGGCGTAACAGCTAGATTTTCAGCCAATTTTCCACACTTCTCAGCTTTCTATTACTTCGTTACGTGTTTATTTTATTACCTTTGTGTCGGAAATCGGGGCGGGGTGCACGCAGCCCTACCCTACATTCGACCGCTGCTCATGAAAAAGATACTCTTCCTCCTCCTGGCCGTATGGGCGTGCGTTTCGTGCGCCTCCACACCGCAATCGGACGAAAAAAATATTTATGTCTCCATCCTGCCCCTGCGCAATATCGTGGAGGGAATCGTCGGAGACGACTTCCGCATCGAGGTGCTCGTGCCTCCCGGTGCCAGTCCCGAAACCTTCGAGCCGACTCCCCGGCAATTCGCCGAGCTGAACCGTGCACAGTTGATTTTCAACGTCGGGCTGATCGATTTCGAGGTCTCCCTGCTCGGGAAGATCGCCGACCAAGGGAAGGTCATCGACCTGAGCCGCGGCATCGGACTGCTGGAGGGAAGCTGCTCGCATGCCCATGCCGAAGCAGCGCACGGCCACGCTCATGCCCACGGCATCGACCCCCACGTATGGACGTCGCCCAAGGCCTTGCAGCAGATGGCCCGGAACGCCTACGAGGTCATCCGGGAGCGTTATCCCGACTCGCTGAAGTACGAAGCAAACTACGCACGGCTGCAGAAGGAGTTGCAGGAGCTCGACGCCCGTACGGCCGAAAAAATCGC
The DNA here is from genome assembly GCA_019118605.1 of Candidatus Alistipes faecavium. Taxonomy (GTDB): domain Bacteria; phylum Bacteroidota; class Bacteroidia; order Bacteroidales; family Rikenellaceae; genus Alistipes; species Alistipes faecavium. The sequence goes on along the minus strand of DWYP01000009.1, from coordinate 3,622 downwards.
ACGCAGCGGCGTCGGATATTTCCTGATCTACCACCCCGCCCTCACCTACTACGCCCGCGACTACGGGCTGCGGCAGGTGGCCGTCGAAGAGGACGGAAAGGAGCCCTCGGCGCGGAGGCTCGCGGAGATCATCCGGCAGGCGCGGGAGGACGGCGTGCGCAGGATATTCTACCAAAGCCAGTTCCCCGCATCGGTCGTGGAGGCAATAGCCCGCGACATCGGGGCGGAATGCGTCGCGATAGACCCCCTGCGCGAGGATGTTGTCGCGAACATCGACGCCATTACGGATCAAATCGTCGCTCGGAAATGAACCTTCTGACCCTTCGCGACGTCTGCGTCGCATACGACGGATACGAGGCCCTCGAACATGTAGACCTCGAGATCGCAGAACGCGACTTCCTGGGAGTCATAGGCCCGAACGGAGGCGGGAAAACCTCCCTCGTAAAGGCGATTCTCGGAACCGTGCCCTACACGGGTGAGGTATGGTATGCCCCGGAGCTCTTTCGCGGGCGCGAGCGGCTGATCGGATACATGCCCCAGATCTCGGATTTCGACCGCGCATTCCCGATCTCGCTGCTCGAGGTGGTATTGTCGGGACTCCAGGGGCATCGAGGGTTCCGCTCCCGCTACGCGAAATCCGACCGCGAAAAGGCCCTGCAGCTGCTCGAAAACGCCGGAATTGCCCGGGAGGCGCACCATCCCGTCGGAGAGGTCTCGGGAGGTCAGCTCCAGAGGGCCCTGCTCTGCCGCGCCCTCATCGCGGATCCCCGGCTGCTGATCCTCGACGAGCCGACGAATTTCGTGGACAACAAGTTCGAAAAGGCCCTCTACGACATGCTCCGCGAGCTGAACGACCGCATGGCGATCGTCGTGGTGTCGCACGACATCGGAACCATCACCAGCGTGGTGAAGGAGATCGTATGCGTCAACCGGCATGTTCACAGGCACCGGTCGAACATCCTCACCGAGGAGCAGCTGCGGAACTACGACTGCCCGATTCAGATCGTCACACACGGAACCGTGCCCCACACCGTTTTGGAACACCATCCCGGGGACTGCTGCCCGGATCACGAATAATAAAGCGAGCGGAGCGACCCGTGCACGGGTCGCTCCGCTCGCTTCGGCGGTGTGGCTGCGGATGCGGCTTTGCCGGACGGGCCGGGATGCCGCAGTCCCCTCCCCTATTTTGCGCCGTTGATCTTGCTCAACTTCTCAAACAGCACCTCGAAGGCCGTCTCCATCTCGGCGCGCAGCGCTGCGTAGTGCTTGCGGACAAGCGACGCGTTGTGAGGCTCCGCAGGATTCATCACCTTCACATACAGCTCATTGCGGACAGATACGGCTTCCTCCATCACTTCGAAAACCTCCTTCTCCTTCGAAGGCTGGAAGCACATCGCCATATCGCAATCGAACAGCACCTCCTCGAGGCGGTAGTCGATCTCTTTCTTCAGGTTACGTAAATTTGCCATTGTTCTTATCGTGTTTGAAATTTTTGCTCCGACAAATATAAAAATTCCTTTCGGATTATCAAATTTTTTCCTCCGCAGGGCCGGCGCCGGGGGTGCGGTCCTGTTCCGAAGCGCGGCCTCGTCCGGGGTGCGGTCCGGCGGGCTGTGCCGGGTTCCGGCGGACGGCGGGACAGGCAGTGTCATGCGGCCGGAGCCGGGGCACGTCGACGGAGGCTGTCGCGGCGGTCGCCGGGCAGGCGGGCGGCAACGGTCAACCGGATGGCGGTCGCCGGGTGCGGCCCGCTACATCCGCTCGGGAACGTCGATACCCAGCAGCGACATGCCCCGACGGATCACACGCGCAACCTGCTGCGCCAGACGAAGGCGCATGGCACGCTTCGCAGCATCCTTCTCGCGGAGGATCGAATGGTCGTGGTAGTAGCCGTTGAACTGCTTGGCAAGGTCGTAGACGTAGGCCCCGATGATCGAGGGCGCGAAGTTGTCCCCGGCGGCCTTCACCGTCGCAGGGTATTCGCAGAGCGCCTTCACAAGGTCGATCTCCTCCGGAAGGTACTCCACAGCCGCGCTGTCCGTCCCTTCAAAGTCGATGCCCGCCTCGGCAGCCTTGCGGAGCACCGAGCAGATGCGCGCATGGGTATACTGGATGAACGGGCCCGTATTGCCGTTGAAGTCGATCGACTCCCGCGGGTCGAACAACATCGTCTTCTTGGGGTCAACCTTGAGAATGAAGTACTTCAGGGCCCCCAGGCCGACCATCGTCGACACGGCGTCGGCCTCCGCCTCCGTGCAGCCGTCCAGCTTGCCCAACTCCGCAGACATCTCACGCGCCGTCTGCACCATGTCCGCAATCAGGTCGTCGGCATCCACCACCGTGCCCTCACGCGACTTCATCTTCCCTTCGGGGAGCTCCACCATACCGTATGACAGGTGCGTGATGTGGTCGCTCCACTCGGCGTAGCCCAGTTTCTTCAAGACCAGTTTCAGCACCTGGAAGTGGTAGTTCTGCTCGTTGCCCACGACGTAGATCATGTCGTCGAGCTTGTTGTCCTCGAAACGCCGGTAGGCCGTGCCCAGGTCCTGCGTCATGTAGACCGACGTCCCGTCACCGCGCAGCAGCAGCTTCTCGTCGAGTCCGTCACCCGTGAGGTCGATCCATACCGAGTTGTCCGGGCGGCGGTAGAAGACCCCCTTCTGCAAGCCCTCCTCCACGAGCGATTTGCCCAAAAGGTAGGTCTGCGACTCGTAATAGACCTTGTCGAAATCCACGCCCAGCGCCTTGTACGTCACGTCGAAGCCCGCGTAGACCCAGCCGTTCATCGTCTCCCACAGCGAATAGACCTCCGGATCCTTCGCCTCCCAGCGCCGCAGCATCTCCTGCGCCTCGCGCATGATCGGAGCGTTCTTCTTCGCGTCGTCCTCCGTCTGCCCCGCGGCCATCAGCTCCTTCACCTGCGCCTTGTAGTGCTTGTCGAACTCCACGTAGTATTTCCCCACGAGGTGGTCGCCCTTCATGCCCGTCGATTCGGGCGTCTCGCCCCCGCCGTAGAGCTTCCACGCAAGCATCGACTTGCAGATGTGGATGCCCCGGTCGTTGACAAGGTTCGCCTTGATGACCGTGTGCCCGTTGGCCTTCAGGATCTGCGCCACGGAGTAGCCCAGCAGGTTGTTGCGGATATGGCCCAGGTGAAGCGGCTTGTTCGTGTTCGGAGACGAGTATTCGATCATCACCGTGCGCCCCGTCGGGGGCAGTTCCCCATAATGGTCGTCGGCAGCCAGCTCCGTGAAGCGCGACGCCCAGAACGAACCCGCCAGCGAGAGATTCAGGAAGCCCTTGATCACGTTGTAGGCACGGATCTCCGCAACGTGCGACGTCAGGTACTCCCCGATCTCCGTCGCCGTGGCCTCCGGAGACTTCCGGCTCCGGCGAAGCAGCGGGAACGTGACCAGCGTATAGTCGCCCTCGAACTCCCGGCGTGTCTTCTGGATCTGCAACGGCTCCCCGCCGAGCTCCCCGTAAAGCGCCTCGACCGCCTGCCGAACCGCTCCCGAAATATAGTTCTCGATATTCATGTCCTTTTGATTTTCGACCGCAAATTTAACGCTTTTCACCGAATAACCAATCGCCTGCACCCCTTTCTTTTGGCTTTTCGCTC
>DWYP01000008.1 GCA_019118605.1 Candidatus Alistipes faecavium | reverse complement strand
ATATCTTTGCCGCGCTTAATAAAAAAAGTAATGCTGTTATGAAAAAGATCTTTTCTTTTGTCATCGCGCTGGCAGCCGTTGCCATGGTAGGCTGCTGCGGCAATTCGAACAAGAAGGCCGCCGAGGCTGCCGCTACGGAGACTGCCGTTACGGAGTCGGCCTGCGCCGGATGCACCGAGAAGTGCGATTCGACGACGGCCTGCGAGGCCGCTGCCGAGACGACCGAGGCTGCGGAGTAATTGCCGTTCCGAAGGTTTGAGAGCGGGGAGATTCTTCGGGATCTCCCTGTTTCTTTGCCCGTCCGCCCGCCTTCACGCCCCGGCGGGCCCTTTGTGAAAACGCCCCGCTCCCCGGCGGGCCTCCTGCGGCCATCCTTTGCGGCCCTTCGGACGAAAACGGCAGCGCCTTCCGGCAAGGGAAGGCGCTGTGCGTTTTTCGGACTCTGTTTCGGAGCCTCTGTTTCGGGATCCGTTAATGGGGGAAGATCGGATTCCCGGATTCGTCGACCGTATGCCAGTCGTTGACGTCCACCGAGGGGAAGGAGACCGTGTTGGCATCGACGATCGCCTGGAACAGGTACGAATTCCCGGCCTGCAGCCCTCCTTCGGGAATCGGAATGTTGACCGTATAGGAGTGGGGCGTCGGATCGTAATTCAGATTCAGCGAGAGGTTCAGCGTCATCGGGGAGTCGGTCTGCAGCGGCAGCATCGTGTACTGGAGCTTCAGGCCGTTGATGCCCATCGATGCCGGGACGGTGCCGTATTCGGTCGCCGGGGCGATGACTCCGGTGGTCAGATCCATCGTGGCGCCCGCCTGCGGAGGGGTAATGGTTGCCGAGGCGACGCTCTGGAGGACGACGCCTTCACCCGCCGAGAGCTCGATGACCACCTGCGTGGCCGAGTGGTTGAAGACGATGGGAACGGTCACCTGGGAGCTGCTGATCTCGTAGTTGGCGCAGCCCCACCACAGATAGTCGACGCCGTTCTGCAGGGCGACCGAGGTGCCGTTTGCGAAGACCGGGGGCCGGGACGACGAGTTGACCGAGACGGCATAGAAATCGAAGATGCCGTTGCTCAGGTACATCTTGTAGTCCGAGACGCCGGTGAGCATGCCGGCCTGCTGGGCGACATAGGTGCCCCGAGCCATGGGGGCCGTGCTCGAGGCGTTGTCGGTTTCGCCGTGGAAAGCGTAGATCGTGACCAGGGTGTTGGTCGAGATCGGCGACATCGAACGCGTCATGTTGAGGCTTTCGAGCGTGGCGTGGAATCCCACGAGATTCGTCGCCGCACTGCTGCCCGAGCTGTCGGAGTCGCTGCCGAGGCTGTCGGCGGCGTTTTCGAGGTTGTTGCCCGAGGAGTTCGAGAGCGACCCGCTGGTTTCGATGGTGATGGTGTTTTTCGTGCAGCTTCCCAGGAGCAGGGCAGCAGCAGCTGCAATCGGAAGGAGCGCGGAGAGAGGAGAAACAACTGTTTTCATAGATGTCGGTTTGTGTTCGGACGGGAAAAATTTTTTTCGGTTTCAGCCCGAGGTGCAAATCCCATGCCGTTTGCCGTGCGGGGCGCCGTACGCCGCGAAAGGCCCCGAAGGGTTTCCGGAGTGCTTCCCAGGCTGCGGGGCAACCGCACCGGAGCGTCGGGAGGAGGTGAAAAAGAGCCTTTTGCTGCGGGCATAAAAAAAATTCGTATATTTGCCCCGGTTTTTAAACGGAAAAGAATATGGCTTGTAACTTATTGAAAGGAAAGAAAGGCTTGATTTTCGGTGCGCTCAACGAGCAGTCGATCGCCTGGAAAGTGGCGGAACGCGCCGTGGAGGAGGGTGCCGAGATCGTGCTTACCAATACCGCCGTCTCGATCCGCATGGGAACGATCAGCCAGCTGGCCGAGAAGTGCCACACGATCGTCGTGCCGGCCGACGCCACGAGCGTCGAGGATCTCGAGAACCTCATCGACAAGACGATGGAGCACTTCGGAGGGAAGTTCGACTTCATGCTCCACTCGATCGGCATGTCGCCCAACGTCCGCAAGGGCCGCACGTACGACGACCTGGACTACGACTACCTCTCGAAGACGCTCGACATCTCGGCCATCTCGTTCCACAAGGCCATCCAGGTAGCGCGCAAGAAGGACGCCATCAACGAGTGGGGTTCGATCGTAGCGCTGTCGTACATCGCTGCACAGCGCACGCTCTACGGCTACAACGACATGGCCGACGCCAAGGCGCTGCTGGAGTCGATCGCCCGCAGCTTCGGATACATCTACGGACGTGAGAAGCACGTGCGCATCAACACCGTGTCGCAGTCGCCGACGCCCACGACGGCCGGAAGCGGCGTGCTGGGGCTGGGCGACCTGATGTCGTTCGCCGAGAGCATGTCGCCGCTGGGCAACGCCACGGCGGAGGACTGCGCGAACTATGTGCTGACGCTCTTCTCGGATCTCACGCGCAAGGTGACGATGCAGAACCTCTACCACGACGGCGGATTCTCGTCGATGGGTATGTCGCGCCGCGCGATGCGCACCTACGAGAAGGGCATGCGCTTCGATGACGTGCACGAGCACCAGTATCCCTTCGGCGGCGGCCCCTCGGAGGAGGCGAAATAGCCCGCTGCGGAAGCAACGAAACGGAGCGGCGGCCCTGCACGGGGCCGCCGCTCTCGTTTCGGCGTCGGGAGCCGGTTATTCGGATGCCTTGTCCGTCCTGGCCCGGGCGGCTGCCGCGCCCAGCTCCCGGGCGAGGATCTCCTGCGCCTTGCTGAACGCCTCGCCGAAGCCCCGGGCGCCGCGCAGGCGTTTTTTTACCGAAAAATTCCTATTTTTGCGCCGGAAAAGCAGTTGTCAAGGTGTCACACATGGAAGCGAAAACCCCGAAAACTCCGAAAACACCCTCGCCCTGGGTTTCGGCCATCCCGCTGGTTGTGCTGACCCTGCTGCTCTACGTCGTGATCCGCATCTTCGGCGGCGACGCCATCAACGGAGGCAGCCAGATCGCCCTGCTCTCCGCCACGTCGGTCTGCGTGATGCTCTCGATCGGCATCTACCGCTGCCGCTGGGCGGTGCTCGAGGAGGCCATCATCGACAACATCCGCGCCTCGGCCTCGGCCATCCTGATCCTGCTGCTCATCGGCGCCATCGCCGGGACGTGGATGGTCTCGGGCGTCGTGCCCACGATGATCTGGTACGGACTGCAGATCCTCCATCCGTCGCTGTTCCTTGTGGCCACATGCGTGATCTGCGCCGTGGTCTCGCTGATGACCGGCAGCTCGTGGACTACGATCGCCACCATCGGCGTCGCCCTGATGGGCATCGGCCGCGCCATGGGATTCCCCGAGGGGTGGGTCGCCGGGGCGATCATCTCCGGGGCCTATTTCGGCGACAAGCTCTCGCTCCTGTCCGACACCACGGTGCTCGCCTCCTCGACCGTCGGGGTGCCGATCTTCACCCATATCCGCTACATGCTCTACACCACGGTGCCCTCGATGCTCATCGCCCTGGGGGTCTTCACCGCCGCGGGGCTGATGCTCGACCACGGCTCGGCCACCCATGCCGAGGCGTATGCCGACGCCCTGGCCGCGACGTTCCGCATCTCGCCGTGGCTGCTTCTCGTGCCGCTGGCCACCGGCATCCTGATCGCCCGCAAGCTCCCGGCCATCGTGACGCTCTTCTGCGCCGTGGTCTTCGCCTGCGCGGCGATGTGCTGGGCGCAGCCGCACCTGGTGGCCGAGGTCGCCGGAGTCGCCGGAGCCGGGGAGCTCGGGTTCCTGTCGGGATTCAAGGGGGTGCTGGTCTCCTGCTTCGGAGCCACGCATGTCGCAACCGGTTCGGAGGGGCTCGACGCCCTGGTCGCCACGCGCGGCATGTCGGGGATGCTCAATACCGTGTGGCTGATTATCTGCGCGATGTGCTTCGGCGGCGTGATGACCGGCAGCGGGATGCTGCGCTCCCTGACGGGCATCTTCCTGCGTTTCGTGCGGCGCCCCTTCCCGGCCGTGGCCTCGACCGTCGGCGCGGGGATCTTCTTCAACCTCTGCACCGCCGACCAGTACATCTCGATCATCCTCTCGGGGCGCCTGTTCAAGGATCTCTATGCCCGGCGGGGGCTCGAAGAGCGGCTGCTGAGCCGTTCGGTCGAGGATTCGGCAACGGTCTGCTCGGTGCTCATCCCGTGGAACTCCTGCGGCATGACCCAGGCCACGGTGCTCGGGGTGGCGACCTTCACCTACCTCCCTTACTGCATCTTCAACATCGTCTCGCCGCTCATGTCGATGGCTGTTGCGGCGGCGGGATGGAAAATCCGCAAAGCGAAAGAAAACCGATGAAAAAGACGAAAGAGACGAAAACCTCGCTTGTGATCTTCGACCTCGACGGCACGCTGCTCCATACGATCGGCGACCTGGCCGAGGCGTGCAACGCCGTGCTGGCCGTGCGCGGACTTCCGCAGCACTCCTACGAGGAGTATTGCCATTTCGTGGGCAACGGCATCATGCGCCTTGTCGAGCGGGCCCTTCCGGAGCCGCTGCGCACGCCCGAGAACGTCGCCCTGGTGCGCGCCGACTTCGTGGAATACTACACCGAACATATCGACCGCCATACGAAGCCCTACGACGGCATTCCGGAGCTGGTCTCCGAACTCGCGCGACGCGGGGTGCGGATGGCCGTGGCGTCGAACAAGTTCCAGGCCGGGACGGAGAAGCTCATCGGGCTCTTCTTCCCCGGAGTGGCGTTCGCGGCGGTCTTCGGACAGCGCCCCGGGGTGCCGCTGAAACCCGATCCGGCGGTCGTCGAAGAGATCCTCTCGCTGACGGGAACGCCGCGCGAAGAGGTGCTTTACGTCGGCGATTCGGGGGTCGACATGCAGACCGCGAGGGCCGCGGGAGTCCGTTCGGCGGGCGTGACGTGGGGATTCCGCAGCCGCGAGGAGCTTCTCGGGGCCGGGGCCGACTCTCTCGTCGACCGTCCCGCGGAGCTGCTCGAACTGCTCTGAAGCCCGTTTCGGAAAATGAAAGGGGCGCCGGCGGACCACATGCGATCCGCCGGCGCCCCTTCGTTCGGTGGGGCCGGACGCCGCCGGAGCGTCAGACGGCGTAACGCTTCACGTCCTCCTCGGTGATGCGCTCCCCCGAGAGGATGGTGAGGCGTTCGATGACGTTGTGCAGCTCGCGGATGTTGCCCGTCCACGGCATGCGCTGGAGCCGTTCGAGCGCCTGCCGCTCGATGGGTTTCGGCGCCGTGCCGTATTCGTCGGCGATCGTGCGGATGAAGTGGTCGACGAGCGCCGGGATGTCGCCCGCATGGTCGCGCAGCGCCGGGACCCGCACGACGATCACCGCCAGGCGGTGGTAGAGGTCTTCGCGGAAATTGCCCTTCTCGATCTCTTTGCGCAGATCCTTGTTCGTCGCGGCGATCACCCGCACGTCGACCTCGATGTCGCGGTCGCTGCCTACGCGGCTGATGCGGTTCTCCTGCAGCGCCCGCAGCACCTTGGCCTGCGCGGCGAGCGACATGTCGCCGATCTCGTCCATGAAGAGCGTCCCGCCGTCGGCCTGTTCGAATTTCCCCTTGCGCTGCTTGATGGCCGAAGTGAAGGCGCCGCGCTCGTGTCCGAAGAGCTCGCTCTCGATCAGCTCCGAGGGAATGGCCGCACAGTTGACTTCGACGAACGGCGCGGCCGCGCGGCGGCTCTTGGCATGGAGCCAGCGGGCCACGAGCTCCTTGCCCGTTCCGTTCTCGCCCGTCACCAGCACCCGCGCTTCGCACGGCGCGACCTTGTCGATGAGCCGGCGGACGTGTTCGATTTCGGGCGACGTGCCGATGATCTCCTCGGCGGCGGCAGCCCGCGCCCGGCGGCAGCGGTGTCCGGAATTCGCCGCGGCAGGGGGCGCTGCGGCGGGACGCTCTATGGCGCGGTGTATGGACTGCATCAGGCGGTTCATGTCGATGGGCTTGGTCAGGAAATCCAGGGCTCCGCTGCGGACCGCCTCGATGGCGGAGTCGACCGACGAATCCGCCGAGAGGGCGATCAGCGGAACGCCCGTGTCGGGGAGGCGGCACCCCGTGTCGGAGAGGATCACGTCGAAAGGAACCCTTTGGCAGAGTTCCGCGGCCGAGGATTCGTCTTCGGCCGCCTCGGTGGCGAATCCCTCGTATTCGAGCCGCTCGCGCAGAATGTTTCGCACGCTTTTTGATCGGTCCACAATTAAAACCTTTGTCATAGCTTGTTTTTCCTGAAATTTTACCTACTTTTGCCAATAATTTGCATCGTCATGCACGGGCGGCGTCCCGAAGGCCTCCGGCTCCTGCCGGACGGATGAGCGGATTGCGTCGCCGAGGCCCCAAAGATATGATTTTCCGGGGAATTCGGGAACTGGCCCTTCGGGTCGGAATCCGGGGCCGCCCCTCTTGAAACGATGGATTGCTACGGCCTGTCCGGCGTATCCGGAGGCCCGATCGAAACGGCGGTCCGAACCGCACCCGCATTATGAGAAAAAACTATAACTACACGCGTCGCAAGCTGTATCTGCCCGAGTACGGGCGCCACATCCAGGAGATGATCGACTCGCTGCTCGAGATCGAGGACCGCCGCGAACGCAACCGCCAGGCCCGTGCGGTGATCGCCGTCATGGGCAACCTCAACCCGCTGCTGCGCGACACGGCGGACTTCACCCACAAACTCTGGGACCACCTCTTCATCATGTCTGATTTCCAGCTGGATGTGGACTCCCCCTATCCGCGCCCCACGCGCCAGGAGCTGACCGTCTCGCCCCGGCACATGGCCTACACGCAGAGCCGGATCACCTTCAAGCACTACGGCAAGTATGTCGAGCGCATGATCGGGAGCCTGGCTGCGGAGCCCAACCCCCGGGCGGTGGCGTCGGCCGTCGACAACCTGGCCCGCTACATGCGCGCCAAAAGCTACGAATACAACCAGGAGCATCCCAACAACGAGGTGATCGTAAAGGACATCAAGCGGATGTCCGCAGGTGCCATCGAGATCGACGAAGTGGCCCTGAACAATCTCCGAAGCGACTATAAACAGCCCTTTTCGGCACGTTCCCCGAAGAGCGCCCCGCAGAATCGTGCGGGCCATGCGCAGGGACGTGCGCAGAAGAACCGCGCCCAGCAGCACCACCGCGGTTTTGCGAAAAATAACGCTCCGCACCGGAATTCGCAGAAATAAACGGTTGTCTTTTGCGTAATTTTTCTATCTTTGCTCTACCAAACGCAGACAGATGAACAGACAAACACTCGTCATATCGCTTGCTTCGGCCCTGCTGCTGTGCGGATGCCACTCTTCGACCGTGAAGATTTCGGGCCGTTTCGTGGGAAGCGATGCCAAACAGATCTACCTCGAGGAGGCGTCGCCTCTCAACCAGTCGTTCGTCGACTCGGCGCAGCTCGCCGCCGACGGAAGCTACTCCTTCCGCCTCAAGGGCGTCTCGGCGACCCCGGTGCTTTACAACCTCGTGTACAACGGCGAGCGGATCCCGCTGTTCCTCGCCGGGGGCGACCACCTCACGGTGGGATCCGTGGGCAGCGTCGTGCGTAACTACATCGTCGAGGGCTCGCACGAATCGGAACTCCTGCGGCAGTTCTACCAGTCGTTCATAGCCGGCGCCCAGGAGCTCGACCGTATTGTCGCGCGGTTCGGCCGCGAAAACCTCTCCGACGAGGAGCGCCAGGCCATCACGCGCGAATATACCGACGAATATTACCGCATCCGCCGCGAGCAGCTGCGCTTCATCATCGAGAACAAGGCGTCGCTGGCCGCCGTCTATGCCCTCTACCAGCGGCTTCCGGGCGATACGTACCTCTTCAACGGCGACAGCGACGTGGTCTATTTCCGCACCGTGGCCGAAGCCATCGAGCAGACGTATCCCGAATCGCCCTACCTGCAGGCCCTGTTGGGCGAGATCGCCCGCATGGACGCGCGCATCAGCCTGGCCTCGCAGATCACCGAGGCGACGTTCCCCGACCTGGAACTCTCGGACATCTACGGCAAGAAGATCCGCCTCTCGTCGCTGGCGGGCAAGGTCGTGCTGCTCGACTTCTGGTCGGCCGAACTCGGCACGAGCAACGCCCTGAACGCCGACCTGAAGGAGACCTACGCCAAATATGCCGACTCGCCGGTCGGATTCGAGGTCTACCAGGTGGCCATCGATACCTCGAAACCCGTGTGGATCACCGCCGTGCAGGAGCAGCAGCTGCCCTGGGTGTCGGTGAGCGACCTGCGGGGCCGGAACTCCACCTCGCTGGGCCTCTACAACGTGCAGCGTATCCCTGCCAACTTCCTGATCGACAAGGAGGGAACCATCGTCGCCAAGGACATCTACGGCAAGAGCCTCGAGGAGAAACTCGACGAACTGACCCGCTGATACAATGTACTATTTCGCATCCGACATACATCTGGGTGCGGGCGACAGGGATACGGCCCGTCGAGTCGAACGGCGTTTTGTCGCGTGGCTCGACGAGGTTTCGCGCGACGCCGAGGCGATCTTCCTCGTGGGCGACATCTTCGATTTCTGGTTCGAATACAAACGTGTGGTTCCCAAAGGGTTCGTGCGTACGCTGGGCAAACTGGCGGAGCTCGCCGACCGCGGGATCCGGGTGGTCTTCTTCACGGGCAACCACGACATGTGGGTCGGCGACTACCTCGCACGCGAATGCGGCGTGGAGATCCATACCGCGCCCTGCGAGATGACCCTCGGGGCGAGCCGCGTCTTCATCGCCCACGGCGACAACATGAAGATCGACGACCAACCCCTGCTGCGTGCGCTCAACCGCACATTCCGCTCGCGGACGCTGCGCTGGGCCTTTTCGTGGTTCGTGCATCCCGACTGGGCGCTGAAGTTCGGGCACTGGTGGAGCGGGAAATCGCGCCTGCGGCACAACGCCGCCGACGAGGAGGCCCGCCGCAACGGTACCCCCGGGGGCTTCGACGCCTCGCTCACCGAACCGCTGATCGCCTATGCCCGCGAATATGCCGCGACGCACGCCGTCGACCACTTCGTCTTCGGGCACATGCATTTCCCGCGCGACTACCGCGACGGGTCGCTGCACGTCGTGCACCTCGGCTGCTGGGAGAAGGATCCGGCCTATGCCGTGCTGGACGGCCGCGGCGAAATGACGCTGAAAAAGTTACAGGCATGAAACAATACCTCGATCTGCTGCGCCGCATCGAGCGGGAGGGCGTCGTGCGGGGCGACCGCACGGGAACCGGAACCAAGGGGGTCTTCGGGCACCAGATGCGTTTCGACCTCGCGGAGGGTTTCCCGCTGCTGACGACCAAGCGGGTATTCCTGAAGGGGGTGATCCACGAACTGCTGTGGTTCCTGCGCGGCGATACCAATATCAAATATCTGGTCGACAACGGGGTGCATATCTGGGACAACGACGCCTTCCGCTACTACAACGAGCTCTGCGTGCGCCACGGCGTGCTGCCCGTCGACCGGGAGACGTTCCTCGCTTCGGCGGGCGTCGAGTCGCCCATTGAAGGGTACCGCTTCGGCGACCTGAACCATGTCTACGGCTACCAGTGGCGGTCGTGGCCCCGTCCCGACGGGGGCGTTGTCGACCAGATCGCCCAGGCCGTCGATCTGATCCGCCGCAACCCCGAGTCGCGGCGCATCGTCGTCTCGGCGTGGAACGTCGCGGAGATCGGCGACATGGCCCTGCCGCCGTGCCACGTGCTCTTCCAGTTCTATGTGGCCGAAGGGCGCCTCTCGTGCCAGCTCTACCAGCGCAGCGCCGACACCTTCCTCGGCGTACCCTTCAACATCGCCTCCTACGCCCTGCTGACGATGATGATGGCCCAGGTGTGCGACCTGCAGCCCGGGGAGTTCATCCATACGCTCGGCGACACGCACCTCTACCTGAACCATCTGGAGCAGGTCGGGGAGCAGCTGCGGCGCGAGCCGCGCCCGCTGCCGCGCATGCGGCTGAACCCCGCCGTGCGGTCGGTCTTCGACTTCCGCTACGAGGACTTCGCCCTCGAGGGATATGACCCCTGGCCGGCGATCAAGGCCCCGATGTCGTTCTGAACGGCCCGGGCGAACGAAACTCCGGATCCCCGGCGGTGCGGCGCAGGCGCGGAGCCCCGGATCCCCAAACGCAAAAAACGTCAACGCATGCTATCCATCATCGTGGCCGTCGCACGCAACGGCGTGATCGGCGACAAGAACACCCTGCTCTGGCACATCTCCGAGGATCTGCGGCACTTCAAGTCGCTGACCAGCGGCCATCCCGTCGTGATGGGGCGCCGGACCTTCGAATCGCTCGGGCGGCCGCTTCCGAACCGTACCAACGTGGTCATTTCGCACCGCGACCTCGAAATCCCCGGCTGCCGGGTCGTGCACTCGCTCGACGAGGCCCTGGCGCTCTTCCCCTCCGGTGAGGAGGAGGTCTTCGTCATCGGGGGCGCGCAGGTCTATGCCGAGGCGCTGCCGCGTGCCGACCGCTTCTACCTCACGCGCGTGGAGCGCGACTACGAGGGCGACACGCGCTTTCCGGCATGGGATCCCGCGGCCTGGCGCCTCGTCGCTTCCGAGGCGTTTCCCTGCGGGAAGGAGTATCCGTGGCCCTTTGTTTTCGAGACCTACGAGCGGCGCTGAAACGGGAAATTTACGCATTTGTACCACCTCGCGCCAGCCGCGAAATCCCTACCTTTGCCCTTGCAAAGGTTTTTTTATGCCTATGGGAAAGTATTTCGATATGCTCATGGAGGAGGACGTGCGCATGCGCGAAGGTCTCCATTCGTGCATGAACTGCGGCGTCTGCACGGCTGTCTGCCCCGCGGCGGAGTTCTACAGCTACGACCCCCGGCAGATCGTCAATACCGTCCAGACGCGCGACGACGAGGCCATCGAGGCGCTGTTGAAGAGCGATACGATCTGGTATTGCGGCGAGTGCATGTCGTGCCGTCCGCGCTGCCCGCGCGGCAATACGCCCGGATATGTGATCCAGGCGCTGCGGCGCCTGTCGCAACGCCTGGGCTTCTTCGTCGAGAGCGAGAAGGGCCGCCAGCAGCTCGCCCTCAAGCGCACGATCGGCGAGAACATCCTCCGCACGGGATACTGCCTCGTCCCGCGCCTTATCCGTCCCGAGCTGCACCCCGAGCAGGGGACCGTCTGGCGGTGGATCTACGACAACGACAAGGAGATTTACGGGCAGTTCACGCCCGTCTATATGAAGGAGGGGGCCGGGGCCCTGCGGCGTCTTGACGAGGAGTCGCTCTCGGAGATCAACCGCATCTTCGAGGTGAGCGGCGGCAAGGAGATGTTCGACACGATCGAGCGCCACTCCGACCGCAAGGCCCGGGAAATGGGTTACGAGAAGGGCGCCGACCAGCAGTACATGATGGACGTCTTCCTCCAGAACAGCAACGAACACTATTGACGCCATGATGAAACGCCGCAGTTGGCAGGACTACCAGAAGGAGATTGCCGACGACCACTACTATTACGCCCGCAGCTGCATCCGCCAGAACTTCTTCCCCGGGAGCGAGAAGCTCTTTATCGACATGCTGCACAACGACCTGGGAAAGGACCTGCTCGACGACCCCAAGCACTCGTCGTGCACCGGCATCGGATACCATTCGGACATCGTACCCCTGGAGACGATCATGACCGTCGTGGCGCGGCAGTTCTCGCTGATGAACGAGGCGGGGTACGAGAATTTCGTCACCTCGTGCATCACCTCGTTCGGCATCTACTGTGAGATCCTCGCCACGTGGGTCGAGTTCCCCGAGACCGAGGAGCGCACGCGCGAGTACCTCTACAAGGCCACGGGACGCGAGTTCCGCAAACCGGCGAGCCTGGCCCACACGTCGGACGTGGTGTTCCACTTCCGCGAGGAGATCGCCCGCAGGGCCCGGCGCCTGTTGGTCAACGCCACGACGGGCGAGCCCCTGAAGGTCGTCGAGCACATCGGCTGCCACTATGCGAAGATCTTCCCCAAGTCGGGAATCGGCGGCTCGGAGTTTCCCTACGTGCTGGCCGGGATGATCGAGTCGTGGGGCGGGGAGGTGGTCGACTATCCCGAACGGCGCCACTGCTGCGGATTCGGATTCCGCAACTACCTCGTGCAGGCGAACCGCGGCTACTCGATCGCCAACTCGCAGAAGAAGCTCGAGAGCATGGCCCCCTACAAGCCCGACTTCATCGTGGCCAACTGCCCGGGGTGCGCGATGTTCCTCGACAAGTGGCAGTACACGATCGCCGAGATGGAGGGCACGACCTACGGCCAGAACGGCCACGGCATCCCGGTGCTGACCTACGAGGAGATGGCCGGGTTGGTGCTGGGCTATGATCCCTGGGAGCTGGGCATGCAGATGCACCAGGTAGACGTCGAGCCGCTGCTCGACAAGATGGGCGTGGAGTACGACCCCGCGGCCAAATACCTCGGCCGCAACGGCAAATACATCGGAAAACCCGCGTCGGCGGTGGTGAACTGCTGCCCGACGGACACGATATACGACATCAGAGAGTAATGAAGAAACGAGTCATCGTCATCGGCGGCGGCGTCGCGGGCATGCAGACGGCCCTGCGGCTCGCCCAACAGGGCGTCGAGCCCCTGATTATCGAGAAGGAACCCGAACTCGGAGGGAAACTCCGCGGCTGGCACGTGCTGTTCCCGTCGTTCACGCCCGCCCGGGAGGTGCTTGCCGAGCTGCGCCGGAGGGTCGGCGAGGCGGGCATCGAATGCCGCATGTCGGCCGAGGTGCGGGAGCTGTCGCCCCGGGGCGTGGTGCTCGCCGACGGAGAACGTCTGTCGTGCGAGGCGGTGGTCATGGCTTCGGGATTCACGCTCTTCGACGCCTCGATCAAGGAGGAGTACGGATACGGCATCTACGACAACGTCTACACGACGGTCGACATCGAGCGGATGCTCAACGAGGGGCGTGTGGCCAAGGCCGACGGATCGCGGCCCCGGCGCATCGCCTTCCTGCACTGCGTGGGTTCGCGCGACGAGAAGGTCTGCCAGCAGCACTGCTCGCGCGTCTGCTGCATCACGGGCGTGAAGCAGGCCATGGAGATGAAGCAGCTCTTCCCGGAGGCCGACGTCTTCAACTTCTACATGGACATCCGCATGTTCGGCCCCGGGTACGAGGAGATGTACCGCGAGGCGCAGCAGAAATACAACATCCACTTCGTCCGGGGCCGCATCTCGGAGGCGAGCCCCACGATCGACGGAAGGGTGCAGATCAAGGCCGAGGACACCCTTACGGGGCGTCCGCTGCGCATGAGCGTCGACATGCTGGTGCTGATCGTCGGCATGCGGGCCAACGACGACAACGGCACGCTGGCCGAAGGCGCGGGGCTGCGGCGCCTGTCGAGCGGGTTCATGGCTCCGCGGGATCTCTTCCTGGGGAATGTCCGCAGCAACGTCGACGGCATCTTCTATGCCGGGACGATCACCGCACCGAAGAACATCGGAGAGTCGCTCAACGAGGCAATCGCCGCGGCCGACGCCGCGGCACAATATGTGGCGGAGTAGTATGGCAGCGATCAATTTCGGATTCACGATCTCGAAGCCCCGGGCGATCGACCTCGACCGCAACAACCTGCGCAAGAGCGACGAGATCCTGCGCGAGATGCCCGAGCTGCAGGCCTGCATCGGCTGCGGGGCCTGCACGGCGGTCTGCACGGCCGGAAACCTCACGGACTTCAACTTCCGGCGCACGCACACGCTCGTGCGCCGCGGGGAGTACGAGGGGATCTACTCCGAGATGAACAAATGCATGCTTTGCGGCAAGTGCCGGCTGGTCTGCCCCCGGGGGATCAACACCCGAGCCGTCGTCATGCTCGTCAAACGTAAACTGGGAGATTTCTGACAATGAACTTTTACGCTCCGTTCTGCATCCCCTTCATAGTCGGCGCCGCGCTGATGTTCCTCGTCGTGGCGTGGAAGTGGCTGCTGTGGATTGTCCGCCTCCCGAAGTCCGACAAGCTGCTGATCCTGCGCGGGCTGCCCACGGTGCGCACCCTGCAGGCCGTGTGGGAGGTGGTGCGCGAGTCGCTGCTCCACCGCCGGATCTTCCGGGTCAACCCCCTGCTGGGCTACATGCACATGTCGCTGGCCTTCGGGTGGTTCCTGCTGATCCTCACCGGATGGATCGAGACGATCTCCTATGTGGGTTTCCGCTACGTGCCGCTGCAGGGACACGTCTTCTTCAAGTATTTCGCCACGAGCCTCGAGCACAAGCCCCTCTTCGACTTCCTGATGGACCTGCTGCTGCTGTTCGTCCTCTCGGGCGTGGCTCTGGCCTGGGGCAAGCGCTTCTGGTCGCGCGCCATGGGCATGCGGCGCACGACCAAACACGTCCCGGGCGACCGCGTGGCCCTCTCGGCCCTGTGGTTCATCTTCCCGGCGCGCCTGGTAGCCGAAAGCGCCACCTGCGCACTCTACGGCGGCGGGGGATTCCTTACCGGAGGCCTTGGCGGATGGATGTCCGCGCACATCGGCGTGCTTCCGCTGATGAACCTCGAATCCGCGGCGTGGTGGTTCTACTCCTCGTGCCTCGGGCTCTTCTTCGTGGCGCTGCCCTTCTCGCGCTACATGCACATCTTCACCGAGATCCCGCTCATCTTCCTGCGCCGCTACCGCCTGCGCTCGACCGAGAAGCATTCGTCATACGACCATTTCCAGATCGAGGCCTGCTCGCGCTGCGGCATCTGCATCGACCCCTGCCAGCTGCAGAGCGTGCTGGGCATCCACGACGTGCAGTCGGTCTATTTCCTGCGCGACCGCCGCTACGGCATGCTGACGCGGCAGGTCGCCGACAACTGCCTGATGTGCGGACGCTGCGCGGAGAACTGCCCCGTGGGCATCGACCTCAACACCCTGCGGCTCAACTCCCGCGACAGGATGCGCAACCTTCCCGACGAACGCCGCTACACCTATCTCCGGGGTCTCGACCGCTCGTCGGGCGAGGGCAAGGTGGGCTACTTCGCCGGGTGCATGACGCTGCTCACGCCGCGGACGCTTTCGGCCATGTCGGCGATCTTCGACGCCGCGGGCGAGGAGGTGTGGTGGGCCGACCGCGAGGGAGGCGTCTGCTGCGGGCGTCCGCTGAAGCTCTCCGGGGAGACCGACGCCGCACACCGGATGATGCGCTACAACGCCGAACTGTTCCGCAAGCACGGCATCACGACGCTCGTCACCTCGTGTCCGATCTGCCTGAAGGTCTTCCGCGAGGACTACGACCTGCAGGGCATCGAGGTGCTGCACCATTCGGAATACATCCTGCGGCTGATCCGCGCGGGGCGCCTCACGCTCACGCACGGCGCGACGCGCTATACGTACCACGATCCCTGCGAACTGGGGCGCGGGAGCGGCATTTACGACGAACCCCGTGCGGTGATCGAGGCGGTCGGGGAGCTGCTCGAACCGGCCTCGACGCGCGAGAATGCCCTCTGCTGCGGCTCTTCGGTGGCGAATCTCGCCATCTCCGACGGGCAGCAGCTGCAGATCGCCCGGTCGGTAGCTGCCGAGATGGAGGCGACGGGTGCCGAGGTGATCGTTACGGCGTGCCCGCTCTGCAAGAAGGCCATCGGGCGGGGCACGCAGCGCGCGGTGGTCGACCTCTCGGAGATCGTCGCCGGGGCGTTGAAATAATTTTTCCGCCGTAAGGGTCTGATAAAAAGGGAGGAAACCCTCCCGGGCGGGACTGCGGCGCGAATTAGATTTGCAAGGCTCGTTTTTTTGTGTTATCTTTGCCTCAGCAAAAGCGATAAAAGGCGCTGCGGCGCGAAAGACATATCGCGGGATGGAGCAGTTGGTAGCTCGTCGGGCTCATAACCCGAAGGCCGGAGGTTCGAGTCCTCCTCCCGCTACCACGGCGGACAATTCGAAAGAGTTGTCCGCTTTTTTTGTGCCGTTTCCTTCCATTTTTTCCGGTTTTTTTGCCGGATTTCACTATGGCGGCAAAATATCCGCAATTTTTTTTGAGAAAAATGATCGTATAATAAATATTATTATTATCTTCGTGCTATAGATAGATTACATTTTTGTTACAAACGGGATGTGCCCCGGATTTTGGCGTGAATGATTTCGTGAAGCGGGGGAGAATGTAAATTTTATCCTATCCGGCAGGGTCGAACAAAATGAATTTATTCCGGACAGAAAGAAACATGTTGGTTCAATCTAAAATCTTTAACCTATGAAGAAAACTTTTTTATTCGCAGCGGCATTGTTGCTTTTCGCAGGGTTCACGTCCTGCACGAAGGATGACGACAAGGGCGGCGAACAGACGCCCGTGGATCCTATCGAATCGGTGACGGCAGTCGACGGCTCGCAGATCGCTACCGCGACGATCTCCCATGAGAACAAAACCATCGATTTCGGACAGTTCAAGGAGCTGATCGACATCTCGAAGGTGCAGGTAACTTTCAAGCTCGCCAAGGACGTGGTGATGAAGCCCCGCCACGACCGAAGCTACCGTCAGCCTGATTAACCCGCTGACCGTGACGGTCAACGACGGAACGAAGGATATCTCCTACACGATGACCGGTACGGGTCAGGATATTCCCGATCCCGTGATTTCGGCAAAGGCCGGCGGCGTTGACGCAACGATCGAAGGCCGTGACATTACGATTGCCTATGCCGACGGCATGGATGCCAGTGCCCTGGCCCTCACGCTGGATTTGCAGGACGGCGCTACCGTAACGTCGCCCGATCCGCTGACCTTCGACCTGGAGTTCGCCGAGAGCGCCGAGGTGGTTGTCAACTACTTCGACACCGACTACACCTACACGGTGAAACTCTCCGGCTACCAAAACCCGTTCATTGCACGCGGCTGGTCGGATGTAACGGCCGACTACGGTCAGGTTCCCGACTACATCAAGGTTTACAAGATCCCGGCAATCAATGGCCTCGAGGGTGAGGTAGGATACGTTGTCCTGCTGCTCCCGGGCGCAACGATGGGCATTGTTGGCGGTGTGGATAACACCATGACCGTTGCCGAGGCCGTGAAAGGCTATGATTACACCGTTTACTTCGCCACCTCGTCGACGACGATTCCGACGATGGTTAACGACGGCGTGGTCGTGGCTGAAAGCAACTATTCGGAGCCGATGCTGGCTCAGGATGCCGACGGCAACTTCTCGTTCGAGATGGGCCAGCGCTTCGACAGCCAGTTCTATTCGTTCCCCTTCCGCAAGGGTGCAAGCAACAACACCTACATTCCGCGTGAGGTTACGGATGGTACCGCATGGAACTTCAAGTCGGCCTGCGGAACGTTCAACGCCCTGGTTTGGGACGGTGCTGTCGTTACTATGAACGAGGCAGGCTCCAACAGCTCCTATTGCTCCTGGATGGGAGATGGCTCGAAAAATGCACGAGCCGGTATTGGTGTTCTGAAGTCGGGCAAGCCGTTCCTCTTCAATACGCAGGGACCCGTTACGGGCGTCATCGACTGCAAGGGCCAGACCCATGAGGATGTGGCCGCCGAGCTGATCGCCGCAGGTTGCGACCGTGCCGGTGTCGTAGAGGGTTCGGGTACGCCCAGCCTCGTGGTCAACGGCAAGCACACGGCCATCAACAAGAACGACCCGGCCGGTGACTGCACGGGTACCAGTCTGAAGAAACTCGTCGGCGCTCTTGCCGTCAAGTAAACAAGCATTGTTTTGATTCGGCGGCCGGGATCTCCCACAGCGGAGATCCCGGCCTTTTTTTGTGCGGATTGGCGGAAAATTCGTATATTTACGCGGTTAGGTTTTAAAACAGGTTAGCGAGTTTATGGTGAAAAATACCATTCTGGATACCATCGGCACGACGCCGATGGTGCGTATCAACCGGCTGAATCCCAATCCCCGGGTCAATATTTTCGCAAAGCTCGAAGGCTTCAACCCCACGGGCAGCATCAAGGACCGCATCGCGCTGAAGATGATCGAGGCTGCCGAGCAGGAGGGACGCCTCACGCCGGGCAAGACGATCATCGAGCCCACTTCCGGGAATACGGGCATCGGACTGGCCATCGTGGGCATCGTCAAGGGGTATCCCGTGGAGATCGTCATGAGCCGTGCGGTGTCGATCGAGCGGCGGAAGATCATCCGCTCCTACGGAGCGAAGGTGACCCTCACCCCGGCCGAAGAGGGTACCGACGGGGCGATCCGCCTGGCGCGGCGCAAGGTGGCCGAGCACCCCGAGCGCTACTTCATGCCCGACCAGTTCGCCAACGCCTCCAACTACCTGGCGCACTACCAGTCGACGGCCCTCGAGATCTGGCAGCAGACCGGCGGGCAGATCGACTATCTGGTCTGCGCCATCGGCACCTCGGGGACGCTGATGGGTTTGTCGCGCTTCCTGAAGGTGATGAAGCCCGACATCAAGGTGGTCTGCGCGCAGCCTATCCGCGGCCACTATATCCAGGGACTGAAAAACCTCGAGGAGGCGATCGTTCCCGATATTTACGACCCTTCGCAGATCGACATCCAGGAGATGATCGAGAGCGAGGAGGCGATCGACATGGCCCGGGAGATCATTGCCCGGGAGGCGATTTTCGCCGGAATGAGCAGCGGCGCGGCGATGCTGGCGGCCATACGCACGGCCCGGCGCATCGAGCGCGGGAACATCGTGGTGGTTTTTCCCGACCGTGCGGAGAAGTACCTGAGCACGACGATGTTCGACCGTTTTTCGGACGAAAGCGCCGGGGAGCGTCCCGGCCTCTGATCCCCGGGCGTTCCGCCAGGTCATGTAAAAAGCCCGTTGCAGAATGCCTGCAACGGGCTTTTCGTATCCCGGGAGGTTTTGTTTACTGTTTTTTGGCAAAGGCCTCCTTGCCGCGGTTGAGGAAGTCGACGAAGGCGGCGACATCGAGGTCATATCCGCGGGGCTCGATGAGCGGCTGCCCGTCGTGCCCCTGCAGCACGTAGTAGGGCTGCGCGTTGACGCCGTAGGTCTTCAGCGCGTAGTAGGAGTTGATCTTCCCGAGGCTTTTGAGGACTTTCCCGGCATCGGTGGTCACCCAGTCCTCCTCGGGCAGAACCTTCTTGTCGTCCGAGTAGAGGGCGCAGATCACGTAGTCGTTGCGCAGGATCTCCAGCACCTGCGGGTCAGACCATACGCGGGCCTCCATTTCGCGGCAGTTCACGCATCCGTGCCCCGTGAAGTCGATGAAGATCGGCTTGCCGACCTTGGCGGCGTATGCCTCGGCCTCCTCCAGGTCGAAGAATCCTTCGAGACCGTGCGGGAGGTGGAGGAAATCGCTGTATTTGCGTTTTCCGTCGATGCCCTCCGACGTGGCGGCAGGAGCTGCGGAGGCGGTGTTGGCTCCGAGGACGAAGTCCTGCGAGGTGATGGGAGGGAGGTATCCCGAAAGGCCCTTCAGCGGGGCGCCCCACATGCCGGGGATCATGTAGACGACGAACGACAGCACGATGATGGCCAGTGCGAGGCGTCCGACGCCGAGGTGGTGCATCTCGTCGTCATGCGCGAAGCGGATCTTGCCCAGCAGGTAAAGGCCCAGCAGGGTGAATACGACGATCCACACGGCAAGGTAGATCTCGCGGTCGAGAATTCCCCAGTGGTAGGTCTGGTCGGCGACCGAGAGGAACTTCATGCCGAGGGCGACCTCGATGAATCCGAGGACGACCTTCACCGAATTGAGCCATCCGCCGCTCTTGGGCATCTTCTTGAGCACCGAGGGGAACAATGCGAAGAGCGTGAACGGCAGGGCGAAGGCCACGGAGAAGGCGAGCATGGTGATGATCGGCGTCCAGAACTCGCCCGACGTGGACTTGATGAGCACCGATCCGACGATGGGCCCCGTGCAGGAGAACGACACCAGTACGAGCGTCAGGGCCAGGAAGAAGATTCCTCCGATGCCTTTGGTGTCGGCTTTCGAGTCGGTCTTGTTGACCATCCACGAGGGCATGGTGATCTCGAAGGCCCCGAAGAACGAGGCGGCGAAGACCATGAATACGAGGAAGAAGAGGATGTTCGGCAGCCAGTGCGTGGCGAGCCAGTTGAAGATGTCGGCCGTCACGGCGTCGCCTCCGACGATGCGCGTGATGAGGATGATCGCGGCGATGGGCACCGTGTACAGGAGGACGATGAACAGGCCGTACAACGAGGCGCGGAGGCGTCCCATGGCTGCGCCGCCCTCGCCCTTGAGGAAGTACGAGACGGTCATCGGGACCATCGGGAAGACGCATGGGGTCAGCAGCGCGGCAAATCCCCAGAGGATCGCCTCGATGATCAGCGACCAGAGCGATCCGCTGCCCGCGGCATCCTTTGCGGCGGGTGCGGCTGCGGAAGCCGGGGCGATTTCGGCTGCGGGGGTTGCTTCGGCCGCAGGGGCGGCGCCTTCGGGTACGGCGATCGTCAGCTCCGTGTCGTCGGGGGGCAGGCAGCTCGTATCGTCGCAGATCATCCATTCGATGGCGGCCGTGACGGAGGCCTGGGCGGCCGTCAGGCGCACGCGCTGTGCGAACTGCGCCTTGCCTTCGAAGGTGCCGATCTCCATGCCGTACGTCTTGTCGAAATAGCGGTGGGGTGCCGTGAGTTGCTCGACCTCTCCCTCGAGTACAATTCCCTCCGACGGGGTAAAGGTGATGACAGTGGCATTCGGCCCGCCTTCGTAGGGCCCCATGTCGTACATGTGGTAGGGTACCGGAATGGCGGCCTCGAGTACGATCCGGTAGGAGTCACCCTCGAGGGGCTCCACGGTACTTGACCATTTGACGCTTTGTGCCCAGAGATTCGCCGTGAGGAACACGGCCAGAATCGTCAGAATCGGGCGGAGAGATTTGCACATAGGTATTGAGTCTTGTGAATTTTTCACAAATATAGTTTTTTTTGTGGAGAATTCGTTACTTTCGTACGATGATTCGGATTTCGCTCGTCATTCCCACCCATAACCGGGCGCAGCAGCTGATCGCGGCGCTCGAGTCCGTCGTCCGGCAGACGCTTCCCGCGGCGGCATGGGAGTGCGTGGTCGTCGACAACAACTCCGCGGACGATACGCCGGAGTGCTTCGCGGCCTTCGCCGCGGCGCACCCGGAGTGCAACCTCCGCCGTGTGGAGGAGCGCCGCCCGGGGGTCTCGTATGCCCGCAACCGGGGCCTCGTCGAGGCCCGGGCCCCGATCGTGGCCTTCATCGACGACGACGAGCGCATCAACGAATCCTTCCTGCAATCCTACCTTGAGTTTTTCGAGTCGCATCCCGGGGCCGTGGTGGCCGGGGGGCGGATCATCGCCGAATATCCCGAAGGGCGTCCGGCGTGGATGTCGCGCTACGTGGAGATGCCGATCGCCAATCCGATGGATTTCGGGCGGACGGTGCGGCCGTTCCCCGCGGGGCGGGTTCCCGGGGGCGGGAACATGGCCTTCCGAAGGGAGGGGCTGCGGCGCTTCGGAGGGTTCGACCCGTCGCTCGGACGCGTCAACGGCGAACTGATCGGCGGCGAGGAGAACGACCTTTTCGAACGGCTGCTGCGCGGCGGCGAGACGATCTGGTATCTTCCCGGAGCGGTGATGTGGCACATCATCCCGCCGCAGAAACTCACCCGCGACTATTTCCGGAGGCTGAGCTACAACGTCGGCGTCAGCCAGCGCCTGCGGGCGCAGATCCACCGCCGTGTGGCGAAGACGCTGCTGTTCGAGGTTCTCAAATGGGGCGCTACGCTGCTGCTCTGCCTGACGATGGCGCCCCACAGGTCGGTATGGCTGCTGCGCCTGCGCTGCGGCATCAGCCGCGGGCTCTTCACGCCGGTTCCCCGGCAGGCCGCCTCCCGGACGGAATGAAAACCCGGAGCGCATGACTGGGCCGGAAGGGCCCGAAAACAACGAGGGCGGAATCCGTATGGGTTCCGCCCTCCTGCTTTTTGCTGCTGCGGGTCAGAAGAGGTACTTCTCGTTCTTGACCTTGTTGACCAGGCGGTCGATGTCCTCCCAGGCCTCCTCGCCGAAGGTCGTGCCGACGACCTCGATCACCTTCCCGGCCGTGATGGCCCCGATCGTGCCGCACTGCCGCAGCGACAGCCCGTCGCAGAGCCCCGCCAGGAAGCCCGCGGCGTAGAAATCCCCGGCGCCCGTCGTGTCGACCCGCTTCGCGGCGGCCATGATCCCCACATGTACCACCTCGTCGCCGTGCTTGATCATCGCACCCTTGGTTCCGATCTTCACCACGGCCAGCTCGCACATCGTCGAGATCGCCTGCAGGGCGTTCAGCGGCTCGGCCTCGCAGGTGAAGGTCTTGGCCTCGTCCTCGTTGGCGAAGACGATGTCGACGTAGCGGCTCACGAGCGTGCGCAGGAAGTCGAGGTTCTCGGCCACGATGTTGAAGCTCGCCAGGTCGATGGCGACCTTCAGCCCGCAGGCCTTGGCCGTACGGGCGGCCTTGAGGATCAGCTCGTGGCTCTGCACGAGGTACCCCTCGACGTAGAGGCAGTCGTATCCGTCGAAGATCGTCGGCTCGATCTCCTCCTCCGAGAGCTCGAGGGCGGCTCCGAGGTGCGTGACCATCGTCCGCTCGCCGTCGGCCGAGATCAGCGATACGCACTTCCCCGAGCGCTCCTTGCCGCGGAAGACGATCGGCTCGATGCCGAGGTTCTCGAGGGCCTGGACGAAGAAGTCTCCCGTGGTGTCGGGCCCGACCTTGCCGATGAAGCCGACGCTGCAGCCCAGGCGGGCCATGGCGCGGATCGTGTTGCCGGCCGAACCTCCGAGCGAGAGCGAGTAGGGAAGTCCTGCCACCGATTTCGAAATCTCGGTCTGCAGCCGCGTGTCCACGAGGCTCATGGAGCCTTTGGCCAGTTTGAACCTCCCCAGCACCGAGTCGGTTTTCAGGTTGACGAGCATGTCCGTGAGGGCGTTACCGATGCCGATTACGCGTTTCATCTTCAGGATGGGTTTGTGGGGCCGCAAGCCCCGGGTTGGGTCGATGGGTTTCAGTTGCCGCAAGGGTTAGATCGAGAGCACCTTGACCAGTTCGAGCGCTCCGCGGTCGATACCCTTGTCGTGTTTCACGGCCTTGGAGAAGGGCACGTAGACGATCTTGCCGTTCATCGTGCCGATCATCACGTTGCGCTGCCCGTCGAGGATCGCCTCGATGGCCGCTTCGCCCATGCGCGAGGCAAGGATGCGGTCGACAGCCGTGGGGGAGCCTCCGCGCTGGATGTGTCCCAGGATCGTGACCCGGGCGTCGTACTGCGGGAACTCCTTCTTCACACGCTCGGCCAGGGCCGTGGCGCCTCCCGTATTGGGATTCTCGGCCACGATGACGATTGCCGAGTTCTTGCTCTTGCGGAATCCGTGGTTGATGAGTTCGGCCAGCTGGTCGACCTCGGTGTCCATCTCCGGGATGATCGCCGCCTCGGAACCCGTGGCGATGGCGCTGTTCAGGGCCAGGTATCCGGCCGTGTGTCCCATCACCTCGACGAAAAAGAGGCGTTCGTGGCTCGAGGCCGTGTCGCGGAGTTTGTCGACGGCCTCCATGATCGTGTTCAGGGCCGTGTCGTATCCGATCGTCGAATCGGTGCCTCCGAGGTCGTTGTCGATCGTCCCGGGAAGCCCCACGATCGGGACGTTGAATTCGCTGGCGAAGAGGCTTGCGCCGGTCAGCGATCCGTCGCCTCCGATGACCACCAGGGCGTCGATCCCCGCGGCCACCATGTTGTCGTGGGCCTGTTTGCGCCCTTCGGGGGTCTTGAACTCCTGGCAGCGGGCCGTTTTGAGGATCGTACCGCCCAGCTGGATGATGTTGCTGACGCTCTGCGATTTGAATTCCACGATCTCGTTGAATACGAGACCTTTGTATCCGCGCATGATTCCCTTGACGGAGAATCCGTTGTAGATGGCGCTGCGCGTGACCGCGCGGATCGCCGCATTCATGCCGGGGGCATCGCCTCCCGAGGTCAGAATGCCTATGCATTTGATTCCGGCCATACGTTCGTGTTTAAGACATAACCGTCCAAAGGTACGAAATATATTTAAATCTATCAAAAAAGGATGGCGTTCCCTTTTCGCGGGATCGCCATCCTTCTTCGGGCCTTTGCCGCCGGGAGGGTTACTCCGCGGAGGCCGGCGCCGCGGGCGCGGGCTCGGACTGCGGCGCCGGGTAGGTGTCCTTGTGGATCGAGAGCTCCGCCGTGCTGTCGGTCTCCTCGGCGCGGAGCGTGACGCGGCGTCCGTCGGCGTCGATCTTCAGCTCGCCTTTGTTCTTGTCTACCAGGATGTCGAGCGATTTCGACGGCACGGTGATATGCACCGACTTGCCGCCCTCTTCGACGATGCTGTTGCCGTCGTATTCGTCCAACAGCTCCTCGAGGGTCGTGGTGTCGCGGTCGATGATGATCTCGCTGTGGAGCACCCGTTCGATGTTGTGGCGGCGGCGCCGGATCTCCTCGCTGACGTTTTCGCGGATGGCGATGACCGAGCAGGCGATGATCGAGACGATCCAGAGCAGGAAAATGATCAGAACGGTCTTTCCTCCGGGCTTGCGCGAGGCGATCAGGCACATCAGCACGTAGATCATCAGGATCACGGGGATCAGGACGATGAAGATGCCCGTGATGGGAACCCAGATCGAGAAGTCGGCCAGCTTGCCCAGGTGGATCTGCTCGGGGCCTCCGATCACCACGGCGAAGAGGCCGATAATCAGGGCGCAGGCCCCCATGATGAGCCCGAAGACGAGGACTCCGGCGAAGATCTTGAGCAGGAAGAGGACAATCTTCCCGAAGAGCGAGACGGCTTCGGCGACGATGGGTCTGGCCTTGGCGTCGGGGTCGTTGTTGGCCGCAGCGGCGGTGACCTCGCCGATCGACTGCGCGGTGATTCTCTCGCCGTTCATCTCGAGCTTCTGGCGGGCCGAGCGAGCCGCCGGGACGGCGAACCACATGATGAAGTAGCAGATCAGGAAGATGCCGAACAGGTTGCCGAACAGGGGCCCGAACCAGAACAGGAAGGGGATGCCTCCGAAACAGGAGAGGAGCATCGGCAGGAAGAGCGCCAGCCGCACCCAGACGGGGTCGATGTCGAAGAATTTGCCGATTCCGGCGCAGACGCCTCCGAGTTTGGCGTTCTCGGTGTCGCGGTAGAGGCGGCGCGGGATGCGGGGCGAGTCGTAGTGGAGATCCCGGTCGTTGGCCTGGTCGGAGATATCCTCGGCGGAGCCCATCTGGCGGATGATGTTCAGCATGAGCGGACGCTCTACCACGCGGGTGTTGTCCTGCGCCGAGAGGATCAGTTCGGCGATGCGCGCTTCGATGTCGGCGATGATCTCCGCGCCGTCGGGATTGTTGGCGTAGCTCTTTTTGAGACTTTCGATATAGGACTCGAGGGCTTCGTAGGCGTCGGTGTCCATGGTGAACGCCACCCCCGAGATGCTGCATTTTTTAACCTCTTTCATGGTTGTGTGTCGTTTGGGAAGTTATTTCCGGCGGACGCTTCCTCCGCTCGATTCTTTGGCGTCGACCGCACAGTCGCCCGTGTAACGGAGCGCCCCTCCGCTCGAAGCCCTGGCATTGAGCTGTTTGCTGCAATGGATGTGGATGCCTGCGCCGCTCGACGCTTCGGCGTCGCCCTGCTCACAGACAAGATCTTCGGCCTCGACTTTTCCGGCGGAGCTCGCTCGGGCGGAGAACTCTCCGGCCGAGCCTTCGAGTTCGATCTTCGCGGCGCTCGAAGCGCCGGCCGAGCACTCCGTGGCCTCGACCTTCGCGTCGATCCCGGCGGCGCTCGACGCTTCGAACGAGCAGCTCGCGGCGGTGATTTCGGCGTCGATTCCGGCGGCGCTCGAGGCGCTGACTTTGCAGCGCCCGGCCCGGCAGGAGGTGCGGATCTTCGCGGCGCTCGATGCCTCGATCCGGGCCAGCTCGGCCTGCAGGGGCACTTCGCACGTGATCTCCGCGGCACTCGACGCCTCGAGGGCGCAGATCCTGCCGTCGCGGGCCGGAACGGTCACCGTCACGCGGGCGTTCGAGATCTTCGTGATTTTCGGGTCGATGGTGATATGCAGCGTATGCCCTTTCGTCTCGACGATGACCCGGTCGATCAGGTTGTCGTTGGCCTCGATGCGGATCTTGTCGGTGCGGTCGGTGACAACGACCCGTATGGCACGCGAGGCCGAGATGGCATCGTAGTCCGGGGCTTCGACCGTGCGGGTGACGATCCGGTTGCTGCCTTTGAGGCGTTCGCCGAAGAGAAGGTTCGTCGCCTGGCAGGTGAGGATGGCCGTCAGTCCGCATGCCGCGGCCGCCAGGAGTGAAATGAAAACGAGTTTTTTCATGTTCGGGTGTTTTTGACGGTTAGTTTCCGGATTCTTCCTTTTCGTATCCGTGGCGGATGCGTTCGATCTGTTTGACGAGTTCGTTCCAGGCCTCGTCGAGGGCTTCGAGGTATTCGCGTCCCTTGTCGGTCAGCGTGTAGTACTTGCGGGGAGGCCCCTGCGGGGACTCCTCCCAGCGGTAGGTCAGCAGCCCGGCATTCTTCTGGCGCGTGAGGATCGGGTAGAGCGTCCCCTCGACGACGATCATCTCGGCCTGCTTGAGCTCGGCGATGATCTTCGGGGCATAGGAGTCCTCGCGTGAGAGAATGGCCAGGATGCAGTATTCCAGAATGCCTTTGCGCATTTGCGCCTTAACGTTGTCTTCAGCCATATCGTTATGCGTTTGTTGTTTTCGGTGCTTTGGGGACGATCAGCCAGAGGATGATGTAGACCCATAGCGAGAGCCCTCCGAAGAGGAGGAGGAATATCGTGGCGATGCGTACCAGCGTGGCGTCGAGCCCGAAAAAGTCGGCTACTCCGCCACAGACGCCGGCGATCATGTTGTCGCGTGAGCGGTAGAGGCGTTTGTTGTCGTTCGTTGCCATGGTTACCGTTTTTTTTCGTTCCGTCCGACCGAGAACGCCCTTGCCGGTTCCTCGGGGATGACGATCCAGAGGATGATGTAGACCCAGAAGGAGAGGCCTCCCAGGAGGATCAGCAGCAGCATGGCCAGACGGATCATCGTGGGGTCGGCGTCGAAGTAGTCGCCCAGACCTCCGCAGATTCCGGCGATCGAGCGGTTGGTGCGCGAACGGTAGAGCTTGCGCACGGGCGGAAGCGCCGCTTCCGGCTGTGCGGAGGCGTCGGGGGCCTCGTGGGGCTCGCCGAATTCGGAGGGCGCCCCCAGCCGGTTCATGGCCGTGCGGGCGATCTCGAGCGTTACGACATGCATGGGCGAGGGCACCTTTTCGCACAGGATCTCCGCGAGGCGCCGTTCGAGGTCGTCCATTGTCTCCGAGTCGTCGGCGGGAAGCCGGCGGCGGATCTCCGCGAAGTAACGCTCCAGGGCCTGGTAGGCATCCCGGTCGATGGTGAAGGCCATCGAGCCGATGTTGGCGTTTACAGTCTCTTTCATAGTGCAGGGTCGATCAGCGATCGTATTTTTGGTGGTTTACTTGTATTCCGGCACAAATATACGACGCATTTTAGTATTTTGCAATACAAAGTACTAATTTTTTGCAGAAATTTTGCTTTTCTTTGCAATACCTATTTATATAAGGATGCGCACGGCCCGATATAGGGATGCGCACGGCCCGCATGCGCCCGAAGCGGCCGCGGGTTCGTTTTTTTTCGGGGCGGGGCGGCTGCTCCGACGAAAAAAAAGCGAACTTTGCGCGATGGATGTTGCGTTTTGACGTTTCGCTTCGTCTTACGAGTACAATGAAAGAGATCGAATTCACTGCCCGGGTATGGCCGCTTCGCGACCGCATGTTCCGCTATGCGCAGAGCCTGCTGCTGTCGCCGGCCGAGGCCGAAGATGCGGTGCACGACCTGCTGGAGCGGTTGTGGCGCGACCGGGAGCGGTTGTCTCCGAGCCGCAGCATCGACTCTTTCGTGATGGCGTCCGTGCGGAACCGCTGCTACGACCTGCTCCGCAAGCGCATGGCCGATGGACGGCGCAACGAGGCGGCGGTGCTGCTCGGCGACCGCTCGTCGCCGGGCGAGGCCGAACGGTGGGAGGTGCGCGAGCTGGTGCGGCGTGCGATGTCCTGCCTGCCGGAGCGGCAGCGCGAGGCGCTCCACCTGAAGGATATCGAGGGGTATCCCACGGTCGAGATCGCGGCCCTGCTCGGATGCGACGAGGCCCAGGTGCGCGTGATCCTCTCCCGCGCACGGCATACGATAAGAGGGATACTTGAAAAAATGATGAGCGATGAACGGACACGACGAACGGAATGACCGCCCGATGCGCGCCGCAGCTGCGGAGACCGACGCACGGGCCGTACGGCTGGCGCGGCTCGAACGGCTGGCGCAGCGGTGGCTGGCGGCCGAGGCGACCGACGCCGAGGAGCGCGAACTGCGCGAAGGGATCCGCACGGCCGGGGAGCTGCCCGAACCGCTGCGCGGGATCCGGATGCTGCTGGAGGGGTTCGAGGCCCTTGCCGGGGAGCGGATGCCTGCAGCCGCAGAGGGTGATGGCTTGTGCCGGGGAGCTGCCGGGCCCGTTCCGGCCCCTGCCTCCCGCATGGAGGATTTGCGCATTCCGGCCCCTGCTTTCCGTGCGGAGGGGGTGCCGCAGGCGGAGAACCTTCGCTCCCTCTCCGGCCGGAAGGGCCTCCGCTGGGGGCTCGCGCTGGCGGCCGCGGCTGCGGTGGCGCTGGGGCTGCTGCTCGGGGCGGAGCTGTTGCGCAAGCCCTACTGCTACATCGACGGACGGGCGGTCTACGACCGTGAGGTGGCGATGCAGGCGACGGTCTACTTCGAGTCCCTGGCGGCGCTCGACACCCCGAACCGGCTGGTCGACGAGCTGATCGGAACGGAATGAATGAAGAACAACCGAAAAAACACGACATCATGAACAAAAAATGCCTTTACCTGCTTGCGGCGGCCGCCGTACTGCTGCATGTACTTCCCGCGGGGGCGCGGACGGCGCTTCCGGAACCCGAAAAAAGCGACACGACGGCGATGCTCCGCCTCTCCGAAGAGCCTCTGTCGGCCGACATTCTCGAACGCCTCGACGGGGTCGACACCGACCTGGTCTCCCTGCACCGCACGGCCGGGGGAGACGAGGTGGTGCTCGAGGTGGCGGGCTTCGGCATCACGCTCTCGGGCCGCCCGGGCGAGACGACGCTCCGCGACCGCACCGCGCAGCCGCGCACGTCGCGCCTCGCGGTATCCGTGCTCTCCTGTACGGAGTGGGGTTTCAACCTCGTGCCGCATGTCGGTTACGGAGCCTATCCCGTCGGCACGGAGCCCTTCTTCGACCTGCGCAACAACAAGTCCTTCCACCTCTCCTCGACGCTCGCGGGCGTGCGCCTTTCGCTGGGACGCCGGCACGGCTTCGGCATCTCGACCGGCCTGCGCTATACGATCGACAACTACCGCCTGGCGGATCCCTCGCTGACGCTCGTGCGCGAGGACGGGCTGATCGTGCCCCGGATGCTCGACGAGCGGGCCGACAAGTCGAAGCTCCGCATCACGTCGCTGGGCATTCCGCTCTGCCTCTCGTGCCGGATTGTCGGGGATCTGGGAATCTCGGTCTCGGGGTATGTCGACTTTACGATGGGCGCCAACTCCATCTATAAGAGACCCAAGGTGAAGCAGTCGCTCCCGGGCGTGAACGCCTGCCGTTTCGGGGCTGCGGCGGCGCTGACCTATCACGGCGTCGGGGTCTATGCCCGTTACGGCATTACGCCGCTCTTCGAGGACGGCGCGGGCCCGGAGGTTCATCCGCTGTCGATCGGTCTTTGTCTGGACATGTAAAGCGTGTGAGTCATGAAACGAATCCTGATCCTGATGATGGTGCTGCTGCTGCCGTTCCTTGCCCGGGGGCAGCATGCTTCAGACCGCTTCTTCGACCGCTACTCGAAAGCCGAGGGGTTCGCCAGCGTGCAGCTTGAACGCAAGATGATGCGCATGATGAGCCGCCAGGCCGCCGAAAAGGGCGACGAGAAGCTCGCGAAGCTGCTCGACGGCATCCAGTACATCCGTATCGTGGCCCTCGACGGCGGGGATGCGGAAGATGCGGAGCGGTTTCTCTCCGAAGCCGAAGCATTGGCCGGCAGCGAGGAGCATGGCTTCCAGCTGGTGATGTCGACCTCCGAGGAGGGGCAGACGACGCGCTTCTACCTGCGCGAGGCGGCCTTCCCGCTCAACTCCGAGCTGCTGATGCTGACCTGGGGGGCGAAGGAGACCGTCGCGGTGAACATCTACGGGATGTTTGACCTGAAGCAGGTGGCGCGCCTGTCGACCATAAGGCCCCGGCAGCAGTGAGCGGCGGCCGGAGGGGAGGGGCGGTGCGGCAAGGGCGGCGGGAGCGGCAGGTGCGGAGGTTCTGCCCGCCTGCGGGGGCCCCGGAGCCCCTCCCGTCTGTCCGGAACGCAAAAACGGCACACAACCTGCGTTGCGTGCCGTTTCTGCGGTGGGCCCAGAGGGGCATGATCCCACGACCTTCGGATTATGAGTCCGCTGCTCTGACCGACTGAGCTATGGGCCCCGGAAACGCTCCGTTTCGGTGCGTTTGCGTGGCGCAAAGATAGGAAAACAATCCGGATTGCGCAACCCCGCAGCCGCCGGGGAGGGAAAATTTTTGCTCCGGGGCTTGTTTGTTGCGAATAAATTCGTACCTTTGTCCCGCTTAAGCACTAATTTAAACAAAAACAACGAAATGAAAAAGGGTATTCATCCGGAAAATTATCGTTTGGTGGCGTTTAAGGACATGTCCAACGACCACGTGTTTTTGTGCCGGTCCGCCGTTTCGACAAAAGAGACCATCGAAGTGAACGGCGAAACCTATCCCGTGTATAAGATGGAAATCTCCAACACCTCGCACCCGTTCTATACGGGCAAGATGAAGTTGGTTGACACCGCCGGTCGCGTCGATAAGTTTATGAGCCGCTACGCAAAACGCTACGATAAGAAGAACGCGAAGTA
>DWYP01000007.1 GCA_019118605.1 Candidatus Alistipes faecavium | reverse complement strand
TACGGCCATAAGAACCATCAATCAGATTGCTATAATTGTAGTTTGCATATTCGTCATCGAAACTAACTCCGTCCAATCCGTATGTTTTAACAATGTAGACGAGTATGTCGGTAAATTTGTCAGCCTGGGATTCGGTCATGTTGGCTACGCCTATGCCCTGCCAGTCTCCGAGAATGGATAAGACTACTTTCAACCCGGCATCCTTGAGGGGTTTGACATATGTGGCGGTGTCGGCCAACAAGGGGGCCAGTTCAGGATTGAAATAGATTGTCGGATCGTTGTATGCGTCCTTGTGAATGTTCGCGGCAAAGAACTCTACAATATCAAAAAACAAAGGATCATCCGCCGAAGTCCCCAAATGGTAAGACAACACATTACGGGGATCCGTATCATTGGTCTCTATAATGGCAATCACTTTGGGCGACTTGTCTCCATAGGTCCGCGTATATTGCTTGGAAAAGGTCGTTGAATCCGATTTCTCGGGATCTTCTTTCACACAAGCCAGAAGTGATCCTGCAATGAAAATCAAAAAAAGACTTTTGAGCGAAAAAGTTCTCATGGCTTATAATTTTGGTCGTTAGTAAATAGGCCCGCACATCGCAACGATGCGCGGGCCCGGTGGTACAGCTTGATTACTCGATATACGGACTTACATCACATTGCGAGAGATTAGTTTCCCGTATAGGTAGGCTGGTAGGCAGGCACATCGTCCTTCGTCAGTTCGAAACCGCCTTCGATAAACTCCCAATCCTGGGGGTACGAAGAGTCGCAGCCGCAAATATTCGTGACAGTTGCGCCGTCGTATGCTCCATCTGCAATAGCTTGGAATACTGGCAGCGGGTTTATTTCATTGCAAGGACGCAAATTGAACATCATAATACCGGCATAATTGCCATTTGCGGTTTGAGAGGAGCGAGCTGTGATAATAGAAAGATAACTAGAAATGTAATTATATCCTAATTCAATAGCTTGAGGCATCCAACGGTCATTCGTAACGCCTAAAATAGAGCTTGAGGGATAGAAAACATTCGGTCCAAAAGTTCCATGATCTGCATAATCAATCATGCCGCCGGCAGTAACATCAATCTGGTTGTAGTTACCCCACTGGAATACCGTAATCAGTTTGTTTCCTGCACCAAATTTGGCATCTAACTTAGCATGAAGGGCTTTGATTACATGAGAATACGAATTATAAATTGTCGAAGAATAATTGGCATATTCATCGTCAAAGTTGATTCCGTCCAGGCCATAACGATCCACGCAGTAAACCAGAATATCAGCAAACCGGTCTGCCATTTCAGGCGTCAAGTTGGCAACACCAATGCCTTGCCAGTCTCCCAGCGAGGTCATGCAGACTTTGATACCGGCCGCCTGCAACGGTTCCACATATTTGTGGAAACCGGTCTCGGTCGGGTTGTTGGGATCGGGTTCCAGGACACGGGTCAGTTTATCGTTAAGATAAACCGTCGGGTATCCGTCGGAATCCTTGTGGATGTTCGAGGCAAAAAGATTGAGAATGTCGATGAACTTTTCGCCATTCATCTCCCAGCAAAGGGCGTTGAGCGGATTGACGTCGTTGGTCTCCACATAGACCATAGTTTTCGGAGACTTTTGACTATATGCACGAGTCGAAATTTGAGTTCCGTCAGACTGGATCTGCGGTTCCTCCGGATCGTTTGCACACGAAGTAAACAGAGCACCTGCTGCAAACAGAACCGTTGCCAAAGTTAAAAGATGTTTTTTCATAACTCTTGTGAATTTAGGTTAGAATAATTTTGTTGAAGTTGGACATAAGCCCTATCGAGTTTTCACCAATCTTTAGCATAATCTCCATAATATAAGCCTACGGTATTAGGATTGAATACATTTCCATTAGGATTATGTGAAATATATATTCCGTATAGATATTGCCCATCCATTGCGTCTGGCTCATACATCATAATAGTTAAACTAAAAATAGAATTCCATTGCCCTTCATAGTTGCCTTGAAGCCCCGAAATAAGATCACCAAATACAAGAATATTATTAGAACGCCATCCACACAAATGCCACAACCACAAGTTCGTAAATCCGTTACCCTCCTTGCCCTTTGCATAGAATGGCACGGCAAAGGCGCCATATTTAGACTGTTCCAATCCTGCGATTGGTTTGCGAGGGTGATTGTTTACAGGGAACATCATTCCCATCATTTCTCCCATGCTTTGGTCAATCATCCCCCACGGGTCGAGAATCTGTATGTCCTCGTCCTCGCTCATATAGCCGGACCATGCATAGTCCAAGTATTCCCCGACTTTGATACCTCCGGTTACTTCGGTATCCCAGAAATATTCGGTCGGCTCCTCGTAATCGGATAAGGTCAACAATTTGTCGGGCATCGCTTCGCGCAGGGCCTTGATGAGTTTCGGATAGGAAGTGGTATTCATGGCAGGCATTCCTTCCACTTTACCGTAGCCGGCATTGCGGTCGAAAAGGTTCACGCCGTCGAGGTCGTAGGTTTCGAGACAAGCCTTGACCTGTGCCACAAAATCGGAGATTTGTGCATCGGTCAGGTTGCAGAAGCCCAAGCCCGTATTCCCGCCTTCGATTGAAAGGCAGACCTTGCGACCCTTGTCCTGCAAAGGACGGATATGCAGGTCGGCATGTTCCAGCACATAACGAATATCCGAGTTGAGCACCAGCGTGGCCCGCTCCGTAGCTTCATCATATCCAATCTGAACCACACGCAGATTAACTATATTACCATACGTTCGTTCCCAAACATTCGGAACTTCATAATTCATTAAATCCTCTTTCGCAACAACCCATACATCAGCCAGCAGCGGTGAATATTCGGAGGTGTTTACATAAAATACGGTCGTATTTACGGGGTCCAGTTCGTAATCGCCGATTTCCGGTTTGCGAACCTTGACAACATAGTAGAGGATGCCGCCATCATCGGACATAGCCACATCGTCCGACGACACCATAATCGGGACCAGATACTTCCCTGCTTCAAGCCCGTCGGCCTTGAATGTCACTTTTATTTTCTCGGAGATTCGTTCTCCGGCGGCTATCGTGATTTGTCCGTTATCGGCAATCTGAATGTTGGCGGCCGGCATGGTCAGAAAATCAGTTCCATATTTGGCGTTATAGATTTCGACCTGCGATTCATCCGGAGCAATCTGAATATTCAGATTCTTCTCGGCCGGGCGGTTCAGCCGGCAATACATCGGGTCGGATGTCGTTCCCGTGCCCTCCATCAGATAGACAACGGACCGTTCTACGGGAGAAAACTGGCTGCGAACCATCACATAGGTATTCTCCAGCGGCTCCTTGTCGGGGAGTTCTCCCCGCGTCGTATCGACCGGATCGGCATCGCAGGCCACAAGGCCCGCTGCCAATACCGTTGCCAAGAGAATTTTCGGGATATTTTTCATCTTGATTTGCGTTTTCATGGTTTACTCCTCCGTTTCGTTGATTTTCGGAATCTCGATGCCGTCGGGCCATACGATGTCTATTTCGGCTTCGCCGTCGTTGCCGTACATCGAGTAGTCCTTGACGGTATTCCCGGCTCCCTCGTTGAATTTCCAATAACCCAACAGGGTCGGGTCGCTCGCAGGATCGGTGATTTCGTACATGTTCTCCCAGATCTGCTGCTGCGTGCGGGCCACGGACCAGACGCGTGCCTCGGCAATCTTGCCGTTCAGCGGGCGGTAATCGTCGTAGGAACGGCCGATAAAGAACTGATAGGCATCGCCATAGCTCCCGTACTTTTTCTTATTGTCCTCCGTCGGATTTTTCAGATAGAAGTCATAGAGGGCCCGCATGGCGAGGTTGATGCGCGTATCCTCGCTCATTGAGGTAAGACCCATTTCAGAGCCTTCGCTCTGCAGCTCGCCGTTGACATAGACGCAGACGCGGCGGGTTGCCTGGTCGTAGGTACAGGCCACATGGTACCACTGCCCGGCCGAAAGGTTCTTCGTGGCATCGCGCTCGGGGAACTTGCCGAATTTCGAACCGGCTCCCGAACCGTCGAACTGCAACTGCTGGCGCTCGAAGTTCGTATCGCCGATGCGCAGCAGGAGGTATTGCTCAACACCCATCACCGAGGAGATATTCACGGCATTGGTGTTCCCGTCGGAAGTGACAGTCGAAGTGGCAAACTGGTCGATATAAATCAGCGCCTCGTAGGTCATGGCCGTGAGGCCGTTCCAGGCCGAGCTGTGGTCGCTGTACTTGTCGAGGGTCGGGAAATTGATCCAGTTGCCTTCGCCGAACTGCGCCGCGGTGGTGATGTTCGACGAGCGTTTGACGACGTACCAGACCGTCGAGGAGGTCCCCAGGGTCGGAACCGACGACTGCGCAATCGTGACAGGCACGAGGTAGGTCTCGTCCAGCGGCAGGGCTCCGGTCTGTTCGGCTCCCTCGCCCAGCAGGTTCTGCAGGCGGAGGGTCAGCGTCTCGGAGGTCGTCTTCCCGGCAGCGATCGTCGCGGTTTCGGACGAGAGCGTATAATACCGGGCGTCGAGCATCGGCCACGACGTGCCGTAGCGGGCGTTGTAGCGCTCAACCAGCGACGGATCGACCGTCACGGTGAGCGTCACGTCCTGATCCGACGGATAGGCCAGTGTCGCGGCAAAGGTGCGGTCGAAGACATCGAGCGTATTCTTGATCGTTGCCGCCTGCACCTCGGAGGTCTCCGCCACGTCGAGGTAAACCACGTTGCCGAACTTGTGGTCGTCGGCGTCGTAGTTGGTGCAGGCCGTCTGGACTGCAAGCATCCCGATGCAGGCCAGCAACAGCATATTTTTCCGTGTTTTCATGGTTCACTATTTGGAAGGGTTCAACACTTGGATGGCATCGCTCAACAGCGGATAGTTGCGCGAAACATCGTAGTAGTCGCTGTCAATGTCGTAAGCCGCAAGCCCCGCCAACGGACCCAGCGACACAACCCGCTCGGCCATCTCCGTAATGGCGGCATGTTCCACGACATCCTCGTCGTACAACGGCGCTCCGGCCGCAGCCGCCAGCAGAAGCCGTTCGGGAGCGATCCCCGCATAGCCCGTAGCATTGACCACTTGTAGTTTCAGCGTGGTGATGTCGGTCGTCGCCTCCGTGTCGAGAACCACATAGTCCAGTTTCGCACGGTCGGCTTCGGCCACGAAGAGCGGATTGCCCTCATAGACCAGCAACTGTCCGTCCGTTTTGGCCGCCGAAAGCGTGGCTACGATCGAGGCCGTCGCCGTGGCATCCAACGGATCGGCCGTGAACGAATAGCCGTCCAGCCCCTGCGCCTGGACCGCGGCAATCACACCGTCAAGGTAGGTGTTGAGCGCTGCGGCATCGGCAAAGTCAGCCTTCCGTGCGGCGTAGTCCACCTGGTAGAGGACTTTTGTTCCCTTCTCCCGCATCACCGACATATCTTCGGCATCATACGTCGAAAAGTTGTCGGCGTTGGTCAGCGACACGATGTCCAGCGAGTCGGGCAGGCAGCGCATGTAGTCCTTTTCGCTCGCGGAGGGGGTCGGCGAGTTATAGAGCCGGGCGTAGGTCAGGAAATGCTCGCTCTGCTTGTAGTCGCGCAGTGCGGCCGTGTACTCCGCCCAAAAGGCCGGATCCTGATCCTGTGGCCGCTCAACCTGCAGGTCAACAGGCTCCGTTTCGGTCCAGTCGCTGCACGCGGTGGTCCCCAAAGCGAGCACCAAGACCGCCATGCAGCGGAACAGATTGATTATGATGTTGTTTTTCATGGCGTTTGTCATTAAAGGTTTTTGCGGTCCCACCACACGCGGGTTCCCTGTGTATCCCCCGCGCCGTTGACGGATTCGCTGTTCAGATCGGCAATGGCCGCCTGGAGATTCGTCGGATTCTCGGTGTACTCCTCCACCGGGTACGGAAGCCGCCGCGCACCAAGCGATGCGTCCACCGCTCCGCCGCTGGCATTCTCAACCACCGGCAGCAACTTCGGATAACCTGTGCGCCGGTGCTCCGACCACGCCTCGGTCCCCAGCGGGAAAATCGCAATCCATTTCTGCGTGATGATCTTCTCGAGGTTCGTCTCGATGTCCGTGGCCTTGTCGTCCCAGGCAATCGTCACGCTGCTCTGCGGCGTCGAAACCGAATACTTGCCGATCGGGTCCACATAGGCCGCCGGCTTGCTCGTGGCATCGGCCAGATAGGCGTCGGCACCGCTCGCACCCCGCTCCTCGAACGACAGCCGGATCGCATCCTCGTAGAGCGTCTTCGCCTCGGCAGCCGAGCCCCAGCGCAGTTCGTACTCCGCGCGCAGGAAGGTAACCTCCGCGGCATTCATCCACAGGTAGGGGTCCGAGCCCGTGATGAGCAGATTCGAATAGGAGGAGACGGCCGTGGCTTTGCTCGAGACGTTGATGCCGATGCGGATCCCGGCGTAGCCCTGCACCTCCTGCCCGTTCTCCACGAGGCGCACCGTCGTGAACATCTTCTCGCGCCGTGGATCGTTGTAGCCGTTCATGTAGCTGATGATGTCGGCACCCACGCGGTGGTCGCCCCAGTCGTTGTAGATCAGCGTCATGCGGTTGTCCGAAGTCTGCATCCGCGCATTGTCGGCATTCGTCGTGATGACGCCCCCGGCAATCGCTTCGGCGGCCTTCGCCCGGGCGGTCGCCTCGTCGGCGTAGCTCAAGCGCATGGCCATGCGCAGCTTCAGCGAATTGGCGAACTTCAGCCACTGCGCGATATTGCCCGCATAGACTCCATCGTAGCGTCCGAAGGCGTCGGACGGCAGCGTGAGGTTATCCTCCAGCGAGGCAATCGCCGCATCGAGCTCCTCGAACATCACCATGTATGCCTCCTGCTGCGTATCGTAGGCCACCTCGAGCGATTCGGTCTTGTTGGCCATGACCTGCGTGTAGGGGATCGGGCCGTAGGAGTCCGTCACGCGCTGCATGATCGCTATGCGGCAGACGGTGGCCAGCGCGTGAGCCGTTACGTCGTCCGTACCGTTGATGATGGCGCGGTAGGCCGGGTAGGTTTCGCTGATGACATTCACGAAGGGCCACTTGCGCCAGTCGGCCGAGGGATTGAAGGTCTCGAACTTGTTCTGCCAGGTGTCGACCGTCGCGCCGATATAGCCCGCATAGGGACCTCCGACAAGGCTCTCCAGAAACTGATACATGTGTTCCTGCGTCGGGACGACGAGCCCCTGCAGGGTTTTGAGATTCGTGCCGATCTTGTAGTTGTTGGCCTGCAACTGTTCGTCGGTCACTTCGTTCGGATTGCGGTTGATGTCCGCGAAGTCGCCCGTACAGGCCGCCATGCCGAGCAGCATGACCGCAAGCAGCAGCCGCTGCACGTTATGTTTCGTAGTTTTCATGGTCTTGCTGTTCATTTAGAATTGGAATTTCACGTTGAAGCCCAGGCTGCGCAGCGACGGCATCATGAAGTAGTCGATGCCCTGG
Source organism: Candidatus Alistipes faecavium (assembly GCA_019118605.1). Lineage (GTDB taxonomy): Bacteria > Bacteroidota > Bacteroidia > Bacteroidales > Rikenellaceae > Alistipes > Alistipes faecavium. The sequence continues at coordinate 105,619 of DWYP01000007.1, read as the reverse complement.
TAGTTCAAGCCCGTCGAGGCAACGGCCTCGGGATCGAACGGCGCCTTGCAGTAGATCATCCAGAGGTTGCGGCCCACGAACGAGACGGTCATGCGCATCCGGTCGCGGAACCATTTAGCGGGCAGCGTATAACCCAGCGAAAGTTCCTGCAGGCGGAAGTTCGTCGCCGAATAGGTGTAATACTGCGGCAGTCCCGACTGCGAGCCGATGGCCTGATACCATTTCTGGGCGTCGATCGTCTGGCGTCCGTTGATGAGGACACCTCCGGCATCACGCGCCGCGGCCGAAGCCTCCGAAACACCGTACAGGTCCATGTTGGCCTGCGTCGCCGAGTAGCAGATGCCGCCGATCCGTGCTGTGAAGAGCACCCCGAGGTTCACACCCTTCCACGAAAAATCGTTGCGCCAGGCCAGGTTGTATTTCGGGAAGACCGAACCGAGGTAGATGTCCTCCATGTAGTCGTCCTTGACGGCCACGTTGCCGCTCTTGTCCACCTCGATGAAGCCCTCCTTGTTATAGACCAGATCGGAGTTGGTATAGAGGTCGCCCAGCGTGCCACCTGGCTTGAGGATATACTTCGCCTTGCCCAGACCCTTGATTTCGAGCCGTTCCTTCGTAATCAACTCCCCGGTCTCGGGGTGTGTGTAGTTGTGGACCAGCTCGACGATCTCGTTCTTGTTCCACGAGAAGGTGAAGTTCGTAGCCCAACGGAAATCCCGCCATGTGTTGTCATATCCCGCCGAAAGTTCGACACCCGTATTGCGGACGTGACCCGTCTGGAGGTAGATCGTCGAGTAGCCCGACGAGACGGAGATCTGCGGATCGAACGTCTGGTTGTAGGTGTCGGCCCAGTACCACGACGCCGAGAGGCTGATGTGGCGCCACAGCCGCGCGTCGAGACCCAACTCGTAGGTGCGGGTCCGCTCCGGGTAGAGGTCGCCGATCGGATAGTGCGTCTTGGCCGTCCAGACCTTGTTCGTGGCGTCGTATTCGTAGGTCGGGATAGTCAGATGGCGCGGGAAGGGCATACCCACCGAGGCGATCGAACCCCGGAGTTTCAGGTAAGTCACAGCTTCGCCCATGTCCCAGAGCGACGTGGGCACCCACGAAAGACCTACCGACGGGTAGAAGAACGACGATTCGGGCGATTCGGCCAACTGCGAGGCCCAGTCGTTGCGGCCCGTCACCGTAAGGTAGAGCATCTGCTTCCAGCCCACCTCCACCGAAGCGAAGATCGACTGCGTTTGCTCCTGCCAGCCCGACTTTTCGGCCCGTTTCTTCGAGTCGTCGAGGTCGAAAACGTTGAAGACGTTCGGAAGTCCGTTCTCCTGGATCGGGCCCCGGTACGACAGCAGGTCGGTTTTCACGTTGTTGATCGAGGCGCCGACGTTGGCCTGCAGCGACCAGTCGTCGCCGAAGGTCTTGTTGATATTGACCATCACGTCGGCATAGGTCTGCGTGTCGTATTCGCGCTGCTCGGTGTAGTGGCCGTTCTTGCCGCCGTCCGTGATTGTCGTGTTCGACGAAGCGTAGAGTTTTTGCGTGTAGAGCGAGTTGGCGTTGTCGATCCGTACCCGCCCGGCCACATTCAGCCACGGCAGAATATCATACGAGGCCGAAAAGGAGAGCAAGTAGCGTTTCTTGTCCGTATTACGCAGATTGCGGTAGGCAATCCAGTAGGGGTTCTGCATGCGCAGGTCACCTCCCTCGAGGTCCGAAGACCAGAACTGTTCCATCAGTTTCGAAGCCGGATTGTAACGCTCGAAGATTCGGTAGGCGTCGAAATCCGTTCCCCGCGGGAAGAGGTAGACCGGGACCAGCGGGTTCGAATAGACACCCTGATTGGTCATGTTCTGGTCCTGCTGGTAGATGTAGCTCGCCGAGGCGTCCAACCGCAGCTTATCCTTCAGGAAATAGCTGGTATTGCGGAAGGTGAAGTTGTAACGGTCGTAGGTGTTGTTGGGGATGATGCCGTCGGAATTGACCGAAGCGGCCGAAAAGTAGGTCTGGTTGCGGTCCGTACCGCCTGAGACCGTCAGGGCGTTCGTATAAACGTGGCCCGTCTCGAGAAAATCCGCCGGGGTGTAGCCGGTTTGGGCCGCCGGGGTGAGCTTCGCGCCCCAACTGTACACGGAGGAGCCGGAAGCCGATCCGTTCAACCCCGTGCCGTAGCGGTTCTGGAACTCCGGCAGCACGAAGGAGTTCAGGAACTCCGTATTGCTCGAAAGGGTTACTTTCAACGCACCGGCCTGCCCCTTCTTCGTCGTAATCATCACGGCACCGTTTGCGGCATTCGAGCCGTAGAGGGCTGCGGCCGCAGCACCCGTCAGCACCGAAATAGACTCGATATCCTCGGGGTTCAGGTCGGCGATGGACTCCGTGGCGCCCCGCGAATCGAACTCCGTGCCGCCTCCGCCTCCGAAGTTGTACATCGGAATACCGTCGATGACGTACAGCGCGTTAGAGGATTGAGAAATCGACTTGTTACCGCGCAGCACCACCTTCGTGGCACCGCCCACGCCCGACGACGAGGTGTTGATCGTAACGCCGGCCACCTTGCCCGCCAGCGAGTTCATGAAGTTGGCATCCTTCACGGTGGTGATCTCCTCGGCGCCGATCTGCTGGACGTTGTACGACAGCGCCTTCTCCTCGCGCTTGATGCCCAGCGCCGTCACGACCACCTGCTCGATCTCCGACGAAGACTCCTGAAGCGTTACGCTGAACGACGTGCGCGAGCCAACCGGAATCGAGGCCGTCTCGTAGCCCAGGTAGCTGATTTCAAGATACCGCGACGCCGCAGGTGCCGGGACTTCCAGCGCGAAGCGGCCCTCGGCATCGGTCGAGACGCCCAACGTGGTGCCCCGCACGATCACCGAAGCGCCGATGACCGGTTGCCCGGAGGCATCGGTCACGCGGCCCTGAACCCGAACCGGAGTAGATTCGGCCTTCGGGCGGTTGGAAATGATGATACTTTTGCCGTCGATGTAATAGGCAATGCCGTGAGGAGTAAAAATTCCATCCAAAACTTTGGAAATTAACTCATCAACAACATTTATACTTACCTTGAGGTTGTCGAGGCCTTTAACGTCTTGATTGATAAAAAGGTATCGGGTCTGCTTTTTGATCTCGTTCATGGCCTGCTCCAACGTCGCGTTCTGCAGGTTGAGCGTGATACGGGCTGTTTGTGCTTTTGCCGAGATCGCCGAACAGCTCAAACAAACAAGTAAGGTAAGTCGAAACAGTCTCCCGATTTTTTGGGTGAATCCTGTTTTTTCCATACTTTTGTAGAATTAAGGATAATAGGTTACTAAGTTTTAAGTTGACTATTATCTTCGGTCTGCGAATCCTCCTAATTCGCAGACCTTTTTTATAGATAAAGTCGCTGTGTGTTATTATTCTTTTATTTTTTCATAGGCATTTTTCTTTGGCAATACAACAAGGATAAATTGTTGCTAAATTCATAATCACATTATTTAATCACAATCACATTCGTCTTTTCGTCGCGTGTGTAGGTAAACTCACTGGATACAAGCTGCAGGACATGGAGCGCATAATCCACGCCGTCCGAAATACGGACCTCACCGCTCATCACGTCGATTTGCGGCAGGGTCTCCCGCTCGATCTCTATCCGGACATCGAACGCACGCTCGAAGATGGCCATCAACTCGTCGAACGGCATCTTCTTCAGGTGGATCAGCCCCTCGGTCCAACACAGGTCGGCAAAATCGGGAACCCGCTCCTTGTAAAGGCGTCCGTTTTCCAAAACTACCATATCATTGGGCTGCATAATAATAGATTCTGCAGGATCATTGCGGTTGGTGACCTTTACTTTTCCTTCAATTAGAGTTGTTGAAAATACTTCATTGTTAGGATCAGCCAGGATATTGAATTTTGTTCCCAGCACCTGAAGGTTCGTTGCGAAGGTTTCGACAATGAAGGGGTGCTTCGCATCGTGCGCAACCTCGAACAGGGCCTCGCCCGTGAGTTTCACCCGTCGGTCCTTATGGGAGAAAACCACCGGGTATTCAAGTGTGGTCCCGGCATTGAGGTGTACGAGCGTACCGTCCGCCAGGGTCATCTGCATCCGCTGGCCCGCGGGGACGGAGATTAGGGTCTGTTGCTTCGACAGCAAACGATGGTAATATATTTTACCGAAGTATGCAGCTCCGATTATTCCAACTATTGCTGCTGCTATACGGACGGTATGTCGAGCAAATCGCCATCCTTCCCAATGTTTCTTATCTGCATTGGATTGCATGTCTTCTGGTTTTGGACCGTAAAGAACCAAGCCATCAAACAAAAGGTGAGCCTTGCGGAACTCGGCTTTATTTTCGGGGGAGGCTTCGACCCACGAGAGAATGCGGTGTTCTTCCTCCGGCGAGGTTTCACCTCGAAAATATTTCATCAAAAGAGTTTGATCCATTGCTGTGCTATTTTAGTTTTATCATGTGCTTCTATTATATAGTCGGTTGAGAAGGGGTATGTTTACCCCTATTTTTACACTTTTTTTGCAAATAAATTTATTTATTAAATTTTACAAATAATTTCAAAATATAAACTACTGATTGAGAGTTAATTACATATAATATAAAAGGCAATATGGTTTTTCCCAAAATAAACCTTAACTTTGACTACACAACTATAAACAAGTGAAGAGACCCCAAAATATGGATATGCAGAATTTCGACCGACTCTACACTGAATACAAAGAGCGGTTTATTCTTATCGCATCATCCTATCTCCGTGACAAAGCGCAGGCCGAAGATTTGGTCACAGATTGCTATATGCACTTTTGGGAAAATCGAAAGGAAATATGTGCTTCCACAGATAATATCCCAGCATATATCCTCGGTATGGTCCGGTATAAATGTATTGATGCGCTTCGAGAAAGACAGCAGCACTTGCAAACGCAACAGCAAATCTATCAGATTGGGTTGCGGAATATCCGTGAAAACCTTGCTGCCCTCGAGGAATGCGATCTTGCCAAAGTCCTTTTCCGCAAGGAGGTCGAAGAGATTTTCCGCAGTCGTTTGGCCGAGATGCCCGAACTATCGGCCCAAATTTTCATGGCAAACCGATTTGAGAATCAAACCTATCAAGAAATTGCACAACGCTACAACATTTCAGTCAGGAAGGTTACTCGTGAGATTCAACAATGCTTGAAACTTTTAAGAGAAGATCTTGGCGATTATCTTCCTCTTGCGATTATTTTGTTTCCTCATTTCCTTGATAAATAAAAAAGGGACGGCAGAATGTGATTATGATTTAGCAACGAATTTATCGTAAACTAATTCTGTTTGCCGTCCCTTTGTCGATTCGTCTGAATATATAAGGTGAGGATGTATCCTGCGGATTATTATTTCATATCATAAAAAAGGGGCGCATTAGCAACCTCATGTAGCCGGTCTTGGGAACCTTTGCGCGAAGCTGTCCTGCGCCCAGTCAAGTCCTGCTTGTAATAACAAGCAGGACATAAACCAGGACTGACAACTTTTATACCGCACAAAACAACCTCATAAGAGGGTCCCAAGTTCGCTACATGGTATAAAGAGTCGTTTCTCCTTGTATGCCTTTTTGTCTATGCTGACATATAATGCCAGCACAAAATTAACATAAATTCTAAAATCAAGTTCCGATTATGCAAATATAGGTAAAATATTTGAATACATGTGAAATCACATGTATAAAAATAAATGAAGCCTCTTTTTTTTGCATATAAAATGCGAACTAAGGCTCCAAAATACAAAGACCTTATTTTTCAGAGGCTTTTAATAGAACGTATGCAACAACTACGTTTCGAGCATGGGTATTCTCAAGAAGATGTAATAGAATCCACGCATTTGGACATATCTCGATATGAATCTGGATCATCTATTCCAAGTACACAGTCCATACTAAAATTATGTAAGTTATACAACATCAGCATATCGGATTTTTTTGCCCCCATACACTATCCCCCGAAAAACGAATAAGGATGTTTGAATTTATCAAACATCCTTTTTTATAATCGCTTAATACGTCGTTTTCTTTTTCGATTAGACATTTGTTGTTGTTCTTCTTCGAAGGCTTGCACATTAGCCAGATCTAAAATGGTGTTTATCGGATTGAAAGAGGATGGCTTTCCAATATTCGGTTCTTTCGACATGGCAGTCTGACGTTCGTGCATAATTTGATTTTGATCCTCGGCATGAAACCACGATTCGAAGGCGTTGGCCGAGAAACTCCGGCCCAACAGAGAGCCGTTGGCTACTATTCCTTGTCCGTGGTCAATGAAGGTTGCACCGTAGATTCGTCCCGCGGCATTGAGGCGGAATACCGCATCAACACCATTATCGTGCAATCGCTCACAGAACTCCGTCCGGCTGGAACACCTCTTCATTTCATCAGCAATCTTTCCCCGTAACTCATCAAGTGCTCCTGGCTCTTTCAAAGCCGTTTTCGAACGTTCATAATAGCGTTGCAGAGCCTCATAGCCGACATCCTTCCCAATCCGGCTCGACTTGAACGGCGTTCCGATGCCATAGCCGTCATCGGTCAGCGCCCCGTAAATCATTCCGGCATAATCGCGTCCGTCAATGGTGCCGGTTCGCTCCTCGGCCGAGACGTTGAAGGCTTCAAGCAGCGTCCGCCACTCTCCGAAGGAGGCGCAGCGGTAATGCCGCAAGCATGTCCTTACGGTGGAGGAGACCTGCTGCTTGACATCGCCCTTCTGATAATTCACCTTACGCAATCCCTCCCGGTCTTGCAGCTCCTGGCCTTTGATACTCGGGTGTAGCCCGTATTTTTGCTCGAGGTCCCGCAGGATCGACATCGAACGATCGTACTCGTGTGAGTCGGAGATTTTCCGACCCGTCGAATCAACTCGTAATGAGACAATGTGCAGATGTTCGCGCGCGATGTCTCCGTGTTTGAATACGATGTAGGGCTGCTCGCCGTAGCCCATCCGCTCCATATATTCGCGGGCGATCTCGCCCAATTGCTCGTCAGTCAGACGGTCTTCGGGCGAGGGGTTCAGCGAGACATGGAATACCGTGTTGGTCGTTCGCCGGTTGGCCTGCAGAAAGGGTTCGAAGCTGGCCATGCACCGTTCGTGGCTCATGCGGCCTGCGGTATCGAACGGATCAAGCATCCGATTCCAGATGAGCACCTCGGCCTGACCTCGGTTGACCTTCTCCTCGTTGTAGCGGACGGCTCCGCCGACGGTTGCTCCCGTCCTTATATTTGCAACCATCCTTCGGCCTGTTTGGTAAGATTCAGAATCTCGATGCTCAATGCTTTCAACTCGCGGGTATGCTGTTCCAACGCGGCGATTTGGCGGGGAATCGAGACGTTGGAGAAGTGGCTGTTAATGGCTTTGACTACCTGGTTATAGTTGTTTCCGACGCGCTGAAACTGGAAGTAAAGATCGTTGAGACGTGTCAAAAACTCGACCTTTGAAGGGTCGCGGTGGATAACCTCGAATCGCTCGGCAAAGAGTCGTTTGACAATAAATCGGCTGCGGTTGTGCTCCAATCCGGCGGCTGCAAGCATCTGCCGGAAGCGGATCTCCTGCTCCTCGTTGAGCCGGAACGAGTATTTGTAATTCGGGGTTGGTGATTGGGGATTGTGTTTTCGCTGATGGGTCATTCGATAGAAATTCTGGGGTTCGACTTGGGAGAACTCCGCCCGCCTCGCAGAGCGAGCGTTTTTGTCGGACAAACCGCCGGTTGTCGGACAAAAACACAGCTCGCTCCCGTCAGGCGACGGGTACAGTTTCGGCATCCGTAGAGGACAATTCCTCTCCCGAAAAAGCATCCCCGAAACGAAAAATCACGGGCGGATTCTCCGCTGCAATATTACGAGGATCTTCAGGGATTAAAAAGCGCTCTTGTCGGCCATGCAAGGCCTCCGGAGGACACTCGGAACCAATCTTCCAAAACCGCATTACCTTGCGGGCAGATGGATTCAAACCAACACATGAAGGCATGGATATTCGATTAAAAAGAGATTTCTCCAAATAAATATTTCCAGATTTACAGATTTCTGGAATTCTGGAAATATCCATTCAAAAGGAGATTCATGCACATTCATGGATATAGAGATGAAAATCCAACACGACAGATCATCAACCACTCAAATCTTCAAACGATGAAAACTTCCGATCAACAAACATCCGGTTCCTGGAACATCTCCATCTGCAATCAGAAGGGAGGTGTCGGCAAGTCGGCCCTTACGACGCTTCTTGCCAGCTATCTGCACTACATCTGCAAATGCAAAGTGCTGGTCGTCGACTGCGACTATCCCCAATGGTCGATCTACACGCAACGTACCCGCGAGTTGGAGATCCTCGATTCGAATGATTATTACAAGCTGCTGATGACACGGCAGTACAAAGTCGCGGGACAAAAGCTCTGGCCTGTTGTCCGTACCACCCCGGATAAAGCAGTCGATGAGGCCGAGCGTTTCAAATCGGAGAAGGAATATGCCCCACAAATCACACTCTACGATCTGCCCGGGACAGTCAATACCGAGGGTGTCATCGAGACATTCTCAAAGATGGACTGCCTGTTCCTTCCGATGAAGGCCGACAAGATTGTCATGGAGAGCGCGCTCTCCTTTGCCCGTATCCTTTCGCGGCAACTTGTCGAAGATCCGGCAATCCGGCTCAAGCGCATCTTCCTTTTCTGGACGATGGTCGACCGTCGTGAAAAGACGTCGCTCTACGACTTGTATGATGACATCATCCGCCAACTTGGACTGCCACTGATGGAGACCCGTCTTCCATACCGATCAAAATTCAACAAAGAACTGTTGCCCGACAGCACGGGCGTAGGACGTTCGACCCTGCTGGCCCCGGAAAAGGCATTTACTGCTGACTCCCGGATTGGAGATCTGGCTCATGAGATGCTCACCCTGCTTCAAACCCTGTAAGATATGGCCAAGCGACAGAAAACGGAAATCGACGAAGGACTGATCCGAAAGATGATTGCAGGCGAGGCCCCACCCCGCGAAAAGAGTATCCAGGACGATGCCTCTACAAAAGAGACTCCGGAGCTTCACGGCCCTGCGGAGCCGGTTCCCGAACCGGAGACAGCGACAGCAGATGCTCCAGCCGTGGATGAATTGCCGCAGAGCTTCACAGCGGAGAATCGTCGTCGGCGCACCATGCCTCTTCCCGATTACGAGCAGACATTCCTGCAACCCGTGAACTACGATCTCAGGGCCTCCCTCTATGTGAGTCGTGCCACCAAACTCAAGATTCTGGAGATTGTCAAAAAGATCGGTAACGAGCGTCTTACGGCCACCTCTTTCGTGGACAACATTCTGCGCCACCACATCACCACCTTCCGGGACGAGATCAACCGGATCTACAAAATCCGCAACAAGGAAACCATTGTTTAACCTAAAAATTTTACAGCTATGTTTTACAACCCATCTTATCTTGTACTTGCGATTGTTTTCCTCGGAATCGCTCTTGCCATCCAAATCGGATATTTCTGGCGAACGAAGCGAAAAGCCCGGATCTCAGATTCCGACCAGGAAGACTCCGACCAGCCAAAGGCCGCAACCGAGTTTGAGCGGATTTTCATGACACCGCTCACCATTCGGGCACGGAGCGCCATTTACGTCAGTGGAGCCACCAAGCAGAAGATTCTGGAGATCGTCCGGAAGGTCGGTGGCGAACGAATGACCGTCACCTCCTATGCGGAACACATCCTGCGGCAACACCTTGCCCAATACAAGGAGGAGATCAACCGCATCTACGAGGAACGCGGCAAGAAAGATCTGTTTTGAAAATGGACTTCCCGAGTTCCCTTTTCGAGCGAATTGCACGATGGCATTGGCGGTGGCTTCCGCAGCGGTGGAGAAAGTCCGCAGAATCCCGGGCTGACGGGTCGAACGACAAGGTCGATTCGGAGCAGGCCGCCGAGCCCCGCCGTGGAGAAACACCGCTGCTGATAATCCCGAAACACTATGCTGTTACCGGCCATCTGCGGCCTCGGAAGGCCATTCCGCCACCTGCGGAATCAAAGCCCGAAGATGCTGCTACATTTGTTCCGCCTCCGGCCGAAAAGCCGGCCTCAATGCAGGGCTGGGGCGAGCTGGTCCTCCAAGGTCCGATCCGTGAGAACGGCGAGACGGAAGAGCCGCGGGAGCCGCGGCCGCCGCTGCGACTTCCGTCCCTACAGAACAACGGCGAACTGCACGATCCGGAAGTTCAAGCGCTGCTCCGGAGTGCCGAAGCGGGCGAGCGTGTCCTCGCGCCGGATGTTACGGAGGAGGAGCGCCGCGAGATTGAGAATTTTGACTTGCAAAACTATGTCTGACCCTCAAAAAACGAATGCACGATGAACTGGAATCGGGATTACGGCTGACGCCCTGATGATTTGCTGCGGGAAGCAACTGTTTGCTCCCGTCTCGGTCGCAGACTGCCTCAAAAGGCGGGCTGCGGCCTTTTTCACACCCATTACCAAACTGCAAAACCGATGAAAAAAAGCGCAATCTTCTTGATTCTGATGCTCCCCGCATCGCTTGCCTCCTTCGCACAGGGCAACGGCATGGCCGGAATCAGCGAGGCGACCAACATGGTTACCTCCTATTTCGACCCGCTCACCAAACTGATCTTCGCCGTGGCTGCCGTGCTGGGACTGGTGGGCGGCGTCCGCGTCTACTCGAAGTTCAACAGCGGCGATCCCGACGCCTCGAAGTCCGCCACGGCGCTCTTCCTTTCGTGCGTCTTTCTGGTTATCGTCGGAACCGTCTTACGCTCCTTCTTCCTTTGACATGGCACAATACACCATCCACAAGGGCGTCGACCGACAGGTCGAGTTCCAGGGGCTGACCTCGCACTATCTGATTCTCTTTGTCGCCGGGCTGCTGGGCATCTTCCTGCTCTTTGTCATCCTCTACGCCGGAGGGGTTCCGCAGGGCATCTGCATTCTCTTCGCCGTCGCGGGTGGCAGCGGCCTCACCTGGGCAACCTTCTATCTGAACCGCCGCTTCGGACCCCACGGTCTGATGAAGCTCCTCGCCCTGCGGCAGCATCCGCGCCGCATCATCCACCGCCGGAGCGTGCGCCGCCTGCTCGAACGTCGAACCCTACCCACACGCTGATGCCATGCGAGGAACCCTGAAAACTTCGACCCTCGAGTCGAAATTCCCGCTGCTGGCCGTCGAGGGGAACTGCATTCTCTCGAAGTTCGCCGACGTAACGGCCGCCTTCCGCGTGACGCTCCCGGAACTCTTCACCCTGACGGCCGAGGAGTACGAGGCACTGCACGCCACCTGGGTCAAGGCGCTGAAGGTCCTCCCGGACCACACCGTCGTCCACAAGCAGGATCTCTTCATTGAGGAGCGTTACGAAACCCCCGATCCCGAGGCCGAGCGCACGTTTCTCTCCCGGGCCTATGAACGCCACTTCAACGAACGCCCCTTTCTGCGCCACACCTGCCACCTCTTCATCACGAAGAGCAGCCCCGAGCGGCTGCGGCAGACGAGTGCTTCGTCCGTGCTGTGCCGGGGCTTCATCATCCCGCAGGAGATCCGCGACGGGGAGGCCGTGACCCGCTTCCTGGAGAGCGTTGCCCAGATGGAGCGCATCCTGAACGATTCGGGGCTACTGCGGGTCGACCGCCTCACGGAGGCGGAGATCGTCGGTACGGATTCCGATGCGGGGCTGCTGGCCCGCTACTTCGCGCTCACGGACGAGCGGCAGGCAGCGGTCAACGAGGACATCCGCCTCGACCCGGGCATGATGCGCATCGGCGACAAGCTGCTCTCGATGCACACGCTCTCCGATCTGGATCTCCTGCCGCAGAGCGTTGCGACGGATTTCCGCTACGAGCGTCTCTCGACCGACCGCTCGGAGTGCCGGCTCTCGTTTGCGGCCCCCGCAGGGCTGCTGCTCGGATGCTCGCACATCTACAACCAGTATCTCTTTCTGGACAACCACGACGAGACCCTCAAGCGGCTCGAAGCCCGGGCCCGCAATATGAACTCGCTGGCGAACTATTCGCGCGGCAACGCCCTGAACAAGGAGTGGATCGACCTCTACCTGAACGAAGCCCATTCGCAGGGGCTGCGCTCCGTAAGATGCCACTGCAACGTCGTGGTCTGGGCCGAGAGCGAGGCGGAGCTCAAGCGGCTGCGCAACGACGTAGGGTCGCAGCTCGCCTCGATGGGCTGCACGCCCCACCACAACACGGTGGACGTGCCGGTGCTCTTCTGGGCCGCCATCCCCGGCAACGAAGCCGACTTCCCCGCCGAGGAGAGCTTTCTGACCTTCCTCGAACAGGGGGTCTGCCTCTTCAACGGCGAAACGAACTACCGCTCGTCGCTCTCGCCCTTCGGCATCAAGATGGCCGACCGGCTCACGGGGGTGCCGCTCCATCTGGACATCTCGGACCTTCCGATGAAGCGCGGCATCACCACCAACCGCAACAAGTTCATCCTGGGGCCTTCGGGCAGCGGGAAGTCCTTCTTCACGAACCACATGGTCCGCCAGTATTACGAACAGGGGGCGCATATCCTGCTCGTCGATACGGGTAACTCCTACGAGGGGCTCTGCTCGCTGATCCACCGCACGACGCGGGGACGCGACGGTATCTACTTCACCTACACCGAGCAGGAGCCCATCGCCTTCAACCCCTTCTACGTCGAGGACGGAGTCTACGACATCGAGAAGCGCGAGTCGATCAAAACCCTGCTGCTGACGCTCTGGAAGCGCGAATCCGAGGAGCCGACGCGCGCGGAGGAGGTGGCCCTGTCAAACGCCGTGAACCTCTACCTCTCGAAGCTCAAGACGGACGACTCAATCCGGCCCTCGTTCAACACCTTCTACGAGTTTCTCATCTCGGACTACCGGCGGCTGCTGGAGCAGAAGCACGTCCGCGAGAAGGATTTCGACCTGGCGAACCTGCTCAACGTGCTGGAGCCCTACTACCGGGGCGGCGAGTACGACTACCTGCTCAACTCCGACCGGCAGCTGGACCTGCTCTCGAAGCGCTTCATCGTCTTCGAGCTGGACAACATCTCTTCGAACCGCACGCTGCTTCCCGTGGTGACGATCATCATCATGGAGGTCTTCATCAACAAGATGCGGCGGCTGAAGGGCATCCGCAAGATGATCCTTATCGAAGAGTGCTGGAAGGCCCTCACCTCGGCCAACATGTCGACCTACATCCGCTACCTCTACAAAACGGTGCGCAAATATTTCGGCGAGGCGGTCGTCGTCACGCAGGAGGTCGACGACATCATCTCCTCGCCGATTGTCAAGGAGTCGATCATCAACAATGCCGACTGCAAGATCCTCCTCGATCAGCGCAAGTACATGAACAAGTTCGACCAGATCCAGACGCTGCTCGGCCTTTCGGAAAAAGAGCGGGCGCAGATCCTCTCGATCAACCAGGCGAACGATCCCCGCCGCACCTACAAGGAGGTTTGGATCGGGCTCGGAGGCGTGCAGTCGGCGGTCTACGCTACGGAGGTCTCGACCGAGGAGTACCTCTGCTACACCACCGAGGAGCGGGAGAAGATGGAGGTGATGGCCCGGGCCGAGAAGCTCGGCGGCGACATCCAGGCAGCCATCCGCGCGCTGGCCCGCGAGCGAGAAGGCCAAAATCTCATTAAAAATTCCCAGCCATGAAACAGATCCTTTGGAGCTGTGCCGGGCTGCTGCTGGCGTTGCTGTTCCTGCTCGGCGGATTCCGGCTCTTCTACGATTTCGAATACCACAAGATCCGCCCGCTGTGCGGCGAGTGGCGTTCAACACGAAATGACACGCGGCTCGAGATCAACCACACAGACGATGGCTTCTGGATACGCATCCATCGCTACGACCCGCGGACGGGTCGTGAATCCTTTGAGATGCACCCGCTGAAGTATGCCTCGTGCATCCATTATGAGACCTATGGCGGTGCGCGTATCGATCTCTTCCACTCCCCCGGCTCTGACCTGTTGCTGGTCATTCCGGGAGGTATTTTCAAACGCGATTTGTCTAACCTTCAAAACGATTTACCATGAGTAGTACCCCAAACATCACCCCCGCGGAGGCGCTCACGGCGCTGCGGGCCGAAATCCGACAGCGCACCCAGCTTGTGCGGCTCATCACCTCGCTGCAGGAGGAGATCGCCTACGACCGCATCTGCGGATCGTGGCTCTCGACGGAGAACAACCTCTCGGCCTCGATCCGCCGCATCTGCACCCGAACCTACCGGATGCTGATCTTCGACAACACGCTCTGCTACCGGCGGCTGGTGCAGGATACCGTCATCACGGCCGAGCGACGCACGCTGCTCTTCGGCAGCCGCGACGATCCGCGCGACATGCACCCCATCGAACTCGACCCCGAGAGCGACACGCTGCTTCTGGGCTGCTACGGACGCTTTGTCGCGGAGGAGCGGGCCTGCCGGCGTGCGGAACAGGAGAGCATTTCCGAGGAGTGTTTCACGGATCATGAACCCGAGGCATGAAGTGGCGCGAATTATTCGAGGGGCTCTTTCGCCCCGCAGCCGGGGATGAGTTCCAACAATGGGAGCCGGCTCTGCAGCGAACAAGGCAGCTATTGGAGGACAGGGACTTCCGGACGCTGACCGATCTGGTCCGGGAGCATCGCCACTCGGAGCTGCTGACGCGGGGGATTGGATTGGAGATGATGGCGCGTCTTCCGCAAATTCTCACCTCGCCCGACGAGGCGGCCCAGCATGAGGTGCTGCAACTGATGGATGCCCTGCGCAGGACACCCGCCATGAAGCACACGGGCCGGAAGTTGGCCAACCTGCCCGGGAATAGTTCCCATCCAATTCACGGCGTGCTGGCCCTGCACACGCTTCTCGTGGATGCCTATCCCGAACGACATCCCGAGAGCCGGATGCGGCAGCCGACAACCGGGGAGGTGCAGGCGGCCATGCGTCTTGTCGACCGACTCTTCCGCACGGGCATCTTCCGCGAACTGTGCCGCATGACGGAGGCACCGACCCGGATGGAGCCGCCCTTTTATGTGGCCCGGCTCTACGGTTGGGATGTCGACGGTGAGATACTGCAGGCCATGCGGCACGAGCGGGATACGGCGACGCCCGGAGCCGATCCGCGGCGGATGCAGCAGCTCCGGGAGGAGATCTTCCGCACGGAGAACCACCTGGTCCGCGGCGCCGAGCGCACCATCGAGGGGATGTCCGAGATGTCCGTTCCGCGGAGTTATGTCGAGCGCCTCGAGAGCGAACTGAACACGCTGGGCTGGCTGGCCCGCGCTCCGGAGCGCATCGACGATCCGCATACGAACCGGCAGTTTATCGACAAATACGAGATTCACCCGGGCCTGCCCCCGGAGGCACAGCGTGCCGAGGCGGAGGCGGCATTCCGGGAGCTCGACGCACGGCTTGTCCGGCTGACGGGCCGCGAAGCCCGGGTGCACGAACTCGATCTCCGCGTCGCACAACCTAAGCGGGAGCCGGGGCGCACCTCCTTTCGCCGGGAGTACCCCGCGGTGATGCAGCCCGCCGAAGCGGCACCCCGCAAATTGAGACATTGAACCACCCTCAAAACGACCGAATCATGAAACCACGCATCATTCTGCTCTGCCTCGGGCTGCTCCTGACAGCCCGGGCCGCGCAGGCACAATGGGTCGTCACGGACCCTACGAACCTCGCACAGGGAATCATCAACTCCACCAAACAGATCGTCGAAGCGGCCCGCAACGGATCGACCCTTCTGCAAAGTTTTCAAGAGACCGTAAAGATCTATGAACAGGGGAAGCGATATTACGACGCACTGAAGGCGGTCAACAACCTCGTCCGCTCGGCCCGCAAGGTCCAGCAGTGCATGTTGCTCGTCGGGGAGATCTCCGACATCTACGTCAACGGCTATCAGCGCATGGTGGTCGATGACAACTTCTCGGCCGCGGAACTGGCGGCAATCGCCACAGGATATGCCCGGATTATCGAGGAGTCGGCAGGGGAGCTCAAGGAGCTGCAGGATATTGTCAACCCCACGGACATGTCGCTGACGGACAAGGACCGTATCGACGTGGTGGAACGGGTCTACGGCGTGCTGCGGCACCATCGGGATCTGGCCCGCTACTACACGCGCAAGAACATCTCCATCTCGCTGCTGCGCGGCGCCCAACGAAATGACCTCGACCGCGTGATGGCCCTTTACGGAACCGACGAACAACGATACTGGTAGCGATGGTACAGGCACTTTCCATTTCGGAGAACATCCACACGATTCTCCGCGTTCTCTACGACGACATGATGGTTCTCTGCTATCCGATGGCCAAAGTTGCCACGGCCATAGCCGGAATCGGGGCCCTGATCTACATCGCCTACCGCATCTGGCAGGCGATGGCCCGGGCCGAACCCATCGACCTCTTCCCGCTGTTGCGACCTATGGCAATCGGCATCTGCATCATGTTTTTTCCGACTCTTGTGCTTGGGTCGCTCAACGGAATCCTCTCCCCGCTGGTGCAGGCCACCCACTCGCTGATGGTCGGCCAGACTTTCAACATGCAGGAGTGGCGGCAGGAGTGCGCACGCCTCGAACAGGAGAGCCGCGAGCGGCTTCCGGCGGAGAGCTACTACGCCGAAGACGAGGAGAAGGAGCGCGAACTGCAGGCCCTGGGCATCGACGAGCAGTCGCAGCAGGCCCTCGACCGGATGCAGAGCGAGCGGAAGTCGTGGAGCATCAAGGGGATGATTCTGAAGGCCCTCACTGCGATCATGGAACTCTTCTTCGCCGCCGCGGGCGTGATTCTCGACGTGCTGCGAACCTTCTACCTGATTGTCCTCTCGCTGCTCGGGCCCATCGCCTTCGCCATCTCGATTTTCGACGGATTTCAGAATACCCTGGTGCAGTGGTTCTCCAAGTATATCTCCATCTACCTGTGGCTCCCCATCTCGGACCTCTTCTCGGCCATCATCGCCCGGCTGCAAACCCTCTCCCTGCAGCATGATGCCGAAATGATGGCGCAGGACTACAACTGGTATTTCGACATGTCGAACAGCATCAATCTGATCTTCATCCTCGTGGCCATCTGCGGCTATCTCTGCATACCCTCGATCGCCTCATGGGTTGTGCAGGCAAACGGCTTCTCCTCCTACAACCGGACCATTTCGCGCGCTACGTCGCTCGTGAGCGGCGGTGCCGGATGGATCACCGGGAAGGTTTGGGCCGGGACCAAAAGTACGGTCGGTGGCGTCGGAAAGGGGTTGGCAACGGCAGCGCGCCTGATTATCAAAAAATAATCGCTTCATGGAATTCAAATCATTGCTGAACATCGAAACCTCCTTCCGGCAGTTGCGCCTCTATGCGCTCATCTTCGCCGGAATTTGCGCCGTGGTGACCATCACGGCCGTCTGCCTCTCGTATGCCTTTGCCGAGCGGCAGCGCGAAAAGATCTACGTCCTCGACAACGGGCGCTCGCTCATGGTAGCCCTCTCGCAGGACCTTGCCCAGAACCGTCCCGTCGAGGCCCGCGAGCATGTGCGTCGCTTCCACGAACTCTTCTTCTCGCTCTCGCCCGACAAGGCGGCCATCGAGTCGAACATGGAGCGGGCCCTGCAGATGGCCGACAAGAGTGCCCTGTCCTATTACAAGCTCCTGCAGGAAAAGGGCTTCTTCAACCGGCTGATTGCCGCTAACATCTCGCAGATGGTCCATGTGGACAGTATCCGCTGCAACTTCGACCGCTATCCCTACGAAGCCACGACCTACGCCCGGCAGCGCATCATGCGCGAGAACACGATCACCGAGCGGTCGCTCGTCACGACCTGCCGACTGGTCAACGTCTCCCGCTCGGACAACAACCCGCAGGGGTTTCTGGTCGAGGATCTGATGATCGTTGAAAATAAGGACCTGCAGACCTATGACCGTTAAAGCACTTATCCAAAGCCGTGTGCGCTGGCTGCGTCGGCGCATCCGGCGCTGGCACGACCGGCTCTCGCCCCGAACCCGGCGGTGCATCCTCCTGGGGATGTTTCTGCTGCTGGTCGGGCTCTACGGGTTGCTGCTCTTCGGCCCTGCACCGCAATTCGATTTCGGGAGGATGGCACCTCCCTCTTTGGAAAATCTGAAAATCCGATAACCATGGAAGAGAGACAAAAAAACACACCGACGCCCGATTCCACCACGGCATTCGAGCGTCAGCGAAAAAGAAAAGTCATCCTGGTGGCCGCAGTCGGGAGTTGTCTGGTCATCGGATTCATCTGGTTCCTCTTCAAACCCGCACCCACCATCGGCGAGGGGCAGGCAGGGATCAACACCACGCTGCCCGACGGCAAGGCCCCGAAGATTGAGGGCGACAAGCGCAAGGCCGCGGAGCGCGTGGCCAGCGAGGAGCAGTCCCGCAACCGGATGATGACCCTCGGGGACAACTCCTTCTCGCTGCTCGATGAGGAGCTTCGCAACACGGAGCCGCAGTCTCCGACCGATGATCCCGTGCGCCGGGCTGCCGAGGCAAACCGCGCCATGCAGCAGCAGGCCCGGCAATTCTACGCCGCGCCGCCGCGCAATGCCGAGGTCGAAGAACTCCGCGAGCAGGTCGCCTCTCTGCAGCAGCAACTCGACATCGAGCGGCAGCAGCCCGACCCGATGGAGGTGGCCGAGGAGCAGTACCGCCTCGCACAGCGCTACCTCGGAGGCGGGACAGGGGTTTCAAACGAAGCCGACGGTGCGAAATCCTCGGGACGTTTCAGCGTCATGCGACCTGTCCGCGAGGGCGACGTCCGGGCTTCGACCCTCAATCCGCGGATCGACTCCGCGCGGGAGCGCAACATCGGGTTTCTGACGGCCGCGGGCCTTCTTCCGGTAGATACAGCTCCGACCATCCGGGCCTGCGTCGCGCAGACACAGGTCGTGCGTGTAGGCACGACAATCGCCCTCCGGCTGCTGGAGCCAGTACGCATCGACGGAAAGGTCATACCCCGCAATACGCCGCTCTACGGCGCCGTCTCCGTAACGAGCGACCGGCTACGGGTGACGGTAACCTCTATCGAATACCGGGGGTGCATCTTCCAGGTACAGGCCGAGGCGTATGATCTCGACGGCCAGCCGGGGATCAACGTCCCCAACTCCCGTGAGCGGACTGCCCTCAAGGAGGCGCTGGCTTCCGTGGGGCAGACGGCCGGAACGAGCGTGAACATTACCCATTCGGCCGGGCAGCAGGTTCTCGCCGAGCTGGCACGAGGAGGAATTCAGGCATCCTCCCGCTACCTTTCCGAGAAGCTCCGCGAGGTACGCATCACCCTCAAGGCCAACCACCAGATTCTGTTAATCTCCAAAGAAAACTAAACGACAACACCATGAAACGAGACCTCATTTATCTGACCCTTCTGGCCGCTCTTTTTACCGCGGCCAAAGTCATGGCCCAAAACGACGGAACCTCGTCCCGGCAGGGGCTCACATCCCGCACCATCGAGGTAGGATTTACGAAGACCGTGCATATCCTCTTCCCGGCGCCCGTAACCTACATCGACATCGGCTCGATGGCCATCATTGCCGGGAAGGCCGACGGCGCGGAGAATGTCGTGCGGGTGAAGGCCGCCGTGCGCGACTTTGCGGAGGAGACCAACCTCACGGTGATTACCGAGGACGGCGGGTTCTACACCTTCGATGCCCGGTATGCCGAGAACCCCGCTACGTCGACCATCGAGATTGCGGCCGCGGAGAGTCCGGCAGCACAGCCCGCGTCGGCCTCGGAGCCTGCCCGTACGGACGAGGGGCGCGTGCTGCTCCGCGAGGTGGGACGTGAACGACCAGCCACGATTAAGCGTGTGTTGAGCGACATATACCGCCAGAACCGCGCGGACGTAAAGGGAATCCACACCCGGAAATACGGCGTGGAGGTCGAGGTGCGGGGTATCTACGTCCACAACGACGTGATCTACCTCCATGTGCAGATTGCCAACAACACGAACATCTCCTTCGAGGTGGACTATCGTCGCTTTGTCGTCGCGGACCGCAAGGCGGCCAAACGCACGGCTCAACAGCAGCGCATCATCGAACCGCTGCGGGTCTGCAACGACCCTTCGATCGTGCGCGGGCACCAGCGCCAACGCATTGTCTTCGCCCTCCCGAAACTGACTCTCGAGGAGGACAAGATTCTCCTGCTGGAGATCGCCGAGAAAGACGGAGCACGACATCAATACCTCGAAATTTCGAGCAAGGAGCTGCTCGGAGCGAAAAAAATATAGATTACAACAAGTAACCTGCTAATCTTTTAGGCAGGTTACTTATTTTTCAATTTTATGTCCATTTTCTGATATCAATAAACTTTCTAATCTTACATTCTGTAAATCATTATGCAAATAGGTCCCGATTGAATCTATATTTTCTTTATAGTGATATACAAACAAAGGTATAATATTACGTCCACTTGATGTTTGATAAGGAGTAACAATTACTGTATTTTCTGTGTAAAAGATAGATTGTGTTGGATAATTCTTCAAAAAAAATATTCTTAAGCTACCTTTTTTTTCACTCTTATTATATGTGCTTTCTAATAATTCTATGGTTTGAAAGATTTTATTTTTAAGGCTATCCAGACTTACGTTAGTTTTATTTGCTAACGCTTTACAAAAATCACTTTGAGGATTAACAAAATAAAAATCTGTTATAGAACTTCTTTTATTAAATCGCGTTTCCAATCTAGGTGAATTATTACCAACCCATCTAAGGCCATCATTCATAATAGCAACGAATTTTTCCGATCCCAATATTATATCGCTAAAATCAAATTGAGCAGAATCTGTTTTAATATCAACCAGTCCGCTCTTTTTTATAGCTGTCGATATATTAAAAGCCGTCAAAAGCTTCTTGTCTTCTTCTGCTTTATGAAAAATCTGATATAATAAACTTAAAACTCCGCTTATAAGTAATGTGCAAGCAATATTCCCTATTGCATTATATAAAAATGAACCCTCTGTACACCATGCTGCTTGAGCATAGAATAAGAACAGGCCAATTCCTACTAAAGACGATAAAGTAGAATAATATTTGAACATAGTAAATAAATTTTAATATTCAAAGTTAGCTATTTTTTCATATAAAAATATATTTTGTTCTTAATTATAAAAGAATTTTCCTCGGTGTCTGTTTATCCGGATTCAGATTTGCCACAGTCCAACCAAAACATTCGTTTTCAAACACTACACTCTCTTCGGTCTGGACGACACAATCGTCCCGATCCGGAGCATAATTCCAGACTTTTGTTTTCATGGTTTTCAAGTGTGAAGGGTCCATCCATTGATTTTTTCCAGCGTATAGCAACAGGAACGATCCGGCGAGCCATGATAGACCAGACCGCCGACAACTCCGAGAGAACCGTCCGCATAGCGCTGCTTAAAAAGGAACGAGTAGGGAGCAAAATCCCGATAGAGTTCTATTTCGCTCGCCTGACGAGCGTTTTGTCCCCATCGTTCAAGCCTGCCGAGGCACTCCTGCAAGGTGCAATCGCCGATGCTTTCGGCATACCGGACAACCGCATCATAATACTCCTGACACATGATTTTCATAGCGTGATCTGTTATTTGGTTCGACAATAAGTCATGGTTCCATAAGGTTTCCGGCGCTGGATCTCGATCAGCAGACCTCTTTGGACCAGCGAGGCGTAGATCTCCCGGACGAAGTGCACGCACGGCGAATCGAAAGAACAGCCCAGTGGTGCACGGACGGTGCGCACCATCAGTTGCCGCACCAGTTCTTCAAGAACCTCATCCCGAAGGTGGTATTCCGAAGGGTCCGAGGTACGGAAAGCCTCAAGAAAAAGCTGTTCGGAATAGTGCTGCCGGTAGTAGGCCAACTCCTCCTCGACGGTAAAGTCGTAGAGCCGATCGTAACGGTCCGTTGTCTGATATTGAAACGAGGCGCCCTGTTGCAGGACTCTTTCAACAAGGGCGATATGCGGCTCCTCGACCGGGCCGGAGAGTTCCGTCGGGTGGCAGTAGAGACAGGTCGTTCCCAACTGGAAGGAGGGACATCCCGGCGGATTCTCCAGAATCGTAAAGCCTGCACGGGAGAAGAGCGCGCGGATCTCCGTGTAGAATCGGTCGTGTTGTTCGTGCGACATACGTCCGTCGTTATAGTCCGCCTCGATGCGGAAGTAGACGTCGTAGATTGGATGGGTGGTTTTCATGGTTTGAAAGGATTAAGCCGCAGCCCGAAGACTGCGGCATGGTTCAACAATCGGCAACAAAAATCTATGCAGCCGGAGCTTCGGTCTCCTCTACTGCGATCTCGTCAGTCTCGGTCTCCAAATGGTCGAAGATCATCCGGGCGGCCCGGTTGACGTCGACCAGAATATCGAAAAGGTAGGAGGGCTTCCGATGCAACTCTGAAAGCCATTCTTTCAGATAGGCGGCATTCTCCTCTCGGGGTGTCGTAGCAAATCCCGTTATGGCGCCACACAGCGCCGAGGTCAGCTCCGCAACCAACTCTTCGCGGGCATACTCTTCGTCGCCAAAGCTGGTTCCCATCGTGCGGTTCAGACGCTCGGCATGGCCCGTGCTGTGGGCAATCTCGTGCAACAACGTTCCATAGAAGTCCTCGCCCTTCGGGAACTGCTCCTTGAGCGGACAAACGACCCGATCGTGCAGGCGTGTGTAGTAGGCCCGGTCGCCGTAACGGAGTTCGATCGGGCAGAGCCACGACTGCTGCTCGACCATCCGGTCAATCGGCTCGCAGACCATTCCGTCGGAGTAATCCTTTCGTTCGGCACGAGCCGTCAACGCCGTATAGCGCTCCGGTTGCTTCTCTTGCATATCTGTTTGGTCAAGGTTGAAGACCGAATAGTAGCGTATGATGGGAATGACCTCGTACTGTTTGCGGGCCTCCTTCGGAAGTTGGTGGTACTCTTTGATGTCGATCTTGCGGCGGGTCTCCTTGTGGCGGATGTAGATTTTCCAGAAGTAGACCGGAAATGACTTGGAGTCCTTGAGAATATTCAGTCCCTCCTCTTTGGCTTGCCGGAAGGTCATGAAGATTGGCGTTTGGTAGCCTGCTATCCCCGAGAGGAAGAGTAGCAGCAGAATATTCCCGGCCCGGTAAGGCGTGCCGCGCAGGTTGCGGGGAAGCCCGTGGTCGAGATCTGTAATCCACGGTTTCTGCCAGTCGGTTTCGAGGTGCTCGATACGCTGGATCATCAGCTCCGTCAGTCGGGGTGCTATGGCATCTATCAGATTATTGTTTTTCATGACTGAAAGTTTTGAAAGGGTTATGAGTTGGATCGGGTGGCGAGCCGCCACACCTCGATCTTTTCTTCGTTCGTCTTGGTACTCCACCAGCGGTCGCAGGCTTCCCGGAATGCACGGTAGTCCTCTTGGGGATCGAAGTCTTTTTGAACAAGACCGGTCATTTTCTCCCGATCTTCTACCGAGGTTTCATTATCCCACCAGGGATTGATTGTCTCTTTCATCAGTTCGCTTTCTCGAATCTGATAGGTATGATTCTCACAGCCATCACACCACAGGTCGTCCCGGTCGTCATCAATCGAGCAAACCTTTTCGGTATTGCCATCAATCCATGCCCGAAAGTAGACATGACGCGATCCGCACTCCTCGCATCGCCACGGATCCGAACTGTTTTCTGAAGTGACGGGCTGTATCATTACAGGATTCTGCTGTAAAATGCTGCGGTATCGTTTCCGCAATTTTTTGAGTGTTCTGTTCATAGTTGCAGATATGAAAGACGGAGCAATCGTTTGATTGCTCCGTCGGTTTTACTTGAATCAGGCGGCCAGCGATTCTGCTGTTTCGTTCGGGCCGAGCTCCGGATCGGCCGGGATAATCAGCGGCTCGGCAGGCGGTGCCGGAATCTCCGTGTCGGGCGTCGTCTCCGGCTCCTCGGGGAGTTCTTCGGGAATGGATTCTGCATCCGACTCCCGGGATTCGGCCAAAGCCCGGGCCTCCTCCTGCGCCTTCAGGTCGTCGATCTGCTCCTGCAATTTCGTCCGGCGTCTTTCGTAGGTGGCCAGGTACTTCTCCTGCAGGGTTCGACTTTGGGCTTCGAAATTCAAATCGGCGAATCGGCACATCAGGCGTGTGTCCACCTCCTCATCCGTACAGTTGTAATCCCGGGCCGTCGTGCGGAAGAAGTCAAGCAGGAAGAGGCGGATCATTGCCGCCCGCTGTTCGGGTGTCAGTTGTCCGGCAGCCGCGAAGCGCTCCTCTTCGGTAACGCGCCACTGATTTTGAGGCTCGATGCCACACTGTCTGAGCCGGTCGTCCGCCATGTGTCGGATTACGGCGTAGTAGAACATCTGGTGCTCCTCTTCGGTCAGCGGGCTGTCCGAGACTTTCGATTCGCGGAACAGCGTCTTCATCTCGGCGGTGATATGCTCGTAGCAAAGCTGCCGGTTTCGGTGGTCCTGCCGCAGCAGGCTCTCCATCGGAGAGGCGGGAACCATTGTAACGTACACCGACCTTTCACCCGAGGAATCCTCGACCGAAACCTCCAACTCCTCCTCCGGAACATCCTCATAGCGGATCTCCACGTCGAACATGCCGATGATGGCATATTTGCGGACACGTCCTTCCGTAACGTCAAATTCGAGTTGCCGGGTCTGCTCCGTAAACCGGGCCACTGCCGCTTCGTAGCGCTTCACGGCTTCCGCATAGTTTTCTTCCGACGAGTAGCACTCCGCCTGTGGCGCTTCGGGCATCTCGGGGGCCGTATCGTAGTAATCGAGGTAGTAATCCAGCTCTTCGATCCGGTAGCCCTCCTCTTCAAGATGCTCAATCACCGAATCAGGGGTATCCCCCACCGTGGCAAGGACTATCCGCGGATCCGCCTTCAACAGTTGCAGGGCCTGCTGCACGAGGTATTCGTCGTTCTTGCGCATCATGCAACTCCGGTTCTGGCAACCCGCGCAGCCCTCCGCACATTCATCCTTGAAGAGGATCTGGTTGGCCGTATTGTGGTGGCAGGTGTGGCATTCGGTCTTGTCGAAACGGTAGGTATCCAGGCGCGTCATGTAGCGATCGTAGAGCCGCCGGGCAATCTCCTTGATCCGGGCATTCTTCCACGACAGGCGGCATCCGTCCGAGAAATGCTCCTCGTACACCTCCTGCTGAACTTCTACATTGTATTTCGCAATCTCGGTGGCTACGCCAACCGAAATCTCCTCCCGGTCGAGCTGTTCGGCGAGGGCGTCGATCAGATCACAGAGTTTCAGTCGGGAGCGGATGTAGGTCTCGGATTTTCCGAACTTCCCGACCAGGCTCTCGATCGTATGACGGCCCGATTCCAGCGCCCGTTTGTAGGCCGCAGCCTCCTCGCGGGGTGTAACGTCCTCCCGCTGGAGGTTCTCCGTAATGGCGGCATCCTCGGCTTCGGCATCCGACAACTCACGAACAAGGGCCGGAATGAATTTCAGCCCTGCCATTGCTGCGGCCCAATAGCGCCGTTCGCCATAGACAATTTCGAAACCGCCCTCTTTGGGTCGGACGCAAATCGGTTGCAGAACCCCGACCTGGCGGATGCTGTCGGCGAGTTCCTGCAAGGTCTCCGAACGGAAATCCTTGCGGGGATTGTAGGTGCTGCTGACAATCTTGTTCAAATCCAGCAACTGAATGGCCGGAGCCGGTTGCTGATCCGCTGTCCCGGAATTGGAGGCAACCTGCGGCGATTCCTGCACGTCGGGATTCGGATTCGAAGTGGCGGTTTTCGATACTTTGGCCTTACTCTTTTTCGTTTTCGGTTCTCCTTTGGAAGTCTGCATAACATCAAACAGTTTTTACCGTGTGTCTCACGTTTTTGGGACCATGCAATCCAAACGGACTGCATAGTCAATGAAATAATTATGTTATGAGGACTTATTCCCGACGCGGTCGGTTGCCTCGGGAAGAGACACAGTCATTCGGCGACGTCGGAGCGGCGAAAAATACCGCAGCCCCGGCGAGGATGATTTTTCGTCCGAGGACGGCGGGCCGCCCGCGGCCTTCCGCATGACTATCTTCCCCGACGGCAACCGGGAAGAAAAGGAAATTACTCAAAAGTCTTTCAGGGTGTTTTGAAGAGAAACACTGTCTTTGCCTTTATCTTTGTCTCCAAATCATACAGGACATCGAGCGAACTGCTGCGACCTTCGATATTCATGGCATAAACGCTTTCGTCGGACATCGAGGCGATCAGGAAGTTGCGGGTCTGGGCGGTTTGCCACCCGGTGCGACAGGCGTTGCGTACAGCAAAGATCAGAATACGTCCCTCGGTCAGTGCCTCTTCGACGGCGGGCGGATAGCGGCGGTAGAGGGTACGCCCCAGGGCCCAGATCACCGGGTGGCGAGCTTTCAGCAGGAGCTCAAAGACGGATTTCTCGAGTGGAGATTGAAAACCGCTGATTACAACGCTATCGGTCGCGCAACACGCTTCTGCCCAACGGAGGGCCTGCTCCTCGACTGCGGGTAAGACGATACGCGAAGCGAAGAAGGCGATCTTTCGTCGGTCGAGCAGGGCGAGGTTTCCCGTATTGTCGTAGTCGAAAGCCATAAAAAACGTGGGTTGCCGCATTGACTTACCCCGTACTCAGGCCTTCGCTGCCCCACGATGAGATAAGCAACACGGACAGCCCACGCGAAACGAGTATTGCACAAAGTAAGCCATAGACCTACGGTGCAATACATACGTTTGCAAGGCGTCCTGTTACATTTCTTTCATCGTGTCAAATTGCGAAGTTTGAGTACGAAAGAAACTGTAATTAAACGTCTTTCAAATAGATTCCGCGGATCGGCACGGAATCATTTACAAAAATAGGAAAAAACTTGAAATAATAACGGAAATTCTCCGTACTTTCGGTGTATGGAAAAGAAGACAGACATATTAACTTTTCATTCACCAGACCTCACGACCCGTCAGGAACTCCCTGTTGCCGGAGGAGATGTCAAGGCGGGATTTCCGTCGCCAGCCGACGACTTTCTCGATGCTCCGCTGGATTTGAATCGGGAGTTTGTCCACAACCCCGCCTCGACCTTCTTCGTGCGCGTCTCGGGCGACAGCATGGCCGGGGACGGCATCGGCGACGGCATCGGCGACGGCGACCTGCTCGTCGTCGATCGTTCGGTGCCCCCTTATGACGGCTGCATCGCAGTCTGCTACGTCGATGGGGAGTTCACCGTCAAGCGTGTCCGGCTCGAAAAGGGTTGCGCCTGGCTTATGCCCTCGAATCCGAAATATCAACCGATTCGCGTGGATGCAGACAATGAATTTCTTGTCTGGGGCGTCGTCCGCCATGTCATCAAAACTTTCAAATAGGCAACCATGTACGGGCTCTGCGACTGTAACAACTTCTACGCCTCCTGCGAGCGGCTCTTCCGGCCTGATCTTGTGGGACGTCCCGTCGTGGTGCTCTCGAACAACGACGGCTGCATCATCGCCAGATCGAACGAGGCCAAGGCCCTCGGCATCGGCATGGGACAGCCGTTCTATCAGGTTCGACAGTTTATCGAACGCGGCCAGGTTACGGTCTTTTCGGCCAACTTCGCCCTCTATGGCGACTTGTCGCGCCGCGTGATGGCGACGCTCCGCTCGCTGGTCCCCGGCATCGAGGTTTACTCGATCGACGAGGCCTTCTTCGACCTGCGGGGCATGGCCGAGCCGCTCGACGAGTTCGGCCGTTCGATCGGACGAACGATACGCCGCAACGTCGGGATTCCGGTCAGCATCGGCATCGCCCCGACCAAGACGCTGGCCAAGATCGCCTCGAAGCTGGCCAAACAGTACCCCAAACTTAACGGGTGCTGCTATATGCACCGCCCGGAGGACATTACGAAGGTGCTGCGGAAATTTCCGCTGCAAGATGTTTGGGGCATCGGCCGTCGCTACGGAAAGATGTTCGACCGCATGGGGTTGCGCACGGCGCAGCAGTTCGTCGATCTGCCGCAGGAGTGGGTTCGTGCCCGCATGGGTGTTGTGGGGCTGCGGACATGGAGCGAATTGCAAGGCGTGGAGTGCATCACCTTCGAGCAGATGCCGCCCCGCAAGCAGCAGATCACTGTCTCGCGTACCTTCCCGAAGGAGATTTATGAGCAGAAGGATTTGGACCCGATCATCGCCGAGTTTGCCTCGATGTGCGCCGAGAAACTGCGTGGTGAGGGGTCGATCTGCGGCGAGGTGCAATGCTTCCTCTTCACCAACCGCCACCGCGAAGAACAGCCCCAACGCTATGAGACAAGCCTGCAACTGTTACCCGAGCCTACGGACAGCACGCTGGAGATTGTGCGGCAAGCCCGCATTGCCCTGCGACAGGTCTTCAAATCCGGATATGGATACAAGCGGGCCGGGGTGATTCTTTCACAAATTACCGCTGCATCCGAGCAGCAAGGCTCCTTGTTTTCACCGTTGGATCGTGAAAAGCATACTCGCCTGATGGATATTCTCGATTCGGTGAATAAAACCCACGGGAAAGGTACGATTGTCGTGGCAGCCCAGGGAACCGACCATTTCCGCATGAACCGCGAGCACCTTTCACCCCGCTATACGACCGACTGGAAGGAACTGCTCGTTGTAAAGAATTAGATTTTCTTTTGCATGGAAATATTTAAGTAAATCTGTTCCTGGGTGGTTAAATTTTGAAAAGCCATTTCCCATAGACGTAGATATTTCGCTCAAGGAAAAGCGTATGCAAATCATAAGAAATAATCCATAGACACAATGTCCTATCGCCGCGAAGACTGAACGTCAGATCACGGAAGGCAGCCTTCGGAAAGCAAACATTCTGCGTATAGAATCGCCCCTTATAACCTGCAGGCGTCGTTTCAAACAGGTAAACGGGAAATGTACGGAACAACCAGCGGAGAATCCTCCGCCGGTTCTCAGGATACAGGCTCTCAACGTAAAAGCGATGGTAGTAAATCATCTCCTGCTGCTGTCAACGTAAACGGTACCTTCGGGCAAAATAGGCAACAACGCCCGGAATGTGTTTTTTGTAATAGGGTTGATTCTCCCGACACCAGACGGCAAGTTCCTGCTTTGAGGTAAAGGGTCGGCGCCAACTACGTCCCGACATGATGTGATCCAATTCCGGAGTAAGGCGTTCAACAAAATCGCCAACGGTCCAGCCTTCCCAAATGTGTTTCTGAAGGTCAATCATACCAAATCCATTTTGAGGTTTGACATACGGTTTTGGAACCGACCTGTCCAGAAAAGGAAGGGCCGGCCACGGGCAGATATTCAGCGGCGGGACAAACCGGAAGTCCTTTTTTCGGACGATAGACCCGGATGGGTGGAGATCGTGCGAAAAAAGGGCTTCAAGGTGCAGGCGTGTCGCTATCTTGGCCCGAGGTCGGCCCTTGTGGATTCTTCTTCAGTTTCTCCGTCATCCGTTATGCTCGTTCCCTCCGATCACAATCCGGGGTGTACGCCGCAGCGCATTTTGCAGGTTGCGCTGGTTGATTCGGTAAACGAGCATCAGCAGGTCGTAGGCATTGTAAAGGAACTGTCTTCGATAGATTGTGGGGCGGATCAGTCGTTTTTGACGGTAACGGGTCAGCGTTTCGGGGCGAATGCCGAGGACTTCGCAGGCCGCATCAGCCGTCAGGAATAACGGTTCGTCGCTTCGACTACACAGGTATTCAAACAGCAACAGGCCCTTACTCAAAAGGAAATTTGTTTTGATGAGACGTTCGAGCTGTTCGGAAGGAACGAGCCGATAAATCCGGGGATTTTGTTTGGTTTCCATGAGTCTCTGATTTATTGATTCAACGATTCGAGTTTCCCGCGACGACGCATCTTGCGGATGAACTCCTGCACCTCGGAGAGCAGGTACATGCGTCGGGCTCCGATGTTGAAACCGACGAGCAGCCCCTGTTCGCGGAAGCGGCGCACCTGGCGTTCGCTCTGGCGGAGCAACTGGCAGACCTCCGCAAAATCGAGGATCGGATCGCCTTCGAGCTGGCTCCGGTGATCCTTCATAAAGTGTACGATCTCAAGGATCTCTTCGACCGTCCGCAGGATGCGGGACAGATCATCCGTGTGTTGATTTTCCATCTGTGTCGGGTTTGGTTTCCACGGCAAAAATGGAACAAACTCATTACTCGATTATCAGTGTTTGAATCAATTATATATTTTTATTACCTGAAATTGGGTACAGATATGACATCATGGACCGAGGGTTCAGAATATTTTAGTTGCAAATGAAAAAAAATATTTATAACTTTGTGATAGCCAGGTGCGTATAAGGGAAGATAAGTGCAAATTAGATGTGGCCTATATGGTGTCATTTTACACCGGCACTCAATTTAATATTCTGGTTTAGAGTTGATTACATGAAAAGTTCATGTTCCTCTCTCTCCGCGGAAATAGCTGATTGTCAGCGAATTATGAGGCCAACACCCGGATTTGCATCCAAATGCAGATCCGGGTGTTTCCTTTTTCTCCTCTGAAACCACGTTTCTCCTCTGAAACCACGCATACACATCGCGTAATTTTCCCCCCCCCTGCATCTCGGAATCTCTCGGGCCGACGGCGGGCAATCACCTCTTTTCCACCGCTTCCAGCCCTCCGGCCGACAGCTCCACACAGAACTCCTGCCCGCCGGGCGTGCGCAGGGTGCAGCTTCTGTGCCTGCGGTTCACCTTGTATATCAGGCCGCGGTTGAGCAGGAGGTTGCGCCCGGCGCGGATAAAATGCCCCTCCCCCAGTTTGCTTTCGATGACCCCGAGCCTCTCCAGCACGATCTCCTCGCCTTCGATGAGCATCATGCTGGAGTAGTTGCCGCAGGCGCGCGCGTAGACCACCTCGTCCTTGCCTGCATAGAGGGTGCCGTTGAGGGTGCGGAAGGGAACCTTTCCCGACGGTGCCGCGGGCTGCGGGGCCTGGGCGTCGCGCTCCTCGATGCGGCGGATGGCCTTCGCCAGATCCGACACGTCCACGGGCTTCAGCAGGTAGTCGGCGGCGGCGAAACGGATGGCCTGCAGCAGGTACTCCGAGTTGCTGTATGCCGTGGTGAAGATGATGTGAGGCAGGGGAATGGCCTCCTTCAGCTCGCGCAGCAGCTCCAGGGTGGTATGCCCCTGCAGCTGGATGTCGAGGAAGAGGATGTCCGGGCGGTGGCGCAGGATGGCCGTCAGGGCGTCCTCGTAGGATTCGCAGCATGCCACCACCTCGATGTCGGGGTGGTAGGTTTCCAGTTTCTGGAGGAGCGAGAGGCGTGGCAGCCGCTCGTCTTCGACGATGATGGCGCGGTAGTTCTTCATGGTCGGCGGTCGGGGTCAGAAATAGTTGTAGCGGCCGGGGACGAACAACTCGAAACGGGTGCCGCAGGCCCGTCCATCCGGGGTCCTGAGGTCGGTTACGGTCTGTACGATATGCCGGTCGTTGCGCTGGTTGTACAGTTCAATCTGCTGCTCCATGATGCTGAGTCCCTGCTTGGTGGAGGAGGTGGAGAAGCCTGCGGCGGCTTCGCGTCCCACGCCGTCGTCGGTCACGGCAATGTTGATGCCGCCCGAACGTGCGGTGACTTCGACATCGATATGCCCTTTTCCCGGTTTGTTGCGCAGTCCGTGCTTCACGGCATTCTCGCAGTAGGTGTGCAGTATCATGTTGGGCACTTGTGTGCCGGTGTCCACGTCGGGCGCCACGCGGATGTCGTAGGAGAGGTCTTCGCCGTACCGCAGCTGCTCCAGCGAGAGGTAGAGGCGGATGTACTGTATCTCGTCGCCGATGGATCGCGAGGGCTTGTCCACGTCCAACAGCGTGGCGTTGGTGAAACGCGAGTACAGCGACAGGTAGTGGTTGGCCGTGGTGACCGAGTGGGTCTGGATGAAGTATTCGATCCCGGCCAGCACGTTGGCGTTGAAGTGGGGAATGGACTTCAGGCGGATGGATTTCACCAGCAGGTTGTTCAGCTTGATTTCGCGCTGGAGCTCCTCCATCTTCCGGCGCCCGCGCCGTTTGTAGTAGGTGTAGGCCAGAGTCCAGATGCCGCTGCTCAGCCCCAGGGCCACCGCCATCCAGAACCATCCGCGCTGCCAGAAGGCGGGCAGCAGCAGAATGTCCGCCCCGATGGAGTCCGACGGGATATTTCCCAACATGGCCGCGACTTCCAGCCGGTAGCGTCCGGGCGGCAGGTTGTTGAACTGCACCTCACGTTCGGCCCGGGGCTGAGACCACTGTTCCTGAAAGCCCTTCAGACGGTATCGGTAGCGCATGTTCCCGGTGGCGGAGTGGGAGATGGCGATGTAGGAGAAGCGCAGGTTGCGCAGCCCGTGCTTCAGGCGGATGCGCCCGTCGGCGCCGACCGGGGCGTGCTGCCAGTGGACATTGTCGGCCGAAGCCTGCGCGGAGAGGAGTTCCAGCCGGGGCGGGGTGTACTGGTAGACCAGCTCGTGCGGATGGAAGGAGACGGCCTGATCCACGCAGGGGATCCAGACGGTGCCGTCGGAGGTCTCGGCGATGTGGGCGGCCAGGGGTTCGATGCCCGTGAAGCCGTTGTACTGGTTGAAGAACATGGTCTGCAGCAGGCGGTTGTCGGTGATGTAGAGTCCGTCGGTGACTGCCACGATGAGGAAGTTGTCGCGGGTCTGGCGAACCGCGCGTATCGGGTTGCCGTAGCTTTGCACCAGCACGGCGGAGTCGTTGCGCACGGTGTAGAGGTTTTCGCCCGAGGCGAAGAGGATTTCGCCATACGGGTTGACGGTCATGGCCGTACAGGAGATGCAGCTGTCCGGCAGGACGATCTCCCGGCGCTCTCCGCCGCGCAGGCGCACCACGCCGTAGGCGGTGCCTGCGTAGAGGTTGCCGTCCCCGTCGCAGCAGGCGCAGAAGACCCCGCGCAGGCCCTCGTGGGTCTGGAGAATGCGCCCCCGGGCGTCGGTGATGTAGAGGGCCTGTCGGGTGGCCACGAGCAGGCTGTCGGCGTGGCAGCCGAGGAATTGGTAATTGCGCGGCGGCAGTCCTATCCAGCGGTGCCCGCTGCCGTCGCAGGCCAGCACGTCGCCCATGCCCAGCAGGTAGGTGGTGCCGCCTATGCGGGCCGTGCGGGGCAGGAAGTAGTTGTCCTCCTCGTGCGGATAGGGAACGGGGCGCAGTGCCGCGGCATTCCGTCCGCACAGCAGGCGCCCGTTCAGGGTCCCCGCCAGCAGGCACCCCTGCGCATCTTCGTCGATGGCGCGCAGGATGTCGTTGTGGTCGCTCAGGCGGTGGTTCACGAAGTTCAGCTGGAAGAAGTTGTAGACGCCCTGGTAGGTGGCCAGCCAGAGGTTTCCCTCGCGGTCGATGCACATCTGGCGGATGAGGTTGATGCCGTCCACGATCTGCCGGATGCGGCCCTCCTTCGAGAGGCGGTACAGGTTGTGGGCGTCGTGTATGAAGATGTTTCCCTTGCGGTCGGCGCAGGCGGCTACTCCGTAGTCGGGAGCCAGGAAGCGGTACGCGGCCACGGGGCGTGCGGTGTTGCCGTCCACCTCATGGATGCCGTCGGCCGCAAAGAGATAGAGCCGTGCCCCGTCTCTCAGGAGCGAGTAGGACTCGGCCACCCGGATGGGCTCCAGCGCGGTGCCGTCGCTCTTGATCCGGCAGACGTGGCGGGCAGTGGGAATGTAGAATATCTGCGAAACGCTGTCCAGATAGACCCTGCGGCGGACGTCCATGCTGTCCAGCGCCGACGCCTTCAGCACGGTTTCCGCCCCTTCGGCGGTCAGGCGGCAGATTTCGCGTCCCCGTTCCTGTTCGTTCTCCAGCAGCACCAGCCCCGGCGGCAGCGAGTAGGCGTTGAGGTTGTTCAGCTGCAGCCCGCGGTCGTTCAGCGGCAGCGTGCGCATCACCCCCTCCTTGTCCACCACATGCCGGCGCCTGAAGCCGAGCGCCCACAGACTCCCCTCCGGTCCCGGACAGAAGGAGAGGATGTTTTCCTGCTTTCCTTTCAGATAAGGTGTGAACTCGAATCCGTCGTATCGCACGAATCCGCTCAAAGTACCGACCCAGATGTAACCCTTCGCATCCTGCCAGACGTACTCGGTGAGCATCTGCGGCAGTCCGTCCTGCGTGGTGTAGTGGCGGCGGGCGTACTCCGAGGCGACGGCCGGGGGCTCCGCGGCGGCCGCGACGACGCCGGCCGTCTGCAGAACCAGCGCGGCGAGCATGCAAAACAGGATGTAGCGTTTCGTATTCATGCGGGAGTCCTCGTGCAAAGGCTGTGTCTACAAATATATCCTTTCCCGCCGACAAATCCAATCCCCTGCAGGCTCCGGCTAAAAAAATCCCCGTTCGTGTATGCCGTTCCCCCGTTCGTGTAAAAGCCCCGGCCGTTCGTGTAAACCGGGTATTCAACCTGTTGTATATTAAAACCTTATATTCTATCTTTAGGACAGCCGAACCGGAGCGGAAGTACCCCTGACCTTCCCCCGGCGGCGAAGGAATCTGATACGAATCTGTTTACGGAAACGAGCAAAATGAAAGGATCCATGCATGCAACGCTTCTCCTGTCCGTCTGCCTCCTGTCCGGGTGCGGCACGGCGAGCCGCGGGGACACCTCCGCCGCCGAATCCGCCCCGGGGGCAACGTCGCAGCACAGGCCCACGGCCACCGTCTACGACGAGGTGCGTACGGTCACCCTGCGCGACCCCTACATGCAACATGCCGAGGCACTCACCATCGACTGCCTCCCGGGCTGGCAGCTGGTGGGAAAGATAGATGTCGAGGAGTTCCGGCAGAGCAACGGCAGCCTCAGTTTCCGGATCAAGGGCAGCGACGGAGCCCGGCGTCTGGGCTTCTACACGGAGCTGAGCCGTCCCTATTATGACGAGCACGACGGCGTGCCCGCGGGCCAGCGCCATCCGCTGCTGCGGAGCATGAAGCGCCCCTATACCGGGGCCGGGGAGTACCTGCGCCATGTGGCCGAGTCGCAGTTCCCCGATGCGCAGTCCATTGAGATCGTGGAGGAGGCATCCTACGACGAGGTGCCCGAGGCGTTCCGTCGGCGTGCCGACCAGTTCGGGCAGGTGCGCCTCAACCAGTTCCGCCAGGGGCTGGCGCAGTCCGTCATGGGCAGCGACTTCGCACAGATCCTCTCCGCCCGTTCCGATGCCGCCGTCGTGCTCTGCTCCGTCACGCTCCGGGACGGCCAGAAGCTGCTTCACGCCCTGAACGCCTGTTTCTTCATCCTCGATGTCCGTATGCCGGCAGGCACCATGCGCACCATCGACCGCCGGATGTGGGAGGTGATGGGGCTCACCACCTATACGGCCTTCGACCGGAAAGGGCTGGAGCGGGCCATCGAGGAGGCCGAGCGCATGAAAGCCACGCTGAAGATGAACGACAGGTACGTGCAGCACTATGCCACCCTGCAGCAGTCCGCCCTCAGTCGGATCCAGCAGAACGTGCGGGCCGGCATTGCCCGCAACCGGCAGCAGGCCGTGCGCCTCAGCGAGCAGATCCGGCAGACGGCCGCCGAGATCGGCGACCTCCAGATGTCCATGTACGAGAGCACCGATGCCATGCAGGATCGTGTGGCGGCCCTTCGCAGCGAGGCCATCCGGGGCGTCAATCCCTACATGAGCAGCGACGGTACGGTGGTGGATGTGCCCATCGGCAGCGGCACGCAGGTGTGGAGCACGTCCGACGCCGGGACGATCCTCTCTTCGGACAGCTATTTCTTCAACCCCAATCTCGGGTCGACCATCGAATACCAGGAGATGCAGCTTCTGCGCTGATCCGTGGAATCTGAACAGACAGATACGAACTAATACCACCAATAATACTTGATGATTATGAAAAACATGATGAAAGGAAAATTCCATTTCGGTCTTTTGATGCTGGCGGCATGGTTGATGACGATGGCCTCCTGCAACAAAGACAAGGACGAGGCTTCTTCTTCCGGGGGCACCATAGAAATTGGGACAGGCTGTGCAATGAGAATAGGCTCCCTCGATCCATCGGTTGACGAATTCATTATCCACGACCTGATTCTTTTCGAGAAGGGGATCAACCCCGATAACTTTTATATCAACGGATCCGGTGAATTGGGAACCGGCTGGGTCCTGAACATTGATTGCTGCTGCCTGACCGAAGAGGTGGCGAAACTGGAGAGAGGGGAGAACAGTAAAATGTGCTACGACCTGCTTGTCTCCGGCACCTACACCTGGGACGGAAGCGAGGAAGACAAGCACCTGCGCATTGAGGGTATATCTTTCTATTTGTACGAGAATGACAGAAGGATAGAGCGATACTATTCCGATAGTGGAGATATAAAGACCTGTACGGTCGAAATAAAGCGGGGCCATCTGGGCGAACGGTACGAGGTCGCCGGGGAGATCACTCTCACGGACGGGAAGAAATTCTCGCTCGTCTGGAAAGGCGGTGCGATCCAGCACAGGTACAACGCACAGTAAGGCGCCCCGTATATGATTTCCCATCATTCAAAATAACGGATCATTTCATTCACCTTTTAATTTTTCGAGCCATGAAAAAGATTTACTTGCTTCTTGTGATGGTTTTCCTCGGGTTCGGTGTCCGGGCCCAGGATAACGGTTTCGGCGTGCGGGCCGGTGTGAACATCGCCAGCATGACCAACTACAACTCCAAAGTGGGGTTCCATGTGGGCGGCACGTACCGTTTGCAGCTCCTGTCCGATATGCCGCTCTTTTTCGAGCCGGGGCTGGAGTTGCAGTTCAAGGGCGGGAAACTCACCCAGGCAGGCGTTTCATCCACGCTGAACCTGATTTATGTGGAGGTTCCGGTAATGTTTGCCTATCGCTTCCGGATCAATGACATATGGGCCATTCAACCCGCCGTAGGCCCCAGTTTCTCATTCGGCGTTTCGGGAACGCTCAAACAGTCCTATATGGGACAGACCCAGAGCGGCGACCTGTTCGGTTCGAACGGAGCGCTGAAACGCGGGGACGTGGGATTTAAGTTCGCGCTGGGCGCATTGTTAAAGAGCATCTATTTTGGATTCGGATATGACCTGAGTTTCGTCAACCTGCCAAAAAATTATACGAAAGGCGACCCGAAGATCAGAAACGGTTCGTTCTACATCTCTGCCGGGTACAATTTTTAACGTGCCGTCCGCACCGGGCGCAGCGGCAAGCGGCTTTGCCCTGCGCTGCGGCTTCTGAATCCAACCCCTGGGATAGGGGTGCGCTTGCGGCCGGGGGATTGTCGCTTCCCGCGCGCGAATCAGCCGTCCGCACGGCCCGATACGGAACCATAAGGCAGGAGGCCGGCCCCTCCTGCCTTTTTCCGTGTTTCAGGGGCGGATGGGCGCCGCGGCGGTTTTGCGTATGCGGATATTCTCCCGGGCCCTGCGCTCCGGGACGTTTGTTTTTTGCCCTTCGAGACGGATTTTTCCCCGAAAATGGATATTTTTGCTGAAAACCTGCGCAGATGAAACGAAGAGTATTTGTCACGGGCGGCGCCCACGGTATCGGAAAGGGCATCGTCGAGGCCTTTGTCCGGCGGGGCGACCGGGTGGCGTTCTGCGATATCGACTCCGTGCGCGGCGCCGCAACCGCCGCGGCGATTGGAGCGGAATTTTTCGAAGTCGACGTCACGGATGTCGCAGCCCTCGAAGGATGCATGCGGCGGCTTTTCGAGACGATGGGCGACCTCGACATCCTCGTGAACAACGTGGGCATCAGCCTCTTCAAACCGCTCACCGAACTCTCGGTCGCGGAGTTCGACAGGGTGCTCGCCACCAACCTGCGCCCCGTGTTCCTCACTTCGCGCCTGCTGGCCCTTCACCGCCAGCGTACCGGGAATACCCGCTACGGACGCATCGTCAACCTCTGTTCGACGCGCTTCCTGCAGAGCGAAGCGGGCACCGAGGCCTATTCCGCCTCGAAGGGCGGCGTCTATTCGCTCACCCATGCCCTGGCCCTCTCCCTCGCTCCGCTCCACATTACGGTCAACGCCATCGCTCCCGGCTGGATCCATGTGCGCGAGGAGGAGGTGCTGCGTGCGGAGGATCACCTTTTCCACCCTTCGGGCCGGGTCGGAACCCCCGACGATATTGCCCGCATGTGCCTCTTCGTGTGCGAGGAGGAGAACGACTTCATCAACGGGCAGACCCTGACCGTCGACGGCGGGGCTACCGTCAGAATGTACTATCCGGAGTGACCTTTTCCGGCGGCCTTTTCCGGCGGCCTTTTCCGACGGCCTCTTCCGGCGGCCTCTTCCGGCGGCCGCATGCCGTTGTATGCGCGGATCTTGCGCCGCAGCTTCCGCCGCTGCCGGTTGCCGGCTCCCGCGGAGCGACAAAACATACCCCTTTCGGTGCGCTTTTGTCGCTTTTTTTCTTAACTTCGCATGCAAAGCCTTAAACCTGAGAATGCCATGTATCTGCATCCGGAATTTGAGAAGCTCTCGCGGTCGGAAATCGAGGCGCTGCAACTCGAACGACTGAAAAAAACGGTGCGTCAATGTCTGCGCACCGAATTCTACAGGGAGCGTTTCGCCGAACGCCGCATGACGGCCGACGACATCCGGTCGCTTTCCGACCTGCGCAGGCTCCCCTTTACCACCAAACAGGACTTGCGGGACAGCTACCCCTTCAAGATGTCCGCCGTGCCGTTGAGCGAGGTGGTGCGCCTGCACTCCTCGAGCGGCACCACCGGAACTCCCACGGTCATCCTGCACACGCAGAAAGACCTCGACGAATGGGCCAATGCCGTGGCCCGCTGCCTCTACATGGTGGGGCTGCGCCCGGGCGACATCTTCCAGAACTCCTCGGGATACGGCATGTTTACCGGCGGCCTGGGGTTCCAGTACGGGGCCGAACGCC
Organism: Candidatus Alistipes faecavium; assembly: GCA_019118605.1. GTDB lineage: Bacteria > Bacteroidota > Bacteroidia > Bacteroidales > Rikenellaceae > Alistipes > Alistipes faecavium. Next base: position 66,939 of record DWYP01000007.1, on the reverse strand, counting down.
TGGGGATGCTCACCGTGCCCGCCGCCGCGGGGAATACCAAGCGGCAGATCAAGTTCATCACCGATTTCGGCACTACGGCCCTGCATGCCATCCCCAGCTATGCCGGACGCCTCTTCGAGGTCATGGAGGAGATGGGCCTCGACCCCCGGCGCGACACGAAGCTGCATACGCTGATTATCGGCGCCGAGCCCCATTCGGAGGAGCAGCGGCGGCGCATCGAGCAGATGCTCGGCGTGAAGGCCTACAACTCGTTCGGCATGTCGGAGATGTGCGGCCCCGGGGTGGCCTTCGAGTGCACCGAGCAGAACGGCCTGCATATTTGGGAGGACTACTACATCGTGGAGATCGTCGATCCGGTGACCCTCGAGCCGGTTCCCGAAGGGGAGGTCGGCGAGCTGGTGCTGACGACCATCAACCGCGAGGCCATGCCGCTGCTGCGCTACCGCACGCGGGACCTTACGCGGATCCTCCCGGGAGCGTGTCCCTGCGGACGGCAGCACCTGCGACTGGATCGCATGAAGGGCCGCAGCGACGACATGATAATCCTCAAGGGCGTCAACATCTTCCCGATCCAGATCGAGACCGTGCTGATGCAGTTCGCCGAGCTCGGGAACGACTACCTCATCACGCTGACCAACGAGGAGGCCAACGACCTGATGACCGTCGAGGTCGAGCTGAAGGAGTTTTCCGACGACTACCCGCGCCTGCAGGCCCTGACCCGGGAGATCACCCGGCAGCTGAAGGACGAAATACTCATCACCCCGGTCGTGCGGCTGGTCGCCAAGGGCTCGCTTCCCAAGCAGGAAGGAAAGGCCGTGCGCGTGAAGGATCTGCGTAAAACGCTAATATAAAACAAAATGACAGTACAGCAAATATCCGTTTTCGTGGAGAACAAGTCGGGAACCCTGCTCCGGGTGCTCGAGTTGTTCAAGGAGGCCCGGATCCAGCTGATCGCCTCGACGATCTCCGATACCGTGGAATACGGCATCTACCGCATCATCTGCTCCGAACCGGCCCGGGCGCTCGGGATGCTCCGCGCGGCCGGCATCTCGGCCGACGTCTCCGACGTCTTTGCAATCGAACTGGACAACATCCCCGGACGCGCCGCCGATGCCGTGCGACTGCTCAGCGAGGCCGGGATCGGCATCTCCTACCTCTATTCGTTCCTGCTGGCCGGGAAGGGCATCCTGATCTTCCGTACGGACGACCCCGCGAAGACCAAGCGGGTCATCCGGGAGCGGGGCCTCCAGACGCTGGACGACTCCTCGCTGCTCTCGCTGCTTTGAGGCGTCGGCCCTCCGCCCCGGGCGTACCCGGCAGAGACGCAGGCCTCCCTTCCGCTCCGCGGCACGCGATGCGCCGCAGGCGGAAGGGAGGCCTTGTCGTTTGTCGCGGAACCGGGGCGCCGCGGGCCGGGAAACCTGCTACAGGATGTCGGGGTGCTTCTCCTCGAGGATCCGGAGGCACTTCGGCAGGTCGTTGGGGTTGATGATGACATCCGCACGCTCGGACTGTGCGAAGGCGTACATGTACTCGATGAAGATGTTCTCCTGCGCCAGGCTCTCGAGAATCTTCGACAGCGCTCCGGGCCGGTTCGGGCAATGGATGGCCAGCACCTCCGTGAGGATGACGGCGAAGCCCGCATCGCGGAGGACTTCTACGGCCTTGTCGACATCCTCGACGATCAGGCGCATGAGTCCGAAATCCGTGGTCTCGGCGATGCAGAAGGCCAGCATGTTGATGTGCTTGGCGGCCAGGACGCGCGCCACCTCGTTCAGGCGGCCGCTCTTGTTTTCCAGGAAAACCGAAATCTGCTTGATAGTCATAGTCCAATCATTTTAGTTGTCGTTTGTCGATGACCCGCACGCTCTTGCCCTCGGAGCGCGGAATCGAGTTGGGCTCCATGAGCCGGACGTCGGCGCTGATCGAGAGCACGCTCTTGAGCTTGTCGGCGAGGCGCTTGCGCAGCTGGAGCATCGCTCCGAGCTCGTCGCTGAAATAGTCCCTGCGCACCTCGACCTGCACCTGCAGCGTGTCGAGGTTGTTGATGCGGTCGACGACCAGCATGTAGGTGGGTTCGAATTCGGGCATCTCGAGGATGACGCTCTCGACCTGCGAGGGGAAGACGTTGATTCCCCGGATGATGAGCATGTCGTCGCTGCGGCCGATGATCCGCGTCATCCGGACGTTGGTTCTTCCGCAGTCGCACGTCCCGCCGATCAGCGAGCAGAGATCCTTGGTACGGTAGCGCAGCAGCGGCATGCCGGTCTTGGTCAGCGTCGTGAAGACCAGCTCGCCGGTGGTTCCGTAGGGCTGGGGCTCCAGTGTCTCGGGGTCGATGATCTCGGGATAGAAGTGATCCTCGGAGATGTGCGAGCCGTTTTTGCACGGGCATTCGTACGATACGCCCGGGCCGATGATCTCGCTCAACCCGTAGAGGTTGTATGCCTGCAGCCCGAGGCGCGCCTCGATCTCTTCGCGCATGTTCTCGGTCCACGGCTCGGCGCCGAAGGCCCCGACGCGCAGGCAGATGTCCTTGCGCGTCATGCCGTTGCGTTCCATGGCCTCGGCCAGGTAGAGCGCATAGGAGGGGGTGCAGGCGATTCCCGTGATCCGGAGGTCGCGCAGCAGCCGCAGGTGCTTGTCGGTGTTTCCCGTGGAGGTCGGGATGACCGTCGCGCCCACGTACTCCACGCCGTAGTGGGCGCCGAGGCCTCCGGTGAAGAGCCCGTAGCCGTAGCCGACGGAGAAGACGTCGTCGCGCGTCACCCCGTAGGAGGTGAAGGCGCGCGCCGAGCACTCGCGCCAGATCTCCAGATCGCGGCGGGTGTATCCCACGATCGTGGGGTTGCCCGTCGTTCCGGAGGAGGCGTGCACGCGCACGATCTCCGACTGGCTCGCGGCCTGGAGCCCCGTGGGGTAGTTGTCCCTCAGATCCTGCTTGGTGGTGAAGGGCAGTTTCCGGATGTCCTCGATGCTGCGGATGTCCTCGGGGGTAAGATCCAGCGCCTGCATCTTCTCCCGGTAAAAAGGCACGTTGTGGTAAACGAGCTCCACGAGTTTGTGCAGCCGTTTGCCCTGCAGGTCGGACATCTCGTCCCTGCTCATGCACTCCTTGCTCTTATTCCATATCATATTCCCTGTATGTTGTTGAGGTTTCGAACTTTTTGGGGGCGGAGACGCCCCCCCCCTTCCGCCTGCCGGTTACTCTTCCACGGGATGGTCTCTGCGGAATCCCTCCATCCGCTCGCGGAGCAGGGGATAGAGTTCCTCCTTCATCCGCGAGGTGCAGGCGCGGATGCCTTGCTGCTCGCTTCCCGTCGTGGCGAGGCTGATGCAGCTGACCCCGTAATGGAGCAGCTCCCGGAGCAGCTCCCCGCCGCTCATCTCCCCGTAGCCGAGGGTGAAGAAGAATCCGTCGCCGACCTGCCGGCTGACATCCCGGTCATAGACGATGCGGAACCCGTTTTCGCGGAAGATTTGCTTCATCCGCTCGGCCCGCTCGGCGTAGATGCGCGTGTCGGCCACGAAGTCGATCCTTCCGTCGCAGGCCTCTTTCAGCATCCGGGCGTATGCGAACTGCGTGGAGGTCGTGCATCCGCTGGTAATCATGTAGAGAATCGAGGCGATGAAGGTCTGCCCGAAGATCCCGGAGTCTCCGTAGCGTCGGGCCAGATTCTCGTAATGCCTGTTGAACAGTGCGTCGGATATGCATGCCAGGGCGATCCGCTGCCCGGCGTAGCTGAAGATCTTCGACGAGGAGAGCAGCAGGATGTAGTTGTCCGTGTACCTCGCCACTGTGGGCGGATAGGGCGGTTCGAAGGGCCTTCCGAGATCCCTGCGGAAATCCATGCAGAAATAGGCCATGTCCTCCATGACCACGGCGTCGTAGCGGTCGGCGAGCTCGCCGATGATCTTCAGCTCGGAATCTTCGAGGCAGATCCACGCCGGGTTGTTGGGGTTCGAATAGACGATGGCGGCGATCTCGCCCGAGCGCATCAGCGGCTCCATCTTCGCACGCAGCCGCTCGCCCCGGAAGTCGTGGATGTCGAACGATACCCATTCGATGCCGAGGATCTTCAGCTGCGACTTCTGGATCGGGAACCCGGGGTCGATGAAGAGCACCTTGTCCTTTCCCTCGAGGCGCTGCGTGGCGGCGATGAACGAGGCGAAGGAGGCGGCCACGCCCCCGGTCGTGGGAATGCACGCCTCGGGGGATATTTCGACATCGATGAAGGCCCTGACGAAGCGCGAGGCCTGCTCCTTGAGCTCGGCGACGCCCGCGGCCGCGGGGTACTGCGACACGATGCCGCTGTCGAGAGCCTCCTTCTCGGCCTCGATGCCGATCTTGTTGGGCGGGAGTCCCGGGGATCCCTGATCCATCCGGATGAAGGGGATTCCGGTTTTCCGCTCGAGGGCCGACGCCACGAGCAGGATCTCTCCGATGGTGGCATTCTCGAGGTCCGCGATGTTGAGCTCCCCGACGGTCTCGGCCACCAGCTCCCTGGTGAAAACCTTATTGTCTGCCATATTCGCGTCCGATTTCAAAAGCCTTGAGATTCATTTCGACCACCTGCGCGCCCTTCGGTGCGAAGATGTTGCGGATGCCCTCCTCGATCTGCTCCGGGGAGAGGATGCCGATCCGCGAGGCTGCCGCGCCGAGCAGCACGACGTTTGCCGACTTGGGGATGGCGTGCTCGCGGGTAATCCTGTCGAGGTCGAGGTCGATGACGCGGTCCAGCGCTCCCAGCGCGTCCAGCACCTGCACCTCGGGATAGGGGTCGATGTTGCGGAACGGCGAGGAGGAGGTGACGACATACCCTCCCTCGTGGAGGAACGGCAGATAGCGGAGCGCCTCCATGGGCTCCATCGAGAGAATCATGTCGGCGCACCCCTGCTGGACCAGATCGGAGAAAATCTCCGTGTCGGAGAGCCTCAGGCACGATTCGACCTCCCCGCCGCGCTGGCTCATGCCGTGGACTTCGGCCTGCTTGAGGTGCAGCCCGGCCCTCGTGGCGGCGTCTCCGATGATGGTCGCGATGGAGAGGATCCCTTGTCCTCCCACACCCGAAAGAATGATGTCCTTTTTCATTTCGTAGCCTCCTCGTTGCGTTTGGATTGTTCGACACGTTTTTTCCTTGCAAGGGTCTGCATGCACTCGCGCCGCGGGATGATTACCGAGACCCCTTCGTATTCGATCTCCTCACGGATCGTACGGGTGATCTGCTCCATGTTCTTCGGTACGGGGACGACGACCCGGACGTGTTCCTTCTCCACTCCGAGGGCGAGGCAGATCGCCTCGAACTTGTTCGTGCCGGCGGAATCCTGACCTCCGGTCATGGCGGTCGTGAGGTTGTCGGAGATGACGACGGTGATGTTCGACCGGTCGTTCACGGCGTCGAGCAGTCCGGTCATGCCGCTGTGGGTGAAGGTGGAGTCTCCGATGACGGCGACGGCCGGGCGGAGCCCCGCGTCGGCAGCCCCCTTGGCCATGGTGATCGAGGCGCCCATATCCACGCAGGAGTCTATGGCGCAGAAGGGTGGCAGGGCCCCCAGCGTATAGCAGCCGATGTCGGCGAAGACCCGCGCCGCGGGGTAGTCGGCGAGCACGCGGTTGAGGGCGATGTAGACGTCGCGGTGCCCGCATCCCTGACACAGCGCGGGCGGGCGGGGAACCACCCCTTCGGGAACCTTCCGCGCCGGAGCTTTCTCATGCCCCAGGGCCGTGGCGACATGGTCGGGATTCAGCTCCCCGGTGCGGGGCAGGTCGGCGGTGAGGCGGCCCTTCAGCGGATAATCCCCTCCGAGGATGGCCCGGAGCTGCTCTTCGAGGAACGGCTGCCCGTCCTCCACGACCAGCAGCTCCCGGCACCGGGAGGCGAACACCCTGACCTTTTCGGCCGGCACGGGGTACTGGGAGATCTTCAGGATCCGATACCCCTCTTCCAGCGCGCGGTTCTCCATGACGTAGTTGTACCCGGTTCCGCAGGCGACGATGCCCTTTCCGTTGCCGCGTTCCGGGACGAGCTCTCTGAGGAAGGAGGTCTCGCCCGCGCGACGCTCCAGATGCGGCTGCCGGGCCGTCAGCGCCTGGTTTTTCCTCCGGGCGTTCGCCGGGAGCAGCACCCACGAACGGGGATCGTCGGCGACCTCCCTGCGGCGGATCTCCGCGCGCTCCGCGCGGACGGCTACGGCGGCTCTCGAATGCGCCAGACGGGTCGTCAGCCGCAGCAGCACCGGGAGGTGCTCCTCCTCCGAAAGCTCGAAGGCGTACTGGATCATCTCGTAGGCCTCCTGCTGCGTGGAGGGCTCCAGGGTCGGGATCATGGCGAATTTCCCGTAGAAGCGCGAGTCCTGTTCGTTCTGCGAGGAGTGCATCGAAGGGTCGTCGGCGGCCACGACGACCAGACCTCCGTTCACTCCGGTCATGGCGGCGTTCACGAAGGCATCGGCGGCGACGTTCATCCCGACGTGCTTCATGCACACGAGGCTCCGGCATCCGGCATAGGACATCCCCAGCGCCGCCTCCATGGCGGTCTTCTCGTTCGAACTCCACGTGCAGTGGAGCTTCTCCCCGCCGGTCTTTGCGGCGTGCTGGATGTATTCGGTGATCTCCGTGCTCGGCGTGCCGGGATAGGCGTACACGCCGCCGATCCCCGCCTGCAGGGCCCCTTCGGCGAGGGCTTCGTCGCCCAGTAATAGTTTGATCCGCGTCATATGGGTTGGTTGAATGATTGATTTTCGAATTCGGCCCGGCCTCTTACCGGGTCAGGACAAAACGGTCGGCATCCTCCAGTACGGGGAACTTCTCCCGGAACGCCCTCAGCTCATCCATGTCGATCTGCGCGCTTATCCGGCTTTCCGTGCCGTCGGGGCACTCCCCGAGTGCATTTCCATAGGGGTCGAGCAGCACCGTCCCGCCCTCGTATTCGTTGCAGGGGTCGCATCCGCAGCGGTTCACCCCGGCCACGTAGCACTGGTTCTCGATGGCCCGGGCGCGGAGCAGCTGCTTCCATGCCGCGGTGCGCGGCTTGGGCCAGCTGGCCACGTAGACGATCATGTCGTAGTCGCCGCGGTTGCGCGACCAGACGGGGAAGCGCAGGTCGTAACATATCTGAAGCAGGATCCGCACCCCGGCGTACGAAACCACGACGCGCTCCTCCCCGGGCGTGAAGTGCCGGTGCTCCCCGCCGAAGGTGAAGAGGTGCTTCTTGTCGTAGTGTTCGCACCGCCCGTCGGGAAAGACGAAATAGAACCGGTTGAAATACCGCTCCCGTTCCCTGACGGCGATGCTCCCCGCGAGGGCGCAATGGTACTGTGCGGCCTTCTCTTTCATCCATCCGAGCGTGGCGGAGGGCTCCTCCTCGGCGCTCGCCTCGGGCTGGGTGCAGAATCCCGTGGAGAACATTTCGGGGAAGACATACAGGTCGGAACCTCCGCCGTCGGCAAACAGGAGGTCGTTGCGGCGTCTGTTCGCCTCGGGATCCGCCCAGACGATGTCTCTTTGCAACAGGGTGATTTTCATTGTTTTCTTGATTTTGCCTTTTCGGGAGGTCAGCCGCGGAGCTTCTCCTCCATGACGGTCTTCTGGGGGACGAATCCGCACCGTTCGTAGAATGCCCGGGCCGCGGTGTTGCAGCTCCACACGTTCAGCGTCAGGTTGTAACATCCGTGTTCGAGGGCGAACTCCCTAACGGCCCGATAGAGGGCTTTCCCGATGCCCTTGCCGCGGAGCGATTCGTCGACGCACAGGTCGTCGATGTAAAGGGTTCTGACATCTTGGAGGATGTTGTCCCCGCAGGTCTCCCTGAACATGCAGAAGGCGTATCCCATCAGCCGGTCGTCGTCGTCCACGGCGGCGAACACCGGAGTCTTTTCGTCGTGCAGGATCCCGACGAGCTGCTGCCCGGAGTATTTTCTCGCCCCGGCCCTGAAGAGGTCGGGACGTCCCCGGTGGTGGATCATGCATACCTGGTAGAGCAGTTCGTTGATTCTGTCGATATCCTTTTCCTGAGCCTTGCGGATTTTCATGGGGAGAAATTTTAATTTTTCAAAAATATAAAATTACATCCGCAATATCAACTATATGGCTTGTTTTTTCGCTCCTCGGGAGGTATTTTGCCCTTTGGGGGACTCCGCGCGGCCGGCCCCGGACACGAAAACCCCCGGCCTGCTTCAAGCGCAGACCGGGGGTGCAACCTCGTATCCGGAGAGTTTGTCCGGGCCCGGTTCGGGCCTCTCTACCCATCCTCTCTCTGAAAAAGTTTTCCCATTCATGTTCGGGCTGTCCCGGGGAGGTGCCGCGGAGCTTTCCGCTGCCTGCGGCCTCTCGCCTCCGGAGCCCATTTCCGAGAAGTCCCGGTCAGAGCCCGGTTCCCTTCTCCGAATACGATTCCAACAAGCGTGCGAAAGGGAGGTTCATGAACTGTTTCCCGTCCCTTGCGTCTTAAAAAATAGTCCCGCCCGGAAACTGTTGCGCTTCGACCGGTTGTCGCGGCGCGGTGATCCGTTTCCTGCTCGGGGCGATACGGGTCAGGCTGCATGTTTTCTGCCGAACGATGGCTCCGGTGCGTAACAGAGCGAGTAGAAGAATGATGACAAGCATTAGAGAGAAAGGTTTTTTGTAGTCGGCAGCGTGGCGGTTTTTCATGGAAGATGATGCAGTACCCTGTTCCCCGAAGGCGGGACATGATCTGTCTATAGCGGAAGGATCGGATTCCTGTCCAGTCTGAAGGCGATGTTGAACGTCTCTGCGGTTCTCACCGTCCGGCTGATTGCCCAGATGCGGTAGTTGTCCGCGTCGTCCTCTTCGCGTACGACGAAGGTGATGAACCGCTGGCCCGAGGCAAACCACTCCGTGAACGGCAGCCGGTAGTTGACTTTCCCGTCGGGAAGGGTCAGCGTGAAGGCTATGGGCGGTGCGGTGCGATCCTTCTGGAACTTTTCGTATCCCTTTTCGTCGCGCACCGAGATCTGTGCGGTGGCATCCTTTTCGTCGGGCTCATAGTCCTTTTTCGTGCAGGCGGCAAAGACCAGAAGTCCTGCCACGGCTGCAAGTATCGGTTTCGGCAATTTCATTCTTTTATAAGAGTAAATCCTGAAAATAAATTCGGTGTTGCGCTCCGCTCCGTACCTGTTCCGAAACGGCAGACGGGAGCTTGTTTCCAGGTGCAAAAATAGTGCGTCCGCATCGTTTACGGGTTGCGATACGGACGCCGGAATCTAACAGATGTATTTTTCGGAAGCTGATAATCAGCGTTTTGTGTGCCTGTCTCCTGCGGGGATTCTAACACCGCTCTGACAACTACCCGAGCAGGTCGACGAACAGCTCCCGGGAGGGGGTTTCGGAAGCCTTGATCCGCGCCTTGATCCTCGACTTGCGGGCATAGACGTTGGCGACCGAGTCGTTCATGAAGAGGCTGATGACCTGCGGGGAGAATCCCCCGAAGATGTAGCACAGCAGCCGCACGTCGGACTCCTTCATCTTCGGGAACTCTTCGCGGAGCCGGCGCATGGCGTCGTCGTGCGCAAGGTCGACGATCTGTTCCAGTTCACGGAGCATCTCGCCGTTTTCGGCGAATCCCTCGATGAGCTGTTTCACCTGCCGCACCATCGCCGCCTGCCCCGAGGCGGTGTTTTCGCGTTCGTAGAGGGTCTTCCCGAGCTGATCCACGATGCTGAAGCGCGAGGCGATCACACCCTTCAGCTGGGCCTCGGTATCCTGCCGCTGCCGGAGGCTTCCCGAGAGCTTCAGGTATTCGGACTGCGCCTCGCGGATGAGCAGCAGGCTGCGTTCGTTGCGTTCCTTGTCGAGACGGATCCGCTGCCGGATGAAGAATCCCGTAATACCGAGCAGCAGGAGTGCGATTCCCGAGACGGCGATCTCGCGGATCCTGCGGTTCCGGATTCTGTAATCGGCGAAGGCGGCCCGTTCGCGGAAATACTCCTTCTCGATCATCCCGGCCGAGGCCTGGAGGGCCGTGCGGGTCAGGGAGTCGCCGAGGAAGGTGAAGCGGTGCAGTTCCTGCAACGCCTCGCGGTAACGCCCGGCGCGCTCTTCGATCCGGTAGGAGGTGTACAAGAGCATGGGCATGCTCCCGATGTCGGAATTCCTTGCGAAGGCTTCGTTCAGGTTGCGGCGGGCACTGTCCGACCGGCCCCGAAGCAGTTGGGTCTGCGCCCGGGTGCAGCATCCCGCGGCCGTTGTGTCGCTGCGCACCGACCGCTCGATGCGCTGCAGCAGCTCCTCGGGAATCCGTATCGGGTCGGTGGCGGCATACAGCGCGGCAAACTGGGCCAGGCACCGCTTGGCCAGCGCCTCGTCGTGCAGTTCGTCGGCCAGGTCGAGCGCCAGGGTACAGTTGCGCCGGGTGCGTTCCACGTCGCGCATCCGCAGGGACGAAGCGGTCATTCCGAGCAGCGCCTCGGCCGTCAGCCGGGACTCATCCGAGCGGATGAACAGGTCGCGGGCGTCGCGGTAGTACCGGTAGGCCTGCACGAAGTTCAGCTCGTCGTGATACACCTCCCCGATACGCAGGTAGAGCAGCCCGAGGTAGTAGGGTTCGTCGATGCTGCGGAGCCGCTCCTCGATTTCGAGGAAGAGCCGCAGCGCTCCGGGCTTGTCCCCCTTGCGCAGCCGCGCACGCCCCAGGTAGTACAGGGCTCTGCAGTGACGTCGCAGTTCGTGGGGACGGCTGCGGTAGAAGTCGCGTGCTTCGCGGAGCATCGGCCCGCAATCGGCATCGACTCCGGCGCGGTCGGCCGCCTCGGCATACAGCAGGGCATAGCGGGCCCTCCCGGCACGGTTTCCGAGTGCCGTCGGGGCGATGCCCTGCAACAGGTGCAGGGCGCTGTCGGGAGCCTCGGCGACGGTTGCTTCGGCCTGTCGGAGGAGTTCCCTGACCGGGGCGCGGCCCGTGCATCCGACAAACAGGAGGCTCAGGGCGAGGAGGATGGTTGCGCGCATAAAGCCGTTATTTTGTGGCGGATCCCCTCTGCGGACGAGCCGCCCGCGGGGCGGATCCGTTGCGGGATCTGCTTTTAGTATTTCTGACTCTCACTCCGGTTTCCGGAGTTTCGGCTCTTCGGCCCCTCAACGCCATGCCTCGGGGATCTCTTCGTAGTCGCTCAGTTTCGTGCAGCCCCCGAAGCATCCGTACCCGTCGGGAGGGGTGAACTCTACGCTGTTTTCGCTCCGCTCGTAGAGGTGGTATTTGCGGCCTCCGATTTCGGTGTAGGGCGATTCTCCTTCGAGGGCCTCGCACCCGAGGAACGTGTATCCGAAGGAGCGGATCAGCCGGTTGTTGTCGAACAGGTCGGTTGGAAGCCTCCGCAGGGAGGAGCATCCGCGGAATGCGGAGTACATCTCCTGCAGCAGGGGGTTGTTGTCGAACAGCCCCGAGGGGATCTCCTCAATCTGCTTGCATCCTTCGAAAACGTATTCGAGATTCTCCAGTTCGGGCAGCGCGGCGAACAGCCCGGCGGGAATCTCCCGGATTCCCGAACACCCGAGGAAGGCCATCGAGAGATCCGTCACCTTGGAATTGAAGGCAAACAACCCTTCGGGGATCTCCGTCAGTGCCGTACAGTTTGTGAAGAGCCCCCTGTCCTCGCGGCCCGCACCGTTGTGGTAATCGGTCTCTCCGCCGAAGCTGACCGCCTCGGGATTGCCGGCGAAAAGCCCTTCGGGCAGCGCGGCGAGCCCCGTGCAGTTGTAGAACGTGGCCTGGAAGGTCGTTGCCATGGGGCACGGTATGAAGAGCCGGCCGGGGAGGCTCGTAAGCCCCGTGCACTCCTCGAAGGTGCGGTGGAACGTGCTGGCGTGCGAGCATCCGCGGAAAAGCCCTCCGGGCAGCTCCGTCAGGGATGTGCACCTTCCGAACGTGGTGTCGAACGTGATGGGATCGGCCCCCTCGAAGAGCCCTTCGGGCAGTTTGGTGAGCCCGGTGCACTCGTAGAAGGTCGCCTCGAAGATGGCCGCGGACTCCGCGCGGGCGAAAAGACCTTCGGGCAGTTCGGTGAGCCCTGTGCAGCCGAGGAACGTGCGGTCGAAGTTCCGGATCTTCGCAAAGGCCCCTTCGGTGTCGGGGGCGATGCGCTCCAGGGTGGTGATGTCGCGCAGCACGATCTCTTCGGCCCCGAGGTTTCCCCACTGCTCGACGGCGAGGATGCAGTTGTCCAGGGCCCCCGAGGGCATTCCGAACGAGGTGACGGCATTCACCTGCCCGCGGATCGTTACCTTGTACTCGCCCGCTTCGGCGTAGACGTGGGAAATCGGATTGTCGTAGGTGTAGCGGTGTTCGAACTGCTCGCGGGAGCCGTCGCCCCAGTCCACCGTGCAGGCCACGATGTCATCGAGCGGCAGGTAGACCGTCCGGGCGTTGGCCGCCGAGGCGCGGACGCGCAGGATCATCTCCCGGCCGTCGGCCGCGAAGTCCACCTCCTGACGAACCGGGGCGCTGAAAAACGGTATGTCTCCCAGCGAGAACTCGACACTTCCCTCGCGCGGGTCGGAACCCTGGGTGTGGGCCTCGACGCGGAGCACATAGTGGTGGACGTATACCGAAGCCAGGGCGTCGATCGTCTCCACGTAGCTCTCCGACGGACTGTAGCGGATCCAGCTGTCGGAAGTGCGGAGGGAGGCCAGATGCTCGGCATTGCACTGGAGGACGATCTCCGTGGTGCCGCCCGCCGCGGGGAGAATGTAGGCATCTCCGTCGGGGAAGTTGGCGATCTCGTAGTTGAAATGCGCAAGCAGCACGGACACATAGGTCTCGTATCCCAGGCTGCTCGAGGCCTTCAGCACGATTTCGCTCTCGGCCCACCCGGCCTCGGCGCCGATCCCCTTGATGACGAGCGTTCCCGACGTGCTGCTTTCGGTTTGCAGCTCCGCCTGGTAGAGCGATTGGTCGTACGATTCGATGCTGCAGCGGATGTTCGCGTCGCTGGCGTTCTGCGCTCCGTAGACCTGGAGCGTATATCCGATGCGCACCTCCTTTCCGGGCAGGACGACAGCCTGGTACCGATCGAATTCGAACTGGAAGGAGAAATCCCCGAAGGAGGGGTCGGTGTCTTCCGAGTCGCCGTTCAGCAGATTGCAGGATGCGAGGAGCCACACGGGACTCAAAAACAGCAGCAGGCGGGATAGAAGTCTTTTCATGTCGGGTTGTACGGATGGGATAACTGTATTTTTCGTTTTGCAGGGAGCGGCGGGTTCCGGGGTGCGGCCGTATGCTGTGGCGGTTTTCCGCCTGCAGGTCCTTTTAGGGAAGCCTTAATTTTCCGGAAGGGTCCGTCGCAGCCCCTGCGCATACAAATGTAGGAAATGTTTTGTAAACGGCCAACGAATCCGGCCGGGTCATGGCGACCATTCGCGCTGGCGCGTTTCAGGAGTCCGGACTCCCGGGTGGCCTGTGCGGCTCCCTAAACGCAAGAAGGAGAGCCACTTTCGTGCTCTCCTTCCTTGTGACGCCGACAGGACTCAAACCTGTAACCTTCTGATCCGTAGTCAGATGCTCTATTCAATTAAGCTACGGCGCCGAATTGCGTTTGCAAAGGTAGGACAAAATTCCGAATCCCGCAAATAAATCTTTTAAAATTTTTTATCAAAATGAGCCTTCCGGTCGTGCGAAGGAGCCTTTCATGCGGATTGACAGCGGGTTGCATGCGCGCCTCACCTTCTCTCCCATCTTCTTCCCTCTTTTCCTCTTCTCCTCTCCTCTCCTCTCCTCTCCTCCTCTTTCTTCTCTCCCTCGCCCCTCGCCCCCTCCGGACTGTGGCCGCTCACCGGATCTCCCGGTCGGGATGCTTCTTCAGAAACTGCTCCCAGCTTTGCGATCCCTCCTTGGATGCGGATTTCTTCCCTCCGCCGAGGCCCTTCTTGCGCTCGTCGCCCAGTGCGGCGTTGAGCGGGTTGCTCGTGGCGTAGTAGTGGCACAGCGCCACGGCCATGCCGTCCGTTGCGTCGAGCCTCCGCAACGGGCGTTCGACCGCGAGCGTGCGGCAGACGATGGCCGCAACCTGCTCCTTGGCCGCCGAGCCGCGCCCGGTGATCGCCTGCTTGATGCGCATCGGGGCATACTCGAAGACGTCGAGCCCGCGGCTCAGCGCCGCGGCCATCGCCACGCCCTGGGCGCGCCCCAGCTTGAGCATCGACTGCACGTTCTCGCCGAAGAAGGGTGATTCGAGGGCCACCTCGCGCGGACGGTACTCGTCGATCAGCGCCCCGACGCGTTCGAAGATGTAGCGCAGCTTGGCGTAGGGGTCTGCCAGGCGGTGCAGGTCGATGTCGCCCAGCACCACCGAGCGCACCGTGCGCCCCTCGACCTCCAGCACGCCGTACCCCATGTAGTTGGTGCCGGGGTCGATGCCCATGATGCGGTATGTCTGTTGCGGTGACATCTCGATATGCGGATTTTTCTGCGGCCCGGCGGCCCGGCAGTCCGGAGCACAGACCCCTCCCTCCGGCGGCTGCGGGAAGGAGGGGCCTCTGTCGCGGATGGCCGCGGCTGCCGGATGCCGCCCGAACGCTGCCGGGCGTCGTCGTTGGTTACTTGAGCAGTTCGGCGATCTTCGCGTAGAGTTCCTCGCCGCGGAGATCACGGGCGATGATCTTTCCGTCGCTGTCGATCAGGAAGTTGGCCGGAATGCCCTGCACGGCGTAATCCTCGCGGGCCTGGTTGTCCCAGCTCTTGAGGTCGCTGACGTGGATCCACTCCATCTTGTTCTCCTCAATGGCGCCGAGCCACTTCCCGCGGTCGTCGTCGAACGAGACGCCGAAGATCTCGAAACCCTTCTTGTGGAACTCCTTGTAGGTCTTCACCAGGTGGGGCACCTCTCCCATGCAGGGGCCGCACCACGAGGCCCAGAAGTCCAGGAGCACGTACTTGTTCGCGGGGTTCCCGACGACCGATTTCAGGGAGATATCGTTCCCCTCGGCATCCGGTGCCGTCACGTCGGTGAAGGGCTGGCCCACATCGGTGCGGAGTTTGGCCTCGGCCTGCTTCCTGAGGTCTGCGAGAACCTTGTTCTGCTGCATCTCGGGCGGGAACTTGGCGATCTCGTCGAGCGTCTCCTGTCCCGAGAGCTCGTAACTCTGGCTGGCGAGCATCGTGGCCCCGAAGAGGTTGTTGCGGTTCTGTTCGATGGCCTGGCGGGCCAGGTTTTCGTACTCCTCCTCGATGGCCGTGCGGCGCTCTTCGGAGGTCGACTCGTCACGGTACTCCGTGATGAGTTTGTAGCTTGCTTCGGTGTACGCTGCGCAGGCGTCGTTGGCCGGGGTGCCGGTGGCCGTTTTGAGCATCGGATTCTCGGCGCCGTCGCTGATGGCGATCGTGCCGGGTTCGAGGATGAAGCGGGCATAGAAGGTTCCCGGCAGATCCTTGGCGTCGCTGAGCATATACATGGCGGGGCTTTCGGCCGTGCCCTTGAAGTGGAAGGCTCCGTTGTCGACGGCGGCGGAGTCTACGACATTCTGCTCCTCGTCGAAGAGGTAGACCGTGCCGGAGAGCCCGGCGAGGTTGCCCTCGATGACGTATTTGTTTTTGCTGCCGCAGGCCGACAGCAGCGCGGTGCAGGCTGCGAAAAGGAGGATTTTTTTCATGACAGGTTTATTGTTTTTTGAGATTTTCGATCTGTTTCTCGAGTTCGGCGACGCGGCGTGCCAGCTCGGGGAGGTTCTTGAAGACGGCCGACGAACGGTGGTACTGCATGCCCGGGAGGGCGGGGTACCCGAGGCGCACCTCGTCGTCTCCGACGTTCTTGTCGACGCCGCTCTTCGAGCCGATCTTCACGCGGTCACCGACCGTAACGTGGTCGGCGATGCCGACCTGCCCGGCGAGGAAGCAGTTGCGGCCCACGCGCGAGGTCCCGGCGATGCCGGTCTGCGCCGAGGAGACGGTGTTCTCGCCGATCTGCACGTTGTGTCCGATCTGGATCAGGTTGTCGAGCTTCACGCCGCGGCGGATGACGGTCGAGTCGGTCTTCGCGCGGTCGATGCAGGTGTTGGCGCCGATCTCCACGTCGTCCTCGATGACGACGTTGCCCAGCTGGGGGATCTTGTCGAAGCCTCCGGCGGCGTTGGGCATGAATCCGAAGCCGTCGGCGCCGATGACGGCCCCGGCGTGGAGGATGCAGCGGCTGCCGACGACGCACCCCTCGTAGATCTTCACGCCCGGATAGAGCGTCGTGCCGTCGCCGATCCTGACGCCGCGGCCGATGTACACCTGGGGGTAGATCTGGCAGTCGCGGCCCACCTCGGCGCCCTCCTCGATGACCGTGAAGTCCCCGACGTAGCACTTCTCGCCGAGCGAGGCCTTCTCCGCAATCGCGGCGCGCGCACTGATCCCCTCGCGGCGGGGACGGGCGGCGTTGTACATCTCCAGGAGGCGCAGGACGCAGGCCGCGGCGTTGTCGACGCGTATGAGCGTGGCGGCCACCGGCTGCGCGGGTTCGAACGCACGGTCCACGAGGACGATCGAGGACTGCGTGGTGTAGAGGAAGGGTTCGTATTTGGGGTTGGTCAGATAGCTCAGCGATCCGGCCTTTCCTTCCTCGATCGACGAGACGGTGTGCACCTTGGCGTCCTTGTCGCCGACGACCTCTCCGCCGAGGAATCCGGCGATCATTTCGGCAGAAAATTCCATCATGCGTATTATAGGTATTTGGTGATATCGATTCCTTCGGGCAGGAACTCCTCGACGTTGCGCCCGAAGGCGAGGACCTCGCGGACGGTCGAGGAGGAGATGTCGGCGACGGGCGCCGGGGTGAAGAGCATCACGGTGGTGATGGCGGGGTAGATACGGTGGTTGGTGGCCTCCATCGTGCGTTCGTACTCGAAGTCGGTGGTGTTCCGCACGCCGCGGATGATGGCCGAGGCGCCGACCTGCTCGGCGAACTCCCCGGTCAGCCCCGTGTAGATGCACGCCTCGACGCGCGGCTCGTCGCGGTAGATGTCGTCGATCAGGCGCTTGCGGTTCTCGACGCTCATCAGGCTGTTCTTCGCGAAGTTGTTGCCGATGCCGATCACGATGCGGTCGAAGAGGTTCAGGGCCTCGTCGACCAGGGCGGCATGGCCTCGGGTGAAGGGGTCGAACGACCCGGGAAAGATGGCTGTTCGTTCCATATCGGACAAAGGTAGGAAAAAAACGCGAAAGCCCTGCACTTTCGGGCGATTATTCGTCCCGAACGCCGACGGAGGCTCCCGGAAGGGGACGCGGCCCCTGCGTCCGGGGCGGCCGCTGCCCGGCCGCTACCGCTCGGGCAGGCGGACGTCGAGCAGCACGGGAAGGTGGTCCGACGCCTGGCGGACGTCTCCCGTGCGGAACTGCTTCAGCACGCGGGCTCCCAGCACCTCGCAGGCCGCGCCGTTGTCGAGCTGCAGGATGTAGTCGATGCACGTCTGCGGGTCGTGCGAGGAGAAGGTCGCCTCGGCGGGGGTCAGAATTTTCCATGCCTTCCGCAGGATCCGGAGCGGCTCCGAATCGGGCGTGTCGTTGAGGTCTCCGCCCAGGAAGACGGGCTTCGGCGAGGTGCCGTATTCGCGCATCATGATGCGGTTGATCGTCTCGGCCTGCACGGCGCGCTGTGCCGCCGACACGTGGTCGAGATGGGTCGTGGCGTAGACGTAGCGGGCAAACTCCGAGACCACGAGCACCCGGGGCTCGGCCCCTTCTCCGCGCTCCATGACTACCGAGAAGCTGCGCACGGGGCGCTCGCGGCTGGCGATGCCCTCGCCGTACGCCCCGCCCGAGAAGGGCATTGCGGCGCCGTAGTTGCAGTCCCAGCCGCCCAGTAGGTCGGCGGCGCGCTGCAGCTGGAAGATCCCTCTCGTGCGCACCGTGCAGCTGTCGAGCTCGTTCATCGCGACCGCGTCGGCGTCGATTTCGCGCATCATGTCGGCGATCATGGCGTAGCTGCCGCCGTCGAGGTACTTGGAGAAGACCCCGACGTTGTAGGTGACAAGGCGCGTGACGCCCTTCGCTTTCGGATGGAGCGGCCGGGCGGTTTCGCCGCAGGATGTGATGGCAAGGCCCAGCAGCAGGAGTGCGAGCGGTCGCAGCAGGACCGCCGGGCGGCATTTCGGGAGGTCTCTTTTCATGATACGCGGGTTGAAGCGGTTCCGGACAAAAGTACTCACAAATTTCCGGATCCGCAACACCCCTTGCCGGGATTCCGCCCCGCGGATGCCTTTCACCGCTCGAGGCGCACGTACTCCGTGTAGACGATCCGCGTGTGGGGGTTCGAGGAGACGATCTCCTGCCGCAGGGCCTTCGTGCCCCAGCGGATGAAGAGGAAACGCCGCGGAATGCGGTGTACGACCTGGTGCAGGGTGTCGACGCTCCGCACGCGGCAGACGACCGAATCCTCCGCGACGAGCCCTTCGACCGCCACCCAGGGATCCTCCCAGCGGAACCTCCGGACCGGGGTGCAGAGCGGCAGCGTGTCGCCCCTCCGCACGACGGGCGTGTCGCACAGCGGGGCCCTGGCCTCGAAGACGGTTTCGGTGACGCTCGTCCCCGCGGCCTCGAGCCTCCGCAGGCGGATCCCCAGCAGGCGGATCCGCGCGGCGTCGGCCGCGCGGAGCTCTTCGAACTCCGCGCAGCGCAGGCGCAGGGCCTGCGCCGAGGCCGCCTCCTGCCCCCAGCGCGTGCGGTAATGGAGGACTTCGGAGGCCAGGGCGGTCTGGTTCTGTGCCAGACGGCGGTTCTCGTCTCCGTAGCGGCGGAGGACGACCGCGAGCAGTGCGGTGACGATCACCGCATAAAGAAGAATGTATTTTTGCATGACTTTCGGGGATTGGAGGGTTGTTCGACCCCGAAAGATAGTCCGGATCGGCGGCGGAGGTTTCTATTTTTTCGGAAACAGCCCCTCCAGCGCCGCGGCGACGCGTTCGGCGAGCAGCGTCATCAGCGGATGCCCGTCGCAGTGCGAGAGGGCCGTGACGCCGCGGTGGTCGACCGTGAAGAGTTCGTCCATCTGCTGCAGCTCCTCGCGCGGGAGCGGCTCCTCGCGGACCTCCAGCCCGGCCGCACGCACGGCCTCGAGCGCCAGCCGGCGTTCGACGCTCGCCAGCCCCGGGGAGATGCGCGCCGTGTGTCCGGCGATGCCCAGCAGCGGGGCGTCGTCGGCGTCGCGGACGACGCCCTGGCGGTCGCAGCGCACGGCGACGCCGGCGCCCCGGCGCACGGCCTCGTGCCGCGCCCATTCGGCCGCGGCCTCGCGCACCGAGGTCGGGGCCTCGGAGAAGGGGATGTCGTAGCAGAGGGTGACGGCCGCGGGGGTCAGGCTGCGGAAGGCATAGCCTTTGTAGAGCGAGACGCCCGCGGGTGCGAGCCGTTCCCGGCCTTCGGCGTCGAGCTCCAGGCGTACGAAGCCCGAGACCCCCGACGGATAGCGCTCGGCGGCGGCCAGCGCCTCGATGCGGCGTGCGAGGGCCGCGGCCCCGGGCGCATAGGGGCGTCCGAACAGACGGCGCGAGGCGGCGTCCAGCACGGCGACGTGTCCCTCGACGTTGCGCGGCTTTCCGGCGGCGAGGTGTACGACCTGATATAGATAGATCCCGCTCACAGAAGGAAGATTTTCAACAGCAGTTCGCGCAGCAGCTCGCCGTCCGACGCCCCTCCGGAGTTGAGTCCCTTGCTCTTGGCGTCGTATTCGCGCAGCAGCCCCAGCACGTTGAAGACCTTGCGGTTGTCCCACAGCGCGGCGTTCTGCTTGATCTCTCCGAGCACGAACGTATTGTTCTTGCGCAGCAGGCGTATCAGCTCCTGATCGGCCGGGAAGGGCTGGTTGCGGCGGCGCGCGAGCCAGCGCAGATAGTTCACGACGAAGAGGTCGCGGAACTGGCTGAAGAGCGCCATGACGGTGAGCAGCAGGGGATTGTCCTTGGGGTTACGGGCGAAATGGTCGGCAATCATCAGCGCCCGGGCCATGTCGCGCGTGACGACGGCCTTGCAGAGTTCGAAGTTGTTGAAGTCCTTCGAGATGCCGATGTTCGCCTCGATGTCGGCGTCGGTGATGCGCTTCGTGCCCTCGGGCAGCGAAACGGTGAGCTTGTGCAGTTCGTTCGAGATCTTCGCGATGTCGGTTCCGAGGTGGTCGGTGAGCATCGAGAGGGCCTTCTGGTCGATCGTGAAGCCCCGGCGGAGGATGAACTGCTGCAGCCATGCGGCGATCTCGTAGTCGCGCGGGCGCACCGACTCGAAGACCGTGCCGTTCGCCGCGCAGCCCTTGTAGAATGCCGAACGGCGGTCGGCGTTCTTCTCCTTGTGGCAGATGACGAGGATGGTCGTGGGCGAGGGCTTCTGGGTGTAGAGCGAGAGCTTGTCGAGGCCGCGGAGCTGCTGCGCCTCCCGGAGGATGACCACCTGCCACTGCCCCATCATGGGCATCTGGCGGCAGAGGTTGATGACCTGCCCCGCGTCGGAATCCTTTCCGTAGACGGTGATCTGGTTGAAGGCGCGCGCGGCCTCGTCGAGAATCGAGGTGGCCAGCTGCTCGCAGAGCGCGTCGATGAAGTAGCCCTCCTCGCCCATGAGCAGGTAGAGGGGCGCGAACTTCCGGGCGCGGATCTCTGCGCCGAGGCGCTCGAATTCGGCCACCGAATCCTTGAATTTCAGTGCTCCCTTTGCCATTTCAGACGATCTCTTTGGTAATGCGCAGGACGTTTTCGGTTCCGGACGTCAGGCGGTAGCGGTCGTCGATGCGCCGTCCTACGAGCCAGACGATGTCGTCTCCCGAGAGCAGCACGAACTGCCGCTGTTTCTCGGGCGCGGAGACCTTGGCGTCGATCAGGAAGTCGCTGACCTTCTTGCGTCCTGTCATGCCGAAGGGTACGAACCAGTCGCCCTCCCTCCAGCGGCGCAGCGTAAGGGGGTATTGCAGGCGGTCGGCGTCGAGCTGCGCGATGTGTTCGGGGACGCCGAAGGTCTTGATCGCGTCGATATCGAGCCTTTCGAAGTAGAGCACGGCGTTTGCGCAGTAGGCGCGCGGAGCCCCCTTCGCGATGGTCGAGAGACAGGGATCGTCCGCGGCGATGGGCGCTACGACGATCTTCCCGCGGTCGATGCAGGCGACCCGCTCGCGGGCGTAGAAGCGTTTTCCCGTGGAGTCCTCCTGCCCGAGGGCGTGGCAGAGCGCGTCGACGACGTCGCCCTTGAATCCGTATGCCGAACTGAGGAGCTCGTAGATCACGAAGTCGCGCGGGAAGGCCGGGTCGAGGCGGTCGAGGCGGATCGTGTCGATTCCGTTTTCGGAGCTCACGGCCTCGGAGCGGATGCGTTCGATGCCGTGGCTGATGAAGAGCTGGGCATCGGTCAGGCGCGCGAGGTTGCGGATCATCAGGGAGGTGAATTTCGGGTTGATCTCCCGGATGCGGGGGATGAGCCCGAGGCGGATCTTGTTGCGCAGGTACTTGGTCGAGCGGTTCGACGAATCCTCCCGGAAGGGGATGCGGTGCTGCACGGCGTATTCGAGGATCTCCTTGCGCGAGGCGAACAGCAGCGGGCGGATGACCTTCCCGACCTGCGTGGAGATGCCCGTGAGGCCGCGGAGCCCGGTGCCGCGCAGCAGGTTGATGAAGAAGGTCTCGATCGAGTCGTCGGCGTGGTGGGCGATGGCGATGGCCGAGTATCCGTGTTCGGCGCTCAGGTCGTTGAACCATGCGTAGCGCAGCCGCCGGGCCGCCATCTCCATCGACTCCCCGGTGCGCTCCATCTCGGCGGCGGTTTCGAAACGCCGGTTGTAGAACGGAATGCCGAACTTCGCGGCCTGCTGTTCGACAAGCACCTCGTCCTCGTCGCTCTCGGCGCCCCGCAGCTGGAAGTTGCAGTGGGCGACGCCCACCCTGTATCCGCTTTCGACGAAGAGCGAGAGCATGACCATCGAGTCGACGCCGCCCGAAACGGTCAGCAGGATGCGGTCGTCGTGCGTGGCGAGCCCGTTCCGGTCGATGTAGCGTTGGAAAGCCTCTTGAAGATTCGTATTCATAGGATGTTGACCTCGGTGTCTATGTCGATTCCGAACGTTTCGCGCACGCGCTCCTGGATTTTCCGTGCGAAGGCGATCACCTCGCCGCCCGTGGCGCCGCCGTAGTTTACGAGCACCAGGGCCTGGCGTTCGTGCACCCCGACGGCCCCTTCGCGGTGCCCCTTGAGCCCGCATCGGTCGATGAGCCACCCCGCAGCGAGCTTCACCCGCCCTTCGGGGGCCGGGTAGCGGGGCATGTCGGGACAGCGGGCCGTGAGCGCGTCGGCCACGGAGGCCTCGACAACGGGGTTCTTGAAGAAGCTCCCGGCATTTCCCAGTACGGCAGGGTCGGGGAGCTTCGAGCGGCGGATGGCGCAGATCGCCTCGCGGATGTTGCGCAGCGTGGCCCCTCCGCGGGCCTCGACCTCGCGTTCGACGTCTCCGTATCCGAGTTTCGGGCAGGGGGCGTGCGAGAGCTCGATCTCGATGGCCGTGATGATGACCCGCCCCTTGAGCGTGTGTTTGAAGACGCTCTCGCGGTATGCGAATCCGCAGTGTGCGGCATCGAGCGTGAGCAGCGCCCCCGACTCGACGCAGAAAGTCTCCACGCGGCGGATCGCATCCTTGGCCTCGCATCCGTATGCGCCGATGTTCTGCACCGGCGCGGCGCCGGCCTTCCCGGGGATGAGCGAGAGGTTTTCGATACCCCAGAGACCGCGTTCGACGGCCCATTCCACCAGGTCGTCCCATTCGACTCCGGCATCGACGCGCACGCGGAGTGTCCGGCCGTCGTCGTCCAGGGGCGTGATCTCCCGCGCTACGGGAGTCAGGAGCACTCCGTCGTAGTCCTTGGTGAAGAGGATGTTGTTCCCGCCGGAGAGCACCGTCCAGCGTGCGGGAACCCCTTCGGCGAAGAGGGTGCGCAGGTCGTCGGGAGTTTCGAACTCCACGAGGCGTGCGGCCTGCTGTGCGACGCCGAAACTGTTTCGGCCGCGCAGGTCGATATGGTGAAATTCTCGGATCATGATGTGCAAAGTTACGAAATAATTTACTAACTTTGATTGATGACCGGGTATCATTGCGGCCTGCGGGCGGCGATTTCGATCCCGGGGCCCGTTCCCGACGGCCCGGCAGGTGCCGTTCGCGGACTTTCCCGCAGATGCGGGAGCGTCGGCGGTTGCGGGGCGGATTCGACGTGCACAACCTTTAATTGCTTGATAGCCTATGTTTACCGAACAGGATTTGCGGCAGATCGCCGAACACGGTCTGTCTGCGCAGCAGGTGGAGCTTCAGCTGGAGAACTTCCGCCGCGGATTCCCCCATTTGAACGTCGTGCGGGCCGCTTCGCCCGGCGACGGCGTGCAGGTGCTCGACGCGGCGCAGGCCGATGCGGCCGTGAAGCGTTACGACGAGGCCGCCGGCCGTCTGGGCGTCGTGAAGTTCGTCCCGGCGTCGGGCGCCGCGACGCGCATGTTCAAGGAGCTCTTCGAGTTCGTCAACGAGGGCAAGCGCGGCCCGGGCATCGACACGTTGCTCGAACACCTGCGCGACTTCGCCTTCTGGCCCGAACTGGTGAAGGTGCTGCCCGAAGGCGCCGACGACCGCACGACGGTCGACGCCATCGTCAACAAGGGCCTCGACTACGGACACAAACCCAAGGGGCTTGTCACTTTCCACGCCTATGCCGACGGTGCGCGCAAGGCCGTCGAGGAGCACCTGGTCGAGGGTGCGACCTACGCCGCGTCGAACGGCGTGGCACGCATCCACTTCACCGTCTCTCCCGAACACATGGAGGGTTTCCGGAGCCTGCTTGCCGAGAAGGTTCCGGGGTATGAGAAACGCTTCGGCATCCGTTACGACATCACCTTCTCGGTGCAGAAGCCTTCGACCGATACCATCGCCGTGAATCCCGACAACACGCCCTTCCGTCAGGACGACGGACGGCTGCTGTTCCGTCCGGCGGGCCACGGGGCGCTGATCGAGAACCTCAACGAGATCGACGCCGACGTGATCTTCATCAAGAACATCGACAACGTGACCACCGACGCCCTGCGCGGCGACACGATCCGCTGCAAGAAGATGCTGGCCGGGGTGCTGCTCGCCCTGCAGGAGGCCTCCTTCGCACACCTCCGGGCTCTGGAGGCCGGGACGGCCGATCTCGCGGAGGTCGCGGCGTTCCTCGAAGAGAAGCTCTGCGTGAAGCTTCCGGCGTCGTACGATGCCGCGCTGCTGCGCGCGATTCTCGACCGCCCGATCCGCGTCTGCGGCATGGTGCGCAACGAGGGCGAACCGGGCGGCGGCCCCTTCTGGGTGGGCAATCCCGACGGCACGGAGTCGCTGCAGATCGCCGAGTCGAGCCAGATCGCACCCGAAGACCTGCCGCTGATGAAGTCCGCCACGCACTTCAATCCGGTGGATCTGGTCTGCGGGGTGCGCGACGCCCGGGGCGGCAAATACGACCTGCGGCAGTACACCGACCCGGCTACGGGATTCATCTCCTCGAAGTCGAGCGGCGGGCGCGAACTCCGTGCCCAGGAGCTCCCGGGCCTGTGGAACGGCGCCATGGCGCGCTGGAACACGGTCTTTGTCGACGTGCCGATCTCGACCTTCTCCCCGGTGAAGGTCGTGCAGGACCTGCTGCGCCCGCAGCACCGGTAGCCGCGTGCGGCAAGTGCGCCGACAGTGCCGAAAAAAGGAGCGGGCCCCGATGGCCCGCTCCTTTTTTGCCTTGTTGCGCAGAGTCTTCCCCGCCGCCACCCTAGTAGACCGTCTTCTCGGGCATCTCCCAGCCCGTGATCGTTGCGATGTAGGGGATTATGGCCGAGGCCATCTTCCGGTGTCCGCGGTGGTTGGGGTGGAAATTGGCGCCCATGTCGGTGTCCCAGTTGAAGACCCCGGGGGTCAGCACCGCACAGTGCAGGTTCGGATCCTGCAGCCTGTCGAGCAACCTCTGCAGGTGTCCGAATACCACGGTGTTCTCGCAGGGGGCGACGCACAGGATCGGCACGTCGCCGTACGCCTTGCGGAGTTTGCGCAGCGCCTCGGCATACGCCCCGCTGAAGCACTCTTCGGAGGGCGAGACCCCTTCGCTGAAGTCGTTCGACCCGAGCTTGATGACCACGATGTCGGGACGGTATGCCGAGAAATCCCATTGGGGCTCCTCCTCCATGTCGAACGTGCGCGTCAGCCGCTCGCGCATGGTGCACGCCGACCCCTCCTTCCCGTCGCCCCAGTTGCGGGCCATGCCCTGTCCCGAGTGGGCGATGAGCGTGTAGTCGGCACCGAAGTAGCGGGCGATGATGCATCCCCACGCCAGGTCGCAGTTCTCGGTCTCGGGGGTGAAGGGCTCCTTGGGCGATTGCCCTTCGGTTCCGTATCCGCAGGTGTGCGAGTCGCCGATGAATTCGATGTGGCGTCCCGGGGCCGCGGGGGCCGGGAGCAGCTTTCCGTCGGTCAGGATGCCGTGAAGGGTCGTGCGGCCCTGTTCTCCCTCGGTGCGCTTCTGCACGAGCACGGTGTGCGCGCCCGGCGCAAGCCCCTCGGCCAGCAGGACCGTCGTGTCGGCCCCCTCGACGGAGACCGTTCCGCGGCGCTGCCCGTCGACGAAGACGTTGTAGTGGTTGCGCCGGGTGTCGGAGGCCCGCATCGCGCAGCGGCTGCCCTCGAAGCGGAAGGAGAAGTAGCATCCGCTCCAGTCGAACAACAGCGCGCCTTCGGCCGACTCCGCCGCGCGTCCCACGAAGCGGATCTCCGGCGCCGTGGCCGGGGTGAAGAGCATCTTTTCCCGAGGGGTCTGCGCGCAGCCGGAGGCGATCAGCAGCCCGGCGGCTGCAAGAAGGTATTTTTTCATACGGGTATTTTTTTGAACATTCGGACATGCGGCCCGGCGGTTGTCGCGGATGCCGGGCCGTTCTTTTGCCGGGCCGCGATTACTCCGAGGCGTGCGGCGCGGCTGTTCCCTCCTGCGGGGGCTCTTTCAAAGACTCTTTTTTCGGGAGTTCTCTTTTCGGGGTCTCTTTTTTCGGGGATTGCGCGGCCTGCGGAGCCTGCGCCCCTTCGGCCGGACGCCAGGCATATCCCTGCGCCGCGGACCAGAGGTAGCGGTTCCCGAAGCGGTCCTCGACCTCCACGCACACCTCGGCCCCGGGAGCCGAGGGCACGGCGCGGAAGAGGTGCTCGGTGGGCGCCGCCCCGATGTACTTGTAGACGAACTCCCCGCGGTGGCGCTCCACGTAGGCGGCTATCGCGGCGTCGTATCCTGTGTAGCGCTCCATCCCGCCCTGCGGCACGCCGTTCTCGTACCAGCGCACCTTCCAGGCGGGGTCGTAGTTCCAGACGTTGACCGTGACGGCCTCCGGTTCGCGGGGATCCTCCCCCGCGGCATAGGCTGTGAACTGGCGCCCGCGGTTGTAGTCGACCGCCTTCCAGTACCAGGTCAGCGTATCGCCGTCGGCCTCGTAGACGCCATATCCCGCGGGAATGCCGTCCATGCTGAGGGGTGTCTGCCAGAAGAGGGTGCTCAGCGGGGCATGCACATGCTCGAAGATGTGCTCCGCGGGCTGGTAGTTCTCGTTGTAATGCTCGTGCGCCGACATGATGTGCGCCCGGTAGGGTGCGAGCAGCGCGTAGAGGGCCCGGCGGTTGTTGAGCACCTTGTTGGACTCCTCCTTGCCCCACTCTCCCTGCCGTGCGGCGCGCGACCAGGTGGGGATGTGGAAGCAGACGACGACGGTGCTTCCGTGCGGCACGAAGGCGAGGTCCTGTTCGAGCCACTTCAGCTGCCGCTCCCCGAGATACCCCGCATAGAGGTACCCGCGAGCCAGGAAGAAAACGTCGTCGAGGACGACGTAATGGATCCTCCCGCGGTCGAAAGAGTAGCAGGTGGGGCCGAAGCACTCCTCGAACGACCGCTTGGAGCCGGCGTTCGAGCGGGTGTCGACATCCATGTCATGGTTGCCGACGGCATAGAAGAAGGGCACGCCGCTTCGGGCCAGGGCGTCGCGCACCGCTTCGAAGAGCAGGGGACGGCGGGTGATGTCGCCGATGATGTCCCCGCAGACCACGCCGAAGGTCTCGACGCTGTCGGCGGCCGTGCGACGCATGTCGGCGGCCGCACGGCGCACGCTGTCGAGCTCCTTCTCGAAGTAGACCTGCGGGTCGGCGACGACGAGCAGCCGGTGGCGCTCCGACCTCCGTGCGGCGGGCTGCAGCGCGAAGTCATAGTCCCGGGCCTTCCCGGCTTCGAGCCTTTGGTAGAGGAGTGCCGCCCCCTGCCGCGCAGGTATTTCGTATCCGTCGGACAGGGTCAGGTAGACGAACGCCGCCTCCCTGTCGGCCGGCAGGCGGTAGCGGCCCCGACGGTCGGTCTGCACGATCGTCCTCCCGTCGGTCACCCGGACTCCGGCCACGCCCTTGCCGTCGGCCGTCACGCGCCCGCGCAGCTCCCCGGGAACGCCCGCCGCCGCAGCCGGGGCCGAAAGGAGCCCGGCGGCGAGGAGCGTCCCTGCCAGCATGTTTCTCAGAGCGGTTCTTCCCATGGCGCGGCTACTTTTCGGGGGTCAGGATCGCGGCCCAGCCGCCTCCCGAAGCCAGGTGGATGTGCAGCCGCTCGGCACGGGTCACCGTGCGGGAGCCGGTGCGGAAATCCTGTGCGTAGACATCGGCATTCACACCGTCCTCGAAACTCTCCATGCGGTAGCGGCCCTCGCCGAGGAACGAGAGGTCGATCTCCAGGTCGCGCCCCGTCCAGTCGGTGATGGCCCCGATGTACCACTTCTCGCCGTGGCGGCGTGCGACGGCGACATACTCCCCGGCCGCGGCGTGCAGCGCGACGATTTCGTCCCAGACGGTGGGCACGGCGGCGATGAAGGAGGTGAACTCCGGGGTGCGGAGGTAGTGCGACGGGGAGTCGCAGAGCATCTGCAGCGGGCTCTCGTAGAGGACGTAGAGCGCGGCCTGATGGGCGCGTGTTCCCTGGCTCATCGGATGGCTCCAGCTGATCGAGAAGTCGGCGGCCGTGGCGTTGACCGTGGCGCCGGGGGTGTAGTCCATGGGCCCTGCGACCATGCGCGTGAAGGGCAGCACGCAGTCGTGCCCGGGGGTGATGTCCTCCGAACACTTGTCGTTCTCCATGCCGTAGACCCCCTCGAAGGTCATGACGTTGGGGTATTTGCGCTGCAGCCCCGCGGGCTTGAACGACCCGTGGTAGTCGACCAGCAGATGACGGTCGAAAGCCGCGCGGGCGATCTGCTCGTAGAAGTTGACCATCTCCTGGTCGGAGCGCTGCATGAAGTCGATCTTGATGCCCTTGACGCCCCAGGCGCGGTAGGTGTCGAGAATTCCCTCGAGATCCTTCTTCATCGGGTTCCAGAGGGTCCAGAGCACCACGCCGACGCCCTTTTCGTTGCCGTAACGGATGATCTCCCGCAGGTCGACCTCCTTGCGGGGCTCGCGGATGTTGAGCGTGCTGACCGACCACCCCTCGTCGAGCAGGATGTATTCGATCCCGTACTTCGCGGCGAAGTCGATGAAGTATTTGTAGGTCGCGGTGTTCACCCCGGCCACGAAGTCCACGCCGTAGACGTTCAGGCCGTTCCACCAGTCCCAGGCGATCTTTCCGGGGCGCACCCACGAGGCGTCGCCCTCGACGGGCCGTGCGGCGAGCTGGTAGGGGAGGTAGTTCTCGAGCAGCTCGCGGTCGCTGCCGTCGATCGTTACCACGCGCCACGGATAGGTGCGCGTGCCCTTCGTGCGGGCGATGTAGTCGGCCTTGCGCAGGAACTCCTCGCTGCGGTCGGAACCCTCCTTTAGGCGGCTTTCGAGCACCACGGGAGGAAACTCCGCGCGGAGTTTCTGCCCCTCGCCGCCGAAGAGGAACATGCAGGGATAATCCTCCAGGTCGGTTTCGGTGACGACCATGCGCGTCCCGGCGGGCGTGGCGAAATAGACCGGCAGGAAGGCGTAGACCGCGCGGTCGAGCTCCGAGAGGCGCTTGCGCTCGAAGAATGCCTCGCAGTGGGTGATGAAGTCCGGATTCCGCTCGCGGGTCCAGTAGGTGTCGTTGTCGGCGGCGAAGTTGAACTCCGCGGTCTCGTCCGTGACGGTTACTTCGCCCCGCCGCGCGGTTTCGAAACGGTATGCCACGCCGTTGTCGTAGGCGCGCATGCGCAGCGTCCAGTCTCCGCGGAACGCGATCTCGAGCTCGTTGCAGCGGTCGTGCAGCTCGCGGAACTTCGTCGGGACCTCGGCCGTCGAACGGGTGTCGACCGACGTGCGGCGGACGCTCCGCACCTTCGGATCGACGCCGAGCGGCGCCTCTCCGGCGAATGTCAGCCCGATGCGGCTGGCGTCGATCAGCGGCTCGCCCCTGCGCGAGACGCTCCATTGCAGCTCGGGAAAGGTCGAGACCGTTACCTCGATCCCTCCGTCCGGCGAAACAAGGGTGTACTCTATGGCCGTAGCCGCGTGAAACGCCGTCAGCGCCGCGGCGAGAAGAACGATTCTTTTCATGGTACGTATTTTCGGGAACATGCTCTTTCGGTTGTCGGGATTCGGTTGCCGGAGGGCCGCTTCGCGGCTCACCCTTCGGCCAGGGCGCGGTCGATCCCCCGCTTGATGGCCGCCCACTTGTCGTTGTTGATTACGTGCACGATGTCGAAGACCATCAGCCCGGCGGTGCGCTTGAGGCAGTAGTAGCAGGCCTCCTCGATGTCGAAGGCCGGGTCGGCGCACTGGATCGTTCCGTAGATCGTGCAGGCGTTGCGGATGATGCGCTCGGCGCGGTTGATTCCGTACTCCACCGATTCGTTGTCGTCGGCCCCGTATATGCGCTCGAGGTAGGTCCCGAGCAGGAAGGTGTCGAGCTCCTCGGCGAATCCCGTGCGGAAGTAGTTGTTCGAACACCAGGAGTAATAGTAGGCGGACTCCATGTCCTCGAGGGGCATGAAGGTGTTGCTTGCCCAGTTCTGCCCGTTGGCGTAGAGGGCTCCCCACCACGAGGCGGCCCAGTATTCGAGCTTCACGTCGGGCTTCAGTGCCTTGATCTCGCGGCGCACCTCGGCCACGAAGTCGCGGATGACCATCGAGCGGAACTCCCACCACAGCTTGTAGTAGGTTCCGGGGACGATGTTCCCCGCGGCGTCGTAGGTGAATACGTCGTCGGGCCATGTGGTGACGCTGGACTTGATGTACTCCTCGAAAGCGCTCTTCGAGGCCTCGGAGAAGTCGCTCTGGTTGTCGGGGAAGCGGCAGTAGTCGAGGGCATAGGCGTCGAAGTCGTAGTTCGAGACGATCTCGCGGATGAAGCGCAGGGCGAATTCGCGGACTTCGGGAAGCACGGGGTTGAGGAACGCGGCGACCTTCGAGGCGTCGTCCCTGATGTCGACCATCCGGCTGCCTCCGCCCGTGCGGGGCTTGTTCTGCAGGCAGGTCATGCCCTCCCACTTTTGGGCGTCGCGGTAGACGGGCCCCTGGCGCGTGGAGGGCATGCCCATCGGGAAGATCGTCGTCGAGACGGTGACCTTCAGGTCGCGCTTGTGGGCCTCGTCGAGGAAGAACTGCAGGTAGTCCCAGTCGCGGTCTGTCACGCTGACCTGCCCGATCTGCGTGGCCTTTGTCATGAACGAGCTCTCGTAGAGGACGTCGCCCTCGACGGGCTTCACGTCGACGACGATCTTGTTGAACCCGGCCTCCACGGTCTTGTCGAGCATCTGCGTGATGCCCTCCTTGGTGCGGAAGCGGTCGAAATTCGCCTCGGCGTCGAACCACAGCATCCGCTCCTTTTCGCTGGCGGGCTTGTCGTTCCCCTCGACGGGCTTCTCCTCCTCCCCGGAGTCGTCTCCGCCGATGGGCGGGGGCGTCTGGTGCTTTTCGGCGCAGCCCCCGCAGAGCATCATCAGGGCGCAGAGCGCCGGGAAGAGCCTTCTGACCGGGAAAGGTCGTTTGACAGGATGGTTCATGGTGTCGTTGTTTTAATGTTGTACCCAATCTGTTCGTTGCTGCCGGATGCGGCTTCCCGCTCTGCGCGGTCGATGCCCCGGCGGATGTCGTCCCAAAGTCCGTTCTTGATGACCTGCACGATGTCGAAGACCATGACGCCCTTTGTCTTTTGGAGGCAAAGGTACACCGCATCCTCGAACTCGTCGAGATGGTTCTTCGCATAGAGCGATCCGTAGACCGTGCAGTCGCCCTGCACGTCGCGCAGCGAGCGGTTCAGCCCGAATTCCACCGATTCGGGATCGTCGGCGCCCCATACGCGTTCGAGGTAGGTGCCCGTGATGAAGACGTCGAGCAGGTCTGCGAAGCCCGCCTCCCCGTACTCGGGCGATGCCCAGGAGTCGAGGTATTCGCGCCAGAATTCCGAGCGGGGGCTTGCCCAGTTCTGCCCGTTGGCGTAGATGGCGTGGAGCCACGAGGCGGCCCAGTATTCGAGCTCCACGCCGGGTTGCAGGCGGTCGATCTCCTCCCGCACGCGGGCGATGAAGCTGCGGATGACCTTGGCACGGTACTCCCACCACGGTTTGTAGTATTTGCCCGGGACGCGGTTCCCGTCCTTGTCGTAGGTGAAGATATCCTCCGGGAAACGCTCCACGGCGTGTCCGAGGAATGCCTCGAAATCGCGCCGTGAGAACTCCGAGAAGTCGGCCCCGGCCCCCGGGTAGCGGCAGTAGTCCAGGGCATAGGCGTCGAACCGGTAGCGGGTGAGGAGCTCGCGGACGAAGCGCAGCGCCCACTCCTGGTTCTCGGGCATCGCGGGGTTGAGGAAGGCGATCTCGGCGGAGCGGTCGTCGCGGATGTCCGACAGCCCTTCGGGACGGTACACGGTGCAGGTGCGCCCGTCGAATGCCGGGTCGCGGTATGCGGGCCCCTGGCGCGAGGCGACGAGCCCCACCGGGAAGATCGTCGTCGAGACGGTCACCCGCAGGTTGCGCGCGGCGGCCTCGTCGAGGAAGCATTGCAGGTAGTCCCACCGACGGTCGACCCGCGTGCCGCGGAAGTCGGTCAGCTCGGGCATGAAACCGCTCTTGTAGAGGACGTCGCCCTCGACGGGCTTCACGTCCACGACGATGCGGTTGAATCCTGCCTCGACCGTGCGGTCGAGCCAGTAGCGGATGGAGTCCTGCGAGGCGAAACGCGCGAAGTTGGCTTCGGCGTCGAACCAGAGGTATTTGGCAAACGGGCTCTCCGCGGCGCGGGGCGGTTTCGGCGCTCCGGGGGAGCATGCCGCGGCGAGGATTGCGGCGAAGGCTGCGACGAGCAGCGGGGGATGTATTTTCATGTGCGTTTTAGTGCGCAGAGGTTCGGAGTCCTGCGTATTTCAAAAGATCCGTGTCTCTCCGGAGGGTACGGCCCCGGACGGGGAGACACGGATCACAAAGGTTTTCGAAGGAGCGCCGTCCGGCGGACGGCGCTCCGGGAGGCTGCTATTCGGCGGCAACGGTCAGCTTCCAGCTCTTCACGAATACGCCCGCCTCGAGTACGAAGACGTACCCGGTATTCTCGGCCTCGTCGTAGGCGTAGGTGATCTGCATGATCGCCTCGCTTCCGGTGTGCGAAGTCGTGATGGTGGCATCGTTGGGATTGAGCAGGAACTCGCCGTTTGTGTCGACGATCGAGACGTAGGTCGCCTGCCATCCGGTGGTGATCAGGGCGCCGTATGCCGTATTGTTGTAGGTGAATCCGCGCACTGCGCCGAGGGTGAAGTTGCCCCAGCCTGCCGGGCCGGAAGCGATTCCGTCGACTACGCCCGGGATCTGTGTCATGGCGATCGAGTTGGGAGCCGACCATCCCGTCCAGGTGTAGATCTCGGTACCTCCCGAAACCGATTCGAACATGAACCAGGTTCCCAGCGGGTCGCTCGAGCAGGGCGAGATCATCTGCGACCAGTTTCCGTCGTTGGACGGGTGTTTGGTCTCCACGGCATGGTATCCGTTGGCAATTCCGTCCAGACGCTCGAATACGAAGTGTGCGCCTGCCGGGCCGGAACCTCCCTGGGCGCTTACTACGGCCTGCCCTTCGAAGATGTTGCCGCCTGCCGAGATCAGTTTGCCGATGTAGCTGGTCTCCGATTTGATGTATTCCGAGGGTGCCTGATCCCATCCGTTCCTCCAGCAGATGATCGTCGTCGGGGTCGAGGCATCGCCGTCGGGAGTGACGGCGGCGATCAGGTTCCCGGCGTGGTCGTTGCCCATGCCGGTCATTTTCTGGTCGGTGTATCCGTCCATATTCAGTTCGCCGACGGCCGCAAAGGTCTTGTAGTCGAATACCTTCGTGCCGATGATGAGCTTGTCGCCGCTGACGCCTATGAACTTGTATTCCGAAGCGGAGGTGGTTTCGGATCCGAGCCCCATCTCGGTCGTGGTCTTCGAAAGGGCGGGCTCGACCTTCGTATGAAGGACAACCACCTTCTCGACGGGCCTGGTCGTGTAGGTGCGTACGGTCTTTCCGTCTTCGGCCGTCACGGTGAACGATACGGGCTGGGTGTAGTCGGCAGCCTGTGCGGGGTCGGGCGAAATGGAGGCCCCTTTCGAAATGGCGATCGTTGCCGTTGCGGCCTTCATCATCTCGATCTGATCGGTGGTGTAGGAGATGTCGATCGACTTGTCGTAGTCGTAGACGTCTCCGGTGATCGTCGTCTGGTCGCCGAGGTTCAGGACGAAGGATTCGATGCGGCATTCGGTGCTGCCGCGTACGGGATCTTCCTCGCCGGAGGGCGTATCCTTCTCCGTGCATCCGGTCAGGACAAACCCTGCGAGTGCGACATAAGCGAGGGATTTCAATAATTTTTTCATGATTCTACGGTTGTTTTGTTGGTAATTCGGGTTTATCGACGGGTATAGAATGCCCAGAGGGTATAGGTGCGGTATTTCCCGTTTCCGGCCGTCACGGTGACCGTGAAGGGATTGTCGCGGTCCGAGAGGTCTTTCAGACCGGTGAGCGAGGGGTTGATGAAGGTGTCGTACTCGACCTCGGCGCGCACCATCAGGCGGGTGATGTCGTATTTCTCGCGGCTGGCCTTGGGGATCGGGAAGAAGATCTCTCCCGTGGTTTCGTCGATGACTCCCGCGATTCCGGTGCCTCCGCCTGCGGGCTGGATTTCGATCGACAGGATCCGGTTGTCGGTGTGGAGGAATTCGTCGTCGGGCTCCGCGCACGCTCCCGCAGCGAAAAGCGCGAGTGCGGCGGCGGCCAGGACGGAAAGATATTTGAGAAGTTTCATAGTCGGCTTGTTTTGAATTGCTGTTATACCCATCCTTCGTTGTTGGTGCAGAGTTTGTTTTTCGAACGCTCCGACTCGGGAATGGCGAAGCGGTAGTAGCGTTCGTAGAAGATGCGCTTGTTCCCGGCGTCGGCGTCGACCTCTTCGTAGAGGAAGCTGTCGTCACCCTGCTTGGTGATCTTCATGCCGTGGACGTTCTTGCCGTTGATGACCTCCTCGGCCAGACGCCAGCGTCGCAGATCCCAGTAGCGGAAACCTTCGCCTGCCAGCTCGACCATGCGCTCGTGGCGAAGGTACTCCATGAAGGTCTCCTTGTCGGCCGTCTGGCGGGCGGGGAGCCCCACGCGGCGGCGCACGTCGTTGAGAGCCTGCAGGGCCTCGGTGCTGTTCTGCTCCCAGCTCAGTTGGGCCAGCGCCTCGGCCTTGTTGAGCAGCACCTCGGCATAACGGATGATGATCCACGTCTGATCCGAATAGGCTGTTGTCCAACCCTTGTCTCCGTCCTGGAGGTATTTGCGCAGGTAGTATCCCGTCACGGTGGTGTTGGACGCTCCGGCGTTTTCGTAATCCTTGTATCCGTCGTCGCCTCCGACATAGCTCTGGATCGTGCGGCCCATCCACGAAGCGCCGTTGTAGAGGATCGTGGCGTAGAAGCGCGGCTCGCGTCCCTCGTAGGGGTTGTCGCCGTGCTTGTCCCAGCTGAACTCCGTGCCGTCGGCCATTTCATAGCTGTCGACCAGCTCGTTCGTGGGCGCATAGATGGAGCTTGTCGAGTATCCGAGAGCCTTTCCGTCGCCGCTCGGACGGACGTACATGTCGTAGCGGTGGGTGATGACGTCGCGTTGGAAATCCACGGCCAGGAGGATCTCCTTGTTGTTCTGGATGTCGCCGTTGAAGACATTGGCATACCCCGACCAGTCGAGGTCCGCGCCGCATTCGGCCACCTTGCGGGCGGCGTCCGCCGCGACGTCCCAACGCTCGGCGTAGAGTGCCACGCGACTCAGAAATCCGTAGGCGGCCTGCTGCGTGATACGTCCGTAGTTCGCATCGTCCCAGTTCTCGGACGTGCCCTTGTTTCCGACGGGAAGCATCGGGGCGAGTTGCTGGAGCTCGGTGATGATGAAGTTCCAGCACTCCTCCTCCGACGAACGGGCCTTGTCGTTCTCCTCGGGGCCGTCGACCTCCGTGCGGAGGATGACGCCGCCGTATACGCGGCAGAGCAGGTAGTAGGCATATGCGCGGCAGAAGCGCACCTCGGCGATGCGTGTGTTGATCCACTCCTCGCCGAACTTCTCCTTGTAGGCGGGGGCGTCGCGCAGGAATTCGTTCTCGCGGCGGATTCGTCCGTAGTGCGACTCCCAGCATTCGAAGGCTCCGGCGCTGTTGCTGTCGAAGGCCGACGCCTGGAAGAGCGTCTTGTTGAAATTCGTGCCGTAGAGATCCCAGTCGCCGCATTTCAGGATGTCGGAATAGGCGTCCGAGAGCTTGGGGGCTGCGTCGCCGTAGATCTCGGAGTTGACACCGATGATCGAGTAGAGGCCGAGCACGTAGTTGTCCACGGTGGTCGTCGTGGACCAGACCGTCGCCGGCGAGAACCGGTCTCCCGGATAGAGGTCCAGTACGTCGGAGCAGGAGCTGCCGCAGAGGGCGAGCGCCAGGCCCAATGTCCATATATTTTTTTTCATGATTCCGGAAATTTAGCAGGTTAGAAGGTGAGGTTGACGCCGATGCTGTAGGTGCGCTGCTGCGGATAGTATCCGTTGTTTACCGACGGCATCTCGGGGTCTACATACTTGAATGCGCTGAAAGTCAGCAGGTTCGTTCCTGCCAGATAGATGTATATGCGCTCGATGCCCGCCTTGCTGAGCAACTGCTTGGGCAGCGTGTATCCGATCTGGAGGTTTTTCAGACGCAGGTAGGCTCCGTTGCGCACCCACCACGTCGAGGGCCATGCGTTGTTGCCGTTTGCCACGGTGCTCAGACGCGGGTACTCGGCATCGCGGTTGTCCTCTCTCCAGGCGCCCTCCACGAGGTAGTAGGGGGCGTTTCCGTTGTTGTAGAACGGACGCGTGTACATCGTGTTGTCGAACGTGCCGGTGTTGTAGGCGGCGCTCAGCTGATAGGTGCACAAGGCCACGCCCTGCCACAGGGCCGTGAGGTATACGTTCTTGTAGGACACCTCCATGTTGAGCGAGAAGTTCAGCTCGGGGGTGTATCCGCGCCCGATCTTCACGAAGTCCTGGCTTTTTTCGATGCGGCCGTCGCCGTTGATGTCGGCATACATGAGGTCTCCGAGGCGTTTCTCGCCCGAGGGAGCGGTCGGCGTATTGGCGAGCTGCTCCTCGGTCTGGTAGAGTCCGATGGCCTTGAATCCGTAGATCGACCCCATGGGCTCTCCGAGCACGGCGCGGTACATCGGGTGGTCGTCGGTGATGTGCTTGGCGAGCACCTTGTTGCGGGCCCATGCGAGGCTTCCGGTCAGCGAGTAGTGCCAGCCGCTGGCGAAGTCGTTGCGGTGCTTGAGCACGAGTTCGAATCCGCGGTTGTCGACCTTTCCGGAGTTCATGATGCTGGGGACGTTTCCTCCGAGCGAGGGGGCATAGGATCCTCCCACCTCCTCGAGGATGTGGTCTGTGAGTTTGTAGAACCAGTCGAACTCGACGCCGAGTTTGCCGTTCCAGAGGCTCAGGTCGAAGCCGATGTTGTAGCTGTGCGTGCGCGACCATGTCAGGTCGTCATAGACGTAGTTGGTCGTGTAGTAGGCGGTGTGTCCCTTTCCGCCGACGATGTAGCTGAACGCCGGGGAGGTCGACTTGTAGGTCTGCAGGTAGAGCCATGCTTGGGTGTCATCCGATCCCAGCTCGCCGTACGAGGCGCGGATCTTCAGGAAGTCGACCTTCGGGAGCGCCTTCTTGAAGAACTCCTCCTCGGAGAGAACCCATCCGAGGGCTACCGAGGGGAAGAAACCCCAGCGGTTCTTCGGTGCGAACTTGTAGGAGCCGTCGGCGCGGAAGGTGAACTCCGCGAGGTACTTCTTGTCGAACGC
The DNA here is from genome assembly GCA_019118605.1 of Candidatus Alistipes faecavium. Taxonomy (GTDB): domain Bacteria; phylum Bacteroidota; class Bacteroidia; order Bacteroidales; family Rikenellaceae; genus Alistipes; species Alistipes faecavium. The sequence continues at coordinate 29,710 of DWYP01000007.1, read as the reverse complement.
ATAGCTGACGCGTCCCGCGAAGCTGGCGATACCCGACTCGCTGAACGAGCCGCTCACCGGGTAGGAGAGTCCCTCCCAGGTCGTACCGAGCGAGAGGTCTACCGGATAGTCGGAGTAGTACCCGTTCTTGTATCCGGTCATGGTCTCCGAATAGCTCTTGCGCTGCTCGTAGAGGAAGAGTCCGCTGACATGGTGCTTGCCGAAATCCCGGTCGTAGGTCAGCGAGGGCCGCACGGTGAAGGAGTCGCCCCACGATGCGGACTTGTTGAAGGATCCGAGCGTGCTGATGCCCGATCCGGTCACCTCGGTCGACTCGAAGGTCGTCGTCGAGAACGACATCAGGGGGAACGGACGGTTGTAGTTGCGGTTCGTGGAGTTGGAGTAGTCGTACGCCACGAAGACGCTCGCCTTCAGACCCTTCAGGGGCGCGATGCTCTGGAAGTCGTATTCGAGTTTGGCGCTTCCCTCGAACTGCCAGCGGGTGTCGCGGATGTATCCGCTGTCCTCGACGGCGGCGATGGGCTGCTGGGTGTAGTATCCGTTGAGGTATCCCTGGGGCAGTCCCTTGTAGGTCTGAGCGAGGATCGGCAGGGTGTAGAAGGCCTGCATGATCGGGTTGAAGTCGTACTGGTTGGTGATGGGGTATCCGGGCGAGTTCTTGTTCTCGCGGAATCCGCTGACGTTCATCGAGAAGTTGATGTTCTTGGCGATCCTGGCGTCGATGTTCGAGCGGATGTTGATACGGTCGTAGGAGGTGTTGGGCACGATACCGTCCTGGTTCATCAGGCCGACGCTCGTGTAGTGCTTGATGCGGTCGTTGCCGCCCGTTGCGGAGATGTTGTGTTGGTGGGTGAAGCCGTAGTCCTTGAAGAGGAGGTTGACCCAGTCGGTCTCGCCGTAGGTTCCGTCGTTCTTCATCTTGGTGAGCACCTCCTCGGTCCACAGCGGTGCGAGGTTGTCCATCTCGCGGGCCTTGTTGTGCCAGCCGATATAGTCCTGCGCGCTGAGGAACTCCGGGATGGCGGTATTGGTGGTGAAGGTCACCGAACCGTCGTAGGAGATGGTCGTAGCGCCTTTCGAACCGCTCTTTGTGGTGATGAGGATGACGCCGTTTGCGCCGCGCACGCCGTAGATTGCCGAGGTGGCAGCGTCCTTGAGGATCGAGATCGTCTCGATGTCGTTCGGGTTTACGGTGTTGATCATGCGCTCGACGCCGTCGACCAGGCAGAGCGGGCTGGAGTTGTTGAACGTCGAGGCGCCGCGGATGAAGATGTTCGTTTCGTCGGATCCGGGCTGTCCCGAGCGCTGGATGCTCGTCACGCCGGGCAGCTTACCGGTCATCATGTTCGAGACGTTGGGCATCGGGGCCTTGAGGAGCTCCTTGTTGGAGACCTGCGAGACCGAACCCACGACGAACTGTTTCTTCTGCGCGCCGTATCCGATGACGATCACCTCGTCCATTTCGGTGGCGCCCTCCTCCATCCGGACGTTGACGGCTGTGCGGTTGTTTACGGGCACTTCCATGGTTCTGTACCCTATGAAACTGAATATCAGCACGTCGCTGGGGCTGTTCACTTCGAGTGCATAGGCGCCCGCGGCGTCGGTCGTCGTGCCCCGGGTATTGTCGCCCTTAACCACCACGGTGGCTCCGGAAATTCCCCCCCCCTGGGCGTCGGTTACGCGTCCGGTTACGGTCAATCCCTGGGCCATGGCCATTCCGGAGCCGGCCAGCAGGAACGCCAGTGCGAGGGCCGCACGTCTGATCCAGCGGTGGAATCCGGAGATTTTCCTTTGGAAATGTGTTCTCATAGATGAAAAGGTTTGAGTTTTTTGTCGGGGGAGTGGCGCTCCCCGCTCCGAGTGTTGGTTTTGTTTCGGTAGTTTTCGGTGTTTTTACTTTATAATATTGCGGTTTTAAGGTGAAAGGTTCCTGTCGCGGGCGAGCCGGGCTGCGGCTCCGGTTTTCGGGGCGGTATCGTACGCATTTCCGTCACGCGGGATAAGGAGAGGGATGCCAAGGCCCGGCGGGAGCCGGCGGCGGATATAATAAGAGGTGTGCGGGTGTTTTTTTCGTGGCATACATGTCAGCGGCAAACTGCAATGAAAGGCCTCATTTGTGTTCAATACCGAATGCAAGTTAATAATAAAAATTCTTTTTCTCGCAAAAATAAGAGAATTTTTTTTCGTATCGATGCGAATGATGATAAACAAATGCGGTTGCCGGGCGCATATTTGTTTTACCGGTATTTCGCTTTTCAGACCGCAGGGATACCTTTTCAGTCCCCTGCGGACAGGGCCCGAACCCCTCTCTCTTGGGGAATGCTGCGGTCGTCCGAAAGGGCGCGCAGCCCTGCGGCAAACATCTCCTGATCCGTAAATTCCCGGCGTGGAGGCCTGCGGGGCGGCATTTTTGCCGAATGGGGCGTCGGGAGCCGGGGCTCCGGATGCTCCGGTCTGCCGCGATGGCGCCGGAGACGTTATAATTCAATTAAATTTATTTACTATAGATTTGGTTTTGCGTAAAAAATATTATATTTATGCCCTTAAACGGCATTTGTTTGTCGGAAACATAAAAGAGAAGCATAAAAAACAGATCGAACCATGAAAAACAAACGAGTCCTTTGGAGCATCCTGCTGGCCGCCTTCCTGGTATGCGGCGCGACGGTTTCGTGCGGAAACAACGAGCATCAGACGCCTCCGCCCCTTTCGGGCGACGGCGGGAACGGGGGAGACGATGGCGGCTCCGGGAACGAAGACGGCTACCCCGCAGGCCTCGTCGTCGAGACGTTCACCGACGAACTCTCGGGCGGCGGAGAGTGCCTCGGCTTCTATGCCGTGGCCGATCTCAAGGCCAATCCCAAACTGCGGTTCCGCCCGAAGTTCTCGACCGCGAAGACCCCGACGTCCTATTTCGAGGATTTCGCCGCTTCGGGCGAAGGCACGCCCTGCGTGGTGGTCAACGGCGGATACTTCGGCGGCACGACCTCCGTCAGCCTGCTGATCGAGGAGGGAGAGGTGAAGTCCCTGGCCGCACAGTCGGACGTCTACCGCGAGACGACTCCCGAGACGACCTACTATCCCGTGCGTGCGGCCTTCGGGCAGATGCCCGACGGGAGCTTCGAGACCGCATGGGTCTACTGCGTCAAGGACGAGGGCGGGCGTCCCTATGCCTTCCCCTCGCCGCTCGGCAACGACGAGCGCACGCAGACCTTCATGACGGCGCCTCCGACTTCGCTCACCGAAGGCGGGCGTTTCTGGGATGCGGAGTATGCCATCGGCGCGGGCCCGATGCTGGTGCTCGGCGGAGAGAACGTCGCCGAGGAGAATTATTGGAAAGAGGTGTTCGAGCACGGCGGAGTCTCCGGGATGTCGCGCCACCCGCGTACGGCAATCGGCGCCACGGAGGACGGGAAGCTGGTGATCGTGGTCTGCGACGGACGCGGCAAGCGCGGCAGCACGGGCTTCACGCTTCCGGAGCTGGCCGACAAGCTGATTTCGCTGGGGTGCGTGCGGGCCATCAACCTCGACGGCGGCGGCTCCTCGACCTTTGTCGGCAAGGACGGCACGGTGCTCAACATGCCCAGCGATACGCCGGGCACCTCCCCGGAGGGAGCGGAGATCGTGCAGCGCCGGGTGCCCACGGCGGTGGTGATCGCCCTGGAGGAGTAACCCGAGAAAGAAAAGCCCCGGCCGATTTTCGGCCGGGGCTTTTCTTTCTCGGGGCTCCAATGTGCGGCGCTCCTTTGCCGGGGACTTCGGCCGGCGGCTCCTCTTGCTCTTGCCGTTTTTTTATGTTCGGGTCTTCTTTGCGCGGCACCCCTGTTCGAGGCGCCTTCTGCTCCTCCGGTTGGCGAATAGCGCTTCAAATTTGTCAAAATCAGATTAAATTCTCGGGAGGAAGTGCCATAATTCGGGAATCTTTCCTATCTTTGTGAGCGATGTGAGCGATTTGGAAAATAGTAATCGAAACAAACATAACGCTATGGAAAACAAACTGCAACAGCTGACTCAGAAGCTCTACGACGAAGGCCTGGAAAAGGGCCGTGCCGACGCCGACAAGCTGGTCTCCGAGGCCCGGGCCGAGGCGCAGAAGATTGTCGCCGAGGCAAATGCCCGCGCCGAAGAGATTGTCCGCAAGGCCCAGGCCAAGGCCGAGGACGTCGAGAAAAACACCATGACCGAGATCTCCCTGGCCGGGAAGCAGGCCGTCTCGAAGATCAAGTCGGAGATCGCCTCGCTGATCGTCGCGAAATCCACCTCCGAGGGGGTGAAGAGCGCCGTTGTTGACCCGGCCTTCGTCAAGGAGATGCTCGTGTCGGTGGCCAAAAACTGGAACGGTGCCGATTCGGGCAAGGTGGAGCTGCAGGCGCTGCTTCCCGAGACGGAGCGCGCGAAGTTCGACGCGGCCTTTGCCAAGAGCGCGAAGGCGCTGCTCGACGCCGGCATCGAGGTGGGTTATTCGAAGGATGTGAAGAGCGGCTTCAAGGTCGGCGCAAAGGAGGGCGGCTACTACATCTCCTTCTCCGAGGAGGATGTCGAGGCGCTGCTGGCCGAATACCTGCGCGAGAAGGTCTACCAACTGCTGTTTAAGGCGTAAGGGAGATGTTTGCGGAAGAGTATTATTGTCTGGTAGCCTCCCTGAAGGAGTACGCGCTCGATGCCGATACCAAGGGCTTCGACGCCGCGGCCATCCGCACCTCGATCCTCGAGGAGGTCTCGAAGCGCGATGCCCGTGCCGTGCGCCTTCTCTACGGCTACTACGACTGTGAGAACATCGCGGCCCTGCGTGCGGGCCGCCCGGCGCACAACCCGCTGGGCAATCTCTCGCACGAGGAGCTCGAGGAGGAGCTGAAGCGTCCGCGGCGGCTGCCCGAAGGGGTTGCGCGCGTGCTGCGGGCCTATGCCGATCCGGAGGGTGAGGACGCCGAGACGGTGGATACCGCGCGGCGCTTCGAGAAGGCGCTCTTCGGGGCCTACTACGCCGAGTGCGCGGCCTCGAAGAGCCGCTTCCTGCGTGAATGGTCCTCGTTCGACCGCACGCTGCGCAACGTCGCGGCGGCCGTGACGGCGCGTGCCGCCGGGCGTGCCGTCGAGGAGGTTGTCGTCGGCGACGGGGACATCGTCTCGCAGCTGTGCCGCAGCTCGGCCTCCGATTTCGGACTGCGCGGCGAGGTGTCGTACGTGGACGCCGTCATTGCCGCGGTGAACGACGAACAGAACCTCCTGGAGAAGGAGCACAAGATCGACCGCATCCGGTGGAACGAAGCCGCGGAACTCGCGACGTTCGACTATTTCGACATCAATGCGATATTGTCCTACCTCGTACGGGTGAATATCGTGGCGCGGTGGGCACGGCTGGATGTCGCCCGCGGCCGGGAGCTCTTCGCACGGCTGCTCAGGGAGCTCGACGGGAAGGAGCTGATAGAAAATAAACAATAAAAAGATACGATGAAAACGACAGGACGTGTAAACGGTATCATCTCCAACATCGTGATCGTGAAGGCCGACGGACCCGTAGGCCAGAACGAGATCTGCTACGTGTGGGCGGGGGATACCAGAATGATGGCCGAGGTCATCAAGGTCATAGGCGATGCGGCCTATGTGCAGGTTTTTGACAGTACCCGGGGGCTGAAGATCGGCGACAAGGTCGAATTCGAGGGCCACATGCTCGAGGTGACGCTCGCACCGGGCCTGCTGTCGCGCAACTACGACGGTCTGCAGAACGACCTCGAGAAGATGGACGGATTGTTCATCGCCCGCGGATCGATCACCGATCCGATCGACTTCGAGGCGCAGTGGGCGTTCACGCCGCTGGCCAAGGCCGGCGACAAGGTTTCGGCGGCTTCGTGGCTCGGCGAGGTCAAGGAGCAGTGGGTCAACCACAAGATCATGGTGCCCTTCACGATGACCGACACCTATACGGTGAAGAGCGTGGCCAAGGCCGGGAACTACAAGGTGACCGACACGGTGGCCGTCGTGACGGATTCCGAAGGCCGGGAGCATGCCATCACGATGGTGCAGAAGTGGCCCGTGAAGCAGGCCGTGCGGTGCTACCGCGAGAAGCCGCGTCCCTCGCGCGTGATGGAAACGGGCGTGCGGGCGATCGACACCTTCAACCCGATGGCCGAGGGCGGTACGGGCTTCATTCCGGGGCCGTTCGGCGCCGGGAAGACGGTGCTCCAGCACGCCATTTCGAAGCAGGCCGATGCCGACGTGATCATCATGGTGGCGTGCGGCGAGCGTGCCAACGAGGTGGTGGAGATCTTCAAGGAGTTCCCCGAACTGGTCGACCCCCGTACGGGCCACAAGCTCATGGAGCGTACGATCATCATCTGCAACACGTCGAACATGCCCGTAGCGGCGCGTGAGGCGTCGGTCTACACGGGTATGACCATCGGCGAGTACTACCGCGCGATGGGCCTCAAGGTGCTCGTCATGGCCGACTCGACGTCGCGCTGGGCACAGGCCCTGCGCGAGATGTCGAACCGCCTGGAGGAGCTTCCGGGTCAGGACGCCTTCCCGATGGACCTCTCGGCGATCATCTCGAACTTCTACTCGCGTGCGGGCCTCGTGAAGCTCAACAACGGCCAGACCGGATCGGTGACCTTCCTCGGTACGGTGTCGCCCGCGGGCGGTAACCTCAAGGAGCCGGTGACCGAGTCGACGAAGAAGGCCGCGCGCTGCTTCTACGCCCTCTCGCAGGGACGTGCCGATTCGAAGCGCTACCCTGCCATCGACCCGTTGGAGTCCTATTCGAAATACCTCGAGTACCCGGAGATCCGCGAATACCTCGACGGACACATCGAGAAGGACTGGGTCGACCTGGTCTACGCGGGCAAGACGATCGTGCAGCGCGGCAAGGAGGCGAACGACCAGATCAACATCCTGGGCGACGACGGCGTTCCGGTGGAGTATCACGAGCGTTTCTGGAAGTCGGAGCTGATCGACTACGTGATCCTTCAGCAGGACGCCTTCGACGACATCGACGCCAACTGCCCGATCGAGCGTCAGAAGATGATGTACGAGATGGTGCTGGAGATCTGCCGCCGGGATTTCGCGTTCGGCGACTTCGAGGAGTGCTCGCAGTTCTTCAAGGGACTGATCAACCTCTTCCGTCAGATGAACTACTCGGAGTGGAAGTCTTCGAAATTCGAGGATTACCGCCGTCAGATCGAGGAGTATGTGAGTGCAAAAACCAAATAAGCCATGACAACACGAGCTTTTCAGAAAATATACACCAGGATTGACAACATCACCAAGGCGACCGTGACGCTGCGTGCCACGGGCGTGGGCAACGACGAGCTGGCCACCGTGGGTGGGAAGCTGGCCCAGGTGGTGAAGATTATGGGCGAGAACGTCACGCTGCAGGTCTTCGCCGGCACGGAGGGGCTCTCGACCGACTCGCAGGTCGTCTTCCACGGCGAGCCCCCGAAGCTGCGGGTTTCGGACGCCCTTGCCGGACGCTTCTTCAACGCCTACGGCGAGCCGCTCGAGGGCGGGGAGATCGTCGAGGGCGAGGCGCGGGAGATCGGCGGCCCGACGGTGAATCCCTTCAAGCGACTGCAGCCTTCGGAGCTCATCGCCACGGGTATCGCGGGCATCGACCTCAACAACACGATCGTAACGGGCCAGAAGATCCCCTTCTTCGCCGACCCGGATCAGCCCTACAACGCCGTGATGGCCAACGTGGCGCTGCGCGCCAAGGCCGACAAGATCATCCTCGGCGGCATGGGCCTCACGAACGACGACTTCCTCTACTTCAAGTCGGTCTTCGAGAACGCCGGGGCGCTGGACCGCATCGTGTCGTTCGTCAACACCACGGAGAATCCTCCCGTGGAGCGACTGCTGGTTCCCGACATGGCGCTGACGGCTGCCGAGTACTTCGCCGTGGACAAGGGCGAGAAGGTGCTGGTGCTGCTGACCGACATGACGCTCTACGCCGACGCCCTTGCCATCGTATCGAACCGTATGGATCAGATTCCGTCGAAGGACTCGATGCCGGGCTCGCTCTACTCCGACCTTGCGAAGATCTACGAGAAGGCCGTGCAGCTTCCCAACGGCGGGTCGATCACGATCATCGCGGTGACGACGCTTTCGGGCGGCGACATCACGCACGCCATTCCCGACAACACGGGTTACATCACCGAGGGACAGCTGTTCCTTCGCAACGACTCCGATACGGGAAAGGTCATCGTCGACCCGTTCCGTTCGCTGTCGCGTCTGAAGCAGCTGGTGATCGGCAAGAAGACCCGCGAGGATCATCCGCAGGTGATGAACGCCTGCGTGCGGTTGTACGCCGATGCGGCGAACGCCAAGACGAAACTCGAGAACGGTTTCGACCTTTCGGACTACGACGAGCGTGCGCTGAAATTCGCCCACGACTATTCGGAGCGGCTGCTTGCCATCGACGTGAACATCGACATCACGGAGATGCTCGACACGGCCTGGGGCCTCTTCGCGAAGTACTTCTCGAAGGAGGAGGTTGCCATCAAGGAAGAGCTTATCAAGAAATACTGGAAGGAGGCGTAATGCACGATGGCCATCAAGTTTCAATATAACAAAACCTCGCTCGGCGAACTCGGCAAGCAGCTGAAGATGCGTCAGAAGGCGCTCCCTACGATCAAGAGTAAGGAGTCGGCGCTGCGCTCCGAAGTGAAGAAGGCCAAGGACACGTCCCTGGAGTACCGGCGGCAGTTGGAGTCCCTGCAAGGGGAGTACGACTACATGGTGCAGCTGTGGGGCGAGTTCGACGGCAGCCTGCTGCGTATCGCCGACGTGGACCTTGCGATCCAGAAGATCGCGGGCGTACGCACGCCGGTACTGAAGGAGGTGCGCTTCGAGGAGAAGCCCTACGACCTTTTTTCAGCACCTGTGTGGTATGCCGACGGCATTGACATCCTCAAGCGGCTGGCGCGTCTGGGACTCGACTTCGAGGTCTATAACCGGAAGATGGAGTTGCTGGATTTCGCCCGCCGGAAGACCACTCAGAAGGTGAACTTGTACGAAAAGGTCCAGATACCCGGGTACGAGGACGCCATACGCAAGATCAAACGCTTCATGGAGGATGAGGAGAACCTTTCGAAATCCGCCCAGAAGATTGTGAAAACCAAACAACAACAGGCCGGGGAGGGCGCATTGCTATGATTGCCAAGATGATCAAATACGACCTGGTGCTCTACGCGGCGCAGAGTGAGGACTTCATCGAAAAGCTCCGTGAGCTGGGGCTTGTCGACATCACCACCACGGGCTGGGAGCCTTCGGAGGCGGACCGGCAGCTGCTTCTCGACATCGAGGGATGCGCCAAGGCCGCGGAGTTCCTGAAGGCGTTCCGCGCCGAGGAAGGCCGCTGCGACGCACAGGCCGCGCCGTTCGCCTCGGGCGAGGAGGCCTATGCCCGCTATGCGGCCGCGCAGCAGCAGGCGGCCTCGATCCGTGCGGAGATCGCGCGGCTCGAAAAGGCGGCCGAGGAGCTGCGCCCGTGGGGGGCGTTCGACGCCGAACGTCTCCAGCAGCTTTCCGACCAGGGCATCGTGCTGCACTACTTCTCTACGCCGCGCAGCACCTTCGACAAGCAGATCGCCGAGTGGTCGGAACGCTATACCGTCTCGGAGATCAGCCGCACGGACGCCACCGTATGGTTCGTCGTCGTGGGGGCTCCCGAGGCGGAGATCTCGCTCGACGCCCAGGAGATGAAGACCCCGCGCATGGATATCCGCGAGGCCGAGCGGCGCATTGCTGCGGAGCAGGAGCGTCTGAAGACCCTCGACGCGGAGTTCTCGCGCGTGGCGGCCACGGAGCGCGAACTGGCGGCCTACGGCTGCACGCTCAAGGAGCGCCTGCAGGGCGTACGTGTGGAGGCTACGGCCCGCACGGAGGCCGAAGGGACGCTGCTGGTGCTGGAGGGCTGGGCCGAGAAGGAGACCTCGGACCGTGTCGACGCCCTGCTCGAGGAGTATCCCAATGTGGTGTGGATCAAGAGCGACCCGACTCCCGAGGACGATACGCCCGTGAAACTGAAGAACAACCGCTTCGCGCGGATCTTCGAGCTGGTGGGCGACATGTACGCGCATCCGAAGTACGGTACGATGGATCTCACGCCCTTCTTTGCCCCGTTCTACATGCTCTTCTTCGGCATCTGCCTCAACGATGCGGGTTACGGAGCGATCCTGACCCTGCTGGGCGCGTGGATGCTCGTGAAGAACCGCAAGCCGGGGATGATGCGCCAGGCGGCATGGTTCGCCACGCTGTGCGGCGCGATGACCGTGGTCTTCGGACTCTTCTGCGGATCGTTCTTCGGCATCAGCATGAAGGAGTGGTTCCCCGGGGTTCCGTTTTTCGACTTCCAGGGGAAATTCTTCTCCATCGCCCTGGCTATCGGACTGATCCAGATCATGTTCGGCATGCTGCTCAAGGTCATCATGATCTCGGCGACGGCGGGTTTCCGCTATTCGCTGGCCTCGCTGGGGTGGCTGCTGGTCATCTTCGGCGTGAGCGTGGCCGGAGGACTTCCGATGCTCGATCCCTCGTGGGTGATTCCGTTCTATACGACCTCTTCCGCGGCGTTCTACGCGACGCTCGGCGTGGGTGTGGTGCTGATGCTCTTCTTCAACTCCCCGGGCAAGAACCCCTTCGTGAACTTCGGGCTCGGGCTGTGGGATACCTATAATAATCTCACGGGCATCCTCTCCGACGTGCTGTCGTACATCCGACTGTTCGCCATCGGACTTTCGGGCGGCATCCTTGCCACGGTCTTCAACGCCCTGGCGGCGGGATTCGTTCCCGAGGGAGCCAACATCCTGGTACGTCTGCTGATCATGATCCCGATCCTTCTGGTGGGCCACGGCATCAACCTCTTCATGTCGACGATCTCGTCGTTCGTGCACCCGATGCGACTCACGTTCGTGGAGTTCTACAAGAACGCCGGTTTCGAGATGTCGATGCGCTCGTTCGAGCCGCTGCGGAAGATCCGCGGGGAGGAAAACTGACAACAAATAACAAACAAATAACTGAAAAACAATCAAAAAGAACTATGGAAACAACAACTGCAATTATTATGGGCTATATCGGCGTAGCGCTGATGGTAGGCCTTTCGGGAGTAGCGAGCTGTATCGGCACCTCCGTCGCCGGCCAGGCATCGGTCGGCGCCATGAAGAAGAACGGCGGCGCCTTCGGTAGCTACATGATTCTTTCGGCCATTCCGGGTTCGCAGGGTCTCTACGGATTCGTGGGCTACTTCATCATCAAGAGCTTCCTGACTGACTCGATGACGCTGCTGCAGGGTGCGGCCATTTTCGGCGCGGGCCTGCTGACGGGTCTTGTCTGCCTGGCCTCGTCGTACTATCAGGCAAAGATCTGCGCCAACGGTATCGCTGCCATCGGCAACGGCCACGATGTAATGGGTAAGACGCTGATCCTTGCGGCCTTCCCGGAGTTGTACGCCATTCTGACGGTGGCTGCCATCTTCCTGATCGCCGGCGCCATCTGATCCACTGCGGCCCAACGCAAAAACCCGCCTCCGAGGAGGCGGGTTTTTGCGTTGAACGGCGGCGGGCCGGACTGCGAAGGCGCGGGGGACTGATCGTGCCGGATTTGTTGGCCTTAAGATCTGTCGGCCCGGGATTTTCTGTCTCCGGGGCTTCCGGCCGCGGCCCCTCGCTACCGGCCCTTGCGGCGGGCGGAGGTGCGCACCTTGGGCGATGCCCCGCGGCTGCGGCCTCGGTCGTCCTCCTTCGTGCGGGGCGCGACGCCCGGGAGCAGGAGCTCGAAGTCGAGCTGGCGTTTCTGCAGGTCGGCGCGCTTCACGCGTACGCGCACGGCGTCTCCGAGCGTCATGCGGCGTCCCGTCGATCGGCCGATGATCTCGTAGAGCTGTTCGTCGAACTGGAAGAAGTCTCCCTCGATGTCCCGCAGAAACGACATGCCCTCGATGTGCGTCTCGTCCAGCTCGACGTAGACGCCCCATTCCGAAAGCCCGGAGATGTGTCCGTCGAACTCCTCGCCGATGTGGGCCTTCATGAACTCGACCATCTTGTACTTGATCGAGGCGCGTTCGGCCTCGGCGGCCACGATCTCACGCTCCGAGGCGCGCTCGCAAAGCGCTTCGAGCTGCTCTTTGTCTGCCGACTTGCCTCCGGCGAGGTAGTGGGCCAGCAGGCGGTGGACCATCATGTCGGGGTAGCGGCGGATCGGCGAGGTGAAGTGCGTGTAGTAGGGGAATGCGAGTCCGTAGTGTCCGATGTTGTCGGTCGAGTAGTAGGCCTTGGCCATCGAGCGCACGGCCATCGTCGTGACGGCGTTCTCCTCGGTCGAGCCCTTCACCTGCTTGAGGAGCTTGTTCATCTCCTTGGCCACGGCGCGGCCCTTCGAGGCCTTGAAGATGTGTCCGAAGCGGAGGATGAACTGCCGGAATCGGTCGAGCTTCTCCTCGCTCGGGGTGTCGTGCACGCGGTAGACCATCGTGCGGGGCACGGCGCGGCCCTTCTCGCTCTGGCGGTGGCTGCAGAACTCCGCGACGCGGCGGTTGGCCAGCAGCATGAACTCCTCGATCATCTGGTTAGCCTCCTTCTGCTCCTTGAAGTAGACGCCCAGGGGCTTCCCGTCCTTGTCGAGGCGGAACTTCATCTCCTCGCGCTCGAACGAAATGGCCCCGGCCTTGAAACGCTTCTGGCGCATCTGCTGTGCCAGGCGGTTGAGCGTGAGGATCTCCTCGGCGAAGTCTCCGCGGCCGGTCTCGATGACCTCCTGGGCCTCGGCGTAGGTGAAGCGGCGGTCGGAATGGATGACCGTGCGCCCGAACCACTCTTCGAGGATGTCGAGGTTTTCGTTGAGGGTGAAGACGGCCGAGAAGCAGAGGCTCGTCTCGTTGGGGCGCAGCGAGCAGAGCTCGTTCGAGAGCCGCTCGGGGAGCATCGGGACGGTGCGGTCCACGAGGTAGACCGACGTGCCGCGTTCGACGGCCTCGTCGTCGAGCACCGAGTGGGGTTTCACGTAGTGCGTGACGTCGGCGATGTGCACGCCGATCTCCCAGACGCCGTCGCGGAGCCTGCGCACCGAGAGGGCGTCGTCGAAATCCTTGGCGTCGGCGGGGTCGACGGTGAAGGTCGTGACCTTGCGGAAGTCGCGGCGTGCGGCGATCTCACGGGCCGTGATGCTCCCGTCGATGGCCTTCGCGGCCTCTTCGACCTCCTCGTCGAAGCGGTAGGGGAGTTCGTATTCGGCCAGGATGGCGTGCATCTCCGTGTCGTTGTTGCCCGCGACGCCGAGGCGTTCGACGAGCTCGCCCACGGGGCTCTTGCTTCCGGGCAGCCAGTCGACGATGCGCACGACGACCTTCTCGCCGTCGTGCACCTCGGGGCAGTCGCGCTTCGGGAGGTAGATGTCCATGGGCATGCGGCGCGAATCGGCGCGCACGAAGATCTGGTGGGCGCCGACCTCGGCGATTCCGACGTAGGTCTTGCGGTTTCGCTCGAGGATGCGGGTGATCTCACCCTCGAACTTCCCGTCGCGCCCGCGGTGGAGCACCGCCACCTCCACGCGGTCGCCGTCGAGGGCGTTGGCGGTGTTGCGGGGGTTGACGAAGATGTCGTTGTCGAGCCCCTCGACGCGGACGTAGACGGCACCCGACTGCGTCATGTCGGCGACGCCCTCGTAGTGGGGGCGGTGTTGCTGCGAGAGGCGGTACTTCTCGCGCGAACACTCCTCGACGATCCCTTCGTCGAAGAGCCGGCTGAGGATCTCGAAGGTCTCGCGCCGTCCCTCCTTCGAGGCGCCTCCGGAGACCGAGGCGAGGTATTTCAGGGTGTACTGCGTGTTGGGAAAATCCCTGAGCAGGTGGAGAATGATCTCCGCGCGGTTGTTTTTCTGCCCCTTTTTGGGCGCGCGCTGTTGTTTTTTGCTTTTATTCATCGGTTGTTATTTTTCCAGAATTTCCAGGGCCAGGTGCCGCATGAAGGCGATACCCGTATCGAGGGCCCGTTCGTCGGGTGCGAAGGTTGCGGTGTGGGTGCGTCCGGCGGCGGCACCCACGCCCAGCCGGTAGAAGATCGAGGGATACTCGCGGCAGTAGAATCCGAAATCCTCGGCCGTGGTGCGCAGGGGCAGCATCTCGACCTTCAGGGAGTCGGCTTTGGCGAGCGTCACGGCGCGCTTGACGAGCAGCTCGTCGTTGACCACGCACGGATAGCCGTGGCTGATGTCGACGTCGGTGCGCACGCCGTGGCGGGCGTCGATGTCGGCGGCGATGATGCCGATGCGGCGGTGGATGATCGTGCGCTCGCGCTCGTCGAAGGTCCGCAGGGTCCCCTCCATGCGCACCTCGTCGGGAATGACGTTCGTGGCGCCCGGGGCCTCCACGCGGCCGATCGAGAGCACGCACTCCTCGCCGTTGAGGGCGATCAGGCGCGTGAGGAGTTCGGCCCCCGCGGCCACGGGATCCTTCAGCAGGTGGCGCATGGCTCCGTGGCCCCCGGTTCCGTGGATGCGGAAGCGGATCTCGTCGCTCGCGGCCATGTACTTTCCGGCCCGGAACCCGAGGGTCCCGACTTCGAGCTGCGGTTCGACGTGCTCGCCGATGACGGCGCGGATGTCATACCCCTCGAAGGGCTTTTCGGCCAGCACGAGCGACGCCCCTCCGGGATTGCACTCCTCGCCGGGCTGGAAGAGGGCCAGCACCGTGCCGCGGAAGTCGCGTGCGGCGGCCAGCCGCTGCACCGCGCCGAACAGCACGGCGGCATGCATGTCGTGTCCGCAGGCGTGCATCACGCCTTCGTTCTGCGAGCGCCACGCCACGTCGCACTGCTCGGTGATCGGCAGGGCGTCGATGTCGGCGCGCAGCACCACGGCGCGTCGGTCGCCCTCGGGGGTCTTGTCGCCCCGGAGGGTGGCGAGGATGCCGGTGCGGGCCACGGGGCGGTGTTCGACGCCCAGGTCGGCGAGCTGCCGGGAGATGAATGCCGCGGTCTCGTGCTCCCGGAACGAGAGTTCGGGATGCGCATGCAGGTGGCGGCGGAAGGTGACGGGATCCATCATGAAGGAGTGTTTTTTCAGAAGAGCGCGCGGACGATCTGCTGGATATTCGTCGTGCGGCTCATCGTATAGTAATGCAGCACCGGGACTCCGGCCTGCATGAGTTCGCGGCTCTGGGCGATGGCCCATTCGACGCCGACCTCGCGGACGTGGTCGGGATGGGCCTTTGCTTCGCGTACGAGCTCCTCGGGGAGCTTCACACTGAAGGTCTCGGGCAGCACCTCCAGGTGGCGCAGCGTCGAGATGGGCTTGATGCCCGGGATGATCGGCACCGAGATGCCGGCCTCGCGGCAGCGGCGCACGAAGTCGAAATACTTCTGGTTGTCGAAGAACATCTGCGTGACGACGTATTCGGCCCCGGCGTCGATCTTCGCCTTGAGGTGTGCGATGTCGGAGGTGATGTCGCGGGCCTCGAAGTGCACTTCGGGATAGCCCGCCACGCCGATCGAGAACTTCGAGTGGTGGCACTCCTCGACCTCCCCGTCGATGAATCGTCCGTGGTTCATGTCGGCGATCTGGCGCACGAGGTCGATGGCGTGTGCGTGCCCCTGGGGGTGGGGCATGAAGCGGCGTTCGTTCTGCGAGCGGTCGCCGCGCAGGGCCAGGACGTTGTGCAGCCCGAGGAAGTCCATGTCGATGAGCGTGTCCTCGATGTCGTACTTCGAGAGCCCCCCGCAGATGAGGTGCGGCACGACCTCCACGCCGTAGCGGTGCTGAATGGCCGCCGAGATGCCGACCGTCCCGGGACGGCGGCGTACGACGTGCCAGTCGATGCCCCCGTCCTCGCGCAGGGTCTCCTTGATTCCCTCGCGGTGGAAGGTGATGTTGATGTAGGCCGGGTCGTAGGGCATCAGCGGCTCGATGGCGGCAAAGATCTTCTGGCTGCCGTCGCCCTTGAGCGGCGGGAGCAGCTCGAAGGCAAATCGCGTGCGGTGCGAAGCGATCGCCTCATGGATGATGTCGACAACGTTCATATTGAGTCTTAGAGGATGTTGTTGGGAATGAGTTTCTTGACCTGTTCGACCTCCATGCCGCGGCGGCGTGCGTAGTCGAGCAGCTGCTTGGTGTCGATGGCCCCCACGGAGAAGTATTCGGCGTCGGCGAAGATCAGTCCGCAGAGCGCCTCCCCGGGGTCGATCATCCAGTTTTCGGTGAGGCGCATGCCTGTTGTCACCTCGACGGCCAGCAGGTCGAAGACCTCGCGCTTGAGCGAATGGTCGGGCGAGGCGGGGTATCCGAAGGCCATGCGGCGCCCGCGGTACTCGCCGCGGATGGTCTGCCCGGGGGAGAGCAGATCTCCGGTCTCGTACCCCCACATCTGTCGCCGCACGAAGGTGTGCACACACTCGGCGAAAGCCTCCGTGAGGCGGTCTGCGAGCAGCTTGGACATGATGGCCGAGTAGTCGTCTCCCGCCGCGCGGAACTCCTCGGCGAGTTTCTTCAGGCCGATTCCGGCCGTTGCGGCGAAGCATCCGATCCAGTCCCCCTCGGGGGCGATCCAGTCGGCGAGCGAGCGGTTCTCCTCTCCGCGCGTCTGGTTGCGGAGCATCGGGAGGCGGATTTCGCGTCCCTTGGTGTTTGTCACCCAGATGTCGTCCTTCTCGCTCCGTGCGGGGAAGATCCCCACGGCGGCCTGCAGGGTAAGCAGCTTCTGGTCGCGGATGCGGGCCAGCAGGGCCTGCGCATCGTCGAAGAGCTTGCGGGCCTCGGCCCCCTTCTCGGGATGGTCGAGGATCTCCGGATAACGCCCCTTGAGCCCCCATGCCGGGAAGAAGAAGTTCCAGTCGATGAACCGCTCGGCATCGGCGATGTCGAAGTCGGGGAAGACCATGCGCCCGGGATGGAGCGGCACGACGGGTACGTGGGGCGCCGCGCCGCGGCGTGCCTTGCGCACCTCGACGATCGGAATCAGCTCGCGCGAACGCTGCCTGCGGGCGTATTCGTCGCGCAGGCGCTCCTGCGCCCCGGCTACCTCGCGGGCGAACGCCTCGCTGTCGGGCCCGAGCAGACGGGCCAGGAGCTGGCTGTTGCGGCTCGCATTGGGCGAGTGCACGACAACCCCCCGGTAGAGGGGCGCGATCTTCACGGCGGTGTGGAGCTCGGAGGTCGTCGCGCCGCCGACGATCACCGGGATCCGCAGCCCGCGGCGTTCGAGTTCCTCGCAGACGTGGCCCATCTCGTCGAGCGACGGGGTGATGAGCCCGCTCAGGCAGATCGCCTGCGCGCCCCACGTCACGGCTTCGTCGACGATGCGCTGCGCCTCGACCATCACCCCGAGGTCGCGCACTTCGTATCCGTTGCAGGCCATCACGACCGCGACGATGTTCTTGCCGATGTCGTGGACGTCTCCCTTGACGGTGGCGATCAGCACCTTCCCGGCGTTGTGCGACGTCTCGGCGGCCCCCTGCTCGATGTAGGGGGTCAGGGCCGCGACGGCGCGCTTCATCACCCGGGCGGTCTTCACCACCTGCGGGAGGAACATCTTGCCTTCGCCGAAGAGCGTGCCGACACGCTCCATCGCGGGCATCAGCAGGCGGTCGATCACCTCCATCGGGCTCCCGAGCGTGCGGTACCCTTCGAGGGCATCCTCCTCGATGTAGTCGGCCACGCCCTTGAGCATCGCGTGTCCGATGCGCTCCTCGAGCGGCGCGCTGCGCCAGGCGTCGGGGGCCTGCGTCTGTGTCTGGGAGGTCTGCTGCACGCTGTGGGCGTACTCCGTGAGGCGCTCGGCGGCCTCCTCGCGGCGGCAGAGGATCACGTCCTCGACCCTTTCGAGCAGCTCGGGCTCGATCTCGCTGTAGACGCGCAGCATCTGGGGGTTGACGATGCCCATGTCCATCCCGGCGCGGATCGCGTGGTAGAGGAACGCCGAATGCATCGCCTCGCGCACGGCGTTGTTGCCGCGGAACGAGAACGAGAGGTTCGACACGCCTCCCGAGACCTTTGCATGGGGCAGGTGCCCGCGGATCCAGCGTGTGGCGTCGATGAAGGCCTTGGCGTAGCCGTCGTGCTCGGGCATGCCCGTGGCGACGGCCAGGATATTGGGGTCGAAGATGATCTCTTCGGCGGGGAATCCGTTTTCGGTGAGCAGGCGGTAGGCGCGTTCGGCGACCTCGATCTTGCGCTCGTAGGTGTCGGCCTGCCCCCGCTCGTCGAAGAGCATCACCACGGCGGCGGCCCCGTACCGGCGGATCTCCGCGGCGCGGTGCAGGAACTCTTGCTCACCCTCCTTCAGGGAGATGGAGTTGACTACGGCCTTTCCCTGCGTCACTTCGAGCCCCGCGCGGATGACCTCCCATTTCGAGGAGTCGATCATCACCGGTACGCGGGCGATCTCGGGTTCCGAGGCCATCAGGTTGAGGAACGTGCGCATGGCCTCCACGCCGTCGATCATTCCGTCGTCCATGCAGACGTCGACGATCTGCGCCCCGGCCTCGACCTGCGCTCGGGCCACCGTGAGGGCCTCCTCGTAGTTCCCTTCGCGGATCAGCCGCGCGAAGCGCGCCGATCCGGCGACGTTCGTGCGCTCTCCGATGTTGATGAAGTTCGCCTCGGGAACCACGCGCAGGGGCTCCAGCCCCGCAAGCACCGTTTCGTGCCGCGGCGCGGGGAGCGGCCGCGGGGAGTATCGGCCGACGATCTTCGAGAGTTCGAAAATATGCGCGGGGGTCGTTCCGCAGCATCCTCCGACGATGTTCACCAGCCCCCGGCGGAGGTATTCGCCGACATCTTCGGCAAACATCTGCGGGGTTTCGTCGTAGCCGCCCATGACGTTCGGAAGCCCGGCATTGGGGTGTGCCGAGATGCGCGTCCCGGCCACGGCCGCGAGGCGTTCGAGGTAGGGCAGGAGCTGACGGGCCCCGTATGCGCAATTCAGTCCGATGGAGAGCAGGGGCATGTGGGCGACCGATGCGGCGAAGGCCTCGACGGTCTGGCCCGAGAGGGTGCGGCCGCTGGCGTCGGCGAGCGTTCCCGAGACCATCACGGGCGTGCGCATCCCGCGTTCTTCGAGGAGCCGGTCGATGGCGTAGAGCGCGGCCTTGGCGTTGAGCGTGTCGAAGACCGTCTCGACGAGCAGGATGTCGGCGCCTCCGTCCAGGAGTCCCCGGGCCTGCTCCGTGTAGGCGTCGGCCAGCTGGCGGAAGGTCACCTCGCGCGCCGCGGGGTTCGCGACGTCGGCCGACATCGAGGCCGTGCGGTTCGTGGGGCCCATCGATCCGGCCACGAAGCGCGGCTTGTGGGGGTTGCGCGCCGTAAAGGCGTCGGCGGCCGCGCGGGCCACCTCGGCTGCGGCGCGCGCGATCTCGTAGGCATGCTCCCCGAGCCGGTAGTCGGCCAGCGATATGGCGTTGGCGTTGAACGAGTCGGTCTCGATGATGTCGGCCCCGGCCCGGAGGTATTTCTCGTGGATCTCGCGCACGACGTCGGGGCGCGTCACGGCGAGCAGGTCGTTGCAGCCCTTGAGCTGCACCTCCCAGCCGCGGAAACGCTCGCCGCGGAAGTCCTCCTCCGCGAGGCCGTAACCCTGCACCATCGTGCCGAAACCGCCGTCGAGGAGCAGGATCCGCTCCTTGAGCAGCTCTTCGGGCGACGGCCGTTGTATGTCTGTTTTCGGAAGTGTCATTGTTCGATGAGTTCGATTTCAAAGAGTTTGCTCCAGTTCTTTCCGGTGACGAAGATTCTCCGCGTGTCGGGATCCCAGGCGATGCCGTTCAGCACGTCGGTCTCTGCGGAGACCTCCTCCGCGGGGAGGATGCCCGAGAGGTCGACGATCCCTTCGACGACGCCCGTCGCAGGGTTGATGATGACGATCTGGTTCGTGGTGTAGACGTTTGCCCAGATGCGTCCGTCGATCCACTCCAGCTCGTTGAGGTACTCCACGGGAGCTCCTTCGCAGGTGACCGTGATGCGGCGTTCGCGGCGGAACGTCGCGGGGTCGAGCGCCAGCAGGTCGGAGGAACCGTCCGAGAAGTAGAGCTTTTCGCCGTCGGTTGTCAGCCCCCACCCCTCGCCCGCATAGCGGTGTTCGCGGATTTTTTCCAGGCGTCCTTCCGCGAGGCGGTATACGTGTGCCGTGTTCGAGAGCCACGTGAGCTGGAAGAGCTCCCCGCCGACGATGGCGATGCCCTCTCCGAACTCCGAGCGGGGGAGTTCCGCCAGCTTGTGCGTGCGTCCCGAGGCGAGGTCGAGGGTCTGGATGACCGATTTCCCGTACTGTCCGGTTCCTTCCCACAACTGTCCGTCGTGCCAGAGCAGCCCCTGCGTGTAGGAGGTTGTCGCATGGGGATAGGCGTTCCTGACGCGGTAGGTGTAGCTCTTCGGCGTGACCGTTGCGGCGGTCTGGGCGGAGCGGGAGGCCGAGACCCTTTTCTGACTGCGTGCCGCGTGGTTTCCGCAGCCGGCCGACAGCGCGGCGGCGAGCAGAAGGATCGTTGTGCGTATCATCTTTCGGGTGAACATAGCCTGCAAAGTTACGAAAAGCAAATCACAAATCATAATTTCATTATATTATAAGAGTTTCTGTTGCCGGGAACGGAAAAAATTCGTATCTTTGCCTCCCGATTCCGAGGCGCGAAACGAAGAATAACAGATATAATCCATTCATTATGAACATCGTAAGAGAACAACGCGAAGAGAACAACTCGCTGATCCGAGTTACCGTCGGCGAGGCGGACTACGGTCAGGAGGTCGAGAAGTCGCTGCGCGAGTACAAGCGCAAGGCCAACATCCCGGGATTCCGTCCGGGCATGGTGCCCATGGGCATCATCCGCAAGATGTACGGCAAGGGAGTGGTTGCCGAGCAGTCGTACCGCAAGGCGTCGAACGCCGCCTTCGAGTACCTCCAGAAGGAGGGTATCGACTACCTCGGGGATGTGATTCCCTCGGAGGAGCAGGGCGCCTTCGACTTCGACAACAACACGGAGTTCGAGTTCGTCTTCGAGATCGGCGAGGCCCCGGAGATCAAGCTGGAGCTCTCGGACAAGGATAAGCTCACCTACCATAAGATCAAGGTCGACAAGAAGATGCACGACGACTACCGCGCGAACTACCTGCGCCGCTACGGACGCCTGGTGGACGCCGGGGAGGTTGCCTCGGACGAGGCGCTGACCGTGACGCTCGACAACGGCGAGATGAACGTCGCCGACGCCTACGTGGGGCTGATCTCCATGTCGGAGGAGGAGCGCAAGCCGTTCCTGGGCAAGAAGGTCGGCGACAAGATGCAGGTGAACATCAACGAGCTCTACAAGAACCCCGCGCAGCGCGCCGCGTGCCTGCAGGTCAAGGAGCACGAGCTGGAGGGCATCAAGCCGGAGTTCGAGCTGGAGATCACCAAGATCCGCAAGTTCGCCGAGCCGGAGCTGAACGAGGAGTTCTTCAAGATGGCCTTCCCGGAGGGCAACGTCAAGAGCGCCGAGGAGTTCGAGAAGTTCATCGACGCGCAGATCGAGAGCGAGCTTCGCCGCGAGAGCGACTACCTCTTCACGCTGCAGGTCCGCGACTACATCGTCAAGAAGGCCGCGCTGAAGATGCCCGAGGCGTTCCTCAAGCGGTGGCTCTACACGATCAACGAGGGCAAGTTCACGATGGAGGAGATCGAGAAGGACTTCGACCAGTTCCTGAAGATGTTCACGTGGAACTACCTTCAGAAGCACTTCGTCAAGACGGACAACCTCTCCGTAACGAAGGAGGAGGCGCTTGCCGAGGCCAAGGCGCTTGCCGCCGCGCAGTTCGCACAGTACGGCATGCCTTCGGCTCCGGACGACATGCTGAACGGCTACGCCGAGAAGATCCTTGCCGACAAGGACCAGGGTCAGAAAATCTACGAGAAACTCTTCGAGACGAAGGTGGTCGACGCCGTCCGTTCGAAGATCAAGGTCTCGGAGAAAGCCGTTTCGGCCGACGATTTCGCCAAATTGGCCAAGGAACTGTAGGAGATTTTTCCGGAAAACGTTAACTTTGGACTTTGCAGGCGTGATGTTTGCAAAGTCCTTTTTTTGACAGAAAACCTGCTTGCGATATGGCATCCGAATTTGAAAAATACGCCCGGTTGCACCGGGGCATCAGCTCGCTGAAACTGCACGACTTCCAGTCCGTGAGCGCAGCCTACGTTTCGCCGACGATCATCGAGGAGCGGCAGCTGAACGTCGCCGCGATGGACGTCTTCTCGCGCCTGATGATGGACCGCATCATCTTCCTCGGGGCTCCGATCTACGACGATGCCGCGAACATCATCCAGGCGCAGCTGCTCTTCCTCGAGTCGGTCGACCCGGAGAAGGACATCCAGATCTACATCAACTCCCCCGGGGGATCGGTCTCGGCCGGGCTGGGGATCTACGACACGATGCAGCTCGTGGGTTGCGACGTGGCGACCATCTGCACGGGCCTTGCGGCGTCGATGGGCGCCGTGCTGCTCACGGCCGGGGCTAAGGGCAAACGCTCGGCGCTGCCCCATTCGCGGGTGATGATCCACCAGCCGCTGGGCGGCGCCCAGGGTCAGGCGTCGGACATCGAGATCACGGCCCGGGAGATCATGAAGACCAAACGCGAACTGTATGAGATCCTGTCCGCCCATTCGGGAGTCCCGATCCGCAAGATCGAGAAGGACGCCGACCGGGACTACTGGCTCTCGGCGCGCGAAGCCCGGGATTACGGACTGATCGACGAAGTGCTGACCAAACGCGAGAAGAAAACCTATGGTACAGAAACAGAATAACAAGACAGGCAAGGGCAGCCATTCGAACGGCAACCGCCCGAAGGAGAATGACTTCTGCTCCTTCTGCGGGGCGATGCGCTCCGAGGTGGCGGCGATGTTCCAGGGCGTCGACGGCGCCTCGATCTGCAACAGGTGCATCGAGAACGGCTACCGGATCATGGTGGAGAACGGCCTTGCCGCGGATGCCGGCCGCACGCCGCGCGCGGCCGCTGCGCCGCTGCGGAAGGAGGAGCTGCTCAAGCCCGCGCAGATCAAGGAGTTCCTCGACCAGTACGTCATCGGGCAGGACGCCGCGAAGCGTTACATCTCGGTGGCGGTCTACAACCACTACAAACGCCTGCTCTACGCCCCGAAGGAGAACGACGTGGAGCTCGACAAGTCGAACATCGTGCTCGTGGGCCCCACGGGTACGGGCAAGACGCTCATGGCGCGGACGATCGCGCGGCTGCTGAAGGTGCCCTTCACGATCGTCGACGCCACGGTGCTGACGGAGGCCGGCTACGTGGGCGAGGATGTCGAGAGCATCCTCTCGCGGCTGCTGCAGGTCGCCGACTACGACGTGGCGCAGGCCGAGCGGGGCATCGTCTTCATCGACGAGATCGACAAGATCGCGCGCAAGGGCGACAACCCCTCGATCACGCGCGACGTCTCGGGCGAGGGGGTGCAGCAGGCGCTGCTGAAGATCCTCGAGGGCACGGTGGTGAACGTCCCGCCCCAGGGGGGCCGCAAGCACCCCGAGCAGAAGTTCATTCAGGTCAATACGCGCAACATCCTCTTCATCTGCGGCGGGGCGTTCGACGGCATCGAGAAGAAGATCGCCCAGCGGCTCAACACCCGGGCGATGGGATACGGGCGCGTCCAGGCCGACCCGATCGACCGCTCGAACCTCATGCAGTACGTCACGCCGCAGGACCTCAAGTCCTTCGGGCTGATTCCCGAACTGGTGGGACGCCTTCCGGTGCTGACCTACATGCAGCCGCTGGGGCGCGAGGCCCTGCGTTCGATCCTCACCGAGCCGCGCAATGCGATCATCAAGCAGTACGAGCGGCTGTTCGAGCTCGACGGGGTGAAGCTGCGCTTCGACGACGAGGTGCTGGACTACATCGTCGACCGCGCGGTGAGGTTCCGTCTCGGGGCCCGGGGTCTGCGGTCGATCTGCGAGGCGATCATGATGGACACGATGTTCGACCTTCCGTCGAGCGACGCGCGGGAGTTCACGGTGACGCTTCCGTATGCGAAGAAGAAGATCGAAAAGGCAAATATCGTGGAGTTGAAACAAGTGGGATAAAAATTTTTCCTATCTTTGACTTCGTCTTAGATAGAATGCGCCTCGGCATAGCCAAATTCCGAAAATTCCATTTTTTATTTGTCTCTGCTCTCGGCTTTCACTATCTTTGTATGAGGTACGGGCCGCAGGGCCCGTCCGGGAGACGAACCTGTTCAAATACTAACTCTATATGTCTGCAACAAATTCGAAACTGAGCCGTGTGGCCGACAATGTGCGCATTCTGTCGGCCGCCATGGTCGAAAAGGCAAAATCGGGGCACCCGGGCGGCGCGATGGGCGGCGCGGATTTCATCACGGTGCTGTATGCCGAGTTCCTGCGATACGATCCCGACCGGATGGATTATCCGTTCCGCGACCGGATGTTCCTCGATCCAGGGCACATGTCGCCGATGCTCTACTCGGTGCTGTCGCTGGCCGGATACTACACGGCCGAGGACCTGCAGTCGCTGCGCCAGTGGGGGAGCGTGACGCCGGGCCATCCGGAGGTGGATGTGCTGCGGGGCGTGGAGAACACCTCCGGGCCGCTCGGGCAGGGGCATGCCATGGCTTTGGGCGCGGCCATTGCCGAACGCTTCCTGGTGGCGCGCTTCGGCGAGTGGATGGCGCACAAGACCTACGCCTTCATCTCCGACGGCGCCGTTCAGGAGGAGATCTCGCAGGGTGTGGGCCGTATTGCCGGGCATCTCGGGCTTTCGAATCTTATCATGTACTACGACGCCAACAACGTGCAGCTCTCGACGCGGGTCGACGAGGTGGACACGGAGAACGTGGCGATGAAGTACGAGGCATGGGGCTGGAACGTCCTGTCGATCGACGGGAACAACATCGACGAGATCCGCGGGGCGCTGACCGCTGCACAGGGCGAGACGGAGCGTCCGACGCTGATTATCGGACATACGACGATGGCCAAGGGCGCGCGGGGCGCCTCGGGCGAGAGCTTCGAGGGCAAGGTCTCGACACACGGACAGCCCCTGTCGGGGGCCGGTGCCGACCTCGCCGCCACGGTGCGCAACCTGGGCGGGGATCCGGAACAGCCGTTCGCCGTCTTCGAGGAGAGCCGCGAGGTCTTCGCTGCGCGCCGCGAGGCGCTGCGGGCCTGGGCCGCCGAGCGCGCCGCCGTGGAGAAGACGTGGCGCTCGGAGCACAAGGATCTTGCCATCAAACTCGACGGATTCCTCTCGGGCAAGCTGCCCGACATCGACTACAAGTCGATCGAGGTGAAGGCGGACGTGGCCACGCGTGCAGCCTCGTCGGCCGTATTGGGGCTCTATGCCGAAAAGGTCGAGAACATGATCGTCTCCTCGGCCGACCTTTCGAACTCGGACAAGACCGACGGATTCCTCAAGAAGACGAAGGCCTTCACGCGGGGCGACTTCTCGGGCCGCTTCTTCCAGGCCGGGGTCTCGGAGCTGACGATGGCCTGCGTGATGAACGGCATGGCCCTGCACGGGGGCGTGATTCCCGTGTGCGGCACCTTCTTCGTCTTCTCGGACTACATGAAGCCGGCCGTGCGCCTTTCGGCGCTGATGCGCCTGCACGTGGTCTATGTCTGGACGCACGACTCGTTCCGCGTAGGCGAGGACGGCCCGACGCACCAGCCCGTGGAGCATGAGGCGCAGATCCGCCTGATGGAACACCTCCGCAACCACCGGGGCGAACGCTCGATGGTCGTGCTGCGCCCGGCCGACGGCGACGAGACGGTCGCCGCATGGAAGCTGGCCCTCGAGGAGCAGCGTCCCGTGGCGCTGGTTCTCTCGCGCCAGAACGTGCGGACGCTCCCGGCGCTGCGGACGAGCCGCCGCGAGGAGGCGCTGCAGGCCGTCAAGGGCGGTTACGTGGTGATGGACGCCGCGAAACCCGCCGCCGTGCTGATCGCTTCGGGCTCGGAGGTCTCGACCCTTGTCGAAGGGGCCGGACAGCTGGTCTCCGAGGGCATCGCCGTACGTGTGGTGAGCGTTCCGAGCGAGGGGCTGTTCCGCGACCAGCCGCGTTCGTACCAGGAGAGCGTCCTGCCTGCGGGGATTCCGCGCTACGGCATGACGTCGGGCCTTCCGGTGAACCTGCTGGGACTCGTGGGCGAGAAGGGCATGATCCACGGACTGGATCATTTCGGCTACTCGGCGCCCTTCAAGGTACTCGACGAGAAGTTCGGGTATAATGGTGCCACCGTCGCCGCCGAGGTGAAGAAACTGTTGGAGAAATAGGACGGTGCCGGGGTCGGATTCTTCCAGCCGGAACGCATCTGTTGCAGGAGTGCGGAGCCGCAAGGGTTCCGCACTCCTTATATATAATGGGAGCGGCATGTGGGATTTGCACGCCGCGAAAACACCCGGGAGAAAAAATTTTCCCCGAATCCGTTTGCAATCCGTTTTTTCTTCCTATCTTTGCAACCCCGTCTGTCACGCGGGGGAATGTGGAAAGATTTGACTGATTGCAAACCACAATAAAAAATCGCTAAAACAGCACGTTTTTTATTCCAACAGCCAATTTTTCCCATTTTCAGACGTTTAACCTTAAAAAACGGATCAAAATGGGTTTTTTATTTACATCGGAGTCGGTGTCCGAAGGGCACCCCGATAAAGTTTCGGATCAGATTTCCGACGCCATTCTCGACGAATTCCTGCGCCACGACGCCAACTCGAAAGTCGCCTGCGAGACGCTCTGCACCACGGGACTCGTGGTCGTTGCGGGCGAGGTGCGTTCGGAGGCCTATGTCGACGTCCAGGGCGTAGCGCGCCGGGTGATCGAGCGCATCGGCTACACCAAGAGCGAATACCAGTTCGACTGCAACTCGTGCGGTATTCTTTCGGCCATCCACGAGCAGTCGTCCGACATCAACCAGGGTGTCGTACGCGAGGAGGAGGAGCTGCAGGGCGCCGGCGACCAGGGCATCATGTTCGGGTACGCCTGCAACGAGACGCGGGAGATGATGCCCGCGACGCTGATTCTCTCGCACGTGATCCTCAAGGAGCTTGCCGTGATCCGGCGCGAAGGGAAGGAGATGACCTACCTGCGCCCCGACTCGAAGTCGCAGGTGACGATTGAATACGACGAGCAGACGAACCGCCCGCTGCGCGTGCACACGATCGTGGTGTCGACGCAGCACGACGAGTTCATCCGCCCGGGCGGGGGCCTGAGCGAGAAGGAGGCCGAGCGGCAGATGCAGGAGCGCATCCGCGAGGACGTGCGCACGATCCTCATCCCGCGGGTGAAGGCGCGCCTGGAGCGTGCCGGGGACAAGCTCGCGGAGCTGATCGGCGACGACTACATCCTGCACGTGAACCCCACGGGCAAGTTCGTCATCGGCGGCCCCCACGGGGATACGGGCCTCACGGGCCGGAAGATCATCGTCGACACCTACGGAGGACGCGGCGCCCACGGAGGCGGCGCCTTCTCGGGGAAGGACTCCTCGAAGGTCGACCGTTCGGCCGCCTACGCCGCGCGGCACATCGCCAAGAACCTCGTGGCGGCGGGCGTCGCCGAGCAGGTGCTCGTGGAGCTGAGCTACGCCATCGGCATCGCCGAGCCGCTGTCGATCTACGTCGACACCTACCGCTCGCCGCGTCCGAAGGCCCTCGAGGGAATGACCGACGGGGAGATCGCCCGGCGTATCGGACGGCTCTTCGACCTGCGTCCCGCGGCCATCGTGAAGCGCTTCGGGCTGAAGAACCCGATTTTCGAGGCCACGGCATCGTACGGGCATTTCGGCAACCGCCCCTACACGAAGGTCGAGAAACTCTGGGAGAACGGCCGCGAGGTGGAGCGCGAGATCGAGTTTTTCGGATGGGAGAAGCTCGATGCCGTGGATGCGATCCGCCGGGAGTTCGGGCTGTAGTCCCGCCGTCGGCAAGGGATTCGGAACCTCCGGCGCGGGGGTTCCGATTTTTTGTTCATGCGACATACTAACTGCGGAATCTTGCCCGTTTGTCCCACAAAAGAGTAAAAATTGAACGCCTATGTAAAGGAAATTGCCTCCGTATGATAACAAGAACCAATTTTTTGTAAGAGTATGAAAAAGGCATTTTTATTTTTAGGATTCGTAGCCGTGGCTGCTGCCGTGGGCGGAGCTACGGCATGGGCCGTATCGGAACACCGCGAGCAGCCCGTACAGTATATCGAGCGCACGGTGTCGCACAACTCCGCGCCGCAGGCGGGCAACCACTTCACCTCCTACCAGGCCGACCAGTATCCCGACCTGACCTATGCGGCGGAGAACGCCGTGAAGGCGGTGGTCAACATCGAGAGCATCCAGCAGATCGAGATGCCGCGACGTCGGTCGTATGACCCGTTCCTGGAGTTCTTCGGCATTCCGCAGGACTACGGCTACGGAGACGGGCGTCCGCAGTACCGGGAGCAGCGTGCCGGCGGTTCGGGCGTGATTATCTCGGAGGACGGCTACATCGTGACGAACAACCACGTGATCGACGGAGCGACGAAACTGCGCGTAAAACTCAACGACGGCCGGATTTTTGACGGCAAGCTCATCGGCAAGGATTCGGCGACGGATCTTGCGCTGCTGAAGATCGAGGCGAAGGATCTCCCGACTCTTGCCTTCGGGTCGTCCGACGCCCTTCGACTGGGCGAGTGGGTGCTTGCCATCGGTTCGCCTTTCGACCTGCAGTCGACCATCACGGCGGGCATCGTGAGCGCCAAGGCGCGGCAGCTGGGGGCCATCCCCAATGACTTCCGCATCGAGTCGTTCATCCAGACCGACGCGGCCGTGAACCCCGGCAACTCGGGCGGTGCGCTGGTCAACACGCGCGGCGAGCTGGTGGGCATCAATACGCTCATCAAGTCGCAGACGGGCAGTTACGTGGGCTACTCGTTCGCCGTTCCGGA
This sequence comes from Candidatus Alistipes faecavium, assembly GCA_019118605.1. Taxonomy (GTDB): domain Bacteria; phylum Bacteroidota; class Bacteroidia; order Bacteroidales; family Rikenellaceae; genus Alistipes; species Alistipes faecavium. The sequence continues at coordinate 846 of DWYP01000007.1, read as the reverse complement.
GTCGATCGTGCGCAAGGTCGTGGTCGATCTGAAGGAGTTCGGAGTCGTGCAGCGTGCGATGCTGGGCATCCAGTTCCGCGTCGTGGACCAGGACTTCCTCGATGAGGAGGGCAAGGAGCTGGGCATCGACGAACTGGGCGGCGCCTATGTGGCAAGCGTGGTTGAGGGCGGTTCCGCTTCGGAGGCCGGGATCCGCAAGGGCGACGTGATCGTCTCGGTCGACGGGGTGAAAATCACCGATCCTTCGACGCTTCAGTTGGAGATTGCGCGCCACCGACCCAACGATACGGTCAAATTGTCGGTAAAAAGAGACGGGAAAGTGAAACAATTTGATGTCACTTTGCGTAATAAGGCAGGTAAAACGGAACTGATAGCCAAGACGGACGTCGATGTCGTCGAGTCGCTCGGGGGCAAATTCGTCGATGCGGGAACCAAGCTGTGCCGGGAGCTCGAAATCAAGGGCGGCGTCCAGGTTGTCGGCATCAAGGCCGGGGGCGTATTGGCCCGGGCCCGCGTCAAGGAGGGTTTCGTGATTACCCATATCAACGACCAGCCGGTCTATTCGCTCGAGGATCTGCAGCGCATGACCGAGTCGGTACGTTCGATCGACGGAATTTATCCCAACGGTCGGTCGGCAAGCTACGTGCTTGTCGAGTAAAACGGCTGTCGGGCGGGATTCCCTTGTGCAGGAGTTTTTAAGGACAGTTAGGTTAATATGCGTCAGTTAAAGATTACGAAATCCATCACCAACCGCGAGAGCGCCTCGCTGGACAAGTATCTCCAGGAGATCGGCAAGGAGGAGCTCATCACGGTGGAGGAGGAGGTGGAACTCGCCCAGCGAATCAA
>DWYP01000006.1 GCA_019118605.1 Candidatus Alistipes faecavium | reverse complement strand
GGTAGTGTTTCAAAAAGTGTGTCTGGGGAGGTGCCTTCAGATTCTTCAGATATGCAAATATAGCGATTCTTGGTTTAGAACAACACGCCGCGGCGTGTTGTTCTTCTTTTTGTGTTATAGTCTTCACTCGGGGAATAAATCCCGATCCAGGTCGATTCGCGGTACCGGCCTCAGGTAGGATTTTTTATCCATGGCCGTTTTACCCATCAACAGCAGTACCGACTCCTCGCTGGGCATGGCTCCCCGCATGCGTGTAACCCGTCGAAAATCCTTCTGCAGACGTTCGATCCAGTTCGTCGTGTAGATCATCGACTGAATCCTTGCCTCGTAGTTCAGATAGGTGAAGTAGGCTTTGTAGGCCGGATCCTCCGCCCGTCGTCGAAAACTGCGATAATCCTGACCCCATTTCTCACAAAGTGTCTGCCATTGTTCCCAGGCCCTCTCTACCGTATAGCTGCGATCTCCCGTACGGAAGACCTGCCGCAAATCCTCGGCCAGCTCTCCCTTATCGCCGTTGCGCACGCAGCTCAGCAGATTGCGTTTCAGGTGCGTCGTACAGCGTTGTAGCGGGGTTCCGGGAAAGACCGCACTGATGACATCCTCCAGACCCTTCAGCCCGTCGGCACACACCAGGCCGATCTTCCGAACGCCTCGTTCCTGCAGCTCTGTGAGCATCTCACCCCAGCCCAGGGCGCTCTCCGTGGGCTTATTGAAGATCCCCAGCACTTCACGCCGTTTGTCTTCACGCACGGCAAGCACTACATAGAAAGCTTCGGTCTCTACGCTCCGCTTGCGGTGGATCTTCATGTGTACGCAATCGATGAAGACGATTGGGTAATAAGCCTCCAGAGAGCGCGTGAGCCATTGCGAGACATCTTCTCGGAGGTAGTCCAGCATTCGCGAAATGCTCGCCTTGCTGTAGTGCTCGCCATAGATATCCTGGAATACCTCGCCGACCTGTTCCTGCGTAAGTCCTTTCGTGTAAAGCGTTCCCGCAAGGCGTTCGCATTCATCTTCCTGATGGCGAAGGATCGCCAGAATCCGGGGATGAAAATTCCCGTAGCGATCTCGTGGTATCCGGAACGTCAGTGTACGACCATGACCGTAACTATGCCCCGGGCGAAATCCGTTGCATTTGTTCCCTGACGTGGAGTTTTCCCGGAGATATTCCCGGCGCTCCGAGACCATCATACTCTCCAATAGGATCTCCAACAGATCCTGCAGGCCATTTTCCCGCTCCGAATGTTTGCATATTAATTCGGAAAGTTGTTCCTTTGTCAACACCATAAAGTCTACTCCTTTTTTAGTTTTTGCTGGTTCGTCACTACAAATCTAAAAAATCTGTAGACTTTTTTATTTATTCCTCCCTAGACACACTATTTGGAACAGTATCCCAACCATTTTTGGCATCATTACCCGAATCCCCGATCTTCCGAAAAAACGCTCCCGGCCGGATGCCTGTCTGACAGGCCCGGCCGGGAGTTCTTTTTGTATTTTATCCGGACTGCCGGCAGCCGAACAAGGGTGTGTTGCCTCCGGGCCGCGCCCGGAATTGCATCTATAACGGCCCCGGACTTGTTCCGTACCCCGGGCCCGGCTCCCGAACTTGTGCCATTCCTGGCCCGGCCCCCGGATCAATGGGTCGCCCGATGCCAGGCCGTCTGCCCGATGTCGTCCGTGACGTAGGGACTGGTGCTCGGGGCGCTGGTCGAGATGCCCGAATAGGTCTCGATCAGCCGCTTGCCGTTGGAGTAGAAGTACTCCGTGTGCAGCCGGTACTGCTCGGGCACCGTGCGTGCGAGCTGGGCGTCGAACTCCGCGAGCAGCGCCGCGTCGTCGCACAGCTGGTGCACGTAGTCCCCGAAGTCGTAGAAACGCGTGGGGTGGTAGAGGTATTCGTACTGCTGCAGCGGGCGTTCCGGATCGGCAACATAGGCGGGCGAAGCCTCGTTTATGCGCTTTATCACCGCGGCCATCTCCTCCAGCTCCTTGCAGACCGTCACGGCAATGGCCCCGCAGTTGTAGTCCGGGGCTTCGTACTCCTCGTAAAATTCGTAGAAACAGCGGCAGATGCCCTCCAGGTCGTATCCCGTCCCGTTTTCGGCGAAGAGGTAGGGGAGAATCAGGTCGTACGGGTATCCGTAGGCCATCACCTCGCAGGGCGAGGCGATCAGGTAGTCGGTGATGTGCCGCAGGTCGTATGCCGCCTCGATCGACGACATGAAGCAGTCGTCGAAGAGAATGTAGTCGAAATGAAGGCCTGTGGCGGCGATCGCTTCCGCAAAGGTCGTGGTGTTGGTGCAGCGGGTGCTGCCGTCCCCGAACCAGCGTGTGAACTGCCCGTCGGGCGAGACGTATTCCCAGTGCCACTTCTCGGGGGCCGGAAGATCCTTGCCGCTGCGGAGCAACGCGGCGCTTGCACTCCCCGGCGCAGGGATCCACGCCATGCCATGCGAGCCGATCACCATGCCGTACCGCTCGGCGGGGGCCGCCTCGGTGAAATCCTTGAAGAGCTGTTCGATCTCCGCGGCCTGCGTGACGTCGAGGTCCTCGTAGGTGTGTAGGGTCTCTTCGCGGCAGGTGCCGTCCTCGCAGTAGAACTCGCGCAGCGACCCTTCGGTCGCGCTGGTCTGCAGGAATACCAGCAGGCGGCTGTCGTGGAGAATGTTGCGTGCCACGGCCGTCCGTGCGTCCTCGATGTTTTTCAGGAAGTAGGAGTAGAGGTTCCCGGACCACGGCAGATACATGATCACGGTCTGCGGCGCAGGGTTCACGGGCTCGCGCTTCGGAGCCGGGACGTCGCTTTTGCGACATCCCGCAGCGAGGAGCAGCACCGTCCCGGCCACCAGCGCGAGGCGGGCTATTTGTAGGTACGCGGCTTTAAGTTGTTGAACTGCCATGTGCGGTCACGTTTGTAGGTGTATCCTTCGGGCTTGTTCCAGTATACGCGGCTGAAGTCGAAGTAGAAACCCTTCCGTTTCTTCCCCTCCACGACGTACGGCACGGCCAGGGGTACGAATTCGACGTTGCGGCTCACGATGCTGGCCTTTCCGTATGCGAGCCCTTCGGCGGCCAGGACGTCGAGCGCGTGGCTGAACATCAGCACGTGCCGGGGCGTTTTCTGCGTGAACCCGTCCCCCGAGGCGAGGATCGTGCGGATGATGCCGTTCATGTGCGCGGCGTAGGCCTTCTCGCGCACGGGATCCCCGAGGGCTCCGTAGGCATACGAGAGGGTGTTGAGGATGTTGGGGCTGAACGGATCGCGCTTGAGGGCCTCGAGTCCGAACGAGACGATGGCTTCGAGCGACTCGACGTTCGGATTCTCGGGGTCGAGTCCTCCCAGTACCATCAGCATCTTGTCCAGATCGGGATTCGTCGCCAGGGGCTTGTACTCGTCGCGGTAGGCGTATCCGTAATAGAGGTAATAGTAGTCCTCGTCGGTGAGCGTCGTATCGCCGGAGTTGTAGCGCATGAGCAGCGCCGGGTAATAGTAGGGCGATTCGGAGTCCATCGTCCGGTCGAGGATCAGATCCTCATCGGGGGCCTTAGCTGCGGCGATTGCCGGGATCAGCAGGAACAGGAACAGCAGTTTTTTCATGACGGAAGTTTCCGATACGAACGGGAAATCAGTGCAAATCGTATTTGTCGATCAACATTTTGAATTTCGCCCGGAGGGCTTCCGTGCCGGATACGAGCGGCAGACGCATCGTGTCGCCGATACGTCCCATGACCGAGAGGGCGCACTTCACGCCCACGGGATTCCCCTCCTCGAAGAGGGCCCTGACGGCCTCGTCGAGGGCTTCGTATTCGCGGTCTGCGGCCTCGAAATTCCCGGCCTTGGCGTGGTTGATGCAGCGCATGAACCGTTCGGGGAAGGCGTTTGCCGCCACGGAGATCACGCCGTCGCCGCCGCGGCGCATCAGCTCGATGGCCATTCCGTCGTCGCCCGAGAGGACGAGGAAGTTGTCGGGGCGGTTGTCGAGGATCCGCTGCATCTGCTCGATGTCTCCCGAGGCCTCCTTGATGCCGATGACGTTCCTGAAGTCGCGGGCGATGCGCAGGGTCGTCTCGGCGGTCATGTTGACCCCTGCGCGTCCGGGGATGTTGTAGAGGATCACCGGCAGGGGCGAGTGCTCCGAGACGGTGCGGAAGTGCTGGTAGAGCCCCTCCTGCGAAGGCTTGTTGTAGTAGGGCGTGACGCTGAGGATGGCGTCGGCTCCGCGCAGGTCGAATTCGCGCAGCTGGTCGAGGACCTCGGAGGTGGAGTTTCCTCCGCAGCCCATCACCAGGGGCACGCGCCCGGCGATCTGGTTGGTGATGAACATGGCGATCACGGCACGTTCGGGCATGTAGAGGGTCGGGGTTTCGGCCGTGGTGCCGAGCGCGACGATGTAGTCTACGCCGCCCTCGATCACATAGTCGATCATGCGGGCCAGGGCCTTGTAGTCCACGCGCCCGTCGCGTGTGAAGGGGGTAATCATTGCGGCGCCTACGCCGGAGAGTTTCGATTGCAGCATGGCTTGTTATTGTTTTGGTTCGTATTCTCTTTTCCTTTTTCCTTGTCGTTTTCCTGTCTTAATTCCTTCAACCGGCCGTCCTTCAACCGGCCGTCCTTCAACCAGCCGTCCTTCAACCGGCCGTCCTTCCTCCGCCCTTCTGCCGGGCCTTTTCCGCGGCCTCAGAACAGCTCTCCCTGCCGGACCCCGGAATTCGCCGGAGCACCTGCCGGCTCCGGATGCCCGGATGCTGCGCCGCCCTGCAGAAGGCCTCCTTCCGTCTCCGGATGCCCGGGCTCCTCGTCCGGGGCGGTTCCTGCGGACGAGCGCTCCGGGTCGCGCACGCCGTCACCGGCGATCATCGCCAGGAACTCCTCCTCCGAGAGGATGCGGATGCCGAGTTTCTCGGCCTTCTTCAACTTGGCGGGCCCCATGTTCTCCCCGGCGACGATGTAGTCGACGTTGCCCGAGACGGCCGCGAGGTTGCGGCCTCCGTGCCGTTCGATGAGCTCCTTCATCTCGTCGCGGCTGCGCGAGAAGCGCCCCGAGACGACGAAGCTCTTCCCGGCCAGCGACTCGGAATCCAACTCGCGGGCCGACGCCTCGAACTGCAGCCCGGCGATCCGGAGTCGCGCGATGATTGCGCGGTTGGTCTCGTCGGCGAAGTACTCGATGATGGCGTCGGCGATGCGTTCGCCCACCTCGTCGGCCTCGACCAGCTCCTCGCGCGAGGCTCCCGTCACGGCGTCCAGCGACCGGAAGTGGTCGGCGAGGTATTTGGCCGTCGTTTCGCCGACGAAGCGGATCCCCAGCCCGAAGAGCACGCGGTGGAAGGGCACCCGCTTCGACAGCTCGATCGAGCGGATGATGTTCTCGGCCGATTTCTCGCCCAGCCGGGGCAGGGGGGCCAGCTGCGCGGCCTGCAGGTCGTAGAGATCGGCGACGGTGCGCACGAGCCCGTTGTCGTAGAGCAGCTCGACGGTCTCCTCTCCGAGCCCCTCGATATCGAGGGCCTTGCGGCGGATGAAGTGGATGATGCGCCCGATGATCTGGGGGCGGCATCCGCTCTGGTTGGGGCAGTAGTGCTTCGCCTCGCCTTCGTAGCGCACCAGCGGCGTCCCGCACTCGGGACAGCGGGTGATGTATTCGAAGGGGCGGCTGTCGGCGGGGCGCTGTGAGAGCTCCACGCCGGTGATCTTCGGGATGATCTCCCCGCCCTTCTCGACATAGACCATGTCGCCGGGGCGGATGTCGAGCAGCGCCATCTGCTCGGCGTTGTGCAGCGTGGCGCGGCGCACGGTGGTTCCGGCCAGCAGCACCGGCTCGAGGTTCGCCACGGGGGTGATGGCTCCGGTGCGTCCTACCTGGAACGACACGCTGTCGAGGCGCGTGAGCGCCTGCTCGGCCTTGAACTTGTAGGCCACGGCCCACTTCGGGGCCTTTGCCGTGAACCCGAGCCGGCGGCGCACGGCGAAGTCGTTGACCTTGATGACCACGCCGTCGGTCGGGAAGGGCAGCTGCCGCCGCGCTTCGTCCCAATGGTTGATGAAGGCGTCGATCTCGGCGACGTTGTGGCAGATGCGGGCCTCGTGCGAGACCTTGAACCCCCATTCGCGGGCGCGCTGGAGGCTCTCCCAGTGGGAGGCGAAGGGCAGGTCGTCACCCGCCAGCTGATAGAGCGTGCAGTCGAGCCCGCGGCGCGCCACGACAGCCGAGGCCTGCTGCTTGAGGGTCCCGGCCGCGGCGTTGCGGGGGTTGGCGAAGAGCGGCTCGCCGTTCGCCTCGCGCTCGCCGTTCAGGCGGTCGAAAGAGGCGTAGGGCATGAGGATCTCCCCGCGGATCTCGAAATAGTCGGGCCATCCCTCGCCGTGCAGGCGCAGGGGCACCGACCGCACCGTGCGGACGTTTGCCGTGACGTCGTCGCCCTGTGTGCCGTCGCCGCGCGTCACGGCGCGCAGGAGCGCTCCGTGTTCGTAAGTCAGCGAGATGGCCGTGCCGTCGAACTTCAGCTCGCAGACGTAGTCCGTGGGCCCTGCCTCGCGCTCGATGCGCGCGAGGAACTCGTGGAGTTCGTCGAGCGAATAGGTGTTTCCGAGCGAGAGCATGGGGTAGCGGTGGCGGACGGTCGCGAACTCAGCGCAGAGGTCGCTTCCGACCCTGACCGACGGGGAGTTCGGATCGGCATATTCGGGGTGAGCGCGTTCGAGGTCCTGCAGCTCCCGCATCAGGGTGTCGAATTCGAAATCGGAGATCTCGGGAGCGTTTTCGATATAATATTTGTAATTGTGCAGTTCGAGCTGCCGACGCAGCTCTTCGATCCGTTCGCGTACCATTCTAAACCGTTCTAACGCGTGTAAAGTTACATATTTTGTCCGTAAGAACGGGGGAAAACAAAAAAAATGCAAAAAAAAAATGCAGACGCGATGCGATATTCAAATTTTGCGTATAATTGCAAAAAATTTCGAAGAATAGTTGATTTATGGCTAAACAGAATATCGTGAAGAAACATATCGTAACGAGTTTCCATAACCTGGCTCCGGAGCTGCAAGACGCTGTGCGCGAGAAGTATCCGCTGGGGTTCACCGATGCGATGATCCGCGTCGACAAGCCCAACGGGGACTTTTTCTACGCCGTACCGTTCGACACGGCCGATATTGCCTACATGATCAAGGTCGACGTCAAGATCGACGACAATTCGTCGGACGACGACGACAAGGATTACTACGACGACGAGATCAAGGGCGCCGACGAGCTGCAGGGCGGGGATGACGACTCGGCCGATACGGTCGACAACTCCGATGACGATCTCGACGTCTGACTGCCGGGCGGTGCGCCGCCTGCTTCTTCTTCTGGCTGCCGTGTGCGGCACGGCCTGCGGGCTGGTCGACGACAGCCGCTCCGAGGACGACAAACTCCTCTACCTCACCTTTTTCGACAAGACTTTCGAGGCGCTGTGCCTCGGACAATACGACCTCGACGGCGACGGCCGCCTGTCGCGCTACGAGGCGCAGCGGGTGGTGGCGCTCGACTGCTCCGGATGCGGGATCTCCTCGCTCGCGGATCTGCGCGAATTTCCGAACCTGCGCGAACTGGCGTGCCGCGACAACGCCCTGCGGGAGCTGGACGTGCATTTTCTGACGCGCCTCGAGCGGCTCGACTGCCGCGGCAACGGCCTTGAACGGCTCGACGTCGACGGACTGCGGAGCCTCACGTCGCTGCAGTGCTCCGACAACTCCCTTCCGCAACTCGACCTGGCGTCGAACGCCTCGCTCGCGGAGCTCGATGCGCGTTCGAACCTCCTGCTCACGCTCGACGTGTCGAACTGCTCGCCGACGCTCGTGGCCGACGTGCGCGCGAATTCCGGCCTCGCCACGGTCTACTGCCTCTCCACGCAGGGCATTGCCTCCGACGGGGGAACGGAGCTTTTGATCCGTTGATTTGTCGAGGGGTGCGAAACGCATTTCTTGCGGACGCAGACTTGCCCCGCCCCTCCCTCCGAAAAGCACCTTCTGCGGACGCAGACCTCCTCCGCCCTCCGAAACGCTTCTTTTTTGCGGACGCAGACCTCCTCCGCCCTCCAAAACGATTCTTTCGTGCGGACGCAGCCCGCGCTCTCCGAAACGATCCTTTTTTCGGATGCATGTCCCGCGCCCTCCGAAACCTCCGGCCCTTTTGCCGGAGTTTTTTTATTATTTGTTGAAAAAAAGAAGTCCCCGGAGGTTGGGCTTTTCGGAGATTATTTCGTACCTTTGAACGTTAAAAACGTCTTTTGCGCAAAAAGACCTAAAATAATCGTATAGATGAAAAAAGTGGATGTGATCCTCGGCCTGCAGTGGGGCGACGAGGGCAAGGGGAAGGTCGTGGACGTGCTGACCCCTCACTACGAAGTGGTGGCCCGCTTCCAGGGCGGCCCCAACGCCGGTCATACGCTGGAGTTCGGCGGTGAGAAGTATGTGCTCCGTTCGATCCCGTCGGGGATTTTTCAGGGCGGAAAAACCAACATCATAGGCAACGGCGTCGTCCTCGACGCGATTCTTTTCCGCGCCGAGGCCGAGGAACTTGCCCGCAGCGGCCACGATATCACGCGCCAGCTGTGCATCTCGAAGAAGGCGCACCTGATCCTCCCGACGCACCGCATGCTCGACGCGGCCTACGAGGCGGCGAAGGGCAGCGCGAAGATCGGCACCACGGGCAAGGGCATCGGCCCGACCTACACCGACAAGGTGAGCCGCAACGGCATGCGCGTGGGCGACCTCCTGAGCCCCGATTTCGAGAAGATCTACGCCGCGGCGAAGGCGCGCCACGAACGGATTCTCCAGGGCCTGGGCTACGAATACGACATCACGGAGCTCGAGAAGCAGTGGTTCGAGGCCGTGGAGTACCTGCGCCGCTTCCGGATCATCGACAGCGAATACTTCGTCAACGAGAGCCTCCGCGCCGGGAAGTCGATCCTTGCCGAGGGCGCCCAGGGCACGCTGCTCGACGTGGATTTCGGCTCGTATCCCTTCGTTACGTCGTCGAATACGGTCTGCGCCGGGGTCTGCACCGGCCTGGGCGTCGCCCCGAACCGCATCGGCGAGGTCTACGGCATCTTCAAGGCCTACTGCACGCGCGTGGGCAGCGGGCCGTTCCCCACGGAGCTTTTCGACGAGACCGGCGCGAAGCTCTGCGACATCGGCCATGAATTCGGCGCCGTCACGGGCCGCCGCCGCCGCTGCGGATGGCTCGACCTCGTGGCGCTGAAGTACTCGATCATGATAAACGGCGTCACGCAGCTCATCATGATGAAGTCCGACGTGATGAACGACTTCGACACGATCCGCGTGGCCACGGCCTACGAGATCGGCGGGGAGCGTACGACGCAGTTCCCCTACACGATCACCGAAGACCTTCGCCCGGTCTATACGGATTTCGAGGGCTGGAAATGCGACCTTCGCAAGGTGACGCGCTACGAGGAGTTCCCCGCGGCGTTCAAGCGCTACGTGGAGTTCATCGAGCGCGAGACGGGCGTTCCGGTGAAGATCATCTCCGTAGGCCCCGACCGCGGCGAGACGATCGTCCGTTGAGAAGGCTGAGAAAAAGAGAACCTGACACTACTGTAATTGTTAACTTATATGAAACAACCACTTAAAATTGTCGTATTGGCCAAGCAGGTGCCCGACACCCGCAACGTGGGCAAGGATGCGATGACGCCCGAAGGGACGGTCAACCGCGCGGCGCTTCCGGCCATCTTCAATCCCGAGGATCTCAACGCCCTGGAGGCGGCTTTGCGGATCAAGGACCGCATCGGGGGATCCACGGTACACATCCTCACGATGGGGCCGCAGCGCGCCGCCGACATCATCCGCGACGCGATGTTCCGCGGGGCCGACGGGGGCTACCTGCTCTCGGGCCGCGAATTTGCCGGGTCGGACACGCTGGCCACCTCCTATGCACTGTCGTGCGCGCTGCGCAAGATCGCTCCCGATCTGATCGTCGCAGGACGCCAGGCCATCGACGGCGACACGGCGCAGGTAGGCCCGCAGGTTGCCGAGAAACTCGGGCTTCCGCAGGTGACCTATGCCGAGGAGATCGTCGAGATCCGTGAGAAGTCGCTCGTCATCAAGCGCCGCCTGGAGCGGGGTGTCGAGACGGTCGAGTGCCCGATTCCTGCCGTGGTGACGGTCAACGCCTCGGCAGCCGAGTGCCGCCCGCGCAACGCCAAGCGCGTGATGAAGTACAAGGGCGCGCTCGCCGGCTCGGAGATCGCCGCGGCGCCCGAATCGGCCGCCGCACAGCGTGCACAGTCGAAGCCCTGCCTGCAGATCGTGGAGTGGGCTGCCGCCGACGTCAATCCCGATCCCGCGCAGCTGGGACTGCAGGGCTCGCCCACGAAGGTCAAGAAGATCGAGAACGTGGTCTTCGCGGCCAAGGAGGCCAAGCGCCTCACGTCGTCGGACGAGGATATCAATTCACTGATGGTCGAACTCATTGCGAGCCACACGCTCGGTTAAAGCGCACGAACGATGAACAACGTATTCGTATATATCGAGATGGAAGGCGGCAAGGTCGCCGACGTGAGTCTCGAACTGCTGACCAAGGGACGTGAACTTGCCACGACGCTGGGCGTGAAACTCGAGGCCGTGGCGCTGGGACACAACCTTTCGGGAATTGAAAAGGAACTTGCCAAATACGGCGCCGATACGGTCTGGACGGCCGACGACGCGATCTTCGAGCCGTTCCGCACGCTGCCTCATACGTCGGTGATGTGCGGGCTGATCGAGCAGGAGAAGCCGCAGATCGCGCTGTTCGGCGCGACGCCCGTGGGGCGCGACTTCGCGCCGCGCGTGTCGTCGGCGCTGCACAGCGGCCTGACGGCCGACTGCACGCAGCTGGAGATCGGCGACCACAAGGACGCCAAGACCGGCACCGAATACAAGGATCTTCTGTACCAGATCCGCCCGGCCTTCGGCGGCAACATCATCGCCACGATCGTCAACCCGGAGCACCGCCCGCAGATGGCCACCGTCCGCGAGGGCGTGATGCGCAAGGAGTACGCCGCGCAGCCGGGCAAGGGCGAGGTGAAGCCGATCGAGTGGAAGAAATTCGTCAAGGACGAGGATCTTGCCGTGACGATCATCGACCGCCAGATCGAGGAGCGGAAGATCGACATCAAGGGCGCCTCGATCATCGTGGCCGGCGGCTACGGCATGGGCTCGAAGGAGAACTTCAAGCTGGTGCACGACCTTGCCGACGTGCTGGGCGCCGAGGTGGGTGCGAGCCGTGCGGCGGTCGACGCCGGATTCACGGATCATGCGCGCCAGGTGGGGCAGACGGGAGTCACCGTACGCCCGAAGCTCTACATTGCGTGCGGCATTTCGGGACAGATCCAGCACACGGCCGGCATGGACCAGTCGTCGATGGTCATTTCGATCAACACCGACCCGGAGGCTCCGATCAACAAGATCGCCGACTACGCCATCACGGGCGACGTGAACGAGATCATTCCGAAGATGATCAAATACTACAAGCAAAACTCGAAGTAATCCATGAAAACACTTCTTATTCTGGCTGGTTCGTTGTGTGCGACGACGTATGCCGGGGCACAGGAGATCGCCCCGGTGAAGACGACGTTCGAGGATATGGAGGTGGTGCTGAACCAAGCCGGTTTTGAATCGTATGCCTATGACCTGAGTTCGTTCCTCGAGGGCGACACGCGCTACGACGTGGCGATCCGCATCAAGGAGTACGACGGGGGCAAGGAGCTGGACAACGATCGGGTGTTCCACCTCGGGCCGACGCGGATGCTGCTGAACGACATTCCGGAGGAGTATCGTGCGGAGATTCCCGACAGTGTGATGCTGGATAGCGAGCGAGGCATCTTGAGGGAGAGCGGGCGGCTGGTTCTGGGACGCTATCCTTCGGGCGTCGATTCGGTGGCGCGGTGGGTTTTCCACCTTGAGAACGGGAGTCGCGGGTCTTCGCGGATCGATCTGAAGGCTGTGGTTACGTCCGGGAATTCGCCGTTCTACGGCTACGAGTCGCGTCCGTTCGTGAAGAGCGGCTTCGAGTCGGGGAAGTTCATCCCGTTGATCTTCTTCGGGTCGATGTGGTACGACGCGCAGTACGGGATTTTCCGTTTCTGCGGCGAGAGTGAGATTGATCCCGACCTGACGACAGGAATGATTGTCAAGCAGGTGCCGCATTTCTACGTTCTGGGTGTGGAATTCACGGCGAAGCAGGGGGCGACAGAGTGAGAAGAACCTTAAAACAAAAACTGAATCAACAACATGGCTAATTTCTTTTCAGATAACAAGGATTTGCAGTTCCACCTGGATCACCCGCTGATGCGGAAGATCGTGGAGCTGAAGGAGCGCGGTTTTGCCGAGAAGGATCTCTACGACTACGCTCCGCAGGATTTCGACGACGCGATGGACTCGTACCGCCGCGTGCTGGAGATCGCCGGCGGCGTGTGCGGCGACGTCATTGCGCCGAACGCCGAGGGCGTCGACCACGAAGGCCCGCGCGTGGTGAACGACCACGTGGAATACGCCTCGGGGACGGTCGAGAACATGAAGGCGGTGGTCGATGCCGGACTGAGCGGCATGACCCTCCCGCGCAAGTACGACGGACTGAACTTCCCGCTCGTGTGCTTCGTCATGGCCAACGAGATGGTCTCGCGCGCCGATGCGAGCTTCGAGAACATCTGGGGCCTGCAGGACTGCGCCGAGACGCTCAACGAGTTCGCCTCGGAGGAGCAGAAGCAGAAGTTCCTGCCGTGGGTTTCGGCGGGTGCGACCTGCGCGATGGATCTCACGGAGCCCGATGCCGGTTCCGACCTGGGTTCGGTGATGCTCAAGGCCACGTGGTCGGAGGAGCGTCAGACGTGGCTGCTGAACGGTGTGAAGCGCTTCATCACGAACGGTGACGGGGAGATTTCGCTCGTCCTGGCGCGTACCGAAGAGGGTACGACCGACGCCCGCGGTCTTTCGATGCTCGTCTACGACAAGCGCGACGGCGGGGTGAAGGTGCGCCGCATCGAGAACAAGCTCGGTATCAAGGGCTCGCCGACGTGCGAGCTGGTCTTCACCAATGCCCCGGCGCAGCTGGTCGGCGACCGCAAGATGGGCCTCATCAAGTACGTGATGTCGCTGATGAACGCCGCGCGTCTGGGCATCGGCGCACAGTCCGTAGGACTTTGCGAGGCCGCTTACCGCGAGGGCCTGAAGTATGCCCATGAGCGTGAGCAGTTCGGCAAGCCGATCATCCAGTTCGCGGCCATCTCGGAGATGCTTTCGAACATGAAGGCCAAGCTGCAGGGCGCGCGCGCGCTGCTCTACGAGACGACGCGCTTCGTGGAGATCTACAAGCAGTACACGCACATTTCGCACGAGCGTTCGCTGGAGCCGGAGGAGCGCCAGGAGATGAAGTTCTACAACCGCCTTGCCGACGGTTTCACGCCGCTGGTGAAGCTCTTCTCCTCGGAGTACGCCAATCAGCTGGCCTACGACGCCATCCAGATCCACGGCGGCTCGGGCTTCATGAAGGACTATCCGTGCGAGCGGCTCTACCGCGACGCGCGCATCATGAACATCTACGAGGGCACCTCGCAGCTGCAGGTCGTGGCGGCGATCAACGCCGTGACGAAGGGCACCTTCGCCGAGCAGATCGAGCGCTACGCCGCCGGGAGCTACTCGGAGACGATGGCTCCGGTCGTTGCGAAATTGAAGGAGCTGACGGTGAAGTTCTCGGAGATGGTCTCGCGTGTCGAGACGCTCGACAAGGAGGCTGCCGGGTTCAAGGATTTCCACGCACGGCGTCTTGTCGAGAGCGCGGGCCACATCATCATCGGCTACCTGCTGGCGCGTCAGGCCTCGCAGGCGGAGGAGTACGTCGCTTCGGCGCGGATCTTCTCGAAACTGGCCGAGGGCAAGGTCACCGAAGCCTACACCTACGTCATGCACTCCACGGCGGAAGACGTGGCGCTGTTCAAGGGCGTGGAGCAGGAGTGCTGACCGCCCCGAACCCTGTCCCGAGGGGAGCCGGACTGCAAGTCCGCGCTCTCCTCTTTTTTTGTCCTCCGGGAGGTCAAATTCCTGCTGTTTCTTGCCGTTGTCTCCGGGATTTTCGTATATTTGTTTATATTTGCGACAGAAACTCTTTTATTCGTTAGTATTATGATTAAGAAACTGATGCTGGTTGCCGTGGCGCTGACGATCGCTGCAACCTCTTTTGCCCAGGGCTCGCGCCGCCAGGAGATTTCGCTGGCATACGGCGTAGCGCCCGTTACGGATTGGGTCGACTCGTACAGCAACCTGCTGACCGGTGCGGTGCTGGGGTCGGATACGGAACTTACCGGCTGGGGCGCCGCCACGCTGGGATACAGTTTCCGTGTGATCGGCGGGCTGCGCGTGGGTGCGCAGGTGGTCTACTCGTCGAACACCCAGAAGGTCAAGGGCGTCGGCCCCGACATTTCGAACAGCTACTGGTCGGTCATGCCCAATGTGAAATGGAACTGGCTGAACCTGAAAATCATTTCGCTCTATGCACGCGTCGGTGCGGGTCTCACTTTTGCCAAAAGCGAGTATGGGGATCGGAACGAGAGCGCAACCCAGTGGGCTTATCAGGTTTCGCCGATCGGCATCGAGGTCGGTACCCGCATTGCGGCCTTTGCCGAGGCCGGCATCGGCACCTCGGGCAGCCTGATCGTCGGAGCCCGCTACCGTTTCTGACTCCTGCGGGGACCCTGAATCGCATGCTATGCAACGCCTTCTGATCCTGACGCTCGCCGTTCTGTGCGCCGTGTCGTGCGGACGCCGCAACCCGTCGACCCAAGGGCAGGACGTCGCGCTACCCAAGGTTTTCCTCCCGGCTCTTGCTCCGGCGGAACTCTCTCCGGAGGAGCAGCGCGACTACCTGCGCTGGCACTATTGGGATCGCTTCGATTTCGCCGATACGCTGTTCCTCGCCCAGGCCGACACGCTGCGCATGCTCGAGGACTACGCCCGCTATATCGCCGTGATCTCCGACCGGCCGACCGACCCGGCGCCGATGGATACGCTCATGCGCCGGGCTTCGGCGTCGCGTCCGATGCTCGACTACTTTGCAATGCTGGCCGACAAGGTGCTCCACGACCCGAACTCCCCGCTGCGCAACGACGAATTCTACATCCCGGTGCTGCAGGCGCAGCTCGCCGCGCCGTGGTACGACGAATACGAACGCATCGCCCCGGAGTACGACCTCCATGTGGCCATGCAGAACAGGGTGGGGCATGCGGCGAACGATTTCCGCTATACGCTGGCTTCGGGGGCCACGGGAACCCTCTACGGGCTGCGCGCGGAGTATGTGCTGCTGTTCATCAACAACCCCGGGTGCCCGCTGTGCCGCGAGATCCGTGAGGCGATCACGGCCTCGCCGATGCTCAACGAGATGATCGAACGGGGCCGGCTGAAGGTGCTGGCGCTCTATCCCGACGAGGATCTCACCGAATGGCGCGCCTACCACGACCAGATTCCCCCGACGTGGATCAACGCCTACGATGCGGGGTGCGTGATCCGGGAGCGGAACCTCTACAACCTGGCAGCCATTCCGTCGCTCTACCTGCTCGACAGCGGGAAGGTGGTGCTGGTAAAGGATTCCGTCGATGTTCCGATGATCGAGGAGGTGATCGACCGGCGCGGATAGTGCGGCACTACGGGAAACCCCTCTGCGGCGAGGCGTGCTCCGGCACGGTTTGTGCATAGTTTCCGCTTATCGTACTATCAAAAAAGACAATGGACTTTTTATGGTTTGTTCGCCGCGGATGATTATTTTTGCACCGGAAAACAGACACGACACAAACATTCACAATCTAACATTACAGAATTATGGCAAAGAAATGGCGTTGTACCGTATGCGGGTACATTCACGAAGGTCCCGAGGCACCCGAGCAGTGCCCGATGTGCAAGGTCGGCAAAGAGAAGTTCGTGGAGATCGTAGAGCAGCAGGGTGACCTGGATTTCGTTACCGAGCACAAGATCGGCGACGGCAAGGGCGCCAGCAAGGAGCTCTGGGAGGGTCTTCAGAACCACTTCATGGGCGAGTGCACGGAGGTGGGCATGTACCTTGCGATGAGCCGTCAGGCCGACCGCGAGGGCTATCCGGAGATTGCCGAGGCCTACAAGCGCTACGCCTGGGAGGAGGCCGAGCACGCTTCGAAGTTCGCCGAGCTGATCGGCGAGGTGGTTTGGGACACGAAGACCAACCTCGAGAAGCGCATGAACGCCGAGTGCGGAGCCTGCGAGGACAAGATGCGCCTGGCCCGCATGGCCAAGGAGCAGAACCTCGACGCCGTACACGATACGGTGCACGAGATGGCCAAGGACGAGGCACGCCACGGCAAGGGCTTCGAGGGCCTCTACAAGCGCTACTTCGGCAAATAGCAGCCGGAAGCGATGCAACGGGAGCGGGTTTTCTTGAAAACCCGCTCTTTTTTTGCCGAATCGTTTCGGGGGGGGGAAATTTTTTCGCTATCTTTGTCCGCTGGCTACAAAACCTGTAAAAAACGAAAGACAGATGATGAGAAGAGTGTTTTTGCCGATCCTCGTATCGGCATTCGTGCTGACTGCAGCCTCGTGTTCGAAGGACGAAACCCCGGGTGACCCCGCTGGCACGGCCATGCTGAACATGTACAACGAACAGAACGGAAAGACGATCCTGGATGATTCGGACATCTATATCAACGATGCCGGGAACTTCGTCAGCCCCTCGAGCTGCCAGCTCTTCATGCTGGGCGCCCGGTCGGGACTGGGGGCCGTGGAGGCCTCGGCGCTGAAGAACCCCGTCCCGGAGGTGGCGGTCGTGAAGGGTTACGGCTACGTGGCCGTGCGGGGTGCTGCGGCGCGCGTGTTCCCGTCGCACGACGTAGCGCTGCCGCTCGATCCCGACCTCGGCGTGAATTACCTCAAGTTCTATGTCCAGGAGAACATCGAGGATTCCGAGCGGGGGACGCTGGGTGCCGTGGTGAAGTTCGCGCTCGGGTACCCCCGGAACTACTGGCTGCCCGAATGGGGCTCGACGCCCTACCGGCTGGACTACACCTCGAAGGGGCTTGGGGACGAGATCTCCGTGTCGCTGCCCGGTGACAACTTCGAGGCCGAACTGGACGGCGAAGGACAGCTCTCGTGCGAGAAGCAGGGCCGCAACCTGGTCTTCACGCTGCTCGACTGGCCGGCGTACGGCTCCGTAACCGCTTATTACACGCTGCGGCTGCGTGTCGGCGAGAGCTATACGCAGGTGCGCGTGGAGGTGGCCTGCTGACCGGCGGAGCTTCGTAGTACGCATAACAACGCCCGGAGCGGGAACTCCGGACAAAAGAGCACCCGGAGTTGATCCTCCGGACAACAACGCCCCGGAGTACGATTTCTCCGGACAACAACGCCCGGAGCGGGAACTCCGGACAAAAGAAACGCCCGGAGAGAGTATCTCCGGGCGCTTCCGTTTCGATTCGGGACGGACGCTATGCCGTTTTGTACTTTCCGCCGCCGGCCTCTCGGCGCACCTCGCCGTCGGCCTCTCGGCGCACCTCGCCACCAGCCCCTCGACGTACCTCGCCGTCGGCTTCCTTGTGCGGGCCTCGCTGCAGCTCCCCGTACAGACGGAGTGCCGCGCCGACCTTCCCGAGAACCCATTCGTATCCGCTGCGTGCGGCCCTTGCGACCTCGTAGACCGTCTCGGCCTGCGTGCGGAGGCGTTCGAGCGTCTCGCGGATCGCCAGCAGGTAGATGCCCGCGGCCGCCAGCGCGAAGAATCCCCCGACGATCAACGCCGAGGCGATCATCGAGCCCGTGACGGCGGTGAGCCATACGCACAGGGCCGTAATCAGCAGCAGGATGGCGATCAGCAGGGAGATGCCGAACAGCAGCAGCGCGACGGCAAAACGTCCGCCCGAGGGATTTTGCTCCATGACGATGTGTGGGGGTTACTTCTCCTCGCACTGGCAGCGGATCTCGTCGATGCGCTCTTCTACTTCGCCGATCTTATCCTGCACCCTGTCGAGTTCGTCGTTTACCAGGTCTTTGATTTTCCTGCGCAGTTCGGGGCCCGACTGGGGCGTGAGCAGCATGGTGATGGCCGAGCCGATGAGCATGCCTCCGAGGAGCGATGCGATGACAATACCGGAATTTTTCATGTTTTCGAAATTTTTTGGTTCGCGGGAAGAGGAGCAAACTCCGGGCCAAACTCCGGGCCAAACTCCGGGCCAACCCGGCCAACCCCGTGGCGCCCTTTGCGGACGTCTGTGCCATCTCCGTGTCGGGATTTTTTGCTGGAGATTGCGGGCCGCGCCGCCCTTGCCCCGAAAGCAGACAAAAAAATACCCGGAAGGCGGAACCTTCCGGGTATCGGTCAGCAGACCCTCCGGGAAATTATTTCCAGTTCAGGATCTTGTGGAAGTCGTACTCCTCGGGGTTGGCGACATACTTCTTCGCGGCCTCGTAGTCCTCGGGGGTGATGGCGTTGAGGATGTTCTCTACCACCGAGTTGAACTTGTCCGACTTGATGTCGACCAGACGGGGCGGGATCTTGCCCGTCGAGGGATCCTGCAGGTCCTTCAGGTAGAGGGGCGAAACGTTGCCCTCGGAATCCACATAGACCATGCATCCGGTCTTACCCTCGGCGAAGAGCTTGTGCACGCCGATGCCGAGCTCCGAGCAGTAGGTCAGGTCGTAGGCGATCGGGGTCTGGCAGCGGATCTCGTATCCGAGCTCCACGGGGCGGCTCTTGACCTTGAGTCCGAGCTCCTTGGTCTTTTTCTCGATCATCTCGTTGAAGATGTGTGCCTTCGACACCTTGCCCAGCTCGGGATGTCCGTGCTCGTCGTAGGTGAAGTGCACGCCGCTCTTGCGGATTTCCTCATCCGACA
>DWYP01000005.1 GCA_019118605.1 Candidatus Alistipes faecavium | reverse complement strand
CGACTACGACACGCTGCTCTTCAACGGCACGCCGAGCTACATCGGCGACCTGGCGGGCGTCGTCCGCAAGGCCTGGGAGGCACTGCCCGACGGCGGGCGCATCGTGCTGATCGACGTTCCGAAGGAGAGCTCCTACGGACTGCTGTACAACCTTGCCAAGGCCCTCGGGACGTGGCACCATCCGCTGCTCGAGGGATGCTATCCCCCGAATCCCTACCCGATCGAGCTGGTCGAGGCAGCCGCATGGCGCACGACGGCCGAGAAGGCCGCGCTGCTCCGGGAGGCGGGCTTCCGCGAGCTGACCTTCGCACAGACGCTCACCTCGCATCCGCTCACGTCGAACGACGCCGAGGAGCAGCCCGTCGAAGGATACGGCAAAGGGGATTATGTGGCCGTCGTGGCCCGCAAACGCCTGAAAATCTCCGGAGATGAATAGCTGGAGCGACAAGGCCTGGGAGGCCGCCCTCCCGGTCTACACGAAGATCCTCGAGCACCCGTTTGTCGGGGCGCTGGCCGACGGAACGCTCCCGGCGGAGCGCTTCCGCTTCTACATCCGCCAGGATGCCCTCTATCTGGAGGGCTACGCCCGGCGGCTGGCGCACGTCGCCGCACGCCTCACGCGCCGGGAGCACACCGAGGCGTTCCTGCGCTTCGCACTCGACGGCATCGCGGTCGAACGGGCCCTGCACGAGACATTCCTCGAAGGCGCGCGTCCCGATCCGGAGGAGATCAGCCCCGCGTGCCTGCTCTACACCTCGCTGCTCGACGCGCAGGCCACGGCGCCCGTCGAGGTCGAGGCCGCGGCCCTGCTGCCGTGCTTCGTCGTCTAC
Source organism: Candidatus Alistipes faecavium (assembly GCA_019118605.1). Classification (GTDB taxonomy): domain Bacteria; phylum Bacteroidota; class Bacteroidia; order Bacteroidales; family Rikenellaceae; genus Alistipes; species Alistipes faecavium. Next base: position 25,705 of record DWYP01000005.1, on the reverse strand, counting down.
CAGCGCGTCGGGGAGTCGATCCTCGCCCGGCAAAGCGGCAGCCCGGCAGCCGGCAGGCGCGAAGACGGCGCGGCGCAAGGAGACGGCGGACGTGCCGCCGAAAACCCCTACCGCTGCTGGATCGAGACCTACGCCGACCCGGCCTTTGCCGCTTCGGCCGAACTGGCTGCGCGGATCTGCGACGAACTGGCCGCGGCGGGCGGCGAAGAAATTCGCCGCCGCATGACCGACATTTTCGTGCGCTGCACCCGGATGGAATGGATGTTCTGGGATAGCGCCTGGAACCTGGAAACCTGGAAGATATGAATACGGAGCTCAAGAAACACTACAAGCGCGCGCTGACCATCGCCGGGAGCGATCCGAGCGGCGGCGCGGGCATTCAGGCCGACCTGAAAACCTTCTCGGCCTGCGGATGCTTCGGCACCTCGGCCATCGTGGCCGTCGTCGACGAAAACACCGTAGGCGTCACAGGCGTACACCCCGTGCCCGTGGAATTCGTCACCGGGCAGATCCGCTCGGTGCTGGACGACATCGGGGCCGACGCCGTCAAGATCGGCATGCTCCACTCCTCGGAGCTGATCCGCGCCGTGCGCGACACGCTGGCTACCTATCCGATCCGCAACATCGTCCTCGACCCGGTGATGGTCGCCACGTCGGGCGACGCGCTGCTGCAGGAGGAGGCCGTTGCGACGCTACGCGACGAGCTGCTCCCCGCGGCGCGGATCATCACGCCGAACATCCCCGAGGCGGAGCTGTTGCTCGGGGCGCGGATCGAGCGTCAGGAGGCCCTGTCCGAGGCGGCGCGGGCCCTCTCGCGCATGGGCCGGGGGGTCTCGGTCTTCCTGAAGGCCGGACACCTCGTCGACGAGGAGCTGGTCGACATCTTCTACAACGCCGAGACGGACGAGATCGTCCCGCTGCGCTCGCGGCGCCTGGCAACGCGCAACACCCACGGCACGGGCTGCACGCTCTCCTCGGCGCTGGCGGCCTTCCTGGCACACGGATGCACGCTCAACGAGGCGGCCGCGAAGGCCAAGGCCTACATCGCCGCGGCGATCGAGGCGGGCGCGGCGTACGAGATCGGCCACGGCCACGGGCCCGTGCACCACTTCTTCGGCTTCTGGGAATAAATGTCCGCCGAGCGGGTTACGCCTTGCGGCTGATGTCGGCAACCGTCGCCCGGACGTAGGTGATGAGATCCGAGGGCGCCATGCGCAGCTGAAGACCCCGGACTCCCGCGCTGATATAAATATACGGCTGGGCGGCCACCGATTCGTGGATGTAGGTCGGAAAGGATTTCCGCATGCCGATCGGCGAGCAGCCCCCGCGGATATAACCCGTTACGGGCAGCAGCTCCTTCATCGGAATCAGGTCGACCTTCTTGTTGCCCGAGACGCGTGCCGCAGCCTTGAGGTCGACCTCGTGGTCGCCCGGAACCACGCAGACGAAGTATCCCGTGCGGTCGCCCTTCAGAACAAGCGTCTTGAAGACGCTCTCGATCGCTTCACCCAGCTGTTCGGCGACATGCGTGGCCGCCAGATGCTCCTCGTCGACCTGGTACGGAACCAGTTCGTAGGCGATTTTTGCACGGTCGAGCAGCCGTGCCGCATTCGTTTTCTCGATTTTCGCGTGTGCCATGTCTCCTTCTGTTGCATGCTGCGGGAACCTCGGAACGCCCCGGATCCGCGCGATACGGCAAAGGTAGTTCAAATTCTCCGAACGCGGAGCGTTTTTCTTCGGACTTCTTCCATGCCGTTGCGGAAAAATTGCGTATCTTTACGTCCGCTGAAAAAACTGGACGATGAAAAAAGCGCTTTTATTCGACATGGACGGGACTCTCGTCGACAACACCGAGGCACACATGCGGGCTTTCGGGATTTTTTGCGGCCGCTACGGCGTGGAAGGATGGCGGGAGCGCCTGAAGCAGGGAATCGGCATGGGGAACGACGACATCATGCGCCTGGTGATGCCCGAGGAGGTGATCCGCGAGCGGGGATTCGCCGCCCTCGCAGACGAAAAGGAGGCCATCTACCGGGAAATTTACGCCCCGGAGATCCGGCCCGTCGAGGGGCTCAGGGAGCTGCTCGAACAACTGCGGGCCGCGGGGGTGCGATGCGCCGTCGGGTCGTCGGGATGCAAGGCCAATGTCGACTTCGTGCTCGACGGATGCGGCATCCGGGAGTATTTCGACGCCCGGATCTCGGGCGACATGGTCTCGCGCTGCAAGCCCGACCCGGAGATCTATCTCAAGGCCGCAGCGGCACTGGGCTGCGAACCCGCGGAGTGCGTTGTCGTCGAGGATGCAAAAGCCGGGATCGAGTCGGCGCGCCGGGCGGGTGCCGGGCGGGTCGTGGCCCTCACGACCACCCTGCCGCGCGAGGAGCTCGCGCGCGAGACCTCGGCCGACATGATCGTCGATACGTTCGCCGACTTCGCCGACCCGAAACGTTTCGCCGAGCTGTTGGCGTAGGTCGGCGGGCGCCTTCCAACTGCTATAACAATCTCCGGCCGCTACAACAACTTCCGGCCGTAACAACCGCCGGGCCGCTACAACAGCCGCCGGGTCGTTACAACAGCCGCTGAACCGCCTTCAGGCGCAGGATTGCGCGGATGACGGCGGGCGGCAGCAGCCGGCAGAGGAAGACACAGGTTTTCGTAAAGAGACCCGGAATACAACGGCTCCGGCCCCGGAAGAGGGCGCGGAGCCCTTTTTTTGCCACCTCGCGGGGCGTCGACATCACGCCCCAGCGTACCAGACGCCGACGCCATGCGGCATCGAGGCGGTAGAACGGCGTGTCGACGGCCCCGGGGAACACGGCCGTGACGCACACGCCCGCATCGTGGAGTTCGTCGTGCAGCGCCCGGGCGAAGCTCCGCAGGAAGCTCTTCGTGGCGGCGTAGGCGGCGATCGTCGGATACGGCATCCAGGCCGTCGCGGAGGACATGACAAGGATCCGGCCATGCCCCCGGGCGCGCATGTCGGCCCCGTACAGGCGGCAGAGCTGCGCGGGGGTCGTGCAGTGGAGGGTCACCAGCGCGGCAATCGTCGCAGGATTCTCGTCGGTGAACAGCCCGAAGCGGAGCATCCCGGCGTTGCAGACCAGCACCCCGACCTGCCATCCGCGGGCCTCCGTCGCGGCATGGATCCGCTCCGCCGCGCCCTCTTCCGCCAGATCGGCATACAGCGGCCATGCCGCAACGCCGCAGCGCCGGGCGATCTCGTCGGCAACCTGCCGGTTTTCCTCCTCGCGGTTGCTCACGAGAATCACGTCGTAACCCGCGGCGGCCAGTTGCAGGGCGTATTCGCGCCCGATTCCCGACGAAGCGCCGGTGACCAATGCGCAGCCGTCCGCTTTTTTATATCCCTTGCGACACATCGTTTCGAAAAATTGCCTATTTTTGCAGCCGTTCAAACTCAAACCCTCTGAATACCATGTACCGCGGATTCGCCACTGTCGTACTGCTCGTCATCTCGAACGCCTTCATGACCCTTGCGTGGTACGGCCATATCGCCTTCAAGTCGCATCTCCAACGTTTCGGGCTCCTGGCCATTGTCCTGGTGAGCTGGCTCATCGCCCTGTTCGAGTATTGCTTCCAGGTCCCGGCAAACCGCCTGGGAAGCGCCGAATTCGGCGGCCCCTATTCGATCTGGGAGCTCAAGGTCATTCAGGAGGTCGTCTCGTTGTCGGTGTTCACGATCTTCGCCCTGGTGTTCATGCGCTCCGACTCGCTGCGCTGGAACCACCTCGCAGGATTCCTCTGCCTGATTCTGGCCGTCTACTTCATCTTCCGCAAATAGACGCGCACGCCTTGCGTCCGGGACGGGATACCGGAGCATTTCCGGCGACCGCTTCCGGCGCCTCGTTCCGACATATTCCAAACGCCCGGGGTCTTTTCGAAGCCCCGGGCATTTCGTTTCCGTCGGAGGGCGGATCAATCGATGAACTTCACCTTGCCTTCGTCGCGCGGCTTGGCCTCGGGAGACTCGTCGGGATAGCCCACGCCGATGGCATAGAGCAGCGCGTAGCCTTCGGGCAGGTCAAGACGCTCTACGTAGGGAGCCGCTTCCGGGGCGCTTGTCATGAAACGGACGGGGCCGCCCAGGCAGCAGGTGCCCAGTCCGAGCGATTGCGCCGCGAGGACGATATTCCCACCCAGCAGTCCGCAGTCGACCTGTCCGGAGCCGTCCGTAGGCGAGGCGATGAAGATCACCGCCGGGGCGTTGCGGAACATGTTCCGGAACGACGGGTCTTCGGCCTGGGCAGGCTGTGCGGCCTTGAACAGGGCCGTGATGCCGTCGATGTAGGCCGCGTCGTCCACCACGCGCACGGCCCACGGCTGGCGGTTCAGACCGTTCGGGGCGTTGATTCCGCAGCGGACGATCTGCTCGAGCTTTTCGCGCTCGACGGGCGTTTCCTTGTATTTGCGGATGCTCCGCCGGGCCATGATCGTTTCGATCACGGGATTTTCGCTCCCGGCCGTACATTCGGCCGGCTGCTGCGGGGCACAGCCCCACACGAACGCCGCCAGGGCGCAGGCACAGAGGATTTTCGGTGTTTTCATGGTTCGGTTCGTTTTGCGTTTCGGGGTAAATTTTCTGGTTTTACGTCTACAAGTTACGCATTCCGGGCGGCATTTTCAAGTCCCGCACGCAGGATCCCGCCAAACGCGGCTATTTCGCCCCCTCCCGGACTGCCTTGTCCCTCCTGTAGATCTGATAGGAATTCACGAAGTTTTGCCAGACGATATAGGCCGTCGGGGCGATCGACGAGATCGGATCGAGGAACGCCTGCGACATCCACACAGCCAGCACGGTATTCTTCTGCCCGAGCGACTGCCCCCCGGCCGCAGGATCCCCGTAGCGGCGTCCTAGCATGCGCCCGACCTTGAACTGCGCAAGGCAGATCACCAGCGCGGCGAAGGCCAGCCAAAGCTCCGTGGCAAACGAGGCGTCGTGCAGGTCGATGATGAAGGCCGTCGTGCGGGCGATGATTACCATCAGCGAGACAAGCCACATGTAGAACGAGATCTGACTGTGCTCCCCCACCCATTTCGCGCCCCGCGGGAAGACGAAACGGACGAACTGCGCCGCCGCAAAGGGCATGATCAGCAGCGGCGCGATGCGCGCAAGGATCTGCGAGAAGGTGCACGCACCCGTGCCGGTGAAGGCCAGCACCACGGGGGCGACCAATGCGATGACCATGTTGCAGATCAGGCTGTAGGTTGCCATCGTCGCGACGTTGGCCCCGAGCATTCCGGCGATGACCACCGCAGCCATTGCCACGGGAGCCAGCACGCAGACCATCGCACCCTGCGCCACGACGGCGTCGAAGGGCCGCAGCACGGCGTACACGCCCACGCATCCCACCAACTGGAGCACCAGCAGCCACACGTGCAGCATCGAAGGCTTCATCTGCTTGGGGCTCACGCGGCAGAAGGTGACAAACAGCATCAGGAAGATCAGCGCCGGGGTAATCATCTGGTGCGAGGCGGCTTCGAGGGCCGCGATCGGGCGGCACAGCAGTGCACCCACGATCATGGCCGAAGGCATCGCAATGGTCTTCACGTTGCGATGCAGCTCTTCGAGCAGGTGCATCCTAAGCCAGCAGTTCGCGGACCTTCGCCGAGAGTTCCTTTCCGTCGACGCGTCCGACGAGCCGCTTCGACGCAACGCCCATGACCTTGCCCATCTCCTTTGCGGAGGCGGCGCCCGTCTCGGCGATGATGGCCTTCACCTCGGCGGTCAGCTCCTCGTCCGTCAGGGGCTTGGGCAGGAATTCCTGGTAGACGGCCACCTGCGCCAGCTCCTCGGCGGCCAGCTCGGGGCGGTGCTGCTCGGTGAAGATCGCAGCGGAATCGGTGCCCTGCTTGGCAAGTTTCGTCAGGATCTTCAGCACGTCGGCATCGGGCAGTTCGGTGATCCCCGGGCCCGCGGTCTTCGCCTCGATGATGTATTTCTTCGCATTGCGCAGCGCGCTCAGGCGCACGGGATCCTTGGCCTTCATGGCCTCCATGATACCCTTCGAGATTTGTTGTTCCAACGACATGTTTTACAAGATATTGGTTTGCATGAATTAAAGTTCCGGATCATATCGGTTCGCCGGCTGTCCGGCCTCCGGGCCCGCCGGGGTCTACTCCCCGAGCAGGAAACGCAGGGCGTCGCGCATCAGGCGGTCGCGCAGCGCCTCGTTGGCGATCGACTCGAACGGGAAGCCCGCAACCAGCGTCCGCCCGTCGCGCTCGCACGCAACGGCTGCCGTGCGTCCGTCATCGGCGTAGCGCATCACGGCAAAAGCCGAGGCATCGGCCGGAGTGAGCGCGTTGACCGTCTCGACGGTATAATGGTCGCGTCCGTAACCGATATGGAAGCGGTATTCGCCGCGCGAGAAGTCGGGGTGCGCCGCCATCACCTGCACGCGTCCGCGCGGCGAGCGGAACGACCCGTCGTCGCCGACGTGCAGCACCTCGCGGGCAAAGCGGCGCCCTTCATTCTCCTCGTTCCCCTCTTCCCCCTCGTTCCCTTCGGGGTTCTCCCAGAGGTCCGCGGCGACGTAACACCCCGAAGCGAAGAGCGCCCCGCCGTCGGCAAGGTATCCCCGCAGGCGTCGCTGCAGCTCCGGGGAGAAAGTCGCGAACTCCGCTTCGCAAACGCCCCGCCCGATGGTTGTCGTGCGCTGCTTGCCGAGGATCAGGTCGACGGCCGGATAGTCGCCGAGCGGCACCTCGCCGCGCTCCACGGCGCGCAGCGACGCCGAAGAGAAGGAGTATCCCGCCGCGGCGACCGAGCGTCCGTGGAGGTACGGGTAGTCGAAGGTGTTGCCGCCGATGACGTCCGTGGCGAAATCCCCGTCGCAGGCCCCGAGGGCCAGGCTGTCGACATTGCACCGCAGCTGCGCGGGGTCATAGACCCGCTGAGGCCCGATGAAGGAGATGTCGACCCGGTCGGGAACGCCCCCGTCGCGCGAAGTGAGGAATCCCACGAGCGAATCCGCGCGCTGGCTCACAGGGGCGCTAATGCGCTCGAATCCGTTGACGATCAGCACCTCGCCCCGCGGCTCCGGGGCCGCATACACGGCGAGGGTCTCGCTCGGGAAGCTCTCGCCCCCGGCATTCACGGCCGTCACGCGGTAGCTGTAGATGTGTCCCGCACGCTGGTCGACCTCCAGCTGCGGGCGGTCGACATAACGACCCTCGTCGAAGCCTCCGTCGTCGACACGCGTGTAGACCATGTATCCGCTCGGTGCGGCGGAGGGTTCGAGCGGGTCGGTCACGGGGCTCCACGACAGGGCGACACGTCCTTCGGCGGTGAAACGCGCGGCAAAGGACTCCACGGGAAGCGGCTGAACCGTCACTTCCGATAATCCGTATTGCGAGCTGACATAGCGCAGGATACCTTTGTACACCGCACGGCTCACGAGGAACTTGAACCGCGGGTCGCTGCCGTAGCGCATGTCGGCGAAATTCTGGTGCGAGAGCAGCTCGAGCAGCATCGTCGGGGCGCTCGGGACGCGCGCTTCGTAATAGGAGCGGTTCCACAGTCCGCGGCGCGCCCACGCGGGTTCGTACGTGCGGCGGATGTCCTCGACGACCTGTGTCTGCACAAGATCCGTGAGGTCGCGCGAGCGGTAGCGGTCGGCGCCCCCCTGGAAGCGGCCGCCGTTCTCACGCGTGAAGCAGATGCCCAGCGTGCCGATAATCGCGTCGTCCTCGCGGAGCCCCGCGTCGGAGTGGAACGCCAGCACCATGTCGATCGGAATTTTCTTTCCCGTCGAATCAGGGAGGCGTTCGGAGCCGCCCATCAGGTCATTGACCCAATGGGCGCGCGACATGTAGTCGTCCTTGTAGTCGTCGAGCCCCTCCTTCGGGGTGTAGACCTTCTCGTCGAAGCCCGCCCACTGGAGCCAGTAGCGCGCCCCCTCGCAGAAGCGCGGGAAGCCGCTCGTCTCGGCCGTATAGGTTTGATCCGGGCGCCGGAGCGATGTGTCGGGCGTGCGCGCGATGTTGCCGTAGCCGCCGCCGAGCTTCACGGCATCGGCCGAAACGACCCTGCCGCTGCGGCGCGAGGCGTTCGACAGGCTCACAACCGGCTGCTCCCCGGCCTCGAAGAGGAAGCGCCCGAGGTAGATCCACGTCCCGCCGCCCATCGTCTGGTTGACGGCAAAGCGGCTCTCGCCCCCGGCGTGGCGCACGGTATAGGCCGCGTCGTCGGCGCTCCCGGCCGTCGATTCGTAGCTCACGTAGACCGCATATTCGCCCCGCTCGGGAATGTCGGCCTGCCACGTCGCCGTGGCCGTTGCGTCGCCCTGCACGGTGTGCGTACGGCGGGTCGTGCCGTCGCGGAAGGGATTTTCACCCTGTACGTAGACCTGTTTCGCATGGGCGAAGCCCTCTCCGCCCGGCTCCCACGTCCCCGTCTCGGCGTATTGACCCGGGAGGTCGTTGTCGCAGAGTACCTCGTGTTTCTGGATGTCGCGCTCGCGCGGAAGCAGCACGCACGCCCCGGCGTTCTCGAGCATCGGAACCAGGTACGGAAGCACGTAGCTCTGCGTATAGAGGTCTTCGCACGTCTGCCAGAGTTTCGATCGCTGCCACCGCCAGCGGTTCTCCGTCTGGTCGAAATAACGTCCGTGGCTCTGCCACAGGGCAATATGGCGTCCCGAGAGTCCCCGGGTCGGAGTCGGAAGGGTCGTAAGCCGCTCGACAAGGGGGCGTTCCGAACGGTTCGTGAAGGGGATGATCCGCCGCTTCTCGATCGCCCGGGCCAGCTCCTTGCGGTTGCGGCACGCCAGGGGGATCAGCTCGGAGATCTCGTGGTTGTCGGTATAGAGTTCGATACGCGCCTTGCGGTATTCGGCGGGAAGCACCGCGCGCACCGAGTCGCGCAGCGCCTCGGTGTTCTCCTCGCGGAACGGGTAGTACGAAAGCCCGATCGAGGCGTAGATCCGCACGCGGTTGCGCGAGGCCTTGACGGCCTGAACCTTCACCGTGGTGGGTTCGGGCTTCTGGTAGCCGCCCGAGATCTCCCGCGAGACAATGCGCGAGAGCGTCCGGGCAATCTCCGCACGTGTGGAGGCGTCGAACTCCGCGGCCGAAGCGCTTCCTAAAGCAAAAAACGAGATGAGCAGAAGTAAAATCTTATTTGTCATTGCGTTTCGATACCAACAACATTCCCAACATCGTGAAGCCCGCATTATAGATCAACAGTTCGAAGCCGATTTCGTAGTTCCAGGCATGCATCGTCCACCACTGCAGCAGGGCGCTCAGCACCGGAGCCGCCACGGCAACCAGCGGCATCCACCGGTCGCGGATCTTCCGGCGGCACATCATGCCGAAGGCGAACATTCCCAAAATCGGGCCATAGGTGTAGCTCGCAACCTTGTAGACGAGGTTGATGACGCTGTCGTCGGCAAGGTACTCGAAGGCCAGGATCACGGCCGCCATAGCCAGCGCCATGCCGATGTGCACCCCCTTGCGGAGGCGCGTCAGGCGCTCCTCGCCGTAGCGTTTCGTGCCGTCGAGGATGTCGACCGTGAACGAGGTCGTAAGGGCCGTGAGGGCCGAGCCGGCAGCCGAATAGGTACTGGAAATCAGCCCGATGACGAACAGGATGCCGACAATCAGCGGAAGACCCCCCTCGACCGAGACCATCGAGAAGACCTGGTCGCTCTTCTCGGGGAGCGTCATGCCCGTGCGGTCGACGTAGAGGTACAGCAGCACGCCGAGCACCAGGAACAGGAAGATCACGACCATCTGGCTGACGGCCGTGAGCACGATGTTCTTCTGCGAATCGCGCGGCGTGGCGCAGCTCAGGTTCCGCTGCATGAGGTCCTGGTCGAGGCCCGTCATGGCGATCAGCAGCACGATGCCCGCGAGGAACATCTTCCAGAAATAGCGCCCCGAGGAGGGGTCGTCGAAGAAGAAGATCTGCGACATCGGCGACGCGGAGACCTCATGCACGGTATCCCCGACCGAGAGGCCGAGGGCGCGCATGATGAAGTAGATCGACAGCACGAGGCTTCCCACAAGGCACACCGTCTTAAGCGTGTCGGTCCAGATCAGCGACTTCACGCCTCCCTGCTGCGTGTAGAGCCACACGAGGAGCATCGTGATGAGCGCGTTGGCCCAGAACGGCAGTCCGTAGTGGGAGAAGACCAGCAGCTGAAGCACCGCGCAGACCACGTAGACACGCAGCGCAGCGCCGAGGATTTTCGAAATGAAGAAGAACCACGCTCCCGTGCGGTGCGACAGCACCCCGAAGCGGTCGTCGAGGTATTCGTACAGCGAGACGACCTTCAGGCGGTAGAACGTGGGGATCAGCAGGAAGGCCACGAGCAGCTGCCCGACCGTAAATCCGGCGACCATCTGCATGTAGGAGAACGAATCCACGGCCACGGATCCCGGAACCGAGATGAACGTCACGCCCGAGATCGCCGCGCCGATCATCGCAAAGGCCGCCATGTACCACGGCGTGCGGCGGTTGCCGGTGAAGAAGCCGGCATTGTCGGCCCGGCGGCCCGAGAGCCACGCCACGAGAAACAGTACGGCAATATAGCCCAGAACGGTAACGATTACAGCTGCAGGTGTCATGTTCGCATGGTTTGGTTTAGGTTCTGAAAAGCAAAGATACGAAAAATAAGGATACGAAAGACCCCCGCATGCTTTTTATGCGTCCGAATCCGATACGGCGGCGCAGGACGGCGGTTGGGGGGTTTCCGCAAAAAGAGTTATTTTTGCCCTGAACCATTCAACACGCGAAAAATATGGCATTCTTCAAGGAATTCAAGGAGTTCGCCCTCAAGGGCAACGTCATGGACATGGCCGTCGGCGTCATCATCGGCGGCGCGTTCGGGAAAATCGTCTCTTCTCTGGTCAACGACATCCTCATGCCGCCCATCGGCGCGCTGATCGGGAACACGGACTTCTCACAGCTGCGCATCGACATCTCGAAGTTCCGCGACATGACCTCCGGAGCCGTACAGTCGGTCGAAGGGCTCGTAGGAGGGGGTGCGGGCACCGCGCAGGCCGCCGCGGAGCCCATTTACTGGAACTACGGCGCCTTCATTCAGCAATGCGTGGATTTCGCAATCCTGGCCTTCTGCGTCTTCCTGATGGTGAAGCTCATGAACCGTCTGATGAAGAAAAAGCACGCCGCGGCAGCGCCGCAGCCCCCTGCCCCGTCGAAGGAGGAGCAGCTGCTCACCGAGATCCGCGACCTGCTCAAGGAGCGGAACGGAAAGTAGGAGCCCGGCCGGAGGATCGGCGACCCGCGCGGGGAGACGTCCCGAAACGCGAAAGCACCTGTTCGTCAGGTGCTTTTTTGTGTGTGTCGCGGCGGCAAGGCGCAGGCCGCATCCGCCTTAATCCCGCCAAAATCCCGCCAAAGCCGGAGGGCATTTTCAAAAACAAAACCGGCAAGACCTGTTATACAGCGTCTTGCCGGTTTGCTTCGTAGCGGGAGAGAGACTTGAACTCTCGACCTCATGATTATGAATCATGCGCTCTAACCAGCTGAGCTATCCCGCCGTTGTTGAAAGCGAGTGCAAAGATAGTGGAAATTTCCAAACCTCCAAAATCTTTTCCCAAAAAATAGCCAAAAAACTTTTCTCCCGGCCTGTGGCATCCGATTTGCACCCTCCGCGTAAAAAGTGTTCCTATCATGCCTTTGGCCCGTAAAACATTCGCCGTCATCAGCAATACGATCGGAGTCGTCAAGGTCATCGCCGGCGCCTTCTTGCTGGTGGCCATCTCGTGGGAAGTCATCACAAGCGACCACGTGCAGCTCTCGCCCATGTATCTTACCGTGCAGCTCGTCGTCTGCTCGATCTTCCTCTGCGACTTCGTCGTGCGCCTGAGCCGCGCCGATAACCGCGTGCGCTTCTTCTGGCGCAACCTGATCCTGCTGCTGATCTCCGTGCCGTGGCTCAACATCATGGTATGGAGCGGCATGCGCCCGACGCACGACTGGGGACTGATCGTCGGGCTGCTGCCGATGCTCCGGGCCTTTCTGGCCATGGCATTCATCGTGCAGTGGCTGGTCAGCGACAGCAAGATCCAGCGCCTGTTCATCGCCTACATCTTTACCGTCGCGGTATTCACCTATATCTCGGCGTTGGTTTTCTACGACTACGAAATCCAGGTCAACCCCAACCTCCACAACTTCGGGAACGCCCTGTGGTGGGCATGGATGAACGTCACGACCGTCGGCGCGGAGATCTTCCCCGTCACGCCGATCGGAAAGATCTTCAGCGTGCTGCTCCCCTCGCTGGGAATGATGTTCTTCCCGATCTTCACCACCTACGTGCTGCAGGAGTTCTCGCGCAGCGACGATCGGGACAGCAGTCCGGGCAACGGACAGGGAAACGACCCGGGCGCTTCGCGTTGATGCGGCTCCGGGCTGCCGGTCGGTTCCGACTGTTCCGTCTGTTCCGACTGTTCGCCCGTTCCGTCTGTTCCGTCTATTCGGCCGGGGCGGCGGGTTGCAGCAGCGGAAGTTCGAAGGTGTAGGTACCGGCATCGAGTTGTCGCGTACGCTCGCCCGCAACCGTCGCGGGAAGCGTGAGCGTCGCGGTGGCGTTGGCCGGAATGCGCACCGTATAGGTCACGCGGCCGGCATGCCGCTCCCACTTCGAGACGATCTCCCCGCGCGGGGAGTCGAAGCGCGCCTCGAAGCGTTCCGGGCCCACGAAGTGCGGGCGCAGGAGGATGTGCGCGAAGCCCGGACGGTCGGGATCGGGGAAGATGCCCCCCAGCCCCTTGAAGAACCAGCCCCCGATCTCCCCGAACATCATGTGGTTGTCCGAAATGTCGCGCGTGGCCTCGAGATCCCAGTTCTCGAGCAGCGTCGTAGCGCCGTTGACGATCCACCACCCCCACGAGGGATAGGTGTCCTGCACCGCCACGCGGCAGGCCGTCGCGGCATGGCCGTTTTCGCTCAGGGCGTTGAGCAGCGCCTTGGCCCCGAGCACCCCCACATCGAGGTGGTAGTCCGCCTCGCGCACCTTGCGCGCCAGGTTGTCGGCGACCTTCGCACGCAGCGCCTCGGGAACAACGCCCCACAGCAGCGGCACGCTGAGCTCGGTCTGCGTCCCGGAGGCGTAGGTGCCCGTCTGCGCGTCGAGGTATTTGCGGTTGATGGCCGCGCGGATCTTCGCGGCAAGGGCCTCGTAGCGCCGGGCGTCATCCTCCCGTCCGAAAAGCCGCGCCGCACGCGCGAGGATCGTCGCGTCGACGTAGAAGTAGACCGAGGAGGTCAGTTCGAGCGACGAGCCCCGCGATACGGGAACCCAGTCGCCGCGGCCCCACGACGAGAGTCCGTCGGGGCTGTTGCGATCCACGTAGTCGACGTAGCGTTTGATGTGTTCGTAGCAGTCCCGGAGCGGTTTCGGATCCCCGTAGAAGAGGTAGAGGTTCCACGGAATGATCGCAATGGTGCTCGTCCAGTCCAGGCCGTTCTGGCCTCCGTAGCCCCAGCCACCCGTGGGAATGATGTCGGGGAGCACCCCGTCGGGGCGCTGTTCGTCGCGGTGATCCTGCAGCCACTTCTCATAGACCGTGATGCCGTCGAAATTGTAGAGCGCCGTCTCGATGGCCAGGTGTGCGTCGCCCGTCCAGCCGTTCTTCTCCCGCTGCGGGCAGTCGGTAGGATAGCCCATCAGGTTCGAGAGGTAGGAGTTGTTCGTCGCACGCCACAGGCGGTCGATCAGCGAATCCGAGGCATGGATGTAGCCCCGCGCAGGGACGTCGCTGTGCTGGAAATAGGCCGTCAGGTTCTCCTCGCCGAGCTCCAGCGGGCGGTCCGACACGACCTCCACGTAGCGGAAGCCCTTGTAGTTGAAGCGTGCGGTGAACTCGTCGTCCCGGCCGCTCAGGGTCACAAGGTCAGTCTGGAAGGGGTCCATCTCCCGGTCGCCGCGGTAGTAGACGTCGATGTTCGACTGGTCGGCGTGTCCGTCGGCGCGCAGCCGCTCGGCGTGAATCAGCCGCACGAGGGTTCCCGCCTCGCCCGAGACCTTCAGGCGCGTGACGCCCGACATGTTCTGTCCGAAGTCGTAGAGGTAGTTGCCCGGGCCGAGGCGCCGCACGCTCCGCGGACGGAACGCCTTCACGTGGCGGATCGGACGCACCTGCTGGGAGGTGACATGCGCCGAGGGCGCCTCGCGAAGCCGCGCGGGCTGCCACGCCGCGTCGTCGAACGACGCCGTGCACCAGGCCGGGTCGTCGAGGCGGGCGTCGTAGTGCTCGCCCGTGTAGATGCTGTTGAAGGTCAGAGGGCCCGCCGCGGTTTTCCATTCGGGGCCCGAGGAGATCGTCTCCTGCGTGCCGTCGGTGTATTCGATGCGCAGGTCGAGGCAGAAGGCCGGGCGGTTGCGCCACGGAGCCCTGTCGAAATCCCACACCGCCAGCGACTGGTGGTTGTACCATCCGTTGCCGAGCAGCACGCCCAGGGCATTCGCACCTTCGTGCAGCTGTCGCGTCACGTCGTACGTGACGTAGAGGTTCCGGCGGTCGAAGCGCGTGTACATCGGATCGAGGCGGTGGTCGCCTACCCTTTCGCCGTTGGCATAGAGTTCATAAAGCCCCGCGGCGGCGATGTGGATGCGCGCCGAGCGCACGGGTTTCGCGAGCGTGAAGCTCCGGCGGAAATAGGGCGCCGGAAGGTAGTCGGTGTCGTGTCCGTCGTCGATCCATCGCCCCTGCCAGGCCGTTCCCATCAGCCCGGTCTCGAAGGCCGCAACGGAGGAGGTGCTCCGCCGTCCCCGCTCGTCCCAGACGGTGACCGTCCAGTAGTAGCGCGTATAAGGGTGCAGCGCCGGGCCCGCGTAGGCAACCAGCATGTCGTCCGAAGGCTGCTTCCCGGAGTCCCAGACGTCGGCGCGGCCCCGGGCCACACGCAGGGAGTCGGTGCCGACAATCAGCGCATAGGCCGTTTGCCGCGCGCCCTGGCGATCGGTGTCGAGGCGCCACGACAGCCGCGGCGCAGGATTGTCGATTCCCAGCGGGGAGGTCAGGTGTTCGCACCGCAGGTCGACAGGGCCTCCTGCGGACTGCGGGCGCGCCGCAGCCGTCGGGGCCGTCATCAGGGAAAGAAGCGCCGAGGCGCCGAGCAGGAGTTGGAGAGGTTTCATTGTTGAGAAATACGGGTTGTTTGGAGCCTTAAAGATAGCGGTTTTTCTCCGTGAAACGCCGCACGCGGAGAAGAAAAAATCCCCGGCACCGTGCGGCGGCCGCAAAAAACGCCCGCAACGTTTCATGCGTTGCGGGCGGGAGCATTCGTTCGTCGGAGCGGAAAGCTACTCCACTTCGATCAGCGGGGCGTCGGTCGGAACGTTCTCCCCGGTCTCGACAAGGATCTGCTTCACCGTACCGGCGTAGTCCGACGTGATGACGTTCTCCATCTTCATGGCCTCGAGGATCAGCACCTCCTGCCCCTCCTTGATCGTATCGCCGACCTTGACCTTGATCTCGATCACGCGGCCCGGCAGCGGCGCAGCCACCACGTTGCCCGTGATGACGGGTTTCGGCTTCTCGGCAGCCGCAGCGGCGGCAGCGGCTACGGCCTCCTCCTCGGCCTTCGTGGCCTGGTAGGCGCGGACCTTCTCGTTCGTGAGGAACGTCTTCGCAACGGCCGGGAAGAGTTCGAGCAGCAGCACCTCCTTCTCGTTGGCCGCAAGCTTCACGCCCCCGGCCTCCGGAAGCTCGGGATTGGGCTGCATCGTGTATTTCGAGGTGTCGTAGGGCGTCTCCTCACGCACACCGCAGATCTTGAAGCGGAACTCCGGGTCGATCCGCACGGGCGTCTTGCCGTATTCGCCCTTCACGAGGCCCACGAACTGCGACGACTTGTTGCTGTACATCGGGCGTCCGGCCTTCTCGTCGAGGGCGCAGTTCACGGCCTGGGCCCCGACGATCTGCGACGTAGGAGTAACGAGGGGCGGAAGTCCCGCGGCCAGGCGCACCGAGGGAATCAGCTCCATGGCGCGCGGAAGGATATCCTCGGCCTTGAGCTGCTTGAGCTGCGCCACCATGTTGGAGTACATGCCGCCGGGGATTTCGGCCTTCTGCACCAGCTCGTTCGGGGCCGGGAAGCCGAACCAGGCCTCGATCCTGCGGCACGTGTCGATCGTGACGGCCTCGTCGTCGCGGCGCGCCGCGGCGATCGCCTGGTCGAACAGCGCGTCGATCTCGGCGGGTAGCGTGTCGGTAAGCGGGTTGAACGGCTTCGGCTCGGGTTTCTCCACCCCGAAGACCGACTGGTTGAGCTCCTTGCGGATCTCACGCAGCTGCGTGTTGATCTTCGCGACGGCCTCCATGTTCACGCCCGTCTCGATGCCGAGCTTCTTGCAGAAGACATGGATCAGCTCGATGGCCGGGGCTCCCGTTCCTTCGGCGAAGTACCAGCAGTTCGTGTCCACGATGTCGACGCCGGCAACGATGGCCGCGAGCACCGAGGCAAGTCCGTAGCCGGGGGTGCAGTGGGTATGGAAGTCGACCGGGATCGAGAGGTTCGACTTCAGCAGCTTGACAAGCGTAGCCACGCGGTGGGGCGGGATCAGCCCCGACATGTCCTTGATGGTGATCATGTCGGCACCCAGGGCCGCCATCTGCTTCGCCTTGTCGAGGAAGTAGGCGTCGGTGAAGACCGGCGCGGGGTTCTTCTTGCCCTTGAGCTTGTCCCAGAAGCTCAGCTCCGGGTATTTCGGGTCTACGGTGTAGCATACCGCGCAGTCGGCGATCCCGCCGTACTGCTTGACGTATTTGACCGTCGACTTCACGTTGTCCACGTCGTTCAGCGCGTCGAAAATGCGCATGATCCCCAGGCCGCTCTCGATGGCGTTGCGGCAGAATCCGTCGATGATCTCGTCCGTATAGGGCGAATATCCGAACAGGTTGCGGCCCCGAGAGAGCGCCGTGAGTTTCGAGACGTCGCCGACGGCCTTATGGATGGTTTCCAGACGTGTCCAGGGATTTTCGTTCAGGTAGCGCATCACGGAGTCGGGCACGGCTCCGCCCCACACCTCCATCGCATAGAAATTGGCATCTTTGTAGAACGGCAGGCAGCGGTCGACCTGCGCCTGGTTCATACGCGTCGCGAAGGACGACTGTTGTCCGTCTCGCAACGTCAGGTCTCGGATTTTGAGAGTCTTTGCCATTGTCTTTTTATTGAATTAAAGGGTTTTTCTGCTTTCGGTTTGAAACTTCGGTTGTGTTATTCAAATAACAAAGGTACGAAATACCTGCTAATTTCCAAGCTTTTCGGCCACTTTTTTACGTCGCCGCCGCCGAAAGCGCCCTTTTCGGCCCGGAAGCATCCCTTCCCGGACCATTCGGGACACAACGCGCATCCGATCCTCTGACGTCGCCGCGCGGACATCTCCCCGTCCGGACAAACCGCCGAGAATAAAAAATAAATCGTTTCGGAACATTGGAAAAACAAATTTTTTGATTTATTTTTGTCCCGATTGAATAAAACTTCTGTTTGAAGGATGTTCCGGATCGTGTCGATACATCGCATATCTTCACCCATGGAATACGTGAACAAGGGATATTCCCCGCCCGGGGAGTGTCCCTTGTCCGTTAAGGCACCGCACACGACCCCGCAGCGCTCCGGCGTATGACAAAACGATTCAACACCCCAAATATCATTCAACAACAAAATCACTGCTTATGAAGAGATTTTTCCTTCTCATCCTGCTGGCTCTCGCCTGCGCGGCCGCCTCGGCACAGGTGACAACCTCGAGCATCAGCGGCAACGTGACAGACCGCAACGGCGCGCCCCTCGTCGGCGCTACGGTCATCGCCATCCACACCCCCTCGGGCACGCAGTACGGAGCCGCCGTGGATAACAAGGGAAACTACCGCATCTACAACGTGCGGCCCGGAGGCCCCTACACGCTGCGGTTCCAGATGATCGGATACCAGACGGTCGAAAATACCGGAATCCAGCTCGCCCTGGCCGAAAACAGCATCCGCAACGCCACGCTCGAGGAGGATGCCATCGGCATGGAGGCCGTCGTCGTGTCGGCCGACGGGAAGGGAAGCTCGATGAACAGCGACCGCGCGGGAGCCGTCATCAACGTCAGCCGCGAGGCCATCGAACTCATGCCCACGGTCAGCCGCAGCATGAACGACGTCATGCGCCTCTCCCCGCAGTCGAACACCACGTCGAACGGCTTCGCCGTCGGCGGCGGCAACTACCGGCAGTCGTATGTGACCGTCGACGGCGCAGCCTTCAACAACGCCTTCGGCATCGGCGGAAACCTCCCGGCGGGCGGAACCCCCATCTCGCTCGACGCACTCGAGCAGGTATCGGTGGCCGTCACGCCGTTCGACGTCCGCCAGAGCGGATTCACCGGTGGCGCCATCAACGCCGTGACCCGTTCGGGCGACAACGAGCTCCGCGGTTCGGCCTACACCTATCTGACAAACAACAACCTCAAGGGAATTCACGTCGGAGACTACGACCTCACGCGCAGCAAGGCCTCGGAATACACCTACGGATTCACCCTCGGAGGCCCGATCGTCAGGGACAAGCTCTTCTTCTTCGTGAACGGCGAGTATCAGGACAACGTGACCGCCGGGCCGACACGCCTGGCACGCCCCGACGAGAATACCGAATACGGCTCGGGAACGGACTACAACCGCCCGCTGGCCTCCGACATGGAGCGGATCCGCGACTTCGTGCGCCGGAACTTCGGGTATGACACGGGGGACTATGCCAACTACGACATCAACACCCCGGCCTACAAGATCATGGCCCGCATGGACTGGAACATCAACGCCAACAACACGCTGAACCTCCGCGTCTCGCACACCCACTACAAATACTCCTCGGGGCCCTCGTCGTCGACATCGCCCCTGAGCGCCGGCACGATCTATCCCGGACACGGAAAGGACGGCGGCCGCACGTCGAACTACGGGCTCTACTTCGAGAACTCGCGATACTACCAGCGGCAGGACTTCACGTCGGTGGCCGCCGAGTGGAACGCGCGCCTGTTCGAGGGCCGCGGAAACAACGCCCTGCGTTTCACCTACTCCTACCAGAACGAGCCCCGCACCTATGACGGAGGACTCTTCCCCACGGTCGACATCCTCAAGGACGGCGACGTCTACGCCTCGCTCGGAACCGAAGTATTCACCGAAGGGAACCTCCGACGCGTCTCGACCATCGTCGTGACCGACGAGTTCAACTACCGCGCAGGCATCAACAACATCCTGGCGGGCGTGCAGTTCGAACACAACAGGGCCACGAACGGATACATGCAGGCCGGGGCCGGATACTACGTCTACGCCTCGATGGACGACTTCTTCAACAACGCAACCCCCTCGGCCTTCGGCATCACCCATTCGAACAATTCCGACGGCTCGCAGTTCCTCGCGCAGATGGATTACCAGCAGTTCTCGGCGTACGTGCAGGACGAGCTCGACCTGCACAGGAATTTCAAACTCACGGCAGGCCTGCGCTTCGAGGTGCCGATCTACCCCTCGCTCGACGGAAACTTCAACGAAAAGCTCCATGCCCGGAACTTCGGGGGCGTGCACTACTCCACCGCCCAGGTGCCCGACACGCGCCTGACCGTCTCGCCTCGCCTCGGATTCAACTGGGACATCACCGGAGAACGCCGCTTCGTGCTCCGCGGAGGTACGGGGTACTTCGTCGGGCGTCTGCCCTTCGTATGGCTCGTCTCGGCCGTGGGTAACTCCGGAGTCGGGCAGACAACCTATTATTACGACAGGTATGAGGCCGGCGTGAAGGCCCCGGGATTCTCGACGAACGTCAACGACATCCTCAGCGACATAGACTTCAAGCCCGAAGTCTCGGAGCCCGGGTCGCCCACGATCATCGACAAGGAGCTCAAGATGCCCGCCGTATGGAAGAGCTCGCTGGCCTTCGACGCCAAGCTCCCCGGCGGCGTCGACCTCACGGTCGAGGGCATTTACAGCCGCGACTTCCACCCCGCCGTGGTCGACAACCGCGGGTACAAGCCCTGGGACGGAGAATCCTACACGGAGTATGCCCCCGGCGACCGGCGGCCGGTCGTGAACCAGATGTACAGCGACGCAACCTGGGCCAACAAGTACCAGAACATCTACTACATCCGCAACGCCGGGAACGGGGCCTACTACTATTCGGTTTCGGCCCAGCTGCGAAAGAGCTTCGCATTCGGACTCGACCTGGCCGTGGCGTACACCCACTCCGGAGGAAAGAGCTACGGCGACGGAATCGGCGACCAGGTGTCGTCGGCATACAAGACCAACACCTACTCGGTGGGCGCCAACAACGACCATGAACTCGGATACGGAACATACATCGCCCCCGACCGCGTGATCGCCTCGATCGGATTCCGCAAGGAGTACGGCAAGCACTTCGGAACCTCGGTGGCGCTCTTCTACGACGGAGGGCAGCTCGGATACGACGGAGGATACTCCTATTCGCGCTATTCGTACACCTTCTCGAGCAACATCGTCGGGGACTACGGCGCAAACAGCCTGCTCTACATTCCCGCAACGCGCGAGGAACTCGACGCCTGGAACTTCGGGGACATCTCCAGCAACGGCACGGTGACCTATTCGGCCGAGCAGCAGAAGGACGACTTCTGGGCCTTCATCAACCAGGACAAGTACCTCAAGACCCGCAAGGGAAAGTACACCGAGCGCGGCGGAGCCCTCATGCCGTGGCACCACCGCGTGGACTTCAAGTTCGCGCAGGACTTCTACATCAAGACCCGCGACGGAAAGCGCAACACCCTGACATTCGGCGTCGACATCATCAACGTCGCCAACCTGCTCAACAAGGACTGGGGGCTCTACAAGCAGGTGGTGAACAGCGGACTGCTCAAGTACGACAAGGGCGTCTACAACTTCCAGCAGGCAAGCGGACGCCGCGTGACCTCCTCCTTCCAGGACTACACGAGCTTCAACTCGACCTTCTCCGTGCAATTCAGCCTCCGCTACCGCTTCAACTGATCCCGGCGCACAGGCAGAAGGAGGGACGTAAATCCGCAACGACTTCCCGGCCCGGGCCCTGGTTCCTTCAGGCCCGGGCCGGGATTTCGGTGTCCCGGGCCTGCGGGTGCGAAACCGTGAAAACACCGCCGGATTGAGAAATACGGAATTTTTCCATATATTTGGCAAATCGCCGCAAAGCCCGGTCATACGAGCGCTTTGGCGCCAGCCCCGGCCGTAACACGACCGAACAATGACGAAAAACCGCGTTATGAAAAAGCCTCTTCCCGGGACAAACCGGCGCTCCCGGCTCCGGCTCGCCGCCGTTTCCGCACTGCTCCTGCTGTACGGATGCTCGAAAGAGCAGGGCCCGGACATTCCGCCCGCTCCCGAACCGCCGAATCCCGAACTGCCCCACTCCGCGGAGATCCGCGCCGGGAGCAACATGCCCGTCGACGGCGTATTGACCGCCCAGTATTCGGACTACCCCGAAGGATCGGACATCGCCAAAATCGCCGACGGGAATCCCGAAACCGGATACCGGACAGATCACAGCCGTTTCTACCTCCTCTTCGAGGCGGCCGAGGCCGTCGTCATCGACCACTACTCCCTGACCGTCGGGGGCGGATTGCGCTCGGCAGACCCCTGTTCGTGGAAATTGTCGGGATCCGAGGACGGGAAGATCTGGGATCTCCTCGACCGTCAGACGGCCGTCTTCTTCCAAACGCGTTACAAGACCCTCGAGTATGCACTCGAGAACGACAAGGCATACTCCCTTTACAGGCGGAGGTCGAAGACAACGGCGGGGCCGAGCACACCCTGATCGGCGAATGGCGGATGTCGCAAGGATCGTTCGACCCCGACAAGCCCTGCTCGGTCGACGTGGAGGCCACACCGAACATGCTTTCGCCCTCGGGAACCGTCCGCTCGCAGTACAGCGACTCCCCGCGGGGAGAGAATGTCGCCCGGCTGCTGGACGGCGACCCCGCAACCTGGTTCACGACACGGCACGACAAGGTGCAGATCTTCTGGGAGCCCGATTCGGGAACCTACGGAAACCGGTACGGACTGACGGCTTCCGAACGCGCGGAGTGCGCCCCGAGCTCCTGGAAACTGTACGGCTCGGTCGACAATGCCAACTGGGTGCTCCTCGCCGAGGAGGTCGGACAGCGCTTCGAACCCGGGGAGACGAAGTGGTTCTACTGCCGCGAAAACACCGACTACCGCGCCTACGCCCACTACAAAAGCTATCGGCTCGATATCGAGGACAACGGAGGGGACGACTGCACGCAGCTGGCCGAATGGGAAATCGGATACGAATGCCGCAACCTGGGAGACTGCCTTTACCTGGCCGAAAACTTCAAGTACAGCGACCGCACTCCGATGGGCGTGGAGTACGCGGGGCTGCCCGGGGCCAGTCAGGAGATCCTCCGCAGGCTCGCAGACCCCGAGGTGGAGCCCGACATCACGGACTACGGCGACGGTCTCTACTGGAACGGTGAGACCGAGGTCGTCCTCTACCCCTTCGGAAGCCCCATGCCCACGGACGTGAACCAGCACATGATCGGAAACTGCAGCGTGCTGGCCTTCTTCGCCTCCCTGGCCTACCAATATCCGGAATTCATCGAAAGCATCATCCACGCAAACGGGGACGGCAGTTACACCGTGGAGATGTTCGACCCCCGCGGCAATCCCGTGGAGGTCGCGGTGAAGGGAACGCTCGTGCATCCCGAGGAGTGGAGGGAGAATCCCTCCTGGAAATACGGCGTAAGCGGGAAAAACGACGTCACGGCATGGTCGAGCATCATCGAGAAGGCCATGATGAAGTGGGAATCGGTTTTCGCGCTCTACGACAGCGGAGCCAATCTCGGAGGCATGAACGCCTCGACCGCCGCTCCCCTCTACACGGGCAACGGCGCAGGGTTCTCGTTCGTCCCGGGGAAGCTCTCCGCAAGGCAGCTTGAAACCGTGGTGCGCGACGCCCTGGCAAAGGGAATGGTCGTGACCGGAGGATTCAGCACCGAGAACTTCACCGACGACGGCTGGACAACGACCGGACACACCTGGACGGCCGTCATCGGGAACAGGGCCGGGGCGCGCTTCGCCCTGCGCAATCCGTGGGGTTCCTGTGCCGATGCCGACGAAGCGAAGGACGGCATACTGAACGTCTTCAACAATCCGGAGATCATCCGCACAATCGGGATCGACGTCTACATGCCCGGGGCGGCCGCCGCATACAACCGGGAGCTGGGACTGCCCGTCGGAAGGAGCGATCCGTACGAAATCCCCGTCTGGTAGCGGCACCGAAACGACAAAGGGCTGTCCCGTCATTGGGACAGCCCTTGTTTTCGGGGCGCGGCGGAGGCGCTTGCAGGAGCCTGCGGGCGGCGGGTTTGCGGACGCCCGTCTGCCGGACGGATCCTTGTGCGGAAAGTCGCGCCGGATGCGGAGGCGCTCAAAGAAGCATGCGCCGCAGCTCGGCACATGCCCCCTCGGGATCGCGGTGCGCAAAGAGGAAGCCGTGGATGCCGTGCCGCTCGGCCTCGAGGATGTTGGCCTCGCGGTCGTCGATGAAGAGCGTCTCGGAAGGAGTCAGCGAGTAGCGTTCGAGCAGCAGCTCGTAGATCCGCGGCTCGGGCTTCACGGTGTGCTCCTCGCACGAGACGACCTCTCCGTCGAAAAGCCCGTAGACGGGATAGCGGCGCAGGAAGTCGATGAACTCCCGCGACATATTCGACAGCACGTAAAGACGGTATCCGGCGGCCTTCAGGTCGCGGACAAGGCGCTCGGTGGCGGGAATCGGCTCCTGCAGGTCGATGGCGTGCCGCAGCACCTCGGCGCACTTCGCATAGGGGTGTCCGGTCATCCCGACGAGGGTCTGCGTGACCTCCTCGAGCGTCAGCGTGCCGCGGTCGTACTCCTCCCAGAAGCGGGGCATCTGCGGAGCACGCAGGAATCCGAAAAATTCGAGCAGCTCCGGCTCGCACTTGTTCTTGTCGCGGGCGAAAAGCACTCCGCCCAGATCGAAAACGATGTTTTTCATGTCCGCAAAGATAATACAGCCGACGAAGAGAAGCAAATTTTTCACCTTCGGGCGGGGAGGGGGCGATCCCGGTGCGGACAAGGCTCAAAAAAAGGGGCCGCACCTTTTCGTGCGGCCCGCCTGCGTGTTTCGGCCTCTCTGACGAAGGATCAGAAGAGGTGGCAGACAACGGTCAGTCCGGCCATGACGATCGAAACCATCGACATGAGCTTGATGAGGATGTTGAGCGACGGGCCCGAGGTGTCCTTGAAGGGGTCGCCCACCGTGTCGCCCACGACCGTGGCGCGGTGGCACTCGGAGCCCTTGCCGCCGAAGTTGCCCTCCTCGACCATCTTCTTGGCGTTGTCCCACGATCCTCCGGCATTGGCCATGAAGACCGCCAGGACGAATCCCGAACCGAGGCCGCCGACAAGCAGACCCATTACGCCGGCCACGCCGAGGATCAGTCCCACGACCACCGGAACGATGATGGCCAGCAGGCTCGGGAAGAGCATCTCACGCTGCGCCCCGCGTGTCGAGATCGCCACACAGCGCGCATAGTCGGGAGTGCCCTCGCCCGTGAGGATGCCCTTGATCTCGCGGAACTGCCGCCGCACCTCCTGCACCATGCTCTCCGCGGCACGGCCCACGGCGTTCATCGTCAGGCCGCAGAAGAGGAACGACATCATCGCCCCGATGAAGACGCCGATCAGCACCGTGGGGTTCATCAGCGAGATATGGTAGTACTCCATGAAGTCGAGGATCGAGGCGTCCTGCACGAAGCGCATGGCCCCGTCGGGCATTTCGAGCATCGTCACGCCGTTGTGGATCAGCCCGATGCGGATCTCCTCGATGTAGGAGGCCAGCAGCGCCAGCGCCGTGAGGGCCGCCGAGCCGATGGCGAAGCCCTTGCCCGTGGCGGCCGTCGTGTTGCCCAGGGCGTCGAGGGCGTCGGTGCGCTTGCGCACCTCGGGACCCAGGCCGCTCATCTCGGCATTGCCGCCCGCATTGTCGGCGATCGGGCCGTAGGCGTCGGTGGCCAGCGTGATGCCCAGCGTCGAGAGCATACCCACCGAAGCGATGCCGATGCCGTAGAGACCCAGCGACATGTTCTGCGGGGCCAGCATGTTCTGCACGTCGAACCCGATGGCGCAGAGGTATGCCAGGATGATCGCCGCACCGATCGTCACGACGGGAATCGCCGTGGAGATCATGCCCGAGCCCACACCGGCGATGATCACCGTGGCGGGGCCCGTCTGGGAGCTCTCGGCGATCTTCTGCGTGGGTTTGTAGGAGTGAGAGGTGTAGTACTCCGTGGCCTGGCCGATGATGATGCCCGCCACGAGGCCCGTGATGACCGAGAACGAAAGCCCCAGCCAGTTCTCGATGCCCAGCCAGTAGAGGATGCCGAAGGTTGCGATGGCGATCAGCAGCGAGCTGAAGTTCACGCCCACGCTCAGCGAGCGGAGCAGCTGCCGCATCGTCGCGCCCTCCTTCGTGCGCACGAGGAAGATGCCCACGATCGAGAGCACGATGCCCACTGCGGCAATCAGCATCGGGGCCAGCACGGCCTTGAGCTGCGTGGCGCCGCTGTCGACCGTGGCAAAGGCCGCGGCGCCGAGGGCTGCCGTGGCGAGCACCGAGCCGCAATAGCTTTCGTAGAGGTCGGCGCCCATGCCGGCCACGTCGCCCACGTTGTCGCCCACGTTGTCGGCGATCGTCGCGGGGTTGCGCGGGTCA